>NZ_JBFBAK010000009.1:0-345383 GCF_040689485.1 Streptomyces sp. NPDC051322 | reverse complement strand
TCGTTGCCGGAGTACATGGTGCCGTCGGTGTTCGTCGAGCTGGACTCGCTTCCGCTGACTCCGAACGGCAAGATCGATCGTCGGGCGCTGCCGGATCCGGATGACTCGGCTGTGGACACGTATGTCGCGCCGCGTAATGCCACCGAGGAGCGTATTGCCGCGGTCTGGGGTCGGGTGCTGGGTCTGGAGCGGGTGGGTGTCGAGGACAATTTCTTCGACCTGGGTGGTCACTCCATCAAGGCCATCGCGCTGGTCGGCGCGTTGCGTGCTGAGGGCTTCGAGGCGGGTGTCCGGGATGTGTTCCAGCACCGGACCGTCGCCGGACTCGCCGCCGAACTCGGCGGCGCGGAGCCCGGCGCGGAGTTCACTCCCGCAGCACCGTTCTCGCTCGTCACCGAGCAGGTGCGGAAGACGCTCCCCGCTGGTCTGGTCGACGCGTACCCGCTCTCCAAGGTGCAGCTGGGCATGCTGGTCGAGATGCTCGCCGGGGACGGCCTGAACAAGTACCACAACAGCTCGACGTTCAGGATCAAGGACGGCCGGCCGTTCGACGCCGACGCCCTGCGCCGCGCCGCGCGGACCGTCGTGGCGCGCCACGAGATGCTCCGTACGTCCATCGAGCTCGAGGAGTTCGACGTACCACTGCAGCTGGTCCACGAGAGCGCCGACGTCCCCGTCACCGTGCACGATCTGCGGGGCCAGGACGCCGAGCAGTTGGCGGCATCGCGGACAGCGCACATCGCACGGGAGCGGGGCGAGTTGTTCGACCTTTCCCGGCCACCCCTGCTCCGTGTCTCCGCACTCGTCGAGTCCGACGAGGCCTGGCACCTGGGCTTCACCCACTGCCACGCGATCACCGAGGGCTGGAGTCAGCAGTCCCTGCTCCTGGAGGTGCTGAGCCTCTACCGCTCGTACGCCTCCGGAGAGGAGCCGGAGCAGCACGAGCGGCCGGCCGTGCGCTACGCCGACTTCATCGCGGCGGAGCTGGAGTCCCTGGAGTCGGATGACGACCGTGCCTACTGGCAGCAGATCGTCGACCAGCACGCCATGACCGTGCTGCCGCCCGACTGGGGGGACAGCCCCGGAGTACCGCGCGAGGACTTCAAGCTGTCCATCGAGTTCCGCGATATCGAGCCCGAGCTGCGGGCGCTTGCCAAGTCCACCGGCACCTCGTTCAAGGCGGTACTTCTGGCCACGCATCTGAAGGTGCTCAGCACGGTCACCAACGAACCGGCCTTCCATACCGGTGTGCTCTACAGCGCGCGTCCGGAGGAGCCGGGTGCCGAGCGGGTGTACGGCATGTACCTCAACACCCTGCCGTTTGCCCACGACCGCAGCGCGCGTACCTGGAGCGAACTGGTCCGGCAGGTTTTCGACCGTGAGGCGGAGGTCTACAGCCATCGTCGTTATCCGCTTCCCGCAGTGCAGCGACTGGGCGGCGGGCGACGGCTGTTCGACATCATGTACCGCTATCAGGACTTCAACCAGACGCTCGGCGACGGGCCGGTGGACTGGGAGGCCGGGGCCGGCGACAGCTCCAACGAGTTCACCCTGTCGATCGCGAACGTGCCGGGGCGGCTGGTCCTGCGGGCCGTCAGTACCGGCCTGAACCGGACGAACGCCGAGCGGCTGGCGGGCATGTACCGGGCGGTGCTGGAGGCCATGGCCGCCGATCCGGACGGCGATGTGAACGCGGCGCTGCTGTCGGCGACGGAACTTACCCAGGTCCTCGAGGACTGGAACGACACCGAGGTGGAGTGGGGATGAGCAGGTACGTGCATGAGGTGATCGAGGCGACAGCCGCCGCGACACCCGACGCCATCGCCGTACAGACGGGGAAGGAGACCCTCACCTACCGCGAGCTCGATGTCCGGGCGAACCGCATCGCGCACCATCTGCGGGCGGCCGGGGTGGGACCGGAGTCGGTGGTCGGCGTGCTGCTGAGCCGTGGCCCCGACACGCTGCCCTGCCTGCTCGGCATCTGGAAGGCGGGTGGCTCCCACCTGCCGCTGGACGCCGGACTGCCGGCCGGCCGGCTGAACTACATGCTGGAGACCGCCGGCGCCCGGCTGATCGTGACCGCGGGTGACCTGGCCGAACGTGTGGGGGAGGGGTATGCGGGAGAGTTCGTCCATCTGGACCGTGCGCGCGCGGAGATCGACGGGCTTCCTGCCACCGCTCCGGACGGGCCGGCAGTAAGCGATCCGGAGGACCTCAAGGAGGAGGGCCGTAAGCACCGGCTCGCGTACACCCTCTTCACCTCCGGCTCGACGGGACGCCCCAAGGGCGTACAGATCGGCCAGTACGCCCTGCTGAACCTGCTCTTTTCGCTGCGCCGGTGTTACGGGTCGGAGCCGGAGCACGTGTGGCTCGCCGCGACCTCGTTGTCCTTCGACATCTCGACGGCCGAGGTGTATCTGCCGCTGATCTCCGGTGGCCGGGTGGTACTCGCGGACGACGAGGAGTCGAACGATCCCGCCGCTCAGCTGGAACTGATCGACAACACCGGGGTGACCCATCTGCAGGCCACCCCGGCCGGGTGGAAGCTGCTGCTGGCCGCCGGGCTCGGCCGCCGACCACTGGTCGGGGTGACGGGGGGCGAGGAATGCCCGCTGCCGCTGGCCCGGGAGCTGCGCAGCCGGCTGGACACGCTGTTCAACCAGTACGGTCCGACCGAGACCACGGTCTGGTCGCACGCCTGGGAGGTGGTCCCCGACCCCGGCAGCGTGGTGCTCGGGCGGCCGTTCCCCAATTACCGGGCGTACGTGCTCGACACCGCGCAGCAGCCCGTTCCGGTGGGAGTGGCCGGTGAGCTGTACATCGCCGGTGCCGGTACGGCGCGTGGCTATGTGGGCCGGCCCGGGCTGACAGCCGAGCGGTTCGTCCCGGAGCCGTTCGGCGGTCCGCCCGGCTCACGGATGTACCGCTCCGGCGACCTGGCTCGCTTCCGGCCCGACGGAGAGCTGGAGTTTCTCGGGCGGATCGACTTCCAGGTGAAGATCCGTGGCTACCGGATCGAGCTGGGCGAGATCGAGGAACTGCTGCTGAAGCACCCGGGAGTGCGGGACGCGGTGGTGGTCGCCCGGGAGGACACCAGCGGCGAGAAGTGGCTGGCCGCCTATGTGGTCGCGGACCGTTCGGACGGCGATGAGGAGGTCGGCCAGGGAGAACTGCGTGACTACCTGGCCGCCTCGCTGCCTTCGTACATGGTGCCCACCGCCTTCATGATGCTGGCCGCCATGCCGCTGAGCCCGGCAGGAAAGCTCGACCGGACGGCACTGCCCGCCCCCGGCCGTACGGCGCTCGTCGCCGACCGGGAATATGTGGCACCGCGGAACAGGACCGAGCAGCTGTTGGTGGACACCTGCGTCGAGGTGCTGGGCGTGGCCGAAGTGGGTGTACGGGACCGGCTGATGGACCTCGGCGCCGACTCCATGCGCATCGTCCATGTGATGACGGCCGCCCGGCGGGCCGGACTCGACCTCACGCTGCGGATGCTGCTGGACAGCGAGACCATCGAGGACCTCGCGGTCGCACTTGATGGCGGATCACCACAGGGTACGGACGAAACCGATGGGGGAGGAGAACCGATGCCGGTTCTGTCTGCGGCGCGGCCAGCACTGAGTACGCCCGAGATAGCGGCGGTGATGGAGGCCCATGGGGTGCCGGGCGCGGTGGTCGCCCTGCTCAGGGACGGCCAGCTGGTCAGTGTGCTGGCTCATGGGACACGGAGTGTCGAGACCGGTGCTCCGGTGACCCTGCGGACCCGCTTCCAGGCCGGATCGATCAGCAAGCATGTGACCGCGTTCGCGGCGCTGCGGCTCGTCGACTGGGGTGTGCTCGACCTGGACGCGGACATCGACGGCTATCTGCGTGACCGCCGGGCGCCCAGGGCGGCCGGCGGGAACCCGCTCACCCTGCGTCACCTGCTGTCGAACACCGCGGGACTGTCGCAGACCCCGAGCGCCTGGTGGCGGCCGGACGAGGCCATGCCGGAGCTGTCCGCGGTACTGGACGACGTCTGCGCGGAGCATGAGCCCGGTGCGCTCTTCCGCAAGGCGGGAAGCCAGTGGGCCATGGTCGAGCAGCTGCTGCTCGACGTGACCAGGCAGGAGTTCCAGGAGCTGGCGGCCGAGCTGGTGTTCCAACCGCTGGGCATGCGGGACAGCACCTTCCTGCCGCCCGCGGTCACGGACGGTCGCGTTGTCGGGGGGACGAGCCCCCAGGACGTGGCCGCGGGCCATGACCAGCACGCCCGTCAACTGCTCGGCGGCCACCGGGTGCGGCCGGTGCACGCGGGCAGCGGACTGTGGTCCACGCCCGGCGACCTGGCGCAGCTGGCCGTCGAGATCCGGCAGGCTCACCTGGGCCTGTCGGGGCTGCTGTCCGCGAAGCTGGTGGGCACGATGCTCACGGAGGCCTTTCCCGGCAGCTTCTACGGTCTGGGCACGGTGGTCGACGGATCATCGGCGGATCCGGAGTTCGGGCACGGCGGTCAGACCGCGGGCTTCCGCGCGCTGACCTCGATGCAGCTGCGTTCCGGCAACGGCTGTGTGGTGATGACCAACTCGGACAACGGGAAGCATGTCTACAAGGCGGTCGCCGCGCTGTTCGGCCGGGAACTCGAACTGGCCGCGGACACGGACTGATCGCCAGGCCCCATCGATCCGGTCGCGCCGGTCCTGTCCGGCAGCAGAACGACCGGACAGGACCGGCACGACCCGGGCTGCCCCACCCGCCTGTGGGGCTGCCCGGGTGACGGTCCTGTGTCAGGGTTACGGGTTCACGGGTTCGCCCCGGGGCTTCCAAGGCGTGCGCGGCCGGCGGTGTTGGCCGCGCACGCCCGGGCTTCCCTTGCTCACGTCCGTGATCGCGCTGCCACGCATGCGAGGGCGGGCCAGCCGTTGTGGAACCGCTCGAGCGCGGCTCTTCGCTCCTCGTCGCTCTCCTCGGCCTCCGCCCGCTCCCGGGCGAAGAGCCGCACCAGGTTCTGGAACCTGTAGCGGATGGGCGGACCCGAGCCCGGCACGACCTCCACCAGGTGGGCGTCGACGAGCTGTTCCACGAGGCTTTCGGCGTCCATCGGATCGGTATCGAGTACGGCGGCACCGGCCCATGCCGCGAAGTCGGCCGTGTTCAGCAGAGCGAGCCGCCGGAAGAGCCGCCGACCGGCGACCGGCAGGGCCCGGTAACTGAGCTCGAATCCGGCCCGTACCCCGCTTCCCGAGGGGCTGAGTTCGTCCATGAGCCGAGCCGGATCCTCCAGCCGCGTGGTCAGATGCCGTACCGACCAGTGCGGCTTGGACACGAGGCGGGCACCGGCGATCTGCAGGGCCAGCGGAAGCCCGTCGCACAGTTCGCCCAGCCGGAGCGCGGCCGCCTGATCGGTTGCCACCCTTTGCTCGCCTACGAGTTCGGCGAGCAATTGAGGAGCTTCCGCCGGGGCGAGGGCGCCGAGCCCGACCTGGACCACGGTGTAGTGGCTGATCAGGTCCTCGATGCGCTCGCGGCTGGTGATCACCACGCAGCAGCGGCCGTTGCCGGGCATCAGCGGCCGGATCTGGTGGAATGACCGGGCGTTGTCCAGCACGATCAGCACCCGTTTGCCGTCGAGCACGCTGCGGAAGAGCGCCGCCCGGCCGCCCAGGTCGCCGGGTATCCGCGAGGCGGGTACGCCGAGCGCCCGGAGAAACCGTTCGAGTGTGCTGAACGGCGAGATCAGCGTGTTCCGTTCGTCGAAGCCATGCAGGTCGGTGAAGAGCTGTCCGTCGGGGAAGCACTCGGCGGCCCGGTCCGCCCAGTGGAGTGCCAACGCCGTCTTTCCGATGCCGGCGACTCCGCTGATGGCGGCCACAGCCACCGGGGCACGGCCGGACCGCTCGTCCAGCAACCGGTCGAGCGAGGCGAGTTCCGCCCCCCGGCCGGTGAATGACGCGGGAGCCGACGGAAGTTCGGCCGGCGCGCTCTCCTCCGGAGCAGCGGTGGGTATGGCGGTCGAACCGGATAGTTCGGGAGAGTCGTGGAGCACGAGTTCGTGCAGTTCCCGGAGCTCGGGACCCGGTTCGATGCCCAGCTCCTGCACCATCAGGTCACGGCCCTCACGGAACACCTCCAGCGCCTCTGCCCTCCGTCCCGCCCGGTAGTGGGCCAGGATCAGATGGGCCCTGGCCTGCTCCCGGAGCGGATGTTCCGTCACCAGTGCGGTGAGCTCCGGAATCAGCGACTCGAAACGGCGCAGTTCGAGGCGCAACCCGGCGTGTTCCTCGCGTACGTCGAGATGGGTTTCCTCCAGCCGGGTGGCCTCCTCATCGATCCGGCGACCGGTGACGCCGTCCAGGAAGCGGCCGCGCCAGAGGGCGAGCGCCTCGGTGAAGAGGTCGCAGGCTTCCTCGGGCCGGCCTTTGCGTGTGGCCCCCCGTGCACGGCTCACCAGCTCATCGAACTCCGCGACGTCGATGCGGTGTTCGAGGAGATTGATGGTGTAGCCCGGGTGCGAGGTGGCGATGAGTTCGCCCGGCCCCGCTGCGTCCTTGAAGAGCTTGCGCAGCCCGGCCACGCAGATGGCGATCTGGTTCCGCGCCGTGGCAGGTGCGCCGCTCGGCCATACCGCGTCGGTGAGTGCGTCCACCGACACGGTCCGACCGGGCGTCAGCAGCAGCATGGCGAGGATGGTGCGGTGACGCGGGCCGCCGAGCCGGATCGATTCCCCGTCGATCCGAACGTCTAACGGCCCGAGAAGTCTGAAAACAGCTTCTTTCATCGTGCAGGATCCTTCCCCCCGTTGACCAGCACATGTCCCGGATGCTACCGGTGTCCACATTGTGAGCACCTACTGCCGGGTATATCCACAGGTGAATCACTTGCGAGGAGGTGACTTTTAGATGTGGTTGAAATTCGAACTTCATTTGGGTGGGTCGCCGCCTCTGGCAGGAGGCTGAACTGCGGTTTTGCGGTGGCTCGATGTTGGTTCCATAACTGCTGGTCAGGTGCGTGTGTCTTATGTCACTTGGGAGCCCCGCATGAACGCGGACAGTGCCACCGACCTGCGACCGAAATCGAAGTGATAACCGCCCGAAAGGCCCTTCTCCTACGTTTACGAGTTGTACGCATGGTGTAACCACTGAACGGGGCGATGCATGGACTTCCGAATTCTCGGTCCAGTTGAGGCGTGGCACGGTGATGACCGGGTCGCGCTGTCCGGCTCGAAGGTGCATACGGTACTGGCCGCCCTCCTACTGGCCCGGGGACGTGTCGTCTCGGACTCACGACTCAGCTCCCTGCTGTGGGGCTGGGATCCGCCCGCCACCGCCAACGCCCAGATCTACACCTACATATCCCGGCTGCGTAAACACCTGGGGGACGAGGTGGAGATCGTGCGGCAACAGCCTGGCTACCGGTTCGTCACGAACAGCAGTCGCGTCGACCTGCACCGGTTCGAGGCACAGGCGAAGGAGGGCCGGGAGTGCCTGCAGCGGCAGCAGTTCGAGCGGGCCGGTGAGCTGCTGCGCTCGGCGCTGGACCTGTGGCAGGGGCCCGCACTCGCGAACGTCACCGAACATCTGCAGGACGTGGAGCTGCAACCACTCGAGGAGGCTCGCTCCCGTGCCCTGGAGAACCGCATCGACGCGGACCTCGCCCTCGGCCGGCACGAGCAGATCATCGCCGAACTCACCGCGCTGGTCGCTGAGTACCCCGCACACGAGCGGTTGCGCGCCCAGCTCATGACCGCGCTCTACCGGTGCGGCCGGCAGTCCGACGCCCTGCTCGCGTACCACGAGGGCCGCAAGGTGCTCGCCGAACAGCTCGGGGTGGACCCGGGCGCCGCCCTCGATCTCACCTATCAGGCGGTACTCGGCGGTGAGCTGGGGCAGGAGTCTCCCGCCCCGATGGCCTCCGGCCGGCACCCGGAGATACCGGCGATGCTGCCACCCGACATAGACGACTTCATCGGCCGAAGCGCCGAACTGGCCACGCTCGCCTCGGTGATCGCACCGGCCGGTACCAGGGATTCCTCGCGGCCGCGCCGGATCCTGCTCACCGGGATGGGCGGCATCGGCAAGACGGCCCTGGCCGTACACGCGGCGCACGCCGGCGCCCACCACTATCCGGACGGCCAGTTGTACGTGGACCTGCGCGGTCCCGACGGGGTGCCGAGAGAGCCTCGGCAGGTGCTCGTCATGCTTCTCAGGGCGCTGGGCGAGCCTGCCCTCTCCGAGGGGCGCCCGATCACGGACGACCTGGAGGAGTTGGTCCGCCTCTACCGCACCCGCACCTCGGGCAAGCGTCTGCTGATCCTGCTGGACAACGCTGTCAACGAACGTCAGCTGGGCCCGTTGCTGCCGGGCAGTGCGGATGCCGCAGTCGTGGTGACCTGCCACACCCAACTGACCCGGGTGGCAGGTTCCTACACTCTCGCCCTTCCGCCGCTCGACGACGCCGAGGCGCTGGCGTTGCTCGCCTCGGCGGCGGGCCGGTCCCGGATCGCCGCCGACCGGGACGCCGCCGCCGACCTGGTCGCCTACTGCGCCGGGCTGCCCCTCGCGCTGCGTATTGCCGGGGCCCGGCTGGCATCGCGGCCGCACTGGCCCGCCGCCTGGCTCGCGCGCCGGTTGTCCGACCCGTGGACCCGGCTGGCCGAGCTGACCTTCCGTGACCTGAGCATGCGTGAAGTCCTGCTGCCTTCCCTGCGGTTGCTCGACGGCCATGCCCGTTCCATGCTGGCCGGTCTCGGCGGGATCGGCGTCGGCCCCTTCTCAGTAGGCTGGGCGGCAGCCCGGTTCGGCGTCTCGGAGACCGAGGCCGAAATCGGCCTGGAAAGCCTGGTCGACGCGGCGCTGCTGGAGATCAGCGGCGTCGACCGGGAAGGCCGGCTGCAGTATCGCTGCCATGAGCTGGTGCGGCTCTATGCGGCAACACAAGGACACCCCAACACCACGCCGACCGTCCCCCCCCTTCGCGCGCACGCGGCGAAGTAACCCTGGAGAACCAGTGAAGCCCTCACCCCTCACCCGATCCTGTCTCGTAGCGGCCGTGACCGCCGTGCTGAGCGGCGCACTCCTGACCGGTTGCAAGGGAGGAGGGAGCAACCAGGAGACCGACACCCGCTCGTTCACGGTCTCCGACAAGGTGACCGCGCTCTCCATCGAGGCCCCCGGCGGCGGCATGGAGGTGATCGGCGACTCGGGCAGCACCGTGCGCGTCACCGAGACGATCACGTACACGGGGGACAAGCCGAAGACCGGCCGTGAGGTGTCCGGCGGGAAACTGTCGCTCTCCGCGGGCCCCGACTGCGGCCCCATCGACGACTCCGACTGCGATGTGACCTATCACGTGAAGGTGCCCAGGACGCTGGTGTCCGTGCGGCTGGTCGAGCTCGGGGGCAGTATCACGGTGAAGAACCTGGACGGGACGGTCGACGCGCGCACCACGGGCGGTTCGCTGCGGGCCACGGAGCTTGCGGGGAAGAGTCTGGTGGCCCGGGTCTCCGGAGGAGAGATGTCGGGGAACTTCACCCAGGCCCCCGACAAGGTGGACGTGGACACCAACGGCGGCAACGTGTCGGTGAAGGTCCCCGGCACCGCCTCCTACGCGGTGGACGCGAAGTCGACGGGCGGTAGGACGAACGTTTCGGTGAACGACGACCCCGGCTCGGCCCGCACCATCAAACTGCGCACTGTGGGGGGCGACGTGTCGCTCGCGTCGTGACGCGGGCGCCTCGTGACGCGGGCATGCCGTGACGCGAGCGGGGCCCTCGGTACTCGCGGCCTGTGCGGCAGGATGGCCCTGTGTCGAACCATGATCTGGATCTTGCCGCGATGCGCGAGCAGTACCGCACCACCGTCCTCGCCGAGTCGGAGCTGGCCCCCGGGCCGATGGAGCAGTTCTCCCGCTGGTTCGGGGAGGCGGTGGAGTCCGGTCTGTTCGAGCCGAACGCCATGGTGGTCGGCACCGCTACACCGGAGGGCCGGCCGTCCTCCCGCACCGTGCTGCTCAAGCACTACGACCGGCGCGGTTTTGTCTTCTTCACCAACTACGGCTCGCGCAAGGGTCGCGAACTCGCCGCCAATCCAGCGGTGACGCTGCTCTTTCCCTGGCACCGGATCGCCCGCCAGGTCATCGTCACGGGCACGGCCGCCCGGATTCCCCGGGAGGAGACGGTCGCCTACTTCCGTACCCGTCCGCACGGCTCGCAGCTCGGCGCCTGGGCGAGCGCCCAGTCGTCGGTCATCGACGCCCGCGAGGAGCTGACTGCGCGTTACGAGGAGTTGGCGGAGCGCTACCCGAAGGGCAGTGCGGTGCCGGCGCCACCGGAGTGGGGCGGTTTCCGGGTCACACCCGAAACCGTGGAGTTCTGGCAGGGTCACGAGAACCGGCTGCACGACCGGCTGCGGTTCGTGGGCGGCAGCGGCGGCTGGCGGGTGGAGCGGCTCTGTCCGTAGCCCGGCGGCCGGGCGGGAGCCGACTGGTCACGGCCGTCGGATCGGCTGGTCACGGCTTCCGGAAAGGCAGAAACCCGCGGGCTCTGGTTCCTCCGGAGAGGAGCCGGCCGGACTTACCGGCGAGCCCGCGGGTCGGTGACTGCTTGGGATTGGCCGGCGGTCTGCCGGCACTGCACAGAGTGCGACAACGGGCCGTCAGCCCGCAGCCACCTCGCGAGTCCGAGAAGACTTCACTTCCGAACCACCTCCTTTCGGCGTGACACCCACATTAGGCACCGCCCCGACGCGGCTCAAGTGATTTATCGGGACGCAAATTTTTCACCGAACGCGGTGTGTGACGCATCACGTTCGCGTTGAATGATCCGACGTGCGGTACGTGCAGTACATGCAGCGGACACGTCCTGTTGGGGGTACCAGGTGAGTGCTTCCCGGATCGAGGCGACCAGCGCGCTGGGGCCCGACGAGCCGGAGCCGGGCGGGGGATCCGGAGCGGCCGGTGGGTCCGGACCGGGCCAGGAACCGGCTGCCGGCCCCGGCGGGGCAGGCTCCGATCTGCTGGCCGCGCTGCTCGACGGGATGGACGCCGCGCTCTGCGCGTTCGACGCGGACGGCGTGATCACCCATTGGAACCGCGAGGCCGAGCGGATCCTCGGCTGGTCCGCCGAGGAGGCCGTCGGGCGTACCGGCTTCGCGGGCTGGGCGGTGCGGACCGCCGACGCGGACGAGGTGCAGGGGCGGCTGATGGCCGCGATGACCGGTGAGGGGCGGCAGGTCCACGAGTTCGCGCTGCTGCGCAAGGACGGCGGCCGGGTGCTGGTGCGGACCCAGTCGGCCGGGGTGCGCGGCACCGACGGTAAGCCCGCCGGGGTGTACTGCGCTTTCGGCGAGGTGCACGCCCAGATCGATCTGGAACGGGGGATAGCGCTCAGCGAGGCGATGTTCGACGACGCGGCGTGGGGCGTCGTGCTGGTCGACGTCGATCTGCGGCCGACCGTGGTGAACGCCCACGCGGCGCGGGCGCTGAGCGCCGGTCGCACCACCCTGCTGGGACGACCCCTGGGCGAACTGATCGTGCAGGGGGTGGACGAACTGGAGGGCGCGCTGCAACACGTGCTGGCCGAAGGCGCGCTGCCCGCCCCCACCGAGCTGTGGGTGACGCTGCGGACCGCGGAGGGCGAACGGCGTCGGTGCTGGCGCAGCGGTTTTCTGCGGCTGGCCTCACCGCTCGCCGAGTCACCGGTGCCGCTCGGCGTCGGCTGGCTGTTCCGGGACGTCACCGAGGCCAAGCTGGCCGAGCAGGAGTCGAGCCGGCTGCGCTTCCGCAGCAATCAGCTGCACCGGGCGTCCCATGCGGCCGCCGAGTGCGAGGACCCGATGGAAGCGGCCGCGTCGTATCTGGACTACGCGCTCGCGGGCTTCGCCGACCACGCGCTGATCGACGTCGCGCTGATCGACAAGGCCACCGGGGAGCCCGGCGGGCGGTTGGTCCGGGCTGCCGGGACGCCGTCCGGCCGGGCGGACGGACCGTGTCTGCCGGTGGCCGGCGCCTCCCTGCCGGTGCGCTATCCGGCCGGGCACCCGGCGTTCCAGGCCGTGGAACGGATCGGCGCGGTGCGCGCGAGCGCGCCGGCGGCCGGGCCCGCGGCGGCCGAGTGGGCGGCGGACCGACAGTGGCCCGAGTCCACCGTGCACGCGCTGTGCACGGTGCTGCGCAGCCGGGGGCGGACGCTCGGCGTGGTCACCTTTCTGCGCGGGCCGAGCCGCAGCGCCTTCGAACGGCCGGACGCGGTGTACGCGGAGAGCGTCGCGGTCCGGGTGGCGTCGGCGGTCGACCTGGCGCAGAGCCTGCGGAGCGGTGCGCCGTAGCCCGCTGGGGAGAGGGTCTGCGGTGGTCAGTGCCGGTAGAAGATCCGGTCGCCGTACTCCGTCATGACGCGCCCGTTCCACTCGTGGCCGCCGTCGACGTTTCCGGACCGCAGCAGCGGCGGCTCGATGCCGCGCCGGGCCAGCTCACCCGCCGCGGTGGCCATCATCGCCTGCATCAGCGCACTGGTGACCACGGTCGAGGCGGGCGCGAAGGGCGCGTCGACCCCGTCGAAGGTGAGCTCGGCGTCGCCCACCGCGATCCGGCTGTCGAGCACGATGTCGCAGTGGTCCTTGAGGTAGCTGCCCGAGGCGTGCCGGGACTTCGTCTCCTTCGTGTACGCCACCGAGGTCACCCCGATGACCTTGATCCCCAGTGCTCGCGCGTTCATGGCCATCTCCACCGGCAGCGCGTTGCGCCCGGAGAGCGAGATGATCACCAGCAGGTCGCCCCGGCGGGCGGGGCTCGAGTCGAGCACGGCGCTCGCGAGGCCGTCCACCCGCTCCAGGGCCGAGCCGAGGGTGGCCGGCATGACGTCGACGCCGACCGTGCCCGGCACGGCCAGCAGGTTCATCAGGGCCAGGCCGCCTGCCCGGTAGACGACATCCTGCGCGGCGAGCGAGGAGTGACCCGCCCCGAAGGCGAACAGCCTGCCGCCCGCCTCGACGGTGTCGGCGACGGCGGTACCGGCCGCTGTGACGTTCTGCTGCTCCTCGTCCCGTACCAGCCGCAGCAGGCCGATCGCGGCGTCGAAGAACTCCCCGGCAAGGCTGCTGCTCCCGCTGTTCCCGCGGCTCTCGCTGCTCATGCGGATCACCGTGCGGTCCGGACCAGCGCGGTGTCAACACCGCACCGCGCGCATACGGGCCGAGCCCGGACCGCTGCGTCCGGCCCGGCCCGGTTGTCGCCGGTATGCGTCAGACTTGAGCCAGGGCAACAAGCGGCAGCGGAACGCAGCGGAACATAGGGGCACGTATGAGCGGGCTGATCGACACGACGGAGATGTACCTCCGCACCATCCTCGAGCTCGAGGAGGAAGGGGTGGTTCCCATGCGGGCCCGGATCGCGGAGCGGCTCGACCAGAGCGGCCCCACGGTCAGCCAGACGGTGGCCCGGATGGAGCGGGACGGCCTGGTGGCGGTCGCCAGCGACCGTCATCTGGAGCTGACCGACGAGGGCCGCAGGCTGGCCACCCGCGTCATGCGCAAGCACCGGCTGGCCGAGTGTCTGCTGGTCGACGTGATCGGCCTGGAGTGGGAACAGGTGCACGCCGAGGCCTGCCGCTGGGAGCACGTGATGAGTGAGGCGGTGGAGCGGCGGGTGCTCGAGCTGCTGCGCCACCCCACCGAGTCGCCGTACGGCAATCCCATTCCCGGCCTCGAGGAGCTGGGCGAGAAGGCCGAGGCCGATCCGTTCCTGAACGCCGGCATGGTGTCCCTGGCCGACCTGGACCCGGGGGCCGACGGGAAGAACGTGGTCGTCCGGCGGATCGGCGAGCCCATCCAGACGGACGCCCAGCTGATGTACACGCTGCGCCGCGCGGGTGTGCAGCCCGGTTCGGTGGTGAGCGTCACGGAGTCGCCGGGCGGTGTGCTGGTGGGCAGCGGCGGGGAGGCCGCGGAGCTCAATGCCGACGTGGCTTCGCACGTCTTCGTCGCCAAGCAGTAGCCGTTCGGCGATGACCGTGCAGACGGCCGTGCAGGCGACTGTGCATTGCGGAGGAAAAGCCCCGGAGGTGCCCAAGCCGTGCAAGGCTGGCCCCGGATGGCCTGACGGCGCGGGGCTGATGCGGCTCGGTTCGCCCGTCCGGCCAGGGGAGCGGCCGGACAGGACCTAGGGGAGGGAGCAGGCCGGATGTGCCTGGCATGCGCGGATTGCCGGACTCGGCTCGGGGCCCGGACTCGGACCAGGACCCGGAGCGAGGAGGGCCCCGGCGCCCTGGAGCGCCGGGGCCTGACCTCCCCATGTGCCGACCCGGAGCCCCGAGCTCCCAGGGTCGGCCTGTCGGACCCTCATCCCCGAGTGGTCCGCCTCCCGCAGAAAATCTCCCCGCGGCAGCAACCCTCAATCCTTGCCGGGTGTCACTCGAACGTGGGGTGTTCAGGGCGGCAACCGCATTTTCGAATGCGAGTTCGATAGCCTGACGTGACCTGATGGGCCCGGCGAGACGGACGGGCCGTGCAGCACGGCCTGCCGGACGAGCGGGACCGACCACCCGGGGGAATGAAGGGGGTGCCAGAACACATGCGGCGCATCGACGTGACCGGACCCGACGGCGTACGCCTCGCCGCCTGGGAGTTCGCCGACCCGCCCAAGGAGCGCGGCGGCGGGCCGGACCCCGCTCCCGGCGTCTTACTGCTGCACGGTTTGATGGGCCGCGCCTCGCACTGGGCTTCCACCGCCCGCTGGCTCTCCGAGCGGCATCGCGCGGTCGCCCTCGACCAGCGCGGCCACGGCCGCAGCGACAAACCGGCCCACGGCCCCTACACCCGGGAGGCCTACGTGGCCGACGCCGAGGCGGCGGTGGTCCAGCTGGGCCTGGGTCCGGTCACCCTGATCGGCCACTCGATGGGCGCGCTGACCGCCTGGCAGCTCGCCGCCAAGCGCCCCGACCTGGTCCGGGCTGTGATCATCTGCGACATGCGGGCCTCCGCCCTGGGGATCGCGTCGCAGCGGGAGTGGGAGGACTGGTTCAAGTCCTGGCCGGTGCCGTTCGCCACCCTCGCCGACGTACGGAAGTGGTTCGGCGAGGACGATCCCTGGGTGGAACGCCCCAATCCGGCCCGGGGGGAGTTCTACGCCGAGGTGATGGCCGAGCGGTCCGACGGCTGGCGCCCGGTCTTCTCCCGCAGGCAGATGCTGATGTCCCGGGAGACCTGGGTCTACGACGCGCACTGGGACGACCTCGCCCAGGTCCAGTGCCCCGCCCTGGTGGTCCGCGGCCTCGACGGCGAGCTGGGCCGCGCCGAATCCCAGGAAATGGTCCGCGTGCTGCCCCGCGGGCAGTACGCCGAGGTGGCCGACGCCGCCCATCTGGTCCACTACGACCAGCCCGAGGCGTGGCGCGCGGCGATCGAGCCCTTCCTGGACGCGGTGGCCGCGAAGTAGCCGGTCGGCGCCGCGAAGCAGCCGGTCCGCGCGGCCGCCCGGACCGGCGTCGGCTTCTCAGCCCTTGCTGACGGCGGTGAGGATCTCCGGCAGCCGGGCCGCCGCCTGCGGCGCCGCCACCCGCAGCCCCAGCCAGCCGACGAGCGTCCCGTACACGACCCCCAGCGGGAGCAGCACCCAGAGCCAGCCCCGGGCCCCGGTGAGATGCAGGGTGATCAGCAGCGCGATCACCGGGGAGCAGAGCAGGGCCGCCGAGACCATCCCGCCGAAGATGGAGATCCAGGCGAGACCCGCCTGGCCGGGCGCGACGTTCTTGTGCGCGTTGTCCTGGGGGATGGAGTACGGGAAGCGCGCCGAGGTCACCGCCCCCGTCCCCAGCATCGCGCCCAGCAGTGCGAACGCCAGCCCCATCGCCTCGGGCAGCGCCGACCAGACGCCGAGCAGCGCCGCGGTGACCACCGTGACCAGCGCCGTGTACGGCAGGGTGATCACCAGCAACGCCAGCGCCCGCGAGCGCAGTTCGGCGTAGGCGTCCCGCTCCGATGAGATCGTCTGGGCGACCATCCAGAAGGCCGAGGTGTCCTGGCCGAACTGGTTGTACATCTGGATGCCGAGCATCCCCGCGGCGAAGCACGAGAAGTAGACCGAGCCGCTGCCCTGGATGGCGTTGAACAGCGGGACGATCAGGCCGATCGCCAGCGAGGCGATCCACGCCGCCTTGGTCTTCGGGTCCCGCCAGATGTAGCGCAGCGTCCGCAGCATCACCGCGCCGGTACGGCCGCCGGGCAGGAACCGCGAGATGCCCGCCGCGGACTCCTTGCGGCCGGGCCCCGACGCGGCGAGCGTCGAGCCGTCCGGCGCCGTCATGAGCCGGACCAGGGTGCGCTGCCAGGCCAGCAGCAGCAGTGCCAGGCAGGCCGCCGCGATCAGCAGCTGCGCCGCGGCCTGCCCGTACGAACCATGGGCCGCCGAGTCCACCGCGCCGATCGCCGACGCCGGCGGCAGCCACCGCAGGATGTCGCCGGTCGGGTCGAGCGCGGAGAGGCCACCGGCCCTGCCGAGCCGCTGCGCGCCGAGGTTGACCACCTGGATGCCGACCGCGATCACCAGTCCGCTCAGTACCGCGAGGTCGCGGCCCTTGCGGGAGGTGAGCAGCCGGACGTTGGCGGCGGCCACCGCTCGGGCCAGCGCCACGCAGACCAGCAGGGCGAGCGGGACGCCGAGCACGGCCACCGCCGCGGCCGCCGGTCCTGTCGCCACCGCGATCGCCGAGCCGAGCACCAGACAGAGCGTGAACAGCGGGCCGATGCCCACCAGCGAGGAGACCAGCAGCGCGCGTACCAGCGGCTCCGGGCGCAGCGGCAGCATCACCAGACGGCTCGGGTCCAGCGTCTCGTCCCCGCTGGGGAAGAACAGCGGCATCGCGGCCCAGCCCACCGCGAGGACGGTCAGCAGGAGCGTGGTGAGGGTGCCCGCGTGCGCGTTGCCGTGCAGCACGACCAGGCCGAGCAGCAGCAGCGCCGCGAAGAACAGCGCGACCAGCATCGAAGCGATGTATGCGGCCCGACGGCCGGAGGACCGGCGCAGCCCGTTGCGGAGCAGCGAGAGCTTGAGGCGGACCAGGACCGGCGTGAGTGCGGCCGTGGCGGGCCCGGACGGTGCCGGGGCAGCCGGTCCGGATCCGGCCGGTTCGGGACGGTCCGGTCCCGGTCCGGCCGGACCCGGAGCGGCCGGACCCTGGGCGGCGGCCGTCATCGGGGGCCACCGCCCAGCCAGTCGAGACTGTCGCCGGTATCGACGCTGCCTGCGCCCACCAGTTCCAGGAACGCCTCCTGCAGGGACCGCGCGGAGCCCCGTACTTCGGCCAGCGGCCCCTGGGCGCGGATGCGGCCCGCCGCCATCACCGCCACCCAGTCGCAGAGCGACTCGACCAGCTCCATCACATGGCTGGAGAAGACGACCGTCGCGCCGGAGCGGGTGTAACGCTCCAGAACCCCGCGGATGGTCTGCGCCGACACCGGGTCGACCCCCTCGAACGGTTCGTCCAGGAAGAGCACTTCGGGGTTGTGCAGCAG
The DNA here is from genome assembly GCF_040689485.1 of Streptomyces sp. NPDC051322. Lineage (NCBI taxonomy): Bacteria > Bacillati > Actinomycetota > Actinomycetes > Kitasatosporales > Streptomycetaceae > Streptomyces > Streptomyces sp. NPDC051322. The sequence goes on along the minus strand of NZ_JBFBAK010000009.1, from coordinate 327,897 downwards.
GGCCGCCGCCAGACCGATCTTCTTGCGCATCCCGGTCGAGTAGTCGACGACGAGTTTGTGCTGGGCGCCCGCCAGATCCAGTACGTCCAGGAGCTGGCTGACCCGCTTGTCCACCTCCGCGCCGGGCAGGCCGCGCAACCGGCCGCTGTACGCGAGAAGTTCGCGCCCGGAAAGCCGTTCGAAGAGTCGCAGGCCCTCGGGCAGTACCCCGATTCGGGACTTGACCGCGACCGGGTCCCGCCACACGTCGTGGCCGGCCACCCGGACGGTGCCCTGGTCGGGACGGAGCAGACCCGTCACCATCGACAGGGTGGTGGTCTTGCCCGCGCCGTTCGGCCCCACCAGGCCGATGAACCGGCCTGCGGGCAGTTCGAGGTCGATCCCGGCGACCGCGATCTGTTCCCCGAACCGCTTCCACAGTCCTTCTACGCGTACGGCTGCCTGGTCCGGCATGGTGCGACGCCCTTCGAAGTCCCTGCTCTTGCAGACACCCTACGGGCGCGGCGCTCAGCCGCGGCGGCCCCGGGCCCCCTGACCGCAGGCATAGGCCAACGGGTTGATCAACTCCTCCGCGTCCGGCAGCCAGCGGTTGGCCACCGTCGGCCGGCGGGCCCACTGCACGGCCCCGCCGGAACCGACCCGGGTCGGCGGAGCAGCCACGTAGTCGCCCTCGCCGCGCACCGACAGGTCGACGGCGGAGAGGGTCCAGCCCAGCCCGCTGACCAGAGCGGGCACCTTGGCGCCGGCGCCCGGCAGTACGAAGAACTGCATCCGGCGGTCCGGGGTGCAGGTCACCGGGCCGAGCTCCATGCCCAACCGCTCCATCCGCGCCAGCGCCAGGAAACCGGCCGTTTCGGGCACGTCGATGGCGTCGAAGGTGCGCCCGGTCGGCAGCAGCACCGAGGCCCTCGGCTGCTGGGACCACAGGGTGCGGGCGGCGACGGCGCTTCCCGTCGCCAGGGTCGCCCAGTCGGGGCGCGTGGGGTGTGCGCCGGGCGCGGGGCACGCCGGGTCCGCGCAGGAGCAGCGCTCGACGCCCTCCATCGCCTCCAGCCAGGTGCCGGGGAGCACGTCCCAGTGCCGCTCCTCCGCGTACCGTACGGCGCTGTCCAGCAGCAGCTCCGCTCGCTGCTGCGGGATGTGGGCGGCTTCGGCGGCGGTGATGGTCTCTTTCACGAACAGCTCAACTCCCGCCGTCACCTGGGGTTACGGGCCCTCGTTGTCCGGGAGAGCGGCGGTCCTCCGGCATACGGGGCGCATGGAGGCATGAGCGGGGGCGCGCATGAGGTTGCACCCCGGTGAACGGGTATTCCTCTGCGGGGATGCATGGAGAGTGCCGGGATTACTCCCGGCTTCCACCGCATTCTCCCGACATTTGCCGGGCAGTGATCAACCTGACCAGAGCAGTGATCGCCGCACGCCACAGGGGGTATTCATGGCCGCCAGGCCTCTCGTCGCCCGTCAGCCGAACGAACGACTGCAGGCGCTCATCCAGGAAGCCGGCTGCTCCAACGCCGGTCTCGCCCGCCGGGTGAACATGGTCGGCGCCGAGCGCGGCGTCGATCTCCGTTACGACAAGACGTCCGTCGCCCGGTGGCTGCGCGGCCAGCAGCCGCGGGGGCGGGCGCCGGGCATCATCGCCGAGGCGCTGGGCCGCAAGCTCACCCGCACGGTCACCATCGACGAGATCGGCATGGCCGACGGCAAGAACCTCGCCTCCGGCGTGGGGCTGCAGTTCTCGCCGACCGTGCTCGGCGCGATCGAGCAGGTCTGCGAGTTGTGGCGCAGCGATGTCGGGCGCCGCGACTTCCTCTCCGGCTCCACGGTGGCCGCATCGGCCCTGGTCGAGCCGAGCCGGGACTGGCTGATCACCGGCACCGACCCGCAGGTGGCGCGGGCCACCGGGGCGCGGGTGGGAGCATCCGACGTCGCGGCGGTGCAGGCCACCACGGCGGCGCTCACCGAGCTCGACCACCGATTCGGCAGCGGACATGTGCGGCCGATCATCGTCCACTACCTGAACAGTGTGGTGTCCGGGCTGCTGGCCGGCTCGTACCGCGAGGCGGTGGGACGGGAGCTCTTCGCCGCGGTCGCCCGGCTGACCGAACTCGCCGGTTACATGGCCGTCGACACCGGCCAGCCCGGCCTCGCCCAGCGCTACTACATCCAGGCCCTGCGGCTGGCCCAGGCGGCGGGTGACCGCGGTTACGGCGGCTACGTCCTGGCCGCGTCGATGAGCCACCTCGCCGCCGAACTGGGCAACCCCCGCGAGATCGCCCAACTGGCCCGGGCCGCGCAGGAGGGCGCCAGGGGCCGGGTCACGCCCCGTGCCGAGGCGATGTTCCACGCGGCGGAGGCCCGGGGCCACGCCCTGCTCGGCGACGCCCGGGCCACCGAAGCGGCGGCCGGGCGGGCGCTGGCCGCGATGGACCGCGCGGAGTCCGCCACCCGGTCGGGCGACGACCCGGCGTGGATCGCCCACTTCGACGGTGCCTACCTGGCCGACGAGTTGGCGCACTGCCACCGCGACCTCGGCCAGGGCGCGGCCTGCGCCCGCCGCGCCGAGGAGTCCCTCTCCGGCCTCCCCGAAACCAAGACCCGCCGCCGCGGCATCGCCCTCACTTTGCTGGCCACCGCCCAGGTCCAGCAACGCGAGATCGAACAGGCCTGCCGCACGGGCATGAGGGCGGTGGAACTCCTGGGCACGGTGCGGTCCAGCCGGGGGGCGGAGTATCTGGAGGACCTGCGCCTGCGGTTGGAGCCGTACGGGGAGGAGGCGCCGGTGCGGGAGTTGGGGGCGCGGATGGATCTCCAGGCGGCGTAGGGGGCGGCGGGGCGGGTGGCCTCAAGCGCCGGCCGGGCTGGGTTTTGCCGGTCGGTAACCGTCTGTGCCTGCACGATTGGCACAAGGCCGGCACATTCCAGCCCCTCCGGCGCTTGAGGAGCCGGGTCCGGGGCGGAGCCCCGGTTCGGGAAGGTGGGGGTCCCCCCGGCCGGAGGCTGGGGGAGGGTGGGGGAACAGCCCCGCGCAGCGCTCCCGCCCCACCTCGTAGCAGACCCCTAGGTTCACCCGGTAGCGTGAACCGACGATTCCGTAGGTCCACGCGCAGTAGGAGTCCCGGTGACGCAGAACGGACAGGGCGACGAGCCGCAGCTTCCCGCTGTGCGGCGCGCGCACGAAGGTGTCGTGATGCCGGCCGATGGAAGTGGGCCGTACGTGCCCGAGGTTGCCGGTGAGCACACCGTGCCCGCAGGCGGCCAGCCGTGGGGCCAGCCCTGGGGCCCGCAGGCCGCCCAGCCGCAGCCTCCCCAGGCGCAGCCCCCGCAGGCGCAGCCCCCGCACTACCAGTCCCCGTACCAGCAGGCCGCCCCGCAACCCCCTCCCTACGCCCAGCCGTTGCCGCCCGAGGCCGTCCCCGGCGCGGGTGACAGCGACGCCACGCAGTACATAGCGCCGATATCCCTGCCGCCCGAGAACCCGGCGGAATCGACCCAGTTCCTCGGCTACCAGCAGCAGCCCGCCCCCGGACCGCTCGGCTCCGACGCCGACCCGACGCAATTCCTGCCGCCGGTCCCGGCCGCCCCCGTCGCGGCTCCGTACGGCATCAGACCCGGTGCCCCGGAGGACCGGCAGCCGCCCGCCGAGTTCGACAGCCTCTTCCGTACGGACGGTGGCGGGACGGGGCCGCAAGCGGCCGGCGAAACGCAGCAGTTGCCCCGTTTCGACCCGCAACAGCCCTACGGCAACGACCCGTACGTCCAGCAGCCGTACCAGCAGCAGCCACCGGCACAGCCGTACGCCCCGCAGCCCGTCACCCGCGCCGCCGAAGGAGACGAGCGGCGGCGGTCCCGTACGCCGTTGATCGCCGCCGTGGTCGTCGGCTGTGCGGTGCTCGGTCTCGGGGCGGGGGCGCTGCTCAGCGGGGGCGGATCGGGCGGCAGCAAGGACGACAAGGAGCCGGTCGCCGCCACGTCGGCGGAGGCATCGAAGTCGCCGCAGGCCGCTGCCGACCCGGCCAGGCCGCAGGCCGTCTCGCTGGACAAGCTGCTCGGTGACAGCAACAACAGCCGCTCGGCCGTGATCGCCGCGGTCGGCAACATCAGGTCCTGCCAGAACCTGCCGAAGGCGGCGGCGGATCTGCGGGGCGCGGCGAAGCAGCGACGCGGCCTGGTGACCCGGCTCGGCGCCCTCGCCGTCGACAAGCTCCCGAACAACGCGCAGTTGTCGGCGTCCCTCACCAAGGGGTGGAACGCGTCGGCCACCGCCGACGAGCAGTACGCCGCCTGGGCCCAGAAGGTCGCGGCCGCCGGTAAGAAGGGCTGCAAGCACGGCCACGCCAAGCGCACCGCCGAGGCCGGCCGGGGCGACAAGGCGAGTGGCGATGCGACCTCGGCGAAGAAGCAGGCGTCGACCCTGTGGAACGCCATCGCCGACAAGTACAGCCTGACCGAGCGCCGGGGCGACCAGCTCTGACCCGCTCATTCCGCCCGTGACGCCTTCTCCAGCGTGGGCCCCACATCCACGGCGTCCTTCTGCACCGCCACCAGCTGCCCGTCGCGCACCACTTGGTAGGTCACCCGGTGGTTGACGAGCCGCGGGAAGTCCCGCGATGCCAGCAGGTCCTGGAAGCGCCACCGCAGGGTGGGTGTGAGCCCACCGGTGTGCACGGCGAGGCCGCTGTCCAGCGCACGGGTGAGATCGTCCGCCGTGATGTGGTCGCGGTGCAGCGACTCGATGGTCTGCCGCAGCACCGAGTAGGCGATCCAGGCGGTCTGCACGCCCGCGTCGGCCGGGTCGATGCGGTTGTCGTCGAACGCGGACTTGTCGATCACGTCGCGCATCGGCTGCCAGCGCGGATCGCTCGCCTGCGGGTACCAGCCGGTGACGTACGCCCCCTCGAAGGGGCTCCTGGCGCCGCCGGTGCTGTCGATGAGCCCTTGGCTCACGCTGCCGAGCACCGAGGCCACCCTGACCTTCTGGCCGGGCCTTTCGAGCCGCCGGAAGGAGTCGAAGAAGGTCTCGGTGCGGTCGCCGAGGGCCGCCGTCACGCATCCCCCGGCGGCCCGCGCGGCCGCTGCCGCCGTTCCGATCCGGCCCGGCAGTCCGGGGTCGGCGCCCGCCGCTGTCAGCGCCGCCCCGGCGGGGCCGCTGTACTCGCCGGCGTCCGCGGTGGTGCGGATGTCGGTGGCCGGCCCCCGGTGGCTCTCGGCGAGGCCGGTGTCGAGCAGGACCGGCAGCTCGTCGCCGTCGACGGTCTCCGGCCGTACCAGCGCGATCCGTTCGCAGTCGCGGGCCAGTTGCTTGCCGTTGCCGGCCAGTAGTGCGGCCTGCCCGCCGTTGACCGGATAGGAGAGCGACGAGCGGAACTCCTCGGAGGAGGCGCCGTAGCCGCCGATGTAGGGGATCCCGGCGGTTTCGAGCGGCGGCATGAACGACTGCCCGTAGATGCTGTACGAGCCGACGACCGCGATCGCGTGGTCGGTGACCGCCTGCCGCGCGCAGGCCGCCGCGCCGAGCAGCTCGTTGTGGTCGTTGCAGGTGACGATCCTGAGCCGGTGCCCGTCGATGCCGCCCTGTGCGTTCACCCAGCGTGCGTAGGCCGACGCCATGGCGGGCATCCCCGGCATATTGGTCGCGTCGGTGCCTTCGGTGGCCCAGGTCATGACCGTGACGGGGTCCCTGGAGCCCCCCGATGCGCCGGCCGTCCCGCCACAGCCGGTGAGCAGTGTGGCCCCCACAGTCATACAGAGTGCGAGGACGGTGAAGGAACGTCGCCAACCGGTCATGTCCCCGGACCCTTCCGTGCCCCGGGTAACGCACCGGTGGCCCGCCCTCAACGGCGGGTGACCGCAGAGTGAATTCCAGGGGGCGGGAAGCCTCCACAACCGGGGAACGTACGATCGAAATCGTGCAAGCTTCCCCGAACGCTTCCCGTCACGGCCGTCGCTCCACCACCATGGGCGGCATGCCGCTCAACGACATGCCGTGGTGGCGCTGGCGCGCCAATGTGCGCTCGGCGCTGCATATGCTTTCCGATCCGGTCTTCCACCAGGAGTGCTGGCTGGCCGGGCGGGCGGAGTACGGGGACATCACTGACGCCGTGTACCGGCTGGTCGAGGACACCTGGCTCGACAACTGGTCCGCCGAGAAGTACGTCGGCACGGTGTTCCGGGACTCCGGTGAGGCCGCGCTCGTCGATGTCGCGGTGCTGCGGGTGCTGCGCATCATGCACCAAGTGGGAGCGGATGCTCCTGTATCGGTCTATATGGAACATCACGGCTGGCCGGAGGCGGTCCGGGCGGCACGGGAGGCCCACGTCCGGCTGGCCACCGCCGACGCGGACGATCCGGACGCGCCTCCGCGGACCCTGGAAGTGCTCCACATCATGACCAGAGCCCTCTGAGGCCGAACGTTTGTGGCACCCTGTTCCGCATGACCGACCAGTACGTCCTCACTCTCTCCTGCCCGGACAAGCAGGGCATCGTGCACGCCGTGTCGAGCTATCTGTTCATCACGGGATGCAACATCGAGGACAGTCAGCAGTTCGGGGACCGGGACACCGGTCTCTTCTTCATGCGGGTGCATTTCGCCGCCGAGCAGCCGGTGTCCCTGGACAAGCTGCGGGCGAGTTTCGCCGCCGTCGGTGACGCCTTCGCGATGGACTGGCAGATCCACCGGGCCGACGAGCGGATGCGGATCGTCCTGATGGTCAGCAAGTTCGGCCACTGCCTGAACGACCTGCTGTTCCGCTCCCGCACCGGCGCGCTGCCGGTGGAGATCGCGGCGGTCGTCTCCAACCACCCCGACTTCGCCGAGCTGGTCGGTTCGTACGGGATTCCGTTCCGCCACATCCCGGTGACGAAGGACAACAAGCCGGCCGCCGAGGCCGAGCTGCTGGAACTCGTCCGCGCCGAGGACGTCGAGCTTGTGGTGCTCGCCCGCTACATGCAGGTCATCTCCGACGACCTGTGCAAGGCGATGAACGGCCGGATCATCAACATCCACCACTCCTTCCTGCCGAGCTTCAAGGGCGCGAAGCCGTACCACCAGGCGCACGCCCGTGGTGTGAAGCTGATCGGCGCGACCGCACACTATGTGACGGCCGACCTGGACGAGGGCCCGATCATCGAGCAGGAAGTCGAACGGGTGGGGCATGACGTCACCCCGGAGCAGCTCGTCGCGATCGGCCGCGACGTGGAGTGCCGGGCGCTGGCCCGAGCGGTGAAGTGGCACGCGGAGCACCGGATCCTGCTCAACGGCCGCCGCACGGTGGTCTTCGACTAGGTCCTGTCGTCCAGGTCCTGTCGTCGGTGCCGCTGATAGCGTCGTCCGTCATGGACGACATCCGGCAGGCCACCGTCCGGCGCATCCGACGGGTGGAGCCGACGGCCGCCGGTGCTTCGGCCTCTGACGGGCTGGTGTGGTACGCGGCGTACGGCTCGAACATGCACGCCGACCGCCTGGCGTACTACATCGAAGGCGGCCGGCCATCCGGTGGGGCGCGTCACTACCCGGGCTGCCGCAACCGCCGACTGCCCGAGCAGACCGTGCCGGTGCTGCTGCCCGGTGTGCTGTACTTCGCCCTGGAGTCGCTCGTGTGGACCGGCGGCATGGGCTTCTACGACCCCGACGGGGCCGGCGAGATGCCCGCCCGCGCCTACCTCGTCACCGCCGAGCAGTTCAGCGACATCGCCGCCCAGGAGATGCACCGGGACCCCGGCACGGACATCGACCTGACCCGGGCGCTCGCCACCGGCCGCGACCGGCTCGGCCCCGGCCGGTACGAGACCCTGGTCTGCCCCGGCGCGATCGACGGCATCCCGGTCTTCACCTTCACCGCCCCGTGGAGCCTCGCCGAGGCCGAGCTGAACGCGCCCTCCGCCGCGTACCTCGGCAACTTCGCCACCGGCCTCATGGAAGCCCACGGATGGACCCCGGAGCGCTCCGCCGAGTACCTCGCCACCCGCCCCGGCGCCACGGGCAGCCGGACGCCCTAGCGGCCCGGACCCCCTGCTACAGCCGTGACATCGAAGCCGTGGCGGACAGCACGTCCCGGATCGCCTCGCGGTCGCCGTCCTGGCCCGCCACGGCCTCATCGGGAGGCACATGCCCGGCCGCCAGTCGGCAGAACTCCGCTCCGTCGAGTGCGACATGCGCCACCGCGTGGTCCGCGGAGCCCACCGCACCAGGGGAGTCCAGCGCGATGTACCAGTCACCGCCGCCCGCGCCCTCGATCTCCAGCCGCAGCGAACGGCCGGGCGCCCCGGCGGGGACCAGCTCGCGCGGCGGGGCGGCGAGCCCCGCCCGCCGTCGGCCGGCCAGCGTGGGCGGGAGCAGCCGGGCGGCCAGGTCGATCATCCGGTGCATATGCGGGCCGGCCGGCGGCTCGTACGGATAGTCCACCGCCTCCGCGATGTCGGCCGCGTGCACCCAGCACTCGAAGGCCCGGTCCAGCATCGCATCCCGCAGCGGCAGGCTGAACTCGCCGTACGGCACGGGCAGTTCCGCCGTCCCGCCGCCCGCGAAGGAGACCGTGCGGATCAGCGTGTGGCTCTGCTCGCGCCACGGTTCGCGGATCGTCCCGGTCGGCGGGGCGGCGAGTGCGCGCCAGTACCGCGTGGTGCGCTCGGTCGGGGAACGGGGGAACGACTGGCCGTCCGGTGCGGTCGGGGAGGTGTCGCCGAGGACCTTGCGCAGCGCGTCGTCCAGGCCGAGGGCCGCCGAGACCAGGCCGTCGACCGTCAGCAGGTGCCCGATGACACCGGCGACCGTGGTCCGGCGGGAGGCCGCCTGTTCGTGCTCGTACCACTTGAGCCGCACCGGGGCGTGCCATTCGGCGTCACCGAAGTCGTTGAGCAGGGCGTCGAGCCGGGCCGTCTCCGCGTCGTACGGCACCGCCCAGTCCGGCACCGGTATGCGGGCCGGCCGGCGCCCCAGGCACCCCCGGAGCACACGGGAGCGCAGCATCGGGTCGAGGTCCAGATTCCGCTCGGAGTGCAGCAGCGCCACCGCGTCCCGCAGCCGCAGCGCCTCGTCGGCGCACGGCGCGCAGTCGGTGAGGTGCGCCTCGACGGCGTCGGTCTCCTCGAAGGAGCACGCCGACAGCGCCCAGGCGCCGAGCAGCGACTTCAGCACCCGGTGGGAGAGCGTCACCGGCGGCTCCGGCAGTATCGAGAGATCGTCGGCCGCACCCCGCGGGCCCGGTATGCACGGCACCGGTTCCTCCTCCGGTGGCCCGGCGGGCTGTCCGGCCGGCCCGGTCACAGCGCCCCTCCGTATCCGGGCGGTGACGCCCCGTCGACGGGACGGGTGTTGGCCGTGGAGAGCAGCTGCAACCCCAGCCGGAGCCGCCGTCGCGCCTCGTCCTCCGTCACGCCGAGGTCGGCCGCGGTCTGGCGGTAGTCCCGGCGCTGGAAGTACGCGAGCTCCAGGGCGGCCCGCAGCGGCGCGGGCATGGACGTGACGATGTAGTCGGCCCGGGCGGCCGCCGAGGCCCTGCGGACCTTCCGTTCCAGCTCCTCGGTGCTTCCGTCACCGCTCGTGGCCAGCGAGGCGGCCTCGGACTGCCGCAGCCGCTGCACCGCCTGCCGGTGGGCGAGGGTGGCCACCCAGGACTTCATCGAGCCGTCCTTCGGTTCGTAGGCTTCGGGGTGCTCCCAGACGTAGCCGAAGACCTCACGGGTGATCCGGTCGGCGGCCTCGTCGTCGTCCAGCACCCGATGAGCCAGGCTGTGCACGAGGGACGCGAACCGGTCATAGAGCTCGCCGAGCGCCGCCGCTTCGCCCCGGGCGAGCCGCTGCTGCATTCTGCGGTCCCACCGGGGTGGTGCGTCCTTCGGCATGGAGCCCCCAAACGTCTGCTCTCGCTCGTTCGACAGTAGTCGGGTGCGTCGGTGGAGCGCTCCCCTTTGTACCAAGTACGACCTTGCAGACGTCAAACGTGACCGGCCGGCCGCTGCTCCTGACCTCCCGCGTCCGATCATTTCTGTCCGAAATCTTCTGCGTGTTATAGGTGGAGGCGGTGTTTCATGGACCGAATGGTGGGGCAGCCGCCAAAAGGAACGGGAACTTCCGGATCTTCCGGACCGACAGCTGAAGGGCCAGTCACGTGATGCTGAACGTGGACGAAGCCGAGCAGGGCGGTTGGGTCGTGCTGCGCATCTCCGGCGAACTGGACCTGGTGAGCTCGCCCGCGGTCCGCCAGCATGTGCACGACGCGGTCGCCGTCGGCTGTCACGATGTGGTCCTGGACCTCTCCGACGTGGTGTTCTGCGACTCCAGCGGCGTCGGCGTACTGATCGCCACCCGCCGCCTGATGCGTTCCTGCCAGGGTCGGCTGCGCCTGATCCTCCCGTCGGAGGGCCGGGTCGGCGGCATGTCCGGTCAGGGCTCGGCCGCCCATGTCAACAAGGTCCTGGCGGCGCTGGGCGTCCGCCGCCTCTTCGACGTCTACCCGGATACCCGACAGGCCACCGCCGACGACCCCCAGCCCCTCTCGGCCTGATCCGGAACAGAGTCACCGAGCGTTGACATCGGGTTGTGTCCTGCGCGTGAGCCGTCACGGCCCGGAGTCGGCGCCCGGCTCCGGTACGCTCCGTGGGATGCGAATGAGCGTGTTGCGCGGATCTCCCGGCGCTGCCCATCGGGTGGTGCCCGGAAAGGGAATGCGCGCCGTTCGCACCGTACGCGGGTGCGAGAAGCGCCTTCGTTCGACTCTCCGCAGCAGGCGTCGCACAGTATGCACTACGCCTACTCCTTCCCGCTGGAATATGCCCGAAGCGCTTGTTGCGGTGACTGTACGTCAACCATGCTGTCTCTCAAGGGAATCACGGTCCGTGACTCCCGGGAGGCGCTAGGCGATGTCCCCCCGGTGCTTGAACAGCCTGGGAGGTCCCCCAGCCGGTTCGGATGGTGTGAGCGGTGCAGGTGCTTCAGGTTCAGCTGACGGTCGGACCCGATCCCGCGGATGTGGGGCGGGCCCGCAGATGGGCTCGGTCCCGGCTTGTCGGGTGCGGCATAGGGGATGACGAGCCGCTCGCCGAGACGCTGATCCTGATCATCTCGGAACTGGTCACCAACGCCGTGGTGCACACCGGCTGCCCGGCCGTGCTGCGCATGCTGTTCGGTCCCGCGGACAGCACGGTCAGGGTCGAGGTCGCTGACTCCAGCGACTGTCCGCCCCGGCCGCGGCACGCGGAGGGCGAGGACACCAACGGCCGGGGGCTCGAACTGGTCGACGGCCTCGCGGACCGGTGGGGCTGGCAGCCGGAGGGGCACGGCAAGTCCATCTGGTGCGAGGTGGACCGGGGTGCCTGCGAGGGGGACCGGGCGGCATGCGAGGGGGTGGCGGGAGCACCCGTGGGAGCGGCCGCCACCGGGTCCTTCTGACGCCCCGACAGGTACGCCCTGGTGCGCCCGGTCGGACCACCCTTCCGTGAAGCGTCATACGGACGACGCGCGGCGTTCAACGGCTCGAGCCCTCTGACCTGTGAATCTTCGTACGACACAGAGGACACAGGAGCAGAGGGAGTCCATTCGTATGTCCGCAGATGGTTGGTCCGCAGACGACAGAGCCCGCTCCACCCACCCCGCCCGCCGTCGTTTCCTGGCCGGGTCGGCGCTGGTACTCGGCGCCGCGGCCGCCGCCCAGCTTCCGTTCGCCGACCGGGCGGACGCCGCCGCCCCCGCCCGATCCGCCGCCCCCGTCCGGTCCCGCACGTCCGCCCTGCCCGCCGGGCTCTTCACGCTCGGCGTCGCGTCCGGTGACCCGCTGCCGGACGCCGTCGTGCTGTGGACCCGCCTCGCCCCCGACCCGCTGAACGGCGGCGGTATGCCGGCCGCCCCGGTCGCCGTCGAATGGCAGGTCGCCGACGACAGCCGCTTCCGCAAGGTCGTGCGCCAGGGCATCGCGCAGGCCGTCCCGGAGCTCGGGCACAGCGTGCACGCCGACGCCACCGGGCTCCAGCCGGGCCGTCAGTACTGGTACCGCTTCCGCTGCGGCGGCCAGATCTCGCCCGTCGGCCGGACCCGTACGGCGCCTTCCCCGCTCGCCGTCGGCCGCAACCTGCGGATCGCCCTGGCGTCCTGTCAGAACTGGCAGCAGGGCTTCTTCACCCCGTACGCCGACATGCGCGCCCAGGACCCGGACCTGGTCCTCTTCGTCGGCGACTACATCTACGAGTCGAAGCCGGTCAGCTCGTCGGTGCGGGTGCACGAGGGGACGGACGAGCCGTACAGCCTGGCCGACTACCGCAACCGGTATGCCCAATACCGCACCGACCCGGACCTGCAGGCGATGCACGCGCACACCCCGTGGGTGGTGACCTTCGACGACCACGAGGTCGACAACGACTACGCGGGCCAGGTGCCGCAGGACCCGTCGAAGCAGTCGCACGACGCCTTCGTCCGCAGGATCACCGCCGCCTACCAGGCGTACTACGAGCACATGCCGGTGCGCGCGACCGCCGTGCCGGACGGTCCGCACATCCAGATGTACCGGCGCTTCGACTACGGCCGTCTCATCCGGCTGAACGTGCTGGACACCCGTCAGTTCCGCAGCAACCAGGCCACCACCCAGTCCGGTGCCCAGGATGCGAAGCTCACCATGCTCGGCGCCGCACAGCACCGCTGGCTGCTGGACGGGCTGCGCCGCTCGCCCGCCCGGTGGAACGTCATCGCCTCGCAGATCATGATGGCCGAGACCGATCTCCAGCTCGGTACGGGCAAGCTCTGGTACTACGACGCCTGGGACGGCTACCAGGCCGAACGCAACGCGCTGATGGCGCAGTTCCAGCAGGTGCGCAATCCGCTGGTGCTCTCCGGCGACCGTCACTTCACGATGATCAGCGACCTGAAGAAGGACTTCGCCGAGCCCTCGTCGGCGGTGGTCGGCGCCGAGTTCGTCGGTACGTCCATCAGCAGCGGCGGCGACCAGGACCAGGCGGCCTTCCACCGGCAGTGGGACCCGCTGAAGGCCGACAACCCGCACTGGAAGGTCGTCGACGCGCACCGCGGCTACCACCTGTTCGACATCGGCCAGGAGTCGGTCGGTGCCCAGGTGCGGGTCGTCGACACCGTGCTCAGCCGCAAGGCCGTCGCGAGCACGCAGGCCCGGCTGCAGGTGCGTTCGGGCCGCCCCGGGGTGCACCTGCTCTGACGGCCCGGGGCTCAGCCGTTCACTCCCGCCCCGGCGCGGAAGGTACGCCGATAGACCGTGGGCGGGACGCCCAGCGCGGCCTGCAGATGCTGCCGCATCGACTGGGCCGTGCCGAACCCGGCCTCCTGGGCGATCCGGTCGATCGACAGGTCCGACGACTCGAGCAGCCGGCGGGCGAGCTCCACCCGCTGGCGGGTCAGCCACTGGCCGGGGCTGACCCCGGCCTCCTCGCGGAAGCGGCGGGTGAAGGTGCGCACGGACATCGACTCCTGCTCGGCCATGTCCCGCAGCTGGATCGGCTGGTGGAGCCGGCCGAGCGCCCAGGCGCGCGCACCGGTCGTGGAGGCTGACTGCGCCTCGGGGACCGGACGTTCGATGTACTGGGCCTGGCCGCCGTCCCGGTGCGGTGGTACGACGGTGCGCCGGGCCACGTCGTTGGCGACGGCGGCGCCGTGGTCGCGGCGCACGATGTGCAGGCAGAGGTCGATGCCCGCGGCCACCCCCGCCGAGGTCAGCACCTCGCCGTCGTCGACGAACAGCACGTCGGGGTCCACCCGGACGGACGGGAACAGCCGCTGGAAGTGTTCGGCGGACGACCAGTGGGTGGTGGCGGGCCGGCCGTCGAGGTATCCGGCGGCGGCCAGTACGTAGGAACCGGTACAGATGGAAACCAGTCGGGTGCCGGGCCTGATCCGCGAGAAAGCGGCGGCCAGTTCGTCCGTCAGCCTGCCCTCGGTGTACACCGGGCCGAGTTCGTACGAGGCGGGGATCACCACCGTGTCGGCGGCGGCCAGCGCCTCGGGGCCCTGCTCGACGGTGATCGAGAAGTCGGCGTCGGTACGGACCGGGCCGGGCGGCCGGACCGAGCACGTCACGACCTCGTACAGTTGGCGCCCGCCGGGGCCGACCGGGCGGTCGAAGATCCGGTGCGGGATGCCCAGTTCGAAGGGGAGCAGCCCGTCCAGCGCGAGGACGGCGACCCGGTGCGGACGGTGCATGTGCGTACCTCCCGTGAGACGGGTCTGGTGGTCCAGACCACTCCTTGATATGCAGAACCACTGTGACCCACAAGCGCCCGGCCGGTCAGGCCATTCCCCATCCGGCAGCGACACCGGTACCAGCACCCGTACAGGCCCCGGGCTCGAAAACCCTCTGGAACCGTAACTTCCGTTTCTTCTTCACCGCCCGCACGGTCGCCCGCTTCGGCGACGGCATGGTCCCGGTCGCGCTCGCCGCCGGGCTGCTGGACACCGGCCACGGCGCCTCCTCGGTGAGCTTCGCGCTCGGCGCCTGGATGGTGTGCTTCGCCGGGTTCGTGATCGTCGGCGGGGTGCTGGCCGACCGGTTCACCCCGCGCCGGATGATGGTGCTCGCGGATTCCATGCGGCTGATCGCCACCACCGTGCTCGCCGTGGTCTTCGCGTCGGGCGCCCCGCCGCTGTGGCTGGTGTACGGGCTGAGCGCGGTCAACGGTCTGGGCGCCGCGCTCTTCCAGCCGGGTGTCGCCAGCATGCTGCCGAAGGTGGTGCCCGACGTGCAGCGCGGCAACGCGCTGCTGCGGGTGGCCGAATCGCTGACCACGATGGCCGGACCGGCCGCGGCCGGCGCGCTGGCCGGTCTGGGCGGCCCCGGCACGGTCTTCGGGGCGAACGCCGGCACCTTCGCGGTCAGCGGCATCTGCCTCTTCCTGATCCGGATGGCGCCGATGGCCCGCACTCAGGGCGAGACGCTGGTCGCCGAAATCGTGGGTGGCTGGCGAGAGTTCCGGGCGCGCAACTGGCTGTGGGGGGTGATCGCGGTCTGGACGGTGTACGGAGTGACGGTGCTCGGCCCGCTGACCCCGCTGGAGGCGGTGGTGGTCACCGAACGGCACAGCTCCGCGATGTACGGCCTGATGATGACGATCAACGGAG
Source organism: Streptomyces sp. NPDC051322 (assembly GCF_040689485.1). NCBI lineage: Bacteria > Bacillati > Actinomycetota > Actinomycetes > Kitasatosporales > Streptomycetaceae > Streptomyces > Streptomyces sp. NPDC051322. The sequence continues at coordinate 312,827 of NZ_JBFBAK010000009.1, read as the reverse complement.
CGGGCAACGCGGTGGGCGGCCTGATCGCCATGCGGGCCCGGCCACGCCGCCCGCTGTTCGCCGGCACCTTCGCGCTCTTCGGGGTGATCGCCAACCTGCTGGTGCTGGCCTACGACGTACCGCTCGCACTGCTCTCCGCGGGCTTCTTCGTGGGCGGTGTGGCCTTCGCGTTCTGGCTGGTGATGTGGTCGACGACGGTCCAGACGCACGTCCCTTCGGACGCGCTGAACCGGCTGCACGCCTATGACGTCGCGGGCTCTCTCATCATGCTCGCGGTGGGACGGGCGCTGGCCGGCCCGGTCGCCGACGCGGTCGGGATGAAGCAGGTGCTGGTCACCGGGGTGGTGATCAACGTACTGGTGTGCGGGGTGCTGTTCGCGGTGCCCGCGATCCGGGGCCTGCGCCGCAAGACGTGAGGCGTGGCCGATCCTCGCGTGGTTCGATCCCCGCGTGGCCCGATCCTAGCGAACGCTGTCCTTCGGGCCACTCGTTCCGGCCGCCCCGTCCGGCGATGCTGACGCAGTGACACAGACAACCGAGCCCCGGGCCCGCTGGGGCGAGCCGCCAGCCGTACGCCGCCCGCGACCCCACCGCGCCTGGTTCGTGGCGGCGGTCACCTTTGTGACGATCATCGGAGCCGCGGCCTTCTCCTCACTCCCCGGTCTGCTGATCGACCCGCTGCACGAGGAGTTCCACTGGTCGCGCGGCACCATCGGCTTCGCGGTCTCCATCAACCTCGCGCTGTACGGGCTGACCGCGCCGTTCGCGGCGGCGCTGATGGACCGCTTCGGCATCCGGCGGGTGGTGGCCGTGGCGCTCACCGTGATCGCCGTGGGGTCGCTGCTCACCGTGTGGATGACGGCGGCCTGGCAACTGGTCCTCTACTGGGGCGTCCTGGTCGGCCTGGGGAGCGGATCGATGGCCCTGGCTTTCGCCGCCACCGTCACCAACCGCTGGTTCGTGGCCAGGAAGGGCCTGGTCACCGGGGTCCTCACGGCGGCCGGTGCATCCGGCCAACTGGTCTTCCTGCCCTGCCTGTCCTGGCTGGTCGAACACCACGGCTGGCGCCCCGCGTCGGTCACCGTCGCGCTCGCCGCGCTGTCGGTGGTCCCGCTGGTGTGGATCCTGCTGCGCGACCACCCGGCCGATGTGGACACATCGCCGTACGGCTCACCGGTGTTCGTTCCGAAGCCGCCGCCGATGACCGGGGCGGCCCGCCGGGCGGTCGGCGTACTCCTCCGGGCAGCCCGCACCGGCCCGTTCTGGTTGCTCGCGGGCACCTTCGCGATCTGCGGCGCGTCCACCAACGGCCTGGTCAAGACGCACTTCGTACCGGCCGAACACGACCACGGCATGCCCATCACGGCGGCCGCGTCGCTGCTCGCGGTGATCGGTTTCTTCGACGTCGTCGGCACGATCGCCTCCGGCTGGTTCACCGACCGCTTCGAGTCCCGCCGCCTGCTCGCGGTCTACTACGCGCTGCGCGGCATCTCGTTGCTGTTCCTCCCGATGCTGCTGGCCCCGGCCGTGCACCCACCGATGATCTTCTTCATCGTCTTCTACGGCCTCGACTGGGTCGCCACCGTCCCCCCGACGATCGCCCTGTGCCGCGAGCACTACGGCGACGACAGCGCGATCGTCTTCGGCTGGGTGCTGGCCTCCCACCAGGTGGGCGCGGCGCTGGTCGCGTTCCTGGGCGGCCTGGCCCGGGACGTCTTCGGCTCGTACGACGTGGTCTGGTACGCGTCGGGGGCGCTCTGCGCGGCGGCGGCGCTGATGGCCCTGGTGATCAGACGCCGACCGGTGGCCCTGGCGGCCTGACTGTCGGTGCTTCCGGTCACTTCACCGCGAGGGCGGACGCGATCTTCCGTGCGTCGATCGCCAGTTCGCGGAACATCCCGCTGATCGGGTTGGTGAAGCCGGTGAAGTACAGGCCGGGCGTGTGTTTCGGGGAGCGGCCGCCGTGCACGATCGGGCGGCCGCGTCCGTCCAGCACGTCCAGGTGCCCCACCAGCGGCTCCAGGGCCCGCCGGTAACCCGTCGCGGCGATCACCGCGTCGGGTGAGATCCGGGTGCCGTCGGCCAGCACCACCTTGCCGTCCTCGAAGGAGTCCACGGCCGCCACCGGTTCTACCCGACCGGTGCGCACCGCGTCGATCAGGCCGACGTCCTGCACCGGGATCGCGCCCTCGCGCACCCGCGAGTAGAGCCCGGTGTCCGGGCGGGGCAGCCCCTGCGCCGAGAGGTCCGGCACCGCGATCCGGCACATCAACTCGCCCGCCCGGTCGACCAGGCGGGTCGGCATGCGGCGCACCAGGATGCCGGTGGCCTGGGCCGGCCAGCCGGCCGTCGAGCGCCGGACGATGTGCGGGACCGTCCGGACCGCCAGCCGCACCCGCCCGGCGCCGCCCTCGACCAGGTCAACGGCGATCTCGGCGCCGGTGTTGCCCACGCCGACCACCAGCACGTCCCGGCCTGCGTACGGTGCCGCGTTGCGGTAGTCGCCCGCGTGTACCAGCGCGCCGGTGTACGTGTCGCGGCCCGCCCAGTCCGGCAGTTTCGGGGTGTGGTTGTAGCCGGTGGCCACCACCACGGCCCGCCCCGTCAGCTCCCGGCCACCGGTCGCCCGCAGCAGCCAGCCGGAGCCTTCGGCAGGGGTCACATCCATGACCTCGACGCCGGTGACGATCTCCACATCGTGGTACTGCGCGTACTTCTCCAGATAGCGCACCACGTCGTCGCGCGACACCCACCGGCCGAAGGAACGGGGTATCCGAAGCCCCGGCAGCGAGGAGAGCCGCCGGGTGGTGTGCAGGTGCAGGCGGTCGTAGTGACTGCGCCAGGAGGCCGCGACATCCTCGGACTTCTCCAGCACCACGGCCCGTACGCCCCGCTCCCGCAACGCGACCGCCGCGGCGAGGCCGCCGGGTCCCGCTCCGATCACGTAGACGGGCCGCGCGTCGTTCGTATCGTCCATGAATCGGAGCGTAACGGGCCTATTCGGTTGATGGGGCTCGGTCAAAGACAGAACCGATTGCGAATGGATCACGCGGTTGAATGGACCGCATGAGCGACCACGACCCGTACACCCGGCCCGAGATCCACGGTCTCGGGCTGAGCCTGCGCCCCTGGGAGCCGGCGGATGCCGACGTACTGCTGCGCGGCTTCACCGACCCGGAGCTGCTGCGCTGGAACACCCCGCGCCGGCCCATCGCCGACCTGTCCGACGCGCGGGCCGCCATCAGAGCCCGCGCCGAAGGCCTGGGTCGCCGGGAGCTCGCGCAGTTCGCGGTGACCGAATCCGGCACGATCGTCGGCAGCGTCGGACTGAGCGGAATCAACCACCACATGCGCCGAGCGGCCGTCGGCTACTGGATCCTGCCCGAACACCGCCACCGCTCCCTCGCCACCTGTGCCCTGGAACTGTGCACCCGCTGGGCCTTCGAGCAGGGCGGCCTGCACCGCATCGAACTCGGCCACGCCGTCGAGCACATCGCCTCCTGCCGGGTCGCCGAGCGGTGCGGCTACCTCGTCGAGGGCACCAAACGGGACGGGATGCACGAGGCCCAGCGCACCGAGGCCTTCCGTGACCAACATCTGCACGCCCGGTTGAGCACGGACCCGCCCCCCGCCCTCGGTGAGTCCTACGGCCAGAGCAGCTCCCGCACCCAGCCCCCGCCTCCGGCACGCCGGTAACGCAGCCGGACGTGGCGGCGTTGGGCGTCGCCCTGGAAGAACTCCACCTCAGTGGGCGCCAGTACGTAGCGCGTCCAGGTCGGCACCGGCAGGTCGGGGTGGACCTGGGCGCGGTCCCACGCCTCGGCCGATGCCCGCGCCAACTCCGCCTGCGAGCCGAGCACGTCGCTCATCCGCCCGGTGAGTGCCGCCGCCAGCGAGCCCGTCGAACGCGCATGCAGATCGGCTTGCCCCTCGGCCTCCGGCGCCGCGACGACGGGTCCCCGCACCCGCACCTGCCGGGCCTGCGCCGCCCAGTAGAAGCCGAGCGCGGCGTACGGACGCTCGGCGAGCTGGCGGCCCTTGGCGCTGGTGGCGTGCGAGGCGAAGTGCCAGCCCCGCTCGTCGGCGCCGTGCAGCATCAGCGTCCGCACGTCCGGGTGCCCCTCGGCGTCCGTGGTGGCCAGCGTCATGCTGTGCGGTTCGGGCTGGCACGCCGCAGCTACGGCCCGCAGCCACTCCCGGAAGAGCGGCAGCGGTGCTTCCGGGGCGGTGTCCGGGTCGAACCGCGGCAGTTCGGGCAGGTCCCAGACCCGCAGGGTGTGCAGAAAGGCGTCGAAGTCGTCCATGGGCGTCATTCTCACTCGGGCTCGTGACACAACTGGGCGGTGATCACCTGATGCAGCACCTCCGGGTCCACGAAGACCCCGGCCACCGGCGGATCGCACCGCCAGTGAAGCGGATACGTGTTGCCGTCCGGCGCCGGCACACCGACGTACTGGTCCCGCACGGCGGGCCCGAAACAGGTGGCGCCGGGCGGCCAGTCGTAGTCGCGGCTGGTCCCGGGCGGAATGAGGAAGTACGTCCAGCGGCCCCCGGCGACCTCCCGTACGACCGGTCCCGGCTGCCCGTCGGTCAGCCTGGCCAGATGATGGAGAACCGCCTCGCCCCGGACACCCCGCACCCGGATGGCGTCGAAGTGGATGCCGGCGAGCCGGAGTTGGTGGCCGGACGCGGGTACCCAGTCCGGGAGATCTTCGCTCGTCATGCCTACGAGCATCGCCGCGATTGCGTAGCGTGACCAGATGTACTCGGTGCACATCGGGCCGATGTGGAGAGGCAGGAGGTTCTTGTGGCGGCCAACAAGGCGAGTGAGACGAGCGCGACGCAGCCGTCCCCGGCGCGCATGCACGTGGGGGAGCTGATCCGGAACTTCCGTGCGCGGGCCGGCCTGACCCGGCAGGACGTGGGGAACCGGCTGCTGATCTCGGAGTCCCTGGCCGGCGCGTACGAACGCGGCGAGCGCATCCCGACCACCAGCTTCCTGCACGACGCGGACACGGTGCTGGACGCGCGGGGCGCGCTCAAGTCCTGCATCGCGCTGATGGAGGAGGAGAAGTACCCGCGCACGTTCGTGGGGTGGGTGCGGCTGGAGAAGGTCGCGGCGAGCATCGGCGCGTACGAGAACATGTTCTTCCCGGGCTTGTTGCAGACGGAGGACTACATCCAGGCCCTGTACGAGGTGCGGGTGCCGCAGCTCTCCGAGGCGGAGATCGACAAGAACGTCGAGGCCCGGCTGGAACGCCAGGCGGTGCTGACCCGCGACCCGCTGCCGATCGTGGCGTACGTCATCGAGGAGTCGGTCCTCCAGCGCCCCATCGGCGGCCGGGAGGTGCTGCGCAAGCAACTGCTGCACGTACTGGAGTGTATGAGCTCGATGCACAACCTGATGGTGCAGGTGATGCCGACGGCACGGCATGTGCACGCGGGGCTGAACGGGCCGATCGCGTTGATCAGCGCACCGGACGGGCGCAATTGGGGGTACGCCGAAGGGCAGACCGGAGGTACGTTGATCTCCAGGCCGCAGGAGGTCAATCAACTTCTCGACCGCTTCGGCATGTTGCGGGCCCAGGCGCTGACGCCCTGGGAGTCCGCGGAACTGATCGAGAGGATGGCGGAGCAGGTATGAGCACCGGACTGGCCTGGTTCAAGAGCAGCTACAGCAGCAACGAGGGCGGTGCCTGCCTCGAGGTCGCCTACGAATGGCACAAGTCCAGCTACAGCAACAACGAGGGCGGCAACTGCGTGGAGGTCGCCGCGCACCCCGAGGCCGTCCACATCCGCGACTCCAAGGTCCCCGAAGGCCCCGTCTTCACCGTCCCTCCGGCCGCCTGGACGACGTTCCTGGACAGGCTCCCGGACTGACCTACTTGGTCGGCTTCTTGCCGGTGATGCCCAGATGTACCAGAAGGGCGAGGTTCGGGCGGAGTTCGGCCTGCTTGACGCCCCAGGTCTGGAACCCCTTCTGGTGCGAGGCCACCGCGGCGAGCATGGTGACGAGGGAACCCGCCATCGCGGCCGGGCTGACGTCCTTGTCGACCTTGCCCTTCGACTGGAGTTCCTTGACCGCGTCGGTGAGGGAGCCGTTGACGGCGTTCAGGATCTTCATGCGGATCTTGTAGAACCGCTTGTCGCCCTCCGCGGCGCCGAGGTCGATGACCCGGAGAATCGCGTCGTGCTTTCGCCAGAAATCGAGGAACCCCCCGACGAATTCGTCGGCTGCCTGCCAGCCGGCCTTGCCGACCCAGGAACGGCCGGATGCGAGTTCGGTCAGCCCGGCGCTCTCCTTGGCCAGCTCCTCGGCGAGCTCGAGGACCGCGCCCTCGACGTCCGGGAAGTACTGGTAGAAGGTCGCGGGAGAAGTGCCCGCCTTGCGGGCGACGTCTATGACTTTGACGTCCCGGTAGGGCGAGGAACTGAGCATTTCGCTGAGGCAGTCGAGTAGCTTCTGCCGCGTCGCTTGGCCGCGTCGTCCGGCTACGCGGCCGTCGACGGTGCGTACTTGTCCTGTCATGTCGTCAGCTTACCGACGGGTGATCGGAGCGCGATTTGATGCACTGCAAATGGGGTCCGGGCTGGTATAGGGGCGGGTCCCGGAAGTCGATGATGTTATCAACAGGCTGTGGATAACATCCGTGGACAACTTTGGTTTAAAAGCGGTCAGGGTTAATTTCTGGTTGCTCGTTCGATTTGGTGGGGGGCAGCGCGCGGCGGGTGCGGCCCTGACAGCGGTGGCTCCCCGCCTCATGTCCGAAAGATGCCGAGACACCCCCATCCGCCCCCGGGTTCGCAACCGCTGCCTCGGCCAGCAACAATCGGGGTGCGCACCGTCGGCCGGTGCCCAGTGGTGAGACGCTGAACGCAGCGGTAAGAGCGGGCCCCTTCCCCGGGGCCCGTACGGGGAGGTGGCAGGCACGGTGGAGCAGCTGACGCAGCACGATCCGCGGAGGATCGGCCCGTTCGAGGTGCTCGGACGGCTCGGGGCCGGTGGCATGGGCCTGGTCTACCTGGCACGCTCCGCTTCGGGCCGCCGGGTGGCGATCAAGACGGTCCGGACCGAGCTCGCCGAGGACCAGCTGTTCCGGGTCCGCTTCTCCCGCGAGGTGGAGGCGGCCCGCGCGGTCAGCGGCTTCTACACGGCCGCCGTGGTGGACGCCGACGCGCACGCCGCCGTGCCGTGGCTGGCGACCGCGTACGTCCCGGCGCCCTCCCTCGAGGAAATAGTGAACGAGTGCGGTCCGATGCCGGCCCAGGCGGTCCGCTGGCTGGCGGCGGGGATCGCCGAGGCTCTGCAGTCCATCCACGGCGCCGGGCTGGTGCACCGGGACCTGAAGCCGTCCAATGTGCTGGTGGTCGAGGACGGGCCAAGGGTGATCGACTTCGGCATCGCGTCCGGGGTCTCGAACACCCGGCTGACCATGACCAATGTCGCGGTGGGCACCCCGGCGTACATGTCGCCGGAGCAGGCCAAGGACTCGCGCAACGTGAAGGGCGCCAGCGATGTCTTCTCGCTCGGCTCCACGCTGGTGTTCGCGGCGACCGGTCACGCGCCGTTCCACGGCGCGAACCCGGTCGAGACGGTCTTCATGCTGCTCAGGGAGGGCCCCAACCTGGAGGGCCTGCCCGATGAGCTGCGACCGCTGATCGACGCGTGTATGCAGCAGGAGTTTCTGCAGCGCCCGAGCCCGGAGGACCTGCAGGCGCAGCTGGCCCCGCATCTCTTCTCCGCCGGCGGCGACGACAGCGGTACCGCGTCGGCGTGGCTGCCGGAGCGGGCCACCGCGATGATCGAGGCCCGCCGGGGCGGCCGCCCCGCGCCGGTGCCCAGGCCGGCGCATCCGTCCCCGCCGCCGATGCCCGCTTACGAGCCGCCGGCCTACCCGCCCGCGCCGCAGCGCGAGCACCAGCCGCCGCGCCGGCCACAGCCCGGTCCCCAGCTCGCTCCCCAGCCAGGACCGCAGGACGGGCCGGTGCGGCTGGCCGGTGCGCCGGTGCCGATCGGGCCGGGGCCGCGGGTCGCCGAGGCCCGCGCTCACGCCGTCGCACCGGCCGGACCGGCCACCGGGTGGGTACGGCCGCCCGCTGGGGTCAACGCCGCCGAGGCCGCCCTTCCTGCAACGGCACAGCCCGCACCGGTGCGGCAGTCCCCGGCGGGTCCGCAGCCCGCTTCCGCCCCGGAGGGGCCCGCGCGCTGGCGGCCGTGGCGTTTCCGGATGTCGAACGACGTCTGGGGCACGCCGGTCGTCGACGGCGACCTGCTGTACGTCACCTCCTTCGAGGTGCACGCGCTGGACGTGGGCAGCGGTCGGCGCCAGTTCAAGACCAAGGACGTGGCCTGGGCGATGGCCGTGTCCGGCGGCCGAATCCACGCCTCCGACGGGCCCACCCTGTACGCACTCGACGGCACCGACGGCAGCGACCGCTGGCGGCTGACCACGGACGCCTGGGTCTACTCGCTGCAGGCCGACCGGGGCACCCTCGTCACCGGCACCCGCGGCGGCGGCGTCCAGGCCTGGGAGGCCTCCAACGGCGAGAAGCTCTGGGAGATTACCGGCGCGCAGACGGACTTCGAGACGCCGGAGGCCGGGCCTGCGATCCACGACGACACGGTGTACGTCTGGAAGGACGCCAGGCTCCTCGCGCTGGACCCCCGTACCGGCGCCGAGCGCTGGTCGTACCCGGTCGGTGACGCGGCCGCCTGCGGTGGCGTACCGGTGAGGGTGACCTCGGCCGACGACGGCTACGTGTACGTCACGGCCGGCACCCGGGTGCTGTCCGTCGACCGGGTGTCCGGCCGGGTCCGCTGGCACTTCGAGGCCCCCGCGGTCTTCCTCTGCGCGCCGGCCTTCGCCCCCGGTCCCGCGGTGGCGGGCGGCGGCGTCTACCTCGCCGACTACCTCGGCACGGTGTACGCCCTGGACGCCACCACCGGCAAGGACCGCTGGCGCATCGCCACGGAGCCCCGCCAGTCCGTGCACCCGGTGCTGGTCACCCAGGGCAACGTCCACCTGGGCAGCGGCAGTGCGCTCTACACGCTGGACGCGGTGACCGGCACGCCCAAGTGGCGCTTCGCGGCCGGCGCGGAGGTCGTCGGCGCACCTGTGGTGGCCGACGGCCGCCTGCACTTCGGCTCCGCCGACCACTGCCTCTACACGCTGGACGCGGTGGGCGGGCAGCTGCGGTGGAAGCTTGCCACCGGGGGTGAGATCACCGGGTCGCCGGTGGTGCGGGGTGGGGTGGTGTACGCGTGCAGCAAGGATCGGTGCGTGTATGCGCTCGACGCGGTGAAAGGGACCGGCACGGGCCGCGGCTAACGCCGCGAAGCCCTCCCGGGGACTCGCCCCCGGTCCCCTGGGCAGAGCCCCGGGAGACAGCGGGTCGCTACTCGCGGGGTCCCCACTGCCCCGGTTCCCCCGGCCGGCCAGGCCCCCGCTCGGGAGGAGCCGTCAGATCCTCCGGCAGATCGGACGACGAGATCCGGCCCGTGTTGTCGGGCCCGGAAGACGCCGGCGCCGCATACTCGCGCCCCACCCGCCGCGGCCGCCGCTTCCGGCCGCTCATCAGGGCCGCTCCGATCAGGAGCAGGATCCCGCCGGCCCAGGCGATCGCCACGCCCACATCCAGCCCGGTTCCGTTACCGCTGAGCGTCAGGCCGTGCTGGACCCGGCCCACCTGGACCATCCACAGGACGGTGAAGGCGATCGTGATGACACCGGCCAGCAAGACCAGCAGCCGCGACCGCAGCAGCACGCCGATCACGGTGATCGCCGCGGCGACGGCGAACGGGATGAGGATGGATGCGGCCGTGTCGGGCCGGGCGTTGGTGATGCCGGTGAAGAGGTCCTGGATGCGATAGGCGCTTCCGTGACGGCCGTCGTACCAGATACGGAAGGGGCTGAATACGGCGGCCGCCGCTCCGACAAGAGCCACGACAGAGCCAAGGACGTTGCGGATCATCATCGGTCTCCTTCGGCGGATCTCGATTTCGACGCTACGCCGGGGTGTGGGGCCCCGCCATGTGGAACGGGTGCCCCGTGTATCGGGTGCGTATCAGGTCGCGGCCGACCAAGGCAACGGACGGTACGGGACTGCTACGGTGTCGGCCGAAACGGGGGAAACAACATGCTGACAAGACGATTGACGAGGCGGCTGAGGTTCGGCACCGTCGTGGTGGCCGTGGTCCTTTCGCTGACCGGATTCTCACGGAGTCACCACGGGCACACCTCGCACGGCGGCGGGTGCTCCAGCAGTCAGAGCCACAGCAGTTCGACCACCCATCACCACTACGACGATGACGACGACTACTACGGCTCGTCGAGCGGTTCGAGCAGCGGGTCGACGACCAGCAGGTACACGCCGAGCGCCACGCCCACCGCGTCGGCCAGGGCGGCCGTCGTCACCTGCGTGAAGAAGGGCCGCACATCGGCCACCGTGAACGTGACGGCGGCCTCCGGCAGCGGAACGCACAACTACACCGTCACCATGAGCTTCCTCGCCGCGGACGGCAGCTACGTCGATGGCGGCAGTGCGGACGTCCAGGTGTACAGCGGCTCGAGCGCGACGCTGAAGGTTCCGATGGACGAGCCTTCGAAGGTCTCGTCGGTCACGAAGTGCGTCGTTCAGTCGGTCAGTCTGCGGTACTGAGCGTCCCCGCACCCGCACACGCAGCGACCCGCACACGCAGCGACCCGCACACACAGCGACGGCCGCGGTGGCTCCCCTCCGAGCCACCGCGGCCGTTCCCCCGCTGCCCCCGTACCCCCGTCCCCGTCGTGGAGGACCCGGCCGGACGGTCAGACGGATTCGTCCGTGATGTGGGCGTTGTCCGGCGACACGACCGTGGGCTTGTCGGTGATGTGCGCGTTGTCGGGCGACACCACGGTGGGCTTGTCGGTGATGTGCGCGTTGTCCGGGTCGACCGTGCTGTCGTTCGTAGGATCTGTCGCCATGATGCAACTCCCGTTGATACTGCGGTGGATAGGGCGCCGAAGCCCGTCCGGTCACTCCCCCGAGTGCTGACCGGACGGGCGTTCTGCCGGCCGCTCACCTTAGTTCCCCCGGTGCGAGGCCGCGTCGATCCGTCTGCCCCCCGATGCGACGGATCGTCGATGGAATGAGCATGGCGGGCGCCGATAAACGAATGATGAACGCCGGTCCGGACACCGTTTGCAGCCCCGGGACGGCCGCCGCCCGTGGCGTCGGTCAGGCCGCTGCGAGCGGGGCCAGCAGCTTCCGTACCTGGTCGGCTTCCGGGGACTCGAGACCCTCGTAAATGGTCAGCGCCTCCTGCCAGCACACCCGGGCGCGGCCGGACTGGCCGATGCCGGACAGGGCGCGGCCCAGGACCGTGAGGACGTTGCCGCGCCGCCAGTCCCCGCCGATGCCGCGCAGCACGGTGAGCGCCATCTCGGCGCCGGCCGCGGCCTGGGCGGGGCGTCCTGCGGCCAGGTCGACCTCGGCGATCCGGAAGAGGGCCATGCCTTCCCAGAGGCGCTGGCGGCTGTCCCGGAAGACCTCGAGAGCGCCCTGCAGCTGATCGAACGCGTCGTCGAGGCGGCCGCTCTGGGTGAGGGCGAGGCCTAGGGCGTAACGGCCGTTGGCGCCCTTGAGGGCGTGGCCCATCCGGTCGTACATCTCGGTGCCCTGCCGGGAGAGGTCGACGGCGGTGGCGACGTCACCGGTGACGAGGTGCAGCCGCGACAGGTTGCACAGCGCGCTCGCCTCGCCCGCCGCGTCCTCGCATGCGCGGAAACCCGCGACGGCGCGGCTGAGTTGCTCGATGCCTTCCTCGAAGTGGTTCTGGTAGAAGGCCATGATGCCGCGGAGGTTGGCCGCCCAGCACCGGGACAACGCGTCCTGGGTGTCCCCGGCGAGACGGTCGCCCTCCGCCGCCTCCCGGCTGCCCTGGTCGAAGCGGCCCGCGACATGGTGGACGTAGGCCAGGGCGATGGCGGCCCGCCCCTCCGCCCGGGGGTCCTGCTCGGCGCGTGCCGCGTCCCGCAGCAGGCCGGCGGCCGAGGCGTACTCCTTGGAGTTGGCGCCCGACTCCGCCAGATCGAGGGCCGACCAGAGCAGATCGACCGCCCGCCGCACCGTGCCCGGGCCCGTCGACTGCCGTACGCACGCCAGCAGCGACATCGCCTCGGCGTACAGCCAGTCACGCGCGTCGTGCGGGTCGGTGAAGACCAGGCCGTCGTAGGTGGTCGGTTCCAGGTGGTCCGCCAGCCGGTCGCCGGGCCGCTCGATCGCGTACACCCGGGCGGCCGTCGCCAGGTAGAAGTCCAGCAGCCGGGACAGCGCCAACTCCGTCTCCACCTGCGGCTGTTCGTCCCGCTCGGCGCAGGAACGCGCGTAGAGGCGCACCAGGTCGTGGAACCGGTAGCGGCCGGGCGCGGCCGACTCCAGCAGCGAGGTGTCGACCAGGGACTCCAGCACGTCCTCGGCCCGGTGCAGCTCCAGGTCCAGCATCGCGGCGGCGGCCGCCAGCGAGATGTCCGGGCCGTCCGCCAGGCCCAGCAGGCGGAACGCTCGTGCCTGCTGCGGCTCCAGCTGGCCGTAGCCCAGTTCGAAGGTCGCCTTGACCGCGAGGTCGCCCGCCTGCAGCTCGTCCAGCCTGCGGCGTTCGTCGGCGAGCTTGGCGGCCAGCACGGACACCGTCCAGGTGCGGCGGGCGGCGAGCCGGGAGGCGGCGATACGGATGGCGAGCGGCAGGAAGCCGCAGGCGGCCACCACGTCCAGGGACGCCTGGCGTTCGCTCGTGACCCGCTCCTCACCCACTATCCGGGTGAAGAGCTGCAGCGCCTCCTCGGGGGACATCACGTCCAGGTCGATCAGATGGGCGCCCGCCAGATCGACCATCCTGGCCCGGCTGGTGACCAGGGCGGCGGAACCCGCCGTACCGGGCAGCAGCGGCCGGATCTGCGCCGCGTCACGCGCGTTGTCCAGCAGCACGAGCACCCGACGGCCGTCCAGTGCGGAGCGGTAGAGCGCGGCGCGCTCGTCGAGCGAATCGGGGATGGCGCTGTCGTTCGTACCGAGCGCGCGCAGAAACGCGCCGAGTACGGTCTCCGGCTCCGCCGCCCGGGACCCGGCGCCCTGGAGGTCGACGTAGAGCTGGCCGTCCGGAAAGTGCGGGCGGGCGGCGTGTGCCACGTGGACGGCGAGAGTGGTCTTGCCGACACCGCCGATGCCGGCGAGCGCGGACACGGCCATCACGGAGGTCTCGGCGGCCGCGAGCCGGTCGCCCAGTTCCCGTACGAAGGCCGCCCGGCCGGTGAAGTCGGGCACCGTGGCAGGGAGTTGGGCCGGGCGCAGCGCGGTGGACGCGGCGGGGGCCGCGGGTTCGGCGGGGCGGGCCAGCTCGGCGTCCGCCTGGAGGATCCGCTGCTGGAGCAGGGAGAGCTCGGGCCTCGGGTCCACGCCGAGCTCGTCGGCGAGCAGCCGGTGGGTGTCGGCGTACACCGCGAGCGCCTCGGCCTGCCGTCCGCTGCGGTAGAGCGCCAGCATCAGCAGCTCGCGGAGCCGCTCGCGCAGCGGGTGGGCGGCGGTCAGCGCGGTCAGTTCGGAGACGGCCTCCGCGTGGGCGCCGACCTCCAGGTCCATGTCCAGCCGGGACTCGATGAGCTGGAGCTTCCACTCCTCGAGCCGCGCGCGCTGGGTCTCGGCGTACGGTCCCGGCACGTTGGCCAGCGGCTCGCCGTCCCACAGCTCCAGCGCCTCGGCGATCAGTTCGCGGGCCTCGGTCCGGGCCCCGGCCGCGGTCGCCTTCTCCGCCCGGGCGGCCAACTGCTGGGCCTGGTTGAGGTCGACAGCCTCGGCCCGCACCCGGATCGCGTATCCACCGGACTCGCTGACCAGCACGCCCGGGTCGAGGATCTTGCGCAGCCGGGAGGCGTACGTCCGCAGCGCGGCCAGCGCCTGCGACGGCGGCTCCTCGCCCCAGATCGCGTCGATCAGCTCACCGGAGGTCGCGGTCCGCCCGTCCCGCATCAACAGCGCGGCCAGCAGGGCGCGCTGCTGCGGTGACCCCGGGGGCAGCGGCTCACCGTCGCGCCATGCGCGCACGGGCCCGAGCACGCTGAAACAGAGCCCGGCACCCCGGCTCTGCCGCGGAGCCCGCTGCTCCGGCACGCGCGGCCCGCTGTCACGCTCCATAGCTGCCCTGCCCCCTGCCCATGCCCACTTCGGTGTCGCTGTGTCGCTGGTAGCGCACAGGCCAGTTTGCCTTGTTCATGGCGGGTACGTCAGCTCTGGGTGGGTCCTCTGCACAAGCTCTTCGCGTCAGGAACGGCTGTGCGGCCGCCCCCGCCGACGCCGGTACCGGGCCACCAGGACCACGACCACCACGACCATGCCGGCCACCGCGGCCCGGGCGAGCGGATCCCGGTAGGGCCGGTACGGCGGGGCGGGCGAAGCATCGAGCGGGATGGACGCGGTGTCGTTTCCGGGGGTGCGGTCGTACGGGTTGTACGTGCGGATGGTGCCCCGTGCGCCGGGCACCTGCCGGTCGATCCGGATGTGGAAGTCGATGGCGGTCGTGCCCCCTTCGTGCCGCACCTCGGAGAAGTCGTCGTAACCGATGTCGCAGACGACCGCCCCGCCGGGCTTCTCCGGCCGCTTGCACGCCCAGGAGCCGCCGGAGTCCTCGAAGGTGAACGGGATGGAGGTGACGGTGGTCCCCTCCGGCGGGACCACCTCGAAACGGCCCAGCGCCTCCGCGTCGCTCAGCCGGCCCGGACCGAGATCCCGCAGCCCGAGCCGCACCTTCACCGTGTCGCCGACCCGGCCCCGGACGGTTGCCGTCACCGGCTCGTAGTCGGCCTGCACGGTCGTCTCGACTCTGACGCTGCTGCTGCCGTCGCTCGTCAGGCCGCGGTCGGCCGTCCTGGTCAGGGTCAGCGGAGCGCCCTTGCCGCGCACGGTGAGGCCGTCGGGCTTCCCGGTGTCGGGCTTCCCGGTGTCGGGCGTTCCGGTGTCGGACGACCAGCTGTAGGTCACCGTCCCGGTCAACTCCCCGGCCCCACCTGCCGTATAGCTGACCGGGGAGCTGGTGCGGTACGCCCTGCCCGGTGCGGCCTTGGCGGCGAACGTGCACCATGCCGAGGTGTACGTGGTGTTGAAGGAGCAGTTGCCGGGGCGCGACGTCAGCCGCAGACCGCCCTGCGCGCTGATGCGCAGGGCGACGCCCCGCTTCGTCGTGAACCGGCTGTGGTTGGCGAACCTCGGGGTCAGCGACACGGACTTCCCCGGCCGGACGCCCTTCACCGCCTTCTCCGCCTTGGGCGTATGCAGCGTGGGACCGCCCACGGTCATCCGGGTGGTGCCGGCGACCGGGGCCGCGTTGTCGGCTGTCGCGGTGTAGGTCACGGTCCCGCTGTCCCCCGGCTCGACGCCGTCCACACCGTGCAGGGTGAAGGGCGCGTTGGCCTCCCCGTCACCGTTCTGCACGTCGCCGTACTCGCAGGTGAACACCGGGCCCCCGCCGGTGCAGTTCCCGTACCCGCCCTTCGCCGCCCGGGCGACACCGGCCAGCCCCGACGTATCCACCACGACCTTGACGTTGCGGGCCGCGTCGCCGTCGCTGCGCTCGACGGCGACGGGCACCACGAAGTCACTGTTCGCGGCCCCGGCGCCCTCGTCGGCGTTGTACATGCGAAAAGTCCCCGGGGCCCCCAGCCGCAACGCCACCTCGCGTGACCCGTCGGCCGCTGCGGGCACCACGGCCGTGGCGAGGACAGCGGCGAGACTCGCCGCCAGGGCGGCCGGGCGTCGGGTGATCCGTATCCGTCGGAGCATGCGGGGCACTATGCCAGCGGGGCTGGGCCGGCGGGCGCCGGGCCGGCTCAGGGCGTGAGGGGCCCGTAGTCGAGCCACGGGTCCTGGAGGAAGTCGTTTCGATGGGAGTCATGGTCCCGGGCGCTGATGCGGAAGTACAGCGCACGTCGTGTCCGGTCTGATGCGTAGTTGCCGCCGATGTTGTGGCCGAGGAGGTAGTGCGCGAGCAGCAGGTCCCCTGCCCGTCCCCTGATCTGTTCGGGCTCGGGCCAATCGATCGGTGGGTAGGCGCAGAACATCTGCGGGCCGTGATCGCGGAAGTATGCGGCGTGGGTGAGATGGGTGCCTGGCCAGACCCAGAGGTTGCCGGAGTTCTCCGTGAGCTGGTCAGACATCAGGATGCAGGCCAGGAGCGTGAACGTGCCCTGCACGGGCTCACCGGTCGGCTCCGGCCTGTCGGAATCGATGTGGGGGCCACCAGGACGGTGTGGGTACGGCGGGATGTTCAGTGCGACCTGGACCTGCCCGGGGTACTTCAATGTCCCGGTCCCGGCCAGTTGCTCGGCGAGACCGAACGCAGGGCTGCGGGTCAATGGCGCTCTGAGCGCCGGCTCGTCCTTGGTGCGGAGGAAGTAGAAGTGTTGGCCCAGCGTGCCGGTCGGAGGCGGGTCGGCGGCCACGACCTCGTCGATCCGCCCGGCCGCTTGGCGCAGAAGGTCGCCCTGTACCACCTGGGGTACCAGGACGAAGCCTCGCTCTGCGAACTCGTTCACCTGACTGTCGCTCAGCACACGGTGACCCTAGAGCGACGGGACTGCCGTCAGCGAAGGGTTTTCCGCCGCCGCCCGCATCGAGGCTCTTCTCAATCATGGCCGGCGGGTCCGCTCACCGCGGCGACCGACGATGACCCCGACCCCGAGATGCGAACAGCGGTCGACACCCCGCTGCACCAACACGTCGCCGCGTACGAGGGGCGTCTAGCCCTGCCGGCGAGATGGCCCCTGCCTAAGGGCGAGCAGCTGAACCTCCTGGAACTGCCGTCGGTCGGTCGGCTGAGGCTTGCGAACCATCCGGGCCACCTCCGCCAGCCCGGACTCGCGCAGCATCGCGGCGAGGTGATCAGGCGACCATCGATAGGCCACGGCGACTGTGTGATCGAAGGCCTGCGTCAGGTGAGACGGATCATCGCTTGCCGAAAAACAGAGCAGAAGGTGGCCGCCGGGTGCCAGCACGCGGTGGAACTCGGCCAGGATGACGGGGAGTTCCTGCGGCGGGGTGTGGATGATGGACCACCGGGAGAGTATGCCGCCCAGCACGCCGTCAGCGATGTTCAACGCGGCCATCGAGCCCACGTCGAACCGCAGTCCCGGGTAGGCCTGTCGGGCCAACTCGATCATCGCAGCAGAGGCATCGACACCGAACGCCGCCAGCCCCAGCTCGTCCAGATGAGCGGTGATATGGCCGGGCCCACACCCCAGGTCCGCGACCCGGCCGTCCCCGCTCGCAGTGACGACCTCGGCGAAGGCGCCCAGCATCGCGCGGTCCAGGGGACTGTCGCGCAGCGTGTCGCGGAACAGCTGCGCGTAGGTCGGGGCGGCAGCGTCGTAAGCATCGCGGGTGGCAGCGAGGGCATCGTGTTCGACCATGCTCGCCACGGTAGTTCCTGGTGCGGACGGTGTTCACGACCGTGTCGCCGAGCGTTGCCGTTCCCTGGGTCCGGCGCGTCACCTGGGGAGGCGAGCGAGGATGGTTTTGCCCTGTCCGGGGTCGAAGGTGACGGTCAGGCTGCTGGTCAGGGTGCGGACCATGCGCCAGCCGAAGCCGCCGGTGCCGCCGCTCAGGTCGGGGGTCCGCATCCGTGGGGGCGCGGGGCTGGGATCACTGACGGCGACGTTCACCGTATCCGGGGTAGCGCTCAGCTCGAGGGTGTAGCGGCCGCCGCCGTGACGCAGTGCGTTGGTGGTCAGTTCGGTGACCACCAGAGCGAGAGTTTCCGCGGTCTCGGTGGCAGGTACCGGGACGAGTCCGTCGGCGAAGGACCGGGCGATGTCGCGGGCGCGGGGCACGCCGGCCGGGCTGTCGGCCTCGAGGATCACGCCGGAGGAGGCACTTCCCGTGTCGGTCGTCGTGGTTTCGGTCATGTGCTGACACCCCGCCTGCGTCGGTTGTAGCGCTGGTCCAGGCTTGTGCCCCGGGATCCGGACTTCCAACCCATCCGCTACCTCATTCGGCGGGCGTACGGGCCAGGATATGGAGCTCCGGCCGTGTCGGAAATCTGTTGCCCGGAGAGTAGACATGAGCGCTCGCCGGAGTTAGTGTTTCCCTCGTAGCCAAGAAGTCGCAGAGAAGCGCGGCAGACATGAACTGCCGCGCATGCAGGTCAAGCAAGAGGCGGAACGGCAGGGGAGTGGCAGGGCCGGAAGTGGAGGGTCCTTTCACTGGCTGCCGGGCCGAGCGACCCCAGGGGTCGCACAGCAACACCCGCAACATTCAGCAGTACAGCCCATTGATGGAACGAGGAAGGAGCTCACCGCCATCAGGATCGCCCGGGCGAGGAACAGACCGCTCGGGTACCGCAGACCCCGGAACGGAAGGTGGTCCCCGGTCACACATCCGCGATCCCCGCACCTCCGCTCTTCCAGGCGGACACGCGGAAAAAGAAGGCCGGCGTAAATCAGCCGGCAGATGGTGTTGAAAGCTCGGGGCCCGAGTGCCGTACGGCACCCGGGCCCCTCGATGCGTCCTTCGAAGGAATTCGAAAGAAGAGGTTTATGCCCCCTAGCAGTTCCCGCCCCGTCGACAGCCTCGACGACGACGACTACCCCGCCTACACCATGGGCCGGGCCGCCGACATGCTCGGCACCACCCCCGCCTTCCTCCGGGCGCTCGGTGACAACCGCCTCATCACCCCGTTGCGCTCCGAGGGCGGCCACCGCCGCTACTCCCGCTACCAGCTGCGCATCGCCGCCCGCGCCCGCGAACTCGTCGATCAGGGCACCCAGATCGAAGCGGCCTGCCGCATCGTCATCCTCGAGGACCAGCTCACAGAAGCCCAGCGCATCAACGAAGAGCTGCGCGCCGACAACACCGGATCACAGACCTCGGCCTGACCGGACGCGCACCGCCGAACGACACACCGCCGAGCCGACCGCCCGTACCTTTTTTCAGAGGAGGACGGGCGTGACGGGCGGTAGCTGCGGTCCCGGTTGCCACTCGAAGAGCACGATGGTGGCGTCGTCACTTAGCTGGTGATTGTGGTGGGCGAGGATCGAGTGGATGAGGCGGCGCAGGACTTCGTAGGCAGGTTCTCCCGCGGCGGTGGCGCGGATGATGAAGTCGGCGAAGGTGTCCAGGCCGAACATCTCGCCCGAATCCGAGCGGGCTTCGGTGACGCCGTCGGTGTAGAGCAGGACCCGGTCGCGGGGCTGGAGCTGCTGGTGGTGCACGTGCCGCTCGTGGCCGGTGAACGTGCCCAGGCCCAGCGGGCTCTCCGGGGGGCGTTCGAGGGCGCCGTGCATCAGGCGTTGATCGCGGATGAGGAGCGGCGGGGGATGACCGGCGTTGGTCCAGGTCAGCTCGCCGGTGGGCAGGTCGAGGTGGGTGAAGACACCCGTGCAGTACCGGTCGGGGAACTCCGCGGCGAGGGTGTCGTCGACGTTGCCGGTCAGGTCCTTCAGGTCAGCGCCGCTGCGTCGGGCGTTGCGGCACCCGGCCAGGGCCACCGAGGTGGTCAGACCGGCCTTCAGGTCGTGGCCCATCGAGTCCAGGATCGTGGTGTGCAGGGTGTGGTCGATGAGCGAGTGGTCGAAGCCGTCCCCCCCGATGCTGTAGGCGGGCTCCAGGACAGCGGTGGACAGGACATTCTGGGCCTGCAGCGTGCGCGGCGGCAGGAACGCCCACACCATTTCGGCGGGCAGACGCATCGGCTCCCTGCGCTTGACGCCGGTGAAGATGTCGCTGTGGCTGCCCTTGGAGACCACGATCAAGGTGAGCAGTGTGGCGAACGACCGGCAGAACCGCAGGGTCGGGGCGTCGAGGCGATCACCGCGCAGGCCCAGTACACCCATACGCTCGACGCCGTCCATCATCGGCGTCCACAACTGAAGCCCGCCCGTCTCGGCTTCTGTGACGCGCAGCGAGGCGGTGCGGTAGGACCAGCCGGCGAGACTGTCATCGATATCCAGAACGGGCGGCTCCGGGTCGTCCTCCGGTGTCCCGGATCCCGGCATGGGGATGAGGACATCCTGCTGCACATCGGCGAGGTAGATCGTCACGTCCCGCAGACCCAGCCGGGCTGCGCAGCGGCTGGTCAGCTCCGGGAGCTCCCCGAGGCCGACCTGCTCGAACTCATGCAAAAGGTCATCCAGCGCCCGGAAGCCGACGATGGTCATCTCGTCCATGAGGCCACCCGCCTTCTGAAGGACCGCTGACGCAGCCGCCCCGTGTTACCGGGCCTCTCCGCGACGTCGCCGCCGGGCGTACGGCCAAGCGGCCGCACTACCCAGATAACCGCTGATCAGCGGGCCTGTCCACCGCCCGCCGATCTCAGCGCGAACCGAGGCCCCCGTACCTCACCGCAGACCCGTCCGTATTCGCCGGAACGCCGTTCGCCCTCCAGCCGGGGCGGCCTGGCCTCAGCCGCCCAGGAACACCGGATTCGTCAGCGCGGCCAACGGTCCCGGTAGCCCCGGCACCACCGGTGGGTGCCGGACTTCTGCTCGTACGTAAGCGGCGTACGCAGGTGTGGTCGCCCACTCCACCGCCGCCGCCCCGGAGGCCGGTAGCGCGACCGAGTACAGGGTCCCCTGGTCGGTGACGAAGTCCGCCGTGCACCCGGACGGCGCCCCGGTGACTTCGAGCCGGACCGTCACCGGGGTGTCGGCGGGCACCCGGAGCCGTTCCCCGATACCGGCGTGGCGCGCGCGGCCGCCGGACGCGCCGAAGGCGAGCGAGATCGCCGAGGACTCCGCGATGTAGGAGCGGCCGGCCCGGATGCCGGCCAGGATGGCTTCCCGGCTGAGTTCGTCGGCGAGCACCACGGTCTGCGGCAGGCCGACCCGGTCCGGGTCCCGGTGGGCGTCGCTGTTGCCCATCGCCGGGGTCCAGCCAGCGCCGCTGACCAGGGTGTTGTCCCAGTCGGCGACCGACACCTCGTCGTCCACCGTGTACGGGCCGTTCCACACCTCGACCGCGTCCGCTTCGCCGAAGCCGAACTTCCAGTTGCAGCCGATGCAGGTGGCGTGCGGGTGGGCGGGCACGACCAGGCCGCCGGCCCGGCGGATCTCCCGGGCGTAGTGGCCGAAGCGGTTGTCGCGGGCGCGGTAGCGCCAGTCCACCCAGGTGCCGTGGTCGGTGGCGATGCCCAGCACATGGCCGTTGCGGGTGGTGATCTCCTCGCCGGTGAGGATGAGCAGGTCGTCGCCCCACAGCCCGGCCCACGCGCTGTGCCCGGAACTCGTGTTGTGCTCACTGGTGTTGATGAAGTCGAGCCCGGCGGCGCGGGCCAGCGCGGCGATCGCGGCGGGCGTGCGCTTCCCGTCGGAGTGCACCGAGTGGATGTGGCAGTCGCCGCGGTACCAGGCCCGCCCGCGCCCCCTCGCACGCACCGGCGGATACACCGGCTCCGGCGTTACGGGGGCCGGCCCGAACCGCAGGGTGACCGTGACGGTGTACGACAGGCCGGCGGGGGCCGTGGTGTACGGACCCAGCGCGATGTGCCACCGGCCCGCCCGGATCGGCCCCGGCAAATAGCCGGGTGTCGCCCCGTCGGCGCGCAGGAAGAACTCGCTGCGCGCGCCGCCCGACCAGCCGCGGAACCCGTCCCCGCCGAGTGCGGTGCCCCGCTCGTCGAAGATGCCGATGTCGAGCGCGTTGCCCTGGGTGCCCGGGGGGACTGGCGGCTTCTCGTACGTGTAGGAGACGGCCAGTTCCCTTACGCCGTGCGGTACCTCCACCGGGAGGTACACGTAGTCCGGCGACCCGGGCGGCAGCGTGCCGTGCACGGTCCGTGTCCGGTCGGCGGGAGGCCCGTCACCGGGCGCGGCGCCCGCGGGCTCCGCGAAGCTCACGCTTACCGACGTAAGCGCGGTGGCGGCGCCCGTCACCAGCAGACCTCGCCTGCCCAGCTCGCCGGCCGTCTCTCCAGTGGTCATACCGACAGCCTCCAGGTGTCCGGTGGATCGCACGAGCGGTGTGGTCGAACCGATTCCTCATGTTGTATTGAGCCGTGAACCGGGCGCGAAGGGAAGGGCGCCTCCAGGTGGAGGCCCGGCGGCCGGGTGGCGCCGCGCCTCGGTTTTCCTGTGGGCCCGGCATATCCTCGGGCGGCCACCCGACCCACGGAGAGGGCTGACCCCATGCGGCTGAGCACCACGATCTTCCTGACGGACCTCACTGTCACCCCCGTGCGCCTGGCACGTGAACTGGAGCAACGCGGCTTCGCCGGGCTGTACCTGCCCGAGCACACCCACATCCCGGTGGAGCGCACCACGCCGTACCCGGCGGGCGGTGAGCTGCCCGACGAGTACGGCCGGACACTCGACCCGTTCGTGGCGCTGGCCCAGGCGGCCGCGGTGACCGACACCCTGACCCTGGGCACCGGCATCACGCTCATCGCTCAGCACGACCCGATCGACCTCGCCAAGCAGATCGCGACCCTCGACCACCTGTCGGGCAACCGCTTCACGCTCGGCCTCGGTTTCGGCTGGAACAAGGAGGAGGCCGCCGACCACGGCGTGCAGTGGGCGGAGCGCCGGGCTGTCGGCTGGGACCGGCTGGCGCTGATGCGGTCGCTGTGGGCGGCCGAACCGACCGCGTACACCGGGACGTTCGGCTCGGTACGCGCCAGCCACGCCCACCCCAAGCCGCGGGGTGGCAGGGTCCGCACCCTGGTGGGCGGGGCCGCGGGCCCCCAGCTCTTCGCGCGCATCGCCGAGTACGCGGACGGCTGGCTGCCGATCGGCGGCCGCGGCCTGAGCGAGTCGATCCCGGCGCTGCGCCAGGTGTGGACGGACGCGGGCCGCGACCCGGCAACCCTCCAGGTCGTGCCGTACGCCGTAGTACCCAGCGCCGGCAAGCTGGCCCGGTTCGCGGAGCTCGGCATCGAGGAGGTGGTGCTGCAGCTGCCGCCGGGTGACGAGAAGACGGTGCTGCGCGCGCTCGACGCGTACGCGGAACACCTCTGAGGTGTGCTCAAGGCCGTGAAGGGATCGGCCGGCGACGGCGGCGAAGTCGCCCGTTCAGTGGTCTCCGGGGCGGGTCACCGCGACCGGATCGCCGGGCAGGTCGCCGAGCGTCGCCGCCCCGCATCGACGTATTGGACGACGGCGGGGTGTACGAGGCCGACTGCGGCAGGACATGAGTGAAGCCTCGGCTCCCGCAGCCCCTGCCGCGTCGAGCCAGGTCGGCGAGACCGAAAACGCGGATGCTGTGCCCGACATCGTCTGCGACGAAGAGCTTGCTGCCGTACCAGGCCGGCCCACCCGCGTGGAGCGACAGTGGTGTGCAGCCGTCACCTCCGGAGCGGCCACCAACTGCACCCCTGAGGCATCGCCGCTGCGGCGCGCGGCCCCTGCGGCCGCTCGGCGAGGCCGCTCGTATGCTCGACGGCATGACTGATCCGCAGCTTGCGCAGCCCGCAGCCCCCACCGCGAACGCGATGCGCCGTGCGCTCAGGAGGGCGCGGGACGGTGTCGCCATCGACGCCGCGGAGGCGGCCGTACTGCTGCAGGCGAGAGGCGACGACCTGCGTGACCTGGCCGCTTCGGCGGCCCGGGTGCGGGATGCGGGGCTCGAGGCGGCCGGGCGGCCGGGGGTCATCACGTACTCGCGCAAGGTGTTCATTCCGCTGACCCGGCTGTGCCGCGACACCTGCCACTACTGCACCTTCGTCACCGTGCCCGGCAAGCTCAGGCGGGCCGGGCACGGGATGTATCTGTCGCCCGACGAGGTGCTCACGATCGCCCGGCAGGGGGCGGCGATGGGTTGCAAGGAGGCGCTGTTCACGCTCGGCGACCGGCCGGAGGACCGCTGGCCGGAGGCGCGGGAGTGGCTGGAGGCCGAGGGGTACGACGACACGCTGGCCTATGTGCGGGCGATGGCCATCCGGGTGCTGGAGGAGACCGGGCTGCTGCCGCACCTCAACCCGGGGGTGATGTCCTGGACCGACCTGCAGCGGCTGAAGCCGGTGGCCCCCTCGATGGGGATGATGCTGGAGACGACGGCGACCCGGCTGTGGAGCGAGCCGGGCGGCCCGCACCACGGCTCACCCGACAAGGAGCCCGCCGTACGGCTCCGGGTGCTGGAGGATGCCGGGCGCTCCAACGTCCCGTTCACCACCGGGGTGTTGATCGGCATCGGCGAGTCGTACGAGGAGCGCGCCGACGCGTTCTTCGAACTGCGCAGGACGGCGCGCTCCTACCACGGCATCCAGGAAGTCATCGTGCAGAACTTCCGCGCCAAGCCGGACACCGCGATGCGCGCGATGCCCGACGCGGAACTGGAGGAGCTGGCGGCCGCCATCGCTGTGGCCCGGCACATCCTGGGACCGTCGGCCCGTATCCAGGCGCCGCCGAACCTGGTGGACGCCGAGTACGCGCTGCTGATCGGTGCCGGCATCGACGACTGGGGCGGGGTCTCCCCGCTGACCCCGGACCACGTCAACCCCGAGCGCCCCTGGCCGCACATCGACGAACTGGCCGAGCGGACCGCGGACGCCGGCTTCCGGCTGCGTGAACGGCTCACCATCTACCCGGAGTTCATCCAGCGCGGTGAGCCCTGGCTGGACCCGCGGCTGCTGCCGCACGTCCGGGCCCTGGCCGATCCGGACACCGGCCTGGCCCGCGAGGACGTCATCCCGCAGGGGCTGCCCTGGCAGGAACCGGACGAGGGCTTCACCGCGACCGGCCGCACCGACCTGCACCACACCATCGACACCGAGGGCCGGACCTCCGACCGGCGTGACGACTTCGACGAGGTCTACGGGGACTGGGAGGCGCTGCGTGAACAGGCGGCGCCCGGCATGGTGCCGTCGCGTATCGACACCGACGTCAAGCAGGCGCTGACGCAGGCCGCCGCCGACCCGACGCTGCTCACCGACGACGAGGCGCTGGCCCTGCTGCACGCGGACGGACCGGCGCTGGACGCCCTCACCCGGATCGCGGACGAGCTGCGCCGCGAGGTGGTCGGCGACGACGTCACGTACATCGTCACCAGGAACATCAACTTCACCAACGTCTGCTACACCGGCTGCCGCTTCTGCGCCTTCGCCCAGCGCCGCACCGACGCCGACGCGTACACCCTGTCGCTGGACCAGGTCGCCGACCGGGCCGCCCAGGCCTGGGACGTGGGCGCGGTCGAGGTGTGCATGCAGGGCGGCATCCATCCGGACCTGCCGGGTACCGCGTACTTCGACATCGCCCGGGCGGTGAAGGAACGCGTCCCCGGCATGCATGTGCACGCCTTCTCGCCGATGGAGGTGGTGAACGGCGCCACCCGCACCGGGATGTCCGTCCGCGAATGGCTCACCGCGGCCAAGGAGGCCGGCCTCGGCTCGCTCCCCGGCACGGCAGCCGAAATCCTCGACGACGAGGTCCGCTGGGTCCTCACCAAGGGCAAACTGCCGACGGCCACCTGGATCGAGGTCATCAGCACCGCGCACCAACTGGGCCTGCGCACCTCATCGACGATGATGTACGGCCACGTGGACCAGCCCCGCCACTGGCTCGGCCACTTCCGCACGCTCGCCCGCATCCAGCAGACCGCGCTCGCTCACGGCGTCGCCGGTTTCACCGAGTTCGTCACCCTGCCGTTCATCCACACCAACGCCCCCGTCTACCTGGCCGGCATCGCCCGCCCCGGCCCCACCACCCGCGACAACCGGGCGGTCACCGCGATGGCCCGGCTGCTGCTGCACCCGTACATCACCAACATCCAGACGAGTTGGGTCAAGCTGGGCACCGAGGGTGCCGCCGAGATGCTGCGCTCCGGGGCGAACGACCTGGGGGGCACGTTGATGGAGGAGACCATCTCCCGGATGGCGGGCTCCAGTTACGGCTCGTACCGCTCGGTCCAGGACCTGGTCGGCATCGCGGATCTGGCGGGCCGGCCGGCCCGGCCCCGTACGACGCTGTACGGCGAGGTGCCGGAGGAGCGGGTACGGGCGGCCGCGGCGTCGGACGGGCATCTGCCGGAGCTGCTGCCGGTGCTTGGGGAGTGACGGCCGACGACTCCTGGGTCCTGTACGGCCGATCTTTGCCGGGGCCCCGGGCTGATCCGACAAGACCGACCGGACAGGACCTGGGCGCGTGAGGGCGGTCGATTAGAGTGCTTCGCCATGAGCGCATCACCCACTCCCCTCTGGGGCCGGACCGAGCAACAGGACTTCCGCAGCCGCGTCCGCGGTTGTCTGCTCGGCGGCGCCCTCGGTGATGCGCTCGGCGCGGGTGTCGCCGGTCTCGACCTCGCCGCGATACGCGAGACTCACGGCCCGGACGGCCTGACCGACCTGGCCCCCGCCTTCGGCAGACGCGGCGCGGTCACCGCCGCCACCCAGCTGTCGCTGTTCACCGTCGACGGACTGATACGGGCCCAGGTGCGGCGCGACACCGGCGCCTGGCACCCGCCCACCGACGTCTACCGCGCCCATCTGCGGTGGGCCGCCACCCAGAACGACTGGGGCCCCGACGAGCGCCGCAAGGACAACGGCTGGCTCGCCTGCGAGGAGTGGCTCTACACCCGCCGCGATCCGGCAACGACCTGTCTGCTCGGCCTCGGCGACGACGTGATGGGCACCCTGGAACATCCGAGGAACCCCACCGCCCGCGACGCCGCGGCGGTCAGCCGCTCCGCGCCCTTCGGGCTCCTCGTCGGCTGGGAGCCCGGACTGGTCTTCCAACTGGCCGTGGAATGCGCCGCCCAGACCCACGGCCACCCCACCAGTTACCTGAGCGCCGGCGCCTTCGCGGTGACCGTGCACGGTCTGGGGCGCGGCGACAGCCTGGACGCCGCGGTCCAGCGCGCCCTCGCCCAGCTCGCGGCCCGCCCGGGCCACCAACCGGTGACCGACGCCCTGCAGCACGCGCTCGGCGCCGTACGCCAGGGCATGCCGAACCCGGAGCGCGTCGAGTCGCTGGGCAACGGCGAGGTGGCCGAGGACGCGCTCGCCATCGGCGTCTACTGCGCGCTGGTCGGCGAGGATGTACGGCACGGTCTGCGGCTCGCGGTGAACCACAGCGGCCCGTCGGCCGCCACCGGGGCGATCTGCGGCGCCCTGCTGGGCGCCCTGCACGGCGAGACCGCACTGCCGCCGGCCTGGCTCGCCGAGCTGGAGGGGCGTGCCACCGTCCTGGAGCTCGCCGACGACTTCGCGATGGAGATGACCCAGGGGCCCGCCCTGCACGGCCCGGCGCTCAGCACACCCGGCTGGCTGGCCCGGTATCCGCGGGGCTGAGCCGTGCGGTCTCGTCCGGTGCCGTCCGGTGTCGTCCAGTGCCGGACGTGGGTGGGCCCGCCCCCCGGGACGGGCCCACCCACCCGGGGGCGTCAGCTGCCGGCGCCCTCGTGTCCCAGCACCTTCTCGTCGCCGGGAGCGCCCGGAGCCGGCACCGTGGCGGCGGCCGCGTCCGGTCCCGTGCCGGGTCCTTCGCCGTCCGAGTTGATCTTCGCGATGATCGCATCGCGCTCCGGGGTGTCCTCGGGCCGGATGAAGCCGATGAGGATGTAGAGCACCAGCGAGATCGCCAGCGGCAGCGAGACCTGCCACTCCAGGGCGACGTCCGTGTTGGTCGAGCCGTCCAGGTGGTAGTTGGTGAAGAAGAACGCGAGCAGTCCCGCCGCCCAGCTGACCAGCGCCGCCGTCGGCCCCGACTTACGGAAGCTGCGCAGCAGACCCAGCATGAACGGGATCGCGATCGGACCCATCAGTCCGGCCACCCACTTGATGACGACGGTGATGATGTCCTTGAACGTCGGCGAGTTGATCTGGGTCGCCAGCGCCATCGACAGGGCCAGGAACGACAGCGTCGAGATCCGCGCCGCCAGCAGCCCGGTGCGGCTGTTCCAGCTGCGCGCCGCCTTCGATATCACCGGGACGATATCCCGGGTGAAGACCGCCGAGATCGCGTTGGCGTCCGAGGAGCACATGGCCATGGTGTGCGAGAAGAAGCCCACCACGACCAGGCCCAGCAGACCGTGCGGCAGCAGCGACTCGGTCATCAGGGCGTACGAGTCCGAGGCGTCCGGCTTCTGCGCGTGCACCAGCAGCGGAGCGCACCACATGGGGAAGAAGAGGACGGTCGGCCAGACGATCCACAGCACAGCCGAGAGCTGCGCCGAACGCGTCGCGGAACGCGCGGAGTCGGTGGCCATGTAGCGCTGGGCCTGGTTCCACATACCGCCGTTGTACTCGAAGGTCTTGATGAAGAGGTACGCCAGCAGGAAGGTCACCGTGTACGGGCCCGCCGTCGGGTCGGAGTGGCCGGAGGGCAGCTTGTCCCAGATGGTCCACAGCGCGCTGAAGCCGCCCAGCTTGGCCATCGCGGCGACCAGCATCGCCACGCCGGCGATCAACTGGATGATGAACTGCCCGAGTTCGGTGAGCGCGTCGGCCCACAGGCCGCCCACCGTGCAGTAGACGGCGGTGATGATGCCGGTGATGAGGATGCCCTGGGTGAGGGTGACCCCGGTGAACACCGAAAGGAGGGTGGCGATGGCCGCCCACTTCGCGCCGACGTCCACGATCTTCAGCAGCAGCCCCGACCACGCCAGCGCCTGCTGGGTGGGCAGGTTGTAGCGGTCCTTCAGGTATTCGAGCGGCGACGAGACGCGCAGCCGCGAACGCATCCGGTTGAGCCGTGGGGCGAAGAGCTTCGCCCCGATCCCGATGCCGATGGCGATCGGCAATGACCAGGTGACGAATGAGGTGATGCCGTATTGGTAGGAAATTCCGGCGTAGCCGGTGAACATCACCGCGCTGTATCCGGACATGTGGTGCGAGATGCCTGACAGCCACCACGGCATTCTGCCGCCGGCCGTGAAGAAGTCACTCACATCGTCCACGCGCTTGTGCGACCAGAGGCCGATCGCGATCATCACACCGAAATAGCCGATGAGCACGGCCCAGTCGAGACTGTTCATGTGCCCCCTCCAGGGGTCCGCCGGTACTGAGTTCACCCTGATGACTGTTCGCCGGGATGAACGGGGAGCACTTCGCCAGTACGTCGAGTGGGCGGCGCCCCCGTGCGGGAGAAGGGGACAGCACGGATTGAACCCTCCGTCCGGAGGGGTGGTCAAGGGTTTTCGTGGTCACAAGCATGAACGCAGATCAGCAACTAGAACGATTTTGCCTGCTCTTGACCCGTGGGGCAGTTGTTCTCGCAGTGACGGGGGCCACACCATGGGCGAACACTTCGTCATGCGCGGTCATTGCGTGCTCATTGCGTGCTCATACAGAACGGCCGCACGGGATGCGGGTCCCGTGCGGCCGAGATCAGGAGGGGTTCCGGACTGCTTCGCTCCTGTAACCGCGTCGACGTACTGGCCGAGCCCCCTCGGCCGGGACGGCGGTCCAGTCGAGAGGGCTCTGTCTGTCGCGCGGCGGGAAGGGCCTGAGGCATCAGGCGAGGTCGGAGGCGCCCCGGCTCACATCTGTGACGAACGCAGTCCATGATCCGGGGGCGAAATCGAGACGCGGACCCGCGGTGACCTTGGAATCCCTTACCGAAATGGTCTGCACAGCGGGGGATTTGACCTCGACGCATGCGCCGTTTCCCGCGGAATAGGACGACTTGATCCACTTCTCGTCTGCACCCTGCTGAATCGCCATGTTCGCTCCGGTCTAGCCAGTGTCCAGTGGTGCCACCGTTCTTGATGGCGCGATTGACGCTACTCGTCAACGTGTCCCCGTGAGACGGGCGTTCACTCGACCGGATGGCATATACCTCTGGAGTCTTCCACCGGGGTGCTGTGCGGTGTATCGTCCGCCGACGTCTTGCGAATTGCCGTTTCAGCGGGCGAATTCCTTGGCTACGTCCGAAATGAACTGACGTGTCTGATCCGCGTTGAGAGCCTGGGCCCGCAGGTGCTCGTACATCACGCTGTACCGCTGCACGTCCGGCGCCTTTTCCAGGTAGAGATCGCTGGTGACGCCCTCGATGTAGACGACGCTCGAATCGCCCGCATCGGGGAACTCCAGAATCGCGTACTGCCCGGTGACTCCCGGATGCGCGCCCACCTCGAACGGCAGCACCTGCAGGGTGACATGAGGCAGCTGCGACCATTCGATCAGGAACTCCAGCTGCTCGATCATCGACTGCCGGTCCCCGACGACCCGGCGCAACGTCGCCTCGTCGAGCACCACCCACAGCCGCAGCGGGGAGTCGGCTGCCTGCAGCCGGTCCTGGCGGCGCAGCCGGACCTGGACGCGCTTCTCGATGTCGGTCGTCGAGGTCTCCGGCATCGCGCCGGTGATCAGCGCCTCCGCGTAGCGACGCGTCTGCAGCAGGCCCGGAAGGACCTGCGACTCGTACACCCGGATCGAGGCGGCATCGGTCTCCAGACCGATGTAGACGCTGTACGGGATGTCGCCGAAGGCGTGCCACCAGCCTTGCTGGCGCGAGTCCTTGGCCATCTGCATCAGCGAATCGACGATGCGGTGGTCCTCGACCTCATATACCCCGCAGAGATCGCGGACGTCTCGCTGGCTGATGGAACGGCGGCCGTTCTCCAGGCGGCTGATCTTCGACTGGGAGACCAGCAGGCGCTCCGCGACCTGCTCGGCCGTCATGTTCTTCTGCTCGCGCAGTTTGCGGAGCTCCTGACCCAGTCGGCGTCGCCTGACAGTGGGATTGACGTTGGACGCCACGGGAACTGCACCTCCGGCTTTGTGCCTGCTTACTGCCTTGGTGCCCAGAAGATTGCCATCAATGCAACGCACTGCGCTGGGAAATGGCCAGAGAGTGAGCGCGCGGGGCCGGCTGTGTGCCGGCCCCGCGCGTCATGCGGCTCCCGAACCGGGTCTGTGGGGACGTCGGTGCGGCGGACTGGTGCTGCGTCTCCGGGCCGGGGCCCGGTCGTCAGTGCAACCAGTCGTCAGTAGTCGATTCAGTGCGCTGCCACGTGGGCCATCGACCCGTGGGCCATCGCCCCGTGGTGCGACTGCATCGGTGCACTGCTGACTGGTGCGGGTGCTGCCCGTCGCGGCTGTGCGGCCGCGCCGTTCTGAACGTCCATCACGGCATGTGCCACGAGGCCGCCCATGGGATCGTGCCTGATCAGATCCCGGAGGCGGGAGCGCGATGAACGCCCCTCGTTGCCGGGGTAGAGGTGCTTGCCGAGCCCCACTGCGTGAGCGAGCGCGGCGAGCGCCGCGGTCCGCGGGTCCGGCGGTACGCCGGTGCGGATCGCACTGTCCAGCCGGGACCTGATGTCCCTGCTGATTGCCGTCTCCGTCGCCTGGTAGCGAGTCGTCGGCAGCACTCCGCACATCTGGCCCGCCACGGCATGCACCATGCCGCACCGCTCCAGATGAGCGAGGTAAATCTGGCGCAGCCCCAGCCGGGGCCCGCCAATCCAGTGGACCGCCCGAACCGGGCTGCCGCGTCTGCGCAGCAGTTCCAGTGCGGAGTCCAGTGTCGGATCTCCTGTCGGCCGTGCCATCACCACGGCGATACGATCCCCATCAGGGGCTATCCGTCCTGCCAGAGCCAGCTCTACTAGCTGGGCCCCGGCCAGGCCGAGGTCGAGCGACTGCGGCTGCGCTGTGGTACCCGTGGTCGGGTCCAGAGCGAGCAGTAGAAGCTCTTCCGGAATCGTTCTACGGCTCCTGCCCATCCATGCCTCCCCGCGTGGATGAATGACAGGGTGACCCCTCTCACATTGGTCTGTCGAGAGCGCCTGGGTGTTTCGTGCGGTAATCGATACTTATGTCGTTCTCGTCCGGTGCGGCGGTTAAGCGCCCACACAGGACACTGGTAGATGGTTCGGACAGGCGGGAATTCCCGCGCGGCGTATCCAGGAGGCATCGGTGGCGGGCGAGTCCCCCGAGAAGTCGGAGCAGCGGAAGTCGTCGGGGGCGGCGACTTCGGGCACAAGCGATCCGCGGCTTGCGGTCTTCCGGGCGGTGCCTGATCCGGACGATCGGGCGGTGACGGGATCGCAGTCGGGTGACGCGCGACTGCGGGAGGCGGTGGCGGCGTGGGTCGCCGGGGCGGATTCGCCGTCCGGTGCGGATACGGATGCGGATGCGGGTTCCGGTACGCCGTCGGCCGGTGCCGGTGCCGGTGCCGGTGCGGACGCGGACGCGCCGGAGGCCGAGCGGACCCGGGTGCTGCCTCAGGCGACCTCGCCCGAGGTCGACGACACCCCTGCGGCCGCGGACCCGCCGTCCGACGGGGACGGCTCGGGTGCCGACGCGCCCGCGGGGGCGGACGAACCGGCCGCGGATGATGCGGGCGATGTGCACGGCGCGGACGGGGACGACGAGTCGGCCGCTTCCGGGCCCGCACCCGAGGCGGACGGCGGCGATGAGCCCGCCGAGGGCGGCGCTGAAGCCGCCTCAGAGGGCGCGGAAGCCGCGGGTGGGGCTCCGGATGCTGCCGCCGGCGCAGCGGCCCGTACAGAGGCCGATGCCGACTCCGATGCCGATGCGGACTCCGATGCCGATGCGGCTTCCGGCGCTGACGCTGCCTCGGCAGCGGACTCGGAGCCCGATGAAGACGCCGAGCCCGCGGCGAACGTGACCGAGGGCGGCGATCCTGACTCCGGGGTCGACGCGGGTAGCACTGCGCCCGCCGACCCGGCTGCCTCGGCGGCAAGCCCGGAATCGGACACCGACCCGGACACCGGCAGCCGCAACGCCGACGACGAGGCCCCCGACGCGGCCGACGACGAAGCCGCCGACGCGGCTGACGACGAGGCCGCCGACGCGGCCGCCGACGAAGCGCCGGACGGCGAAACCACGGACGCGGCCGACACGCCGCCCGCCGATCAGCCCACCGGCGTCTTCCGGATGCCCAAGCGGCCCGCCGTGGACCAGCCCACCACCGCCCTGAAGCGCAGCACCTTCGTCCCGCTGCGCCCCGACGACGTACCCGGCGAGCGGAAGAAGCCCGCCGTCCCGAACTGGGCGGCGAAGTCGTCCTCGGCTGCCCCGTCCGCCGAGGCGGCCGCGCAACCGGACGCCGTCGAGCGGACCCGGCAGCAGCCGCTGCCGCCCAAGCCGCCGCTCGACCTGCTGGCCGAGCTGACCAACACCCCGCCTCCGCCGCAGACTCCGGTCCGCACCGTGCTGCGGCGGTTCAAGATCTGGACGCCGCTGGTCCTGCTGCTGGCGATCATCTTTGCGATCGTGCAGGCCGTACGACCGCTGCCGGCTCCCCAGCTCGGGCTCACCGCAGACTCCACGTACACCTTCAAGGGCGGGCTCGACCTGCCCTGGCCGGACGAGGGCCAGTCGGCCGTGGAGGTCGACGGGGTCGGCAGCCTCGGTACGCACGGCAAGGTGCAGCCGTCGCCGACCGCGAGCATGGCCAAGGTGATGACGGCGTACGTGGTGCTCCACGATCACCCGCTGACCGGCAAGCAGACCGGACCGAAGATCACTGTCGACAAGCAGGCGGGGCAGGAGGCCAACTCTCCCGACGAGTCGACGGCTCCGATCAAGGAGGGGCAGCAGTACACCGAGAAGCAGATGCTTGAATTGCTGATGATCCCCTCGGGCAACAACGCGGCGCGGCTGCTGTCCCGCTGGGACGGTCCGACCAAGGACTTCGTCAAGAAGATGAATGACGCCGCCGCCGATCTCGGCATGGCCGACACCACGTACACCGACCCCAGCGGTCTCACCGCGACCACCGTCAGCACCGCCACCGACCAGCTGAAACTGGCCAAGGCGGTCATGCGGAACGATGTGTTCCGGGAGATCGTCAACACCCCGCAGATCAAGATCCCGGGGATCCCGAACATGATCTACAACAACAACCGGCTGTTGCTGAAGCCCGGCGTGAGCGGCGTGAAGACCGGTTCCTCCACTCCGGCCGGCGGCAACCTGCTCTGGGCCGCGGACACGATCATCGACGGCAAGTCGCGGCGGATCGTCGGTGTGGTGATGGGCCAGAAGACCGGCACCACGCTGGACTCGAAGCTGCAGCGGGCGATCGACAACAGTTACAAGCTGATCCAGGCGGCGCAGCACGACGTCACATCGGCCACGGTCGTGAAGAAGGGCGAGGTCGTGGGGTATGTGGACGACGGGCTGGGCGGGAAGACGCCGGTCGTCGCCACGAAGGAGCTCAGGGCGGTCGGCTGGCCCGGCCTGCAGGCCGACCTGCACATCGGGGACGCCGGCAAGGCCGTGCCGCACTCGGCGAAGGCGGGGACCGTGGTCGGCCGGCTGACGGTCGGGTCGGGTCCCGGCATGGTGTCCGCACCGGTCGCGCTGCAGCAGGACCTGGCCGCTCCCGGCTTCGGAGCCAAGCTGACCCGGCTCGGCTGAGCCACCGGGCGGCACCCTTGGGCTGCCGCCGCCGGTATTTCTGACCGGCGGCGGCAGCCCATTTCGTACGTGTTAGCGTCGCTGGGGGGCAACTCCGGGCGCAGGGACGGCGTCCTCCTTCGCAGGAGATTTCGGGGGACATTCGCGGGAGAAGCGAGCCTTGGTGACCACTGCAGAGCCGACGCGTGAAGAAGACCGGCGCAGCCCCGCCGGGGGCGGCACAGCCCTGCCCGCGCGGGGCCGGTCGGCCGCATGGTGGCCGGGCGCCGACCGGGGCTGGACGTGGGCGAAGGGTCACCCCGTCGTCATCGCGACCGTGGTGGCCGCCGTGGCGCACATCGTCTGGTTCTTCTTCTTCGCGAACAGCGGCGGTGACCTCGCCGCGCAGGACGCCTGGTCCGAGTTCGTCGGCCGTCACCCGGCCTCCGCGTACAACCTCGCCTGGTACGGCGGGATGCACCCCGTTTCGTACAGCGTGGTCTCGCCGTATCTGATGTCGCTGCTCGGCGTCCGCACCACGATGATGATCGCCGGGACGGGCTCGGCGGCGCTGACCGCGCTGATCCTGGTCCGGGTCCGCGCCGTCCGCAATCCGCTGGTCTGCGCGCTCGCCGCCGACTTCGCCTTCCTGTGCAACGCGATGTCCGGCCGGGTGACCTTCGGGCTCGGCACCCTGTTCGCCCTCGCCTCGGTCGCCGCGGTGTTCTGCTGGCCGCACCGCTGGCGGACGAAACGCTGGGCGAAGGCCGCGGTGGCCGCCCCGCTCGCCGGGATCGCTACCGCGAGCAGTCCGGTCGCCGGGCTGTTCCTCGGGGTGGTCGCGGCTGCGCTGTTCCTCAACAAGCGCCGTCCGGGGGCGTACGCCGTCGGCCTGGCACCGGTCGCCGTCGTGGCGCTCTCCGCCTGGCTGTTCCCCTTCTCGGGCACCCAGCCGATGTCGGTGGGAACGGCCTCGCTGCCGTTCCTGTACGGCATCTTCATCCTGTTCCTGGTCCCCAAGGACTGGCGCACGGTCCGCACCGGCGCGGGCGTCTACGCCCTGGGCGTGCTGCTGACCTGGCTGATCTCCTCCGAGATCGGCTCGAACATATCGCGCCTCCCGATGCTCTTCGCCGGGGTGGTGATGCTGGCCGCCCTCCCTTACACGGTGCCGCGCTCGCGCAAGTGGTACGCGGTGGGGATCGCCTTCATCGGCCTCAACGTCTGGATCGGCTTCAAGAGCGTCGACGACATCGTGCGCACCGCCCCCGCCGCCTCCTGGACGCGCGAACTGGCCCCGCTGGTGAACCAGCTGGAGACGGTGGGCGCGGACAAGGGCCGGGTGGAGGTCGTCCCCGCCAGCAGCCACCGCGAGGCGTCGGCGCTCGCCCCGTACGTCAACCTCGCACGCGGCTGGAACCGCCAGGCCGACATGGAGCGCAACCCGCTCTTCTACGACGACACCCTGGACGCCGACAACTACCGGACCTGGCTCGACCGCTGGGCCGTGCGGTACGTGGTCCTGCCGAAGGGCGCGCCGGACTCCTCCGGAGGTACCCAGGAGGAGAAACTGGTCCAGGACGGCCAGCCGTACCTGAAGCGGGTCTGGGGCGACGCCAACTGGCAGCTGTTCGCCGTGGACGCGCCGACCCCGATGGCCGAACCGCCGGCGACGGTGCAGCGTGCCGCGGAGGGCGAGCTGACCATCAAGGTGAAGGCGGCCGGCCGGGTGCTGATCCGCGTCCCGTACTCCCCGTGGCTCGGCCTGGTGGACGACAACGGCAAGAGCCTCCCGCGCCCGAAGGAGACGGACGCGTCCAAGCAGCGGACCGACGGAGAACCGAAGACCTTCGCCAACGTCCACGGCTGTCTGACGAAGACCGACAAGGACGCCGACGGCGACGAGTGGACGGAACTCCTCGCCCCGAAGGCCGGCGTCTACCACCTGGCGTCGCCCTACCAGCTGCCCCGCGGAACCCCGTGCCCCACCGAGCTCCAGCACCCGGTGACACCGGGCGGCTGAGACCCCCTTCCGCCCGGAAAAGTGTCCACCCTCAACAGGCGTCCGTGAGCGTCCGGGGTTCCGGGCGCAGCATGATCGTGCGGGATACCAGGAAAGTGATGGGGATGGCGGCCGCCGCCGCGATCAGTGGTGCGTAGGTGTCGTTCATGCCGAGCCGATCGACCAGCAGATAGACACCGCCGGTGGTGATGGCGAAGTTCGCCACGTTGGTCAGCGGAAAGAGCAGGAACTTCCGCAGGGTCGGCGGGGTCCGGTAGGTGAAGCGGCTGTTCAGGAAGAACGAGCCGACCATGCTCAGGAGGAAGGCGAGGACGTGCGCGCCGACGTACGGCAGCCCCGCCCCGTGCAGCAGCACCAGGTAACAGACGTAGTACGTACCGGTGTTGACCGCTCCGACCAGGGCGAATCTGATCAGCTGGGCCGTTGTCCGCCGGCTCGTCATCGGTGGATCAGCTCCCCGCGATCCGGCTCCGCCCGGCGTCGTACGTCCTGGTCGGTGGCCGCCACCAGGTAGTGCGGGCGGCGCTTCACCTCGTAGTAGATGCGGCCGACGTACTCGCCCACGACCCCGACCATGACCATCTGCACGCCGGACAGCGCCGTGATCGCGACGAGCAGGGTCGCGTAGCCGGGCGTGTCCACGCCGTTGACGAGGGTCGCGACCACGATCCAGGCCGCGTACAGCATCGCGAGCGAGAGAAGCAGGAAACCGAGGTAGAGCGCGGCGCGCAGCGGCTTGTTGTTGAAGGAAATGAGTCCGTCGAGGCCGTAGTTGAGGAGCTTGCCGAAGCTCCACTTCGAGCGGCCCTGCTCACGCACCGCGTTCTCGTACGCAAACGTCGTCGTGCGGAAGCCGACCCAGGCGAACAGCCCCTTGGAGAAACGGTTGTTCTCGGAGAGCCGCAGGACCGCGTCCACGGTGCGGCGCGAGAGGAGCCGGAAGTCGCCGACTCCGTCGACCAGTTCGACGTCCACGAGGCGGTTGATCAGCCAGTAGTAGGCGCGTGCCATGACGGTTCTGGTGACGCGGTCGCCCTTGCGGGTGCGCTGGGCGATGACCTGGTCGTAGCCCTGGGCGTGCAGCTCGAGCATGCGGCGGACGAGTTCCGGCGGGTGCTGGAGGTCGGCGTCCATGATGACCACCGCATCGCCGGCCGCATGTTGGAGGCCCGCCAGCATCGCGGCTTCCTTGCCGAAGTTCCGGCTGAAGGAGATGTACCGTCCGCGCGGGTCCGCCCGTGCGCACGCCTCGAGCAGATCGAGGGTGGTGTCCGTGCTTCCGTCGTCCACATAGACGATTTCGAATGCGTGGCCCATGTCCTGGGTCAGCGTGACGAGTTCCCTCGTCACATGGTGGTGGAAGCGTTCGATGATTTCCGCTTCATTGAAACACGGGACGACTATCGAGATCAGCACGGATAAACAACACCCGACCGGCATGACCGGAGGGGTGGACACACATGAACTTCGCGCAGCTGACTCATGAACGAATCCGGCCCCTTGCCCAGTTTCCGCGCGGCTGATGGAATATTCGATTTCCATGCCCACCCTGGAATTCGTACGCGGCCGCCGGCACGGCCGTAGCGCACCCCTCGCCGCCCTGATCACCGCGGTCGCCGTATGCGCCGGGGATGCCGTCGCACGGCAATACCCCTTCGGCCCGCACAGCCGTGGCATCAACGACCTCGGGGCACAGTTCGTACCCTTCCACGCCCACCTGTGGGATCTGCTGCACGGCACGGCACACGGCGGGCTGCTGCTCAACTGGCAGTCCGGGTTCGGTGCGGCCTCGCTGCCCGATCTCGGCACCTATCTGACCAGTCCGTTCGCCCTGCTGGTGGGCTTGTTCCCGCGCGATCGGATCGATCTCGCGGTGTATGTCGTCACCGTGCTCAAGATGGCCGTGGCCGCCGCGACCATGGCGGCCGTCCTGCCGGGACTGTCCCGTACCTCCACCCGCAACTCCCCCCGCGCCGCCCCGTGGTGGGCCGCAGCGCTTCTCGGTGCCTGCTACGCGCTCTGCGGGTGGTCGCTCATCGAGGCCTCGTACAACCCGATGTGGCTGGACGGCCTGATCGCCTTCCCCCTGCTGTGTCTGGTGGGCGAATGGGCGCGTACCGCGCGCCGCCCCGTCCTCGGCCCGCTGATCGTCGCGCTCGCCTGGCTGGCCAACTTCTACACCGCCTACATGGCGACCCTCGGCGCCGCCCTGGCGCTGATCCTGCGGCTGCTGCTGGACCGCGATGCCTCCGCGCGGGAGCGGGCGCGCACCGTCGGCAGGGCGGCCTGGCGGGTCGCGCTGGGCGTCGCGCTCGCCGCGCCCGTGCTGCTGCCCGTGTATCTGGGGACCCGGCACGCCTACCCCGGCGCTACGACCGCCTTCTCGCCGTCGCCGTGGACCGCCGTGTTGGCCAGGGCCATGCCCGGCACGTACAGCTTCCTCTCCCCGGCCGTCTTCGTCGGGGCCGGCGCGCTGCTGCTCGTCGGCGGGCTGGCCTTCGACCGGAACGTCCCCGCGCGGGAACGTCTCGGCTGGGTCGGACTGGTGGTCGCCGTCGCGGTGTCCCTGCAGTGGGGCCCCACCAGCCTCGCCTGGCACGCCTTCGCGATACCCAACGGCAGCCCGTACCGGGAGACGTTCGTGCTGGCCGGAGTGGTGGTGATCGCCGCGTGGACCGCGCTGTCCCGGGGCGGACCCGGCAGGCGACCCGTGCTGTACGGCGCCGGGCTGCTGGCGGTGCTCTGGCTCGGCGCCGCGTCGAACGCGTTGTCCAGCAAGCCGTCCCTGGCGCTCTTCGTCCTCGCGGTGGCCGGTGCGGGTACCGGGCTGCTGCTGGTGCGCCGCCGCGGTCGCTGGTCGGCGGCCGCGGCCGCCGTCCTGCTGTTCGGCAGCCTGCTGGGGCAGGCCACCACGGCCATGGCGTACGGCGACCACGCCAAGCTCGTGAAGTTCGCGGCGTACCCGACCTGGGGCCCCGACCAGGCGGCCCGTGCCGCCGCCGTGAGGAAGGCCGACGGCTGGCCCGCCTACCGCACCGACCCCGGCCGCGCCCAGGTCAGTTCGAACGATCCGCTGCTCATCGGCGGCGAGGGCGCCGGCTACTACAGCAGCATGACGGCGGACGCCTACACGACGATGATGCGGGCGCTCGGCGCGGGCTGGACCTCGGGCGGACGCGTCATCCAGAGCCTCGACAACCCCGTCACCGACGCGATCTTCTCGGTGGGCGCCCGGCTGCGCACCGAACCGGGCCGCGCACCGGTCACCGTCCGCGAGGACGTGCCGCCACTGGTCACCGTACGGCCACCGACGCTGCCCGCCGGGGTCGTCACCGGCGCCGGCACCGACCCGTCGACCGGCAGACCGCGCTACGGCTCCTCACCGTTCCACAACCAGGAGGCGCTGCTCGGCGCGGCCGTCTACACCGTGCCGGCCTCCCGGGTGTGTCCGGTCGGCCGCGAGGCGTACCTGTCGGCGCCCGACTTCTGGGGCACGGCGCGCCTCGGCTCCGGCCCGGCGGTCGAACTGCGCGGTGCGCTGCCGAAGTTCCGGGCCGCCGTCGCCTCGCTCGGCACCGTGCGCGGGACGGGCGAGCGGATCACCTTCCGCGACAAGGCCGGCCGCCCGGCGGCGCCGGCCGACTGGAGCGTCGGCTGCCTCGACCGCGGCAGACTCGCCACCGCCGTCGACCGCCTGAAGAAGTCGGCCGCCGTGTCCCTGCGGGTTTCCGGCAGCGGCGTGCACGCCGTACTGCCCCGTGCCGCCACCGGTTACGCCGTGCTGTCCGCGCCCCGTATCGCCGGCTGGACGTGCGACGGGCGGCCCGCCGCGTCGTACCTGGGCCTGGTCGCCGCGCCGCTGCACGGCGGTGGCACGGTGGACTGCTCGTTCCGGCCACCGGGCCTGAAGGCAGGCGGAGCAGCCGGTTCCGCTGCTGTTCTCGTACTGATCGGCATCGCGGTGTTCTCCCGTCGACTCGGCGTCACGAAGCATTCATCCGACCACCATGTGCACGTGGTCCGCCGGGCGGAACAGCTGACGTAAGTTCCGCGGCATGTTCGCTCTATCGAAAAATCCGCTGGCCCGGCGGGTCCTGCGACCCGCCGCCGTGCTCGTCGACCGGCGCGTGACGCGCCACACGGACCGGCTGCGCCCCGAGATCGAAGAACTCAGGCGGGAGGTGGCGGCGCTGCGCGCCGAGCACAGCTCGCTCGGACTGCTCGTCGACGGAACCGCCCGCAGCGGCCCCCGCACCCCGACCGCCGCTCAACTCGACACCCTGGTCGGCCAGGTGGCCGCGGTGACCGGCGCGCCGAGGGCCGTCGCGCGCCGCAATGTGGTGCTCGCCTACCGGAACGTGATCGCGCTGGAAATGCTCGGCGTCGGCCGCCTCGCGGGCTCGACGCAGAACGTCTGCGGCAAGCTCGCCACCGTCCCGCTGCTCGCACCCGCCGACCACCCGGACGTACTGGAGATCGGCACGCTCTACGGGCTGTTCGCGGCGTCGCTGCTCCGGATGCTGCACCGGGCCGGCATCGAGCCCCGGCTGACGATCGTCGACCCGCTGGCCGGCAGCCAACTCCAGCCCGGTACCCGGGAGGCGGCCGACCCGACGGGCACCCCGGTGCGCCTGGACGTCCTCCGCGCCAATCTCGCCTTCGGCGGAACGCCCGGCGCCGAGGCCCGTATCGTGCGGGGCTTCTCCGGCGACGACGACGTCCGCACGCGGGTCTCCGACCGTGCGTACGGCGTGATCGTGGTGGACGGCGACCACTCCGCCGATGGTGTGCGCGCCGACCTGGAATGGGCCGAGAAGATCGCCGCTCCCGGCGGGACCATCGTCATCGACGACTACGGCGACGCCCGCTGGCACGAGGTCAAGCAGGCCGCCGACCAGCACCTGTCCCGACCCGGTTCCCGCTTCGAACTCCTGGGTACCGCGTCGACCTCGGCATTCCTGAGGGTGCGGGACTGAGGGCGGGCCAGGTGATCAGGCACGGTGCGGCGCAGAGGCAGGCCGCTCGCCGGAGCCTCGGACGATCAGTCGGGTGGGCACGGTGACGGTACGGGCGCGGCCGCGGTCGCCGTCGAGGCGTGCCAGGGCGGTGGCCGCGGCAGCCCTGCCGATCTGACCGGGGTCCTGGGCGACGACGGTCAGGGCCGGTTCCAGCACCTCCGCGAGCGGCACGTCGTCGAAGGCGACGACGGCGACGTCCTTCCGCTCGCTGCGGGCGAGTTCGGCGACCATGCCCAACGTGACCGTGTTGTTGCCGGCGACCAGGGCCGTGGGGGGATCGGCCAGGCCGAGCAGCCGGGAGGTCGCGGCGGCGGCCGCCTGCTGGTCGTGGGCGCTGGTGACCAGGGAGCGGTCGTACGTGAGCTCTGCTTCCTGCAAGGCCGAGCGGTATCCGGACAGGCGTTCACGGCGGGTGTAGAGCCTGACGGGCAGGTCACCGATGAAGCCGATGCGACGGTGGCCGTGTGCGATCAGGTGGGCCACGCCGTCGTGGGTGCCTGAGCGGTTGGAGCTGACGACGCTGTCCGCGGCAAGACCGACGGCCGGCCGGTCGATGAAGACGACGGGCAGGCCCGCGGCGCGGTGGATCTTGAGGTGCGCGTGGTCGGCGCCCTCGCACGGCACGACCATCAGGACGCTGACCCGGCGTCCGAGGAACGTGTCCGTCAGGTCGCGTTCCCGCTCGGCGTCCTCCGCGGAGGAGCCCATGAGCAGGGTCAGACCGCGATCGCGGACGGTTTCCTCGATGCCGCCGGCCACGGCTCCGAAGAATGGGTTGCCGAGGTCGGGGACGACGAGCCCGATGGTGGTGTCGGGTCCGCCGACGCGGATGTTGCGGGCCATGAGGTTCGGCTGGAAGCCGAGTTCGGCCACGGCGGCGAGCACCTGTTTCCTGGTCCGCGCCGAGACGGGTCCGTCCTGGTTGAGCACACGGGAGACCGTCTTGGCGCTGACCCCTACTTCCCGGGCGACGTCGGCCAGGGTGGGGCGTCGGCTCGCTGCCATGGCGGAAACCGTCTCCCGGGGCTCCTGGATTCCGACCGCGGCCCGGGCCGGAGCCTGTGAGAGCAGGGTTGCGTGGTCAGTCGGCTTGGACTCCGGCGGCCTTCGCGGCCTCGGAATCCGCTACGACACTACCTCCGTCCCCACCTCCGTTTCCTCGAGGGTGAGCGCGCCGTTCCAGTCGGCGCTGTGCAGACCGGCCGTGTGTGTCAGCGTTGACTTATGTCATCGTTGACACTCCCTTGCCGAGGATGATGGACTCCCGTTCCGGCAACGTCCACGCCTTGCTCCCGACACACGCTCCCGTACCGTCCGGAAAGAAGAGCAGCCATGAGCCCGCGTCAGATCACCGTTCTGGGGGAGTGCGTCGCGGACGCCTTCACCGAACCCGCAAACGCCCCGCACGAGCTCGCGCTGCGGGTGCTGCCCGGTGGCGGACCCGCGAACACGGCAGTGGCGCTGGCCCGGCTGGGCACCCCGGCCCGCTTTCTCGCGCGGCTGTCCGGCGATGTGTTCGGACGCCTCTTCCGGGCTCACCTGGAGGCATCCGGCGTGGACCTCTCGGACGCTGTCGCGGCCGCCGAGCCCAGCACACTGGCGGTGGCCGAACTGGACGCCCAGGGGCAGGCCGCGTTCTCCTTCCACGCACAGGCCACCGCCGACTGGCAGTGGAGCAAC
The DNA here is from genome assembly GCF_040689485.1 of Streptomyces sp. NPDC051322. Lineage (NCBI taxonomy): Bacteria > Bacillati > Actinomycetota > Actinomycetes > Kitasatosporales > Streptomycetaceae > Streptomyces > Streptomyces sp. NPDC051322. The sequence continues at coordinate 269,848 of NZ_JBFBAK010000009.1, read as the reverse complement.
GAGGAACTGGCCGGGGTGGATCTGTCCGACACGGTCTGCGTACACACCGGGTCACTGGCCCTGGTGTGCGAGCCGGGGGCGGCGGTGGTGGAGGAGTTCCTGGCCGCCGCTGCCCCTCGGGCCACCATCAGCATCGATCCCAACGTCCGGCCAATGCTGGTTCACCCCGATGTCTACCGCGCTCGGCTGACGCACTGGTGCGGCCTTGCGGATGTGCTGCGGCTGAGCGAGGACGACCTGGACCTCCTCCTGCCCGGAACATCGCCCGAGCGGGCGTGCGACGTCTGGCACGCCGCCGGGGCGCGCCTTGTCGTGATCACCCGCGGCGCCGGCGGCGCCCTCGTCTCGCTCGACGGTGAACGGCTGCAGGTGCCCGCCGTGACGACGCGGGTGGTCGACACGGTCGGCGCAGGAGACTCCTTCACCGCCGGGCTGCTGCACCACCTGGGCAGCCACGGACTCCTGGGCGGCAGGATGACCGAGCTCGGTCTCGGCGAGGTGGCCCAGGCGTGCTTGTTCGCCACTCAGGTCGCGGCGCTGACCTGCTCGGTCGCCGGCCCCAACCCGCCGTGGCAGAGCCAGCTGGCGCAGGCCGGGGCAGCCGACGGCGCATAACCTCGCCTTCGACGTCCAGCGGGACCGACTCGCGCCGTGGCCAGGGCCGTACGACCGAGCGGTTCGCCGGTGATGTGAGTAGTTTTGTTCCATGGGGCCAAGCGAAGGGCCGGGTCGGCCGCGAGGGTCACGGATGATGCGCTCACCAAGGGCCCGATGCGTGGCTGCGCTCCTGGTCGTAGCGGTTCTGCTGGCGGTCGACGAGCTGGGTGGCTCGCGGGTGCGGATCGCCGGCCTGTTGGTGGCGGTTCCCGCGCTGTCCGCCGTGTTTCTGGGCGCCGTGCCCGTACTGGTGGTGGCTGTCGCTGCCATCGGGGCCGCCGTGGCAGCGGGCGGTAACAACGCGCAGCTGGGCCACGAGAACTTCACCATTGTCCTCATCACCATGGTGCTGATCAGCGGAGCCTCCGTGATGGCGGCCGCCGCGCGCACCCGGCGCGAGCGCGAGCTCGCCCAGGCACGGTGGGTGGCCGCCGTGACCCAACGGGCGCTCATGCCGCCGCTGCCGGAGAGCCTGGGCTCGCTGACGCTCGCGTCGATGTACCTGGCTGCCGACGACGAAGCGGCCATCGGCGGAGACCTCTATGCGGTGGCCCGCCTCGACGGCGGGGACACCAGACTGATCGTGGGCGACGTGCAGGGCAAAGGGCTGGGGGCCACGGAGCTGGCCGGGTTCCTGATCGGTGCCTTCCGGCGTGCCGCCAGGAACCGGGTCCCCTTGCGGGAGCTTCCCGCGAACGTCGACCGCGCGATCCGCGAGGACATCGCGGACCTTGCCATGTCCTCGCCGAAACCGTCACGGTCACCGTCCGGCACGTCGGCGCTTCCGCCCGGCCCGCCACCCCCCGCTCCGCCCGGCTCACCAGGCCCGGAGAGCTTCATCACCGCCGTGGTGGTCGATGTGCAGGACAGCGGTCGGACCTTGCGTTTCGTCAGCTGCGGGCACCCTCCGCCACTACTGCTGCGCGACGACGGGGTGCGCACGCTGACTTCGGACGTACCCGCTCTGCCCCTCGGTCTTGGCGATCTCGGCCAGGACCCACAGGAGCCGGGCACCTGCCCGCTGGCCAGGGGCGACATCCTGCTCCTCTACACCGACGGAGTGATCGAGACCCGCGACGCGGAGGGTGCTTTCTACCCGCTCGCGGAACGACTCGCCGGTCTGCGCGGCCGCTCCCCGGCCCAGCTGCTGCGGGCCGTCCGGGAGGACCTGGAGCACTACGCGGCCTCCAGGCTCAGCGACGACGTGGCCATGGTCGCGGTGCAGTGGCCAGGAGATGCGGACCCGGAACGGCAGATCGACTAGGACAGATGGCCGGGTCGGCGGGTCCGATCGGCTCAGTGGGCGAAGACCGTACTGGCCAGTGCCACGTGGACGACGGTGCCGCCGAGGGTGCTCAGCAGCGCGTTGCGGCGCCACAGGTGCAGGCCGACGGTGGCCTGATCGGCCGCCGGTCACGGCTGGCGATCACCGCTATCACCCTGGCCGAGCTGTCCGCCGGCCCGCACGAGGTCCGTCGCAACGACGAACAGAGCGGCTACGACGAACACGCCGAACGTGCCCGCAGGCTCGACGTCCTCCAACGCGCCGAGAACGAGTTCGACCCCCTCCCCTTCGACGCGGACGCGGCCCGCATCTATGGCCGCATCTGCGCCGCGGTGATCAGCGCGGGCCGCAAGCCGCGCCGCCGGGTGGCCGCCCTGATGATTGCTGCCATCGCCGTGGCCGAGGGCCTGCCCCCTCTTCACCACGAATCCCGACTTCAAAGGGCTGGGCGACCTGCTCACCGTCGTGCCGGTCACCCGCCCGAAGGTTTCCTACCAGGGCTGACGCCCGGGCTCGGATGGATGTGGCCCAACGGGTTCGATCGCTTCTCGCACCTACCGGGAGCCAACCCAGCCACGCCGGCCGTGTCGACAAGCTCGATCGGCGTACGAGGGCCGGCCGACGGCCACGGGACCCGGCACCGAAGCCCGCCACTCCCGGCTCGGCTACTCTCTGCGCCACTGACCCTCACTCTGGGGTCCGGGCAGACACCAACCGAAGCGCCACTCGGGAGACATCAACCCATGCATGCGCCACTATCCCCATCTCGAGCGGAGCGGACTGACGCATCAGCGGTCCGGATCGGCGCTCTCGTTCCGCTGACTCGGCCTGGCTGGGTCGAGGCCGGCCAACACCTGTGCGCCGGACTCGAGTTGGCCGTTCGCGAAGTCAACGACGCCGGCGGGATCGCCGGACGGCCACTCGAGCTGGCGGTCCGGGACACCGCGGCTGATCCACAGAGGGCCGCGGCGGCCGTGGACGAACTGGCCCGCCTGGGCGTGGCTGCCTTGGCGGGGGAGTACCACAGCGTCGTCGCGCGCGCCGCTGCTGCCAGGGCCGACGCCCTCGGCCTGCCGTTCCTCTGTTCGTCAGCGGTGCTGGACGCGCTCACCGACCAGCCAACGGATTGGGTCGCGCGCCTCGCCCCGGCGCAGTCCCACGGCTGGCAGATCTACGCGGACTTCCTCCTCGGCGCGGGCCACAGTCGCATCGCCGTGGCAGCCGAGTCGAGTGTCTACTGGGCATCCGGGGCCCGCATTCTGCGGGACTACCTCGCTCCGCGCGGCGGCGCCGTCATCGAACTCGACATGCGCGCGCTCGCCCCCACCGCGGTGTGCGACCTGCTCGTCGAACATCGCGCGACAGCCCTCCTTCTTCTGGTCGGCCACCCGGAACCGGCCGTGTCGATCGTCAAGTCCGTCCGCCGAGACCAGCGCCTCGCCGGGATCATGATCGGTGCTCCGGCCGGGCAACCGGAGTTCGCCGAATGGGCGAAGCTGCTCGGCGACGACAGCGCGGCGGTCCCGTTCTTGCGCTATCTGCCCGAGCGCCTCAGCCCCCTCGGCGCACGAGTCGAGACGGCCCTCCGTGAGCGGCTGGCCGAAGCGCCCTCCTTCGTCGCCTTCGAGGGCTACGACACGGTCGCTGTCCTCGCTGAAGTGCTGCGCTCGCACGGCGCGGACCGGGCCCGCATCGCCGCATCCTGGCCGCGCGTCGCAGTCGAAGGCACCCGCGGGCAGATCCAGTTCACCCGCCCGCCGGGCATCAACGTGTGGCAATGGGCTTGGGCGCCCGTCCAAGTCGTCGATCGAGATCCGGCGGAACCCGATCGCTTCCGGATCCGCCACACCGGCTGAGGGAGCCGCCTGCAACGCTCGGGGGAGCCGCCGAGCTGTGCCCCATGCCCGCCCGGCTACAACCGGGAGCCCCGCGAACTCAACGCTCTCGAACGGCGGTTGCGGGACGCGTTCGCCCAAGGACGCACGGTCGACGTCCCGGACGACCCGGCATCATCGGGCACGGTGATCCGGGCCGACGTCATCGCGGCGCTTGCTGCTGGGCGCCGACGTTGATCACACCCCCGCAGGCCGCCCCGCACTGCGCCTGACCGGCGCGCACATCGCAGGCCGCCTGGCCACCACGGTCACGGCCGGCATCTTCCGCGCGGTCAGCCGTCAGTGACCGATGCCCTCCAGGAATTCACCGCGACCCGGTCGGACTCGCTGCGCAGAACGCAGAACTCGTTGCCTTCGGGGTCGGCGAGGACTGCCCAGCCAGAGCCATCGGGGTTCCGGTGATCGGTGACGAACGTGGCACCGATCCCCAGCAGCCGTTCCACCTCCTGCTCACGCGAGGTCTCGGGGCGCAGACACAGATGGATCCGGTTCTTGATCTCCTTGGACTCGGGCACCTGGTTGAAGTACAGCACTGGGCCCTCCGCCAGCAGCACCTGAGTCTCCCGATCACCCGGTTTGTCCTCCGGATGCAGTGGATGGCCGGTCACCCGGCTCCAGAACCGGGCCAGTTCGTACGCATCCGCACAGTCGATCGCCACGTTCTGTACTACCGAAACCATGCGGACCAGCCTCTCCGACTTCCCCTGCGGACGCCACCGGTTGCGCTCATCGCTCGCGTACACAGCTCAGGCTTACGGCAGCACGCTCGATGTCTCGGCCGCCGTCGCCGAGAACGTGTTCCGCTTCGTTCCGCCGCTCCCCCGGATGGGGGAGCCCGTCATCCTGCGTGCTGACGTGCGGGCATCTCGGAGTCAGCACGATGGAAGGCATGCTGACGATCAACGCGCTGCCCGACGTTCCACGTTGGGCTGCCCTCGCCGCCCACACGGTCCCGCTTGTCACTCTGCCGTCCGGCCTGTGGCGGATCGCTCAGGTTGCCGGACTCCCGGTGGCCGAGCAGTTGGGCCGGAACAGCCGCGAGGTGGCAGTGGCAGTCTCGCTGACCTTGATAACCGAAGGTCTCGCCCTGCTCACACTCGGGTTGGTGCGGCCTTGGGGCGAGGTCGCACCCCGCTGGCTCCCGCTCATCGGCGGACGGCGCGTGCAGAGACTCGCGGCGGTGATCCCCGCCCTGCTCGGGGCGACGGTGCTGTGCACCATCGGGGGGTGGTTCGCCTGCACCCAGGCAGCAGGGCTGATTGGACGTGTCACGCAGACGCCGACCCAGCAAGTGCTTCTCGTCGTTTGCTACTCCCCGCTGCTGGCGTGGGCGCCCCTCCTCGCAGCCACGGCGGTCGCGTACTACCGGCGCGGGACGACTGTGCTGTGAGGTCCGCCCTTTGCGGATCTCCGGTAGGCGTCCGCGATCCAGCTGCCGTGGAATCCCAGCGGCACCCGGCCGGGCAGCTGAATGCGGGCCAGCGGATGACCGCCGAAGTCCTGGGCCGAGAGGATCACCAGGTCGGTCGCGCCGCGGTCGGGGTCGTTCACGTACGACAGGACGTAGCCGTCGTCCTCGTCCCGCGCCCCGCGCCGCGGGACGAACACCGGCTCGCTGACCGCCGCGCCCCGGGGGAAACGGTGGAGCTGTCTGCTGCCCCGCAACATGTCGTGCTTCATCAGGTAGTTGGTGAACTTTTCGTCCGGCGGCACCCCGTCGACCGTCTCGTACGCGCGCCACATCTCGGCCGCGCTCGCGGTGTAGGCATAGCGGTGCCGTCGCGAGACCAGGGATTCGTTGATGCGAGGGAATTCCTGCGGACGGTCGTCCAGCCGAACACTGCGGACCCGGTCCGCGCGCAGGTCGATCGTCCATCGGTCGAGCGTCGGGGACCCGGTCGCGCAGGGCCCGCCCATGCCGCGCCCGGCGGCGTAGAACGGCGCGGGGAACCCGATGTACTCCACCACGACCGTGTCACCCTGGTCGTAGGCGTTGAGGGTGTGCGAGTAGTACACGGGGTCGATCTCGAACCAGCGCGTGGTGCCGCCGGTGCGCGGCAACAGCCCGATGCGCATGGGGTGCCGGTCGTTCCACACGTACGGCACGATCGCGCCCGCCTCCGCGGCGGCACCGTCGAAAGTGATCGGCACGTCCACGATCACCACGTATTTCTCGGTGAGCGCGAAGTCGTGCATCATCGGCGCGTCCGCGACGGGGATCCGCGTGGTCCGCACCGCCCTGCCGGTCCGGTCGATCATGGTGTGGCGCACATGGTCCCAGGTGGGGTAGTACGCGATCGCGTGCAGCTCGTCGGCCGCCGCGTCGTACTTGGTGTGCGCGGCGAAAGCACCCTTGAGCGTGGAGCGGAAGTCGTACGGGCGCACGGTGTTGAGTTCGCCGTCCAGCTCGTACGGCAGCGGCCCGCCTTCCTGCATCGCCAGGATGCGGCCCTTGTACGGGATCACGTGCGTGTTGCAGGCAAAGTCGTCCGGCGGCACCTGGCCCGGGTAGGCCTCTCCCAGCTTCGCCGTCACCTGCGAGGACCGCACCCAACGGTTGCGGTACCACTCCGCGCGCCCGCCGCGCAGCCGGACCCCGTGCACCATTCCATCGCCGATCATCCAGTGATGGGCACGGACATCCTCGAGGGCCAGCGCGTTCGGGCCGTTGCGCAGGTAGCGGCCGTCCAGGTCACGCGGGATGCGACCGGTGACCTTGAGGTCGAAGGCGGTCAGCTCCTCGGTGACCGGCTCGAAGGCCCCTTCCAGGAACGGGGTCGCCCCGGTCCCGCCGCTCTTCGGGGCTACGGGGCTCGCCTGCGCCGCAGCCGTGAAGAAGCCGGGCCCGAGGCCGCCCCCGACCACACCGCCCGCTGCCGCGACCGCCGCGCCCTTGAGGAGTCTCCGCCGGGTGTGACTGGCCATCATGCTTCCTCGCTCCCTTGTCGGTGTCCGGCTCCGTCGGCCGGCTTCGTGGTGACGGGAGCAACCCTCCTCCGCGGTCGCCCGTGAAGCAGGTGGCCCAGGCCCCGAATCGGGGGGTGGTGCTGGCACCACCCCCCCGGAGGCCGCCGCGTCATGGCAAGCCGCTGGAGGAGCTCAGTCTGCCGAGGTCGGAGCAGGCTGCACGCCCCGGCGAGCACCGCAGTTGCTTTGAGGGGAGCGACGGGTTCTGTCCGTGGAAGGCGACGTGGTGTGGGACCTGCCACCCCTTGGGCCGGACACCCAAGGCTGATCGAACCACTGCGAGACGGCGCCCTGCGAAGCGGCGAGCGAGCGTCCCGGGGCAGGCAAGGCCGCCGTGATTACAGATCTGCCGTGATTACAGATCTTCGGGCAGGAGCCGGAATGCTGGGTGGCCGGTCAGGGGCCGGACCATGCGGAAGTGGTGGTCGGTGGTGAGCAGGGCGTCGGTGCGGTAGGCGGCGGCGAGGGCGACATTCATGGCGTCGGTGAGGCCGATGCCTTTGCCGCCGTCGGCGTCCGCGTAGCCTTCGGCGACCGCGATCGCCGCGCTCAGGTGAGTGCTGACGGAGGGCACCTCGAAGCGTCGGATTGCGAGGTTACGTTCGATGAAGCGCGACGCGATCAGGGCCTTCTGGGCTCCGGCACGGGTGGCGATCAGGTAGTCCAGTTCGGCCAGAACCATGGGGGAGATGATGAGGTGGCTGGTTGCTGCCAGGGCCTTCTTGTGTTCCCGGTGGCCGGCGAGCTTCGGGTCGAGCAGGCGGTATAGGCCGTTGGTGTCGGCGACGGCGACCAGGCTCACGCGCCCATCCCCTTGAGGGTGTCCTCGATCTCCTCGTCGTTGAGGTCGGGCAGGCCGAGGTCGGGGAGGTCGAGGTCGCCCATGGCGTCGGTCGGGTACGGGGGCACCTCGGTGTCGCTTATCGGGACGACCCGTGCGACGGGGGTCCCGTTCTTGGTGACGGTGACGGTTTCTCCGCGGGCTGCTGCGGCGAGGATCTGGGAGGATTTCTGGTTGAACTCGCGGGCCGTGGTCTCCATGTACTACATGTTACTACTCGAGTGAAGCGCATGGGTAAACATCTCGTGCACATGGAGTAGGACCCGATGTGCGAGGCTCCGGGCGGGTGCGCAGAGGCTCCGCCAAGGCGGCGACGTTCGTCGTCACGTAGCCCCAGCGCAGGCCGCGATTGAGCGCTCGCCGGAGGACGAAATGGATCTGGCGGGTGCTGTTCGCGGCGAGCGGCTCGCAGACGTGTTTCTGCTTGGTCGTCGGGTCGGTCTTGCCGTTGCGCCGGCCTTCGCACTGGTCCTGGCGCTGGCGGAGACGGGCGTAGAAGAGCTCTAGCATCTCGGCGGTCAGCTTGCCGGTCTTGAGGTCGCCGAATTGGTGTTCGCCGTGGTTCTGGAACCTATTCATGGTTAATGCCATGGCTACGACGACCAGCGCGCCCACCCGTGAGAGGTAAACGCGCTGGTCAGGCACTGGTGCCCCCGGCAGGATTCGAACCTGCGACACCCGCTTCAGGAGTGGGATCGAATCCTTGCCGGGAAGTGCCTCACGCTTCCGCGCGGTGCTGTCTCCCCTGGTCAGAACCGCACTGCGAGCCTCTTGATCCGGCTCATGCTGCCCTGTACCGGGCTGTCCGCCCGCGCATCGCTCACGCATTCCTCACGCGCTGCTGGCTACTGAGCGGCGCGTGGGTCAGATCTGGCCGAGGTCGATCTCCACCGGGGACAGCCCATTGGTCTGTCTACCAGTCTGATAGGCGTCAACAGGCTGCCTGTTGCACGGCGTTTGGCGTTGTCAGAAGGGGCCCGCCTCCGAAAATCCGGAGGTGGGCCCCTTCTGCACTGGTGCCCCCGGCAGGATTCGAACCTGCGACACCCGCTTTAGGAGAGCGGTGCTCTATCCCCTGAGCTACGAAGGCGGGGCTTGTAGGAAACCTTGCCGAAAACCATAACAAGCGGGCCATCGGTTCGGCACTGGGAAGTCCCGGGTCAGACGCCCCGCGACCGTCTGCCTGAGCGCGCGGATCGGGGATGCACGGCCGAGGATGCGACCGGTGACCATCTGACCCTCGACAGGGTACCGGATCGGTCGTTCGCCGCTGCGCTGTGCGCTGCCCGTCCGTCGGGACCGGCCGTACTCACAACGCCTCGAGCAACTCAGGCGGCCGTCCGAGCGCGGCGCAGACCTGATCCGGGATTGACCGGCGACGGATGAAACATTCGGCCGGGTCCGCCGCATCAGAGAGATGTAAGGCCATGCAGGAAGAAGACGGGAAGCATATGAGGCGACAGGCCCGCACGGACGACTTCCGTGAGTTCGCGGTCGGCCGGGCCAGTCATCTCTATCGCTCTGCCTGCCTCCTGACCAGCGGCGACACCCACCTCGCCGAGGACCTCGTGCAGGAGACGCTGGGGCGGATGTACACGCTGTGGGGGAGGATCGCCCGGATCGACAATCCGGCCGGGTACGCGCAGACCGTTCTCGTGCGGAACTTCCTCGCCCACCAGCGCCGCCGCTCGGCCACCGAGCGCCCGGTCGGCGAGGTGCCCGAGGGGACGGCGGCGGGTGACGACCCGGCGCTGCGGGTGGCACTGCTGGATGCGCTGGCGCGCCTCGCGCCGAAGGACCGGGCGGTGGTGGTGTTGCGGTACTGGGAGGACCGCTCCATCGAGGAGACCGCCGATGTGTTGAACGTCAGCTCGGCCGCGGTGCGGACCAGGGCGGTGCGGGCGCTGGCGAAGCTGCGCGACCACCTGGGCGGCAGCCTGGCGGAGTTCGCCTCCCTCTAAGACGCTTTCGCTTCGTATCTAGGTGAATGGGTAGGTTTGCTATGCCGTTTGAAGAGCAGCTGAGTGATTCGCTCCGCCGAACCGGCGACAGCTTCCGACTCGACGACCGCCCCGCGCTGGTCGAGGGAGGCCTGCGCAGGGGTCGCCGGGCGATCCTCCGCCGACGCACGGCGGCCGTCACCGGCAGTGTGGTCGCCCTGACCCTGGTGGGGTTCGGCGGGGCGTATGCGGGCGGGATGTTCGACGGGGGCGGAGTGCACCGTGTGTCGGTGGCGGGGCCGTCCGAGTCCGGGCCGCGCGCGGTCACCGGCGATCAGATGGTCAAAACGCTCAAGTCCCTGCTCCCTGGCGGGAAGCTCACCAAAACGGCCGGCCGCGGCTCGGGCGGTGCGCCCCCGCCGCTGGCCTATGGGGTGTACGACGACGGCCAGGGCAAGGGTGCGATCTCACTGGTTGTGGACCGGATCAGCCCCTCGGCGGTGGCGCAGTTCATGAAGGAGTCCGGTTGTGGGAGCGCGGTGATGGTGCGCCACGACTCGTGCACGGCCGAGACGCTCGCCGACGGCTCCTGGCTGAAGATCGACAAGGGTTACGAGTACCCGGACCACCGGGCCGAGACCAAGGATTGGACCGCCTCGCTCGTCACGCCCGAGGGCTACCGGGTCGACGTCAGCGAGTGGAACGCCGCAGCGGAGAAGGGCGCTCCGGTCAGTCGACCTGAACCGCCGCTCTCCTCAGCCCAGTTGAAGTCGCTGGTCACGGCCGGGGCGTGGAAGCCGGTGCTCGCCACGCTCCCGGCGCCCGAGAAGCAGTCCGCCGGGGGTGCGCCCGAGAGCGGCACGCCGGACCCGAGTGCCGCGTCCGTGCAGAAGGCGCTGTTGCAGTCGCTGCCCAAGAACCTGAAGGTCTCCGGGCGGGGAAGCCAGGACGGCTATGCGTTCGCCGTGGTCAACGACGGGAAGGGCGAGAGCCTCGTCCAGATCAACGTCCAGCGGAAGATGTCGGACGTCACGCCGCAGGGCGACCGCACGACCCTCCCCAATGGGACGGTGCTGGGTCTGAACAAGCAGGTGGGCGAGAAGGGCGGGGCGGGCGTGGTGCAGTGGACGGCGGACGCGGTGGCGCCCGACGGCTTCCGGGTCGTCGTCTCCGCCTTCAACACCGGTGACCAGGCGAGCGCCGCGACCCGCACCGAACCGGTTCTTACGCTTGCCGAGCTGAAGGCGATCGCGCTGGACCCGAAGTGGCGCAAGTTGAGGTAGGGGCAGTAAGGGACGCCCGGCGGTCCGGCGAATACCGGTGGGCGTTCCGTTGTTTCTACATCATGTAGTAGGTTCGCCGCAGTCCCGGAACCGGACCGTCGCAACGGCGGACCGTTCCGGCTGCGGCTTTGCGTGCCTGGAACCTGGTTCGGCGGCGGGGTCGGTGCTCGTCCCGTCGTTTCCAGGCCAGGTCCGTAAGGAGATCGATCGGCCGTGTTCCCTTGTGACAGCCCGGCAGAGGACCGGACGTCCGCACAGTCCGTCCCGCAGGAGCCGGCGGCCCGGCGGGTCGTGATCATCTCGGCGGCGGTGGGCGCGGGACACGACGGTGCGGCCGAGGAGATCGCACTGCGGCTTCGGAGCGACGGGTTCCTGGTGGACCGGCACGACTTTCTGGAGCTGCTGCCCGCCCGGCTGGGGAGGCTGCTGGCCGGCGTCTATCACCGGCTGCTGACCTGGGCGCCCGTCGGCTACCAGCGGATCTATGCGGCGACCGAGCACACCGGCCGGCCCGGGCTCGCGGTGCGGGCGCTGTTCGGGAGCGCGCAGCGTCGGACGCTGCGGGCCATACCGGCGGACACCTGCGCGGTCGTCTCGACCTACCCGGGGGCCAGCCAGGTGCTGGGGAGGCTGCGCCTGCGGGGGCGGCTTGCGGTGCCGGCGATCACCTATCTCACCGACTTCTCGGTGCATGCCCTGTGGGTGGCGTCCGGGGTGGACGTGCATCTCGCCGCGCATCCGATACCGGCCGGACAGGCGCACGCCCGGGGCGCTGCCGGGGTCAGCGTGAGCGGGCCGCTGGCCGGTGCCCGGTTCGCCCCCGGCACCGTGGAGCAGCGGCGGGCCGCCCGGGCCCGGTTCGGGCTGCCCGAGCGTTCCGCGCTCGCTCTGCTGGTCGCGGGGTCCTGGGGGGTGGGCCCCGTCGAGCGGGTGGCCGCCGAGATCGAGGCGAGCGGGGTCGCGGTGCCGGTGGTGGTGTGCGGGCGTAACGAGGCACTGGCCGAGACGCTGCGGCGCAACGGGCTCCGGCATGTGTACGGCTGGGTCGACGACATGCCCGCGCTGATGGCCGCCACGGACGTGCTGGTGCAGAACGCGGGCGGCCTCACCTCGCTCGAGGCGTTCGCCAGCGGTCTGCCGGTTGCCAGTTACCGCTGCATACCCGGCCACGGGCAGACCAACGCGGCAGCTCTGCAGGAAGCGGGGCTCGCCGGCTGGATCCGTGGGCCCGGCGAGCTGGTGCCGGTGCTCACCGAGCTGTTGTACGGGTCGCTGGGGCGGCAACAGCGGGAGCTGGGACTGGAGTTGATGGCCCACCGACCGGTGGGCGGCCCCGCGCAGGTCATCGCCGAAGCGGTGGACCGCGGCGCCCCCGGCCCCGTGGCGATGGACCTCAACGTCCCCGGCCCCGGGGCGCCGGCGCGGCGACCGGTACGTACAGCCGGCCGGAGGCGACCGCGGATCGGCGTCCCGGTGATAGTCGCGACCGTGGCCGCCACCCTGGCGATGGGCATCGGGGCCCCGCTCGCCGAAGCGTACGGAGACGTGCCGGGCCGGTTCGGCACGGTGGCCCACTTCCTGGACGGAGACAGGTGATGACACTTCAGCGGACAACCGGGGCAGCCCGGTCGGCACGGTCGGCCCGCACCCTGCTGCAGGCGGGTTCCGTCGCGCTGCCGGTGCTCGCCCTCGCGCACGGTGCACCCACCGTCGCCGCCTTCGGGCCGCTGCGCAACAGGTTCATGCCCCGGTTGTCCGGGCAGGGGCGGCCGGATCATGTCGCGCTCACCTTCGACGACGGCCCCGACCATCTGTCCACCCCGCACTTCCTGCGACTGCTGGAAGCCCGGGGGCTGCGGGCCACGTTCTTCCTGCTCGGCTCCATGGCGGTGCGCTCGCCGTGGCTCGTACGGGAGATGGCGGCAGCCGGACACGAGGTGGCGCTGCACGGCTGGGCGCACCGTCCGCTGTTGTTGCGCGGACCTCGTTCCACGTACGAGGACCTGGCGCGCGCCCGCGATACGGTCGGCGGCCTGACCGGCACAGCGCCGCGCCTCTTCCGCCCCCCGTACGGCGTGCTCACCTCCGGCACTCAGCTGGCCTGCCATCGTCTCGGCCTCACCCCGGTGCTGTGGACGGCCTGGGGCGAGGACTGGCGCAGGCGGGCGACGCCGGAGAGCGTCCACGACACGGTGATGGCCGACCTGCGCGGGGGCGGCACCGTCCTGCTGCACGATTCCGACTGCACCTCGGCCGTCGGCTCCTGGCGCAACACCCTCCTCGCGCTGCCCCGGATCCTGGACGCCTGCCAGGGACGCGGCTGGCAGGTCGGTCCGCTGCGCGAGCACGGCACCCGTGGCCCGGCCGGTCGGGAAGGGTGACCGCGGCGGGTCCGGGCGGCCGGCTGCGGAGTACTTTGGGCACCCGACGGTGACGAAGGGGCGGGGCGCGTGAGCGAGCAGGACCGCAGGGCTTCCGGGCGCCGGGCGCCCGGCGAGCTGGAGAGCGAGGTACTGGCGGCTCTCTGGTCGGCCGGGGAACCGGTGGGTGCGGGCACCGTGCGCGAGCAGGTGGCCGGGAGGCCCGCGTACACCACGGTCCTGACGATCCTGTCCCGGCTGTACGACAAGGGGCTGGTCACCCGGGAACGCGCGGGGCGCGGGTATCTCTACTCCCCGGTGCGCGACGAGGCCGGCCACGCGGCGGCGGGCATGCGCGATCTGCTGGAGCACGGCGGGGACCGGGCCGCGGTCCTGGCCCGCTTCGTCTCCGAGCTGCCGGCCGAGGACGAGAAGCTCCTCGAACAGCTGCTGCGCGGCCACCCGGAGGACTAGCCGTGGGGATCAGTGGCTTCGCTCTCTGGCTGCCCTTGCTGGTCAGCGCGGTCGTCGCGCTGACCGCACCGGCGGCGGGCCGCAGGCTGCCGCCCCGCACGGCTGCCTGGCTGCTGACCACCGCTGCGGTGATCGCGGCCGGCGCCTGGGTGACGGTGCTGGCGATGATCGGGTTCACCCTGGTCGGCCAGATCCCCGAGGTAGCGGAGGAGGGGCGGTGGTCGCCGCACCTGCTGGCCGCGGACACCCCGGTCGACCGGCCGGTGGCCGCGGCGTGCGCGATGGCCGTGCTGGTCTGCGCGGTGACGCTGACGGTGGTGTCCTGGCGGCAGGCGCGGCTGATGGTCGACGCCTGGCGCGAGTGCCGGGACCTGCCGGTCGCCGGTGACCTCGTGGTCGTCGACGATCCGGTGCCGACCGCCTTCGCGCTGCCCGGCCTGCCGGGCCGGGTGGTGGTGTCGTCCGGGATGCTGCGCGCGCTGTCCGCCGACGAGCGCCGCGCCCTGCTGGCCCACGAGCGCGCCCATCTGCGCCACCGCCATCATGTCTTTCTGCTGGTGCTGCAGCTCACCGCGGCCGTCAACCCGCTGTTGCGACGGGTCGTCGGGGCGGGCGGGTTCGCCCTGGAACGCTGGGCGGACGAGGAGGCCGGAGCCGTCGTCGCCGACCGCGGCCTGGTGGCCCGTGCGGTGGCCCGCGCGGCCCTCGCCACCCGCGGTGCGCCCGCCGCGGCGATGGCAGCCACCGGTGGCCCGGTCCCGCAGCGGGTCAGAGCCCTGCTCGCGCCGCCCCCGCCGGTGCGCCGCCGGCCCGCTCTGGCGTTCGCCGCCCTGCTGGTGGCCTGCTGCGCCAGCCTGGCCGTGGCGGGCCACGACATCGACGGGCTGTTCGACGCGGCCACGACGGCCAACACCGCCGGAGCCGCGCACTGCACCGTGCATCCGCGCTGAGGTTCACCCGTCCGTACGCACCTGAGCCCGGAGCCGCGCGCCCCTGCGACCGCGCCCGTGGTACCGGGGTACCACGGGCCCCGTGCAGATGGGGCCCGGGTACCACGGTTCGCGCTGATCCTGTTCCTAGCCTGAGGCTGAGGTGGTCGGGGAGGCCCACCACCCGAAGGCGAGGACGATTCCATGATCGTTGCACAACAGCTGACGAAGCGGTACGGAGAGAAGACGGCGGTCGACCGGCTCGACTTCACCGTCAAGCCGGGAACCGTCACCGGATTCCTCGGGCCCAACGGCGCGGGCAAGTCCACCACGATGCGCATGATCGTGGGCCTGGACGCCCCCACCGGAGGCACGGTCACCGTGAACGGCCGCCGGTACGCGAAGCACACCGCGCCGCTCCAGGAGGTCGGTGCACTGCTGGAGGCGAAGTCGATCCACCCCGGGCGGTCCGCGTACGACCACCTGATGGCACAGGCGTACACGCACGGCATCGAGCGCCGCCGGGTGGAGGAGGTCATCGAGATGACCGGCCTGCAGACCGTCGCGAAGAAGCGCGCCGGTGCCTTCTCCCTGGGCATGGGCCAGCGGCTCGGCATCGCCGCAGCGCTGCTCGGCGACCCGGCGACCGTCATGCTCGACGAGCCGGTCAACGGGCTCGACCCGGAAGGCGTGCTGTGGATCCGCAACCTGCTCACCGGACTGGCCGCCGAAGGCCGTACGGTGTTCGTCTCCTCGCACCTGATGAGTGAGATCGCGCTGGTGGCGGACCATCTGATCGTGGTCGGCCGGGGCAGGCTGCTCGCCGACACCACCGTCCAGGAGCTGGTCGGCCAGGCCGGCGGGGACACCGTGAAGGTCGCCACCGAGGACCCCGCCCGGCTGCGTGAGGTACTGGCGGGTCCCGGGGTCGAGATCACCGGCCGGGCCGGTTCCGAGGAGCTGGACGTCACCGGGATGTCGCCCAGGGAGATCGGTACCAGGGCCGCGAAGGCCGGCATCGCGCTGTTCGAACTCACCGCGAGGGCGGTCTCCCTCGAAGAGGCGTTCATGGAGCTGACCAGGGACGCGGTCGAATACCACGGCACCACCGAGACGACCGGGAGTGCGGCATGAGCACCATCACCTCCACGCCCGAACCCACCGTCGCCCCCACCTCCCGGGGCGCCCGCCCGCAGTACCGGGTGACCGGGCGGCGCGTGCTGCGCTCGGAGTGGGCCAAGCTGTGGTCGCTCCGCTCCACCTGGATCACCCTCGCCCTGGGGTTGGTGTTCCTGGTGGCGTTCGGACTCATCGCCGCGGCGCAGTACAAGTCCCGGCTCACCTCCGGGCACCACATGGACCCCGACTTCGCCAGTTCCACGGCGGTCGGCCTGTCGCTGTTCGGTACGAACTTCGCCCAGCTGGCACTGGGCGTGCTGGGCGTACTGGTCACGGCGGGCGAGTACTCCACCGGCATGATCCGCTCCACCCTGGCGGCGGTACCGCGCCGGCTGCCGGTGCTGTGGTCCAAGGCGGCGGTGTTCGGCCTGATCGCCCTGGTCCTCGGGCTGGTCGGTGCCTTCGTCACGTTCCAGATCGCCGGCGGTATAGTCTCCGGCACTCCGGCCGCCCTGACCATGTCGGACAGCGGCGTGGTCCGCAGTCTGCTGGGCGCCGGGCTCTACCTGGGGCTGGTCGGCGTGATCGGCACCGCGCTGGGCGCCCTGCTGCGCTCGGTGGCTGGCGGCATCTCGGTGCTGGTCGGCGCGCTGATGCTGGTACCCGGACTGATCTCGCTGCTGCCGAGTTCCTGGCAGAACACGGTGGAGCCCTACCTGCCCAGCAATGCGGGCGAGTCGATGTTCGCCGTGCACCACGCGGCGCACACCCTGACGCCGACGGCCGGGCTGCTGGTGTTCCTGGCCTGGACCGTGCTGGCCCTGGCCGGTGCCGCCTGGCGACTGGTGCGTACCGACGCCTGAGCACGGCGGCACGCGGTGGCACACGCGGCGCGGTGGCGTGGTGGCTGCGGTCTTCGGGGGCCGCGCACCGGTTCCCGTGCCGCACGATGGACAGGTGATTTCCTTGACTTCCGTGACTCCTGGGGGCGCGCCGGCCGCAGCCGCGACGGTGTTCCCCGGCGGGGAACTCGACCCGTTGTGGGGACATCCGCTGGTCGTGCGGATGTCCCGGGTCGCCAGGCGGATGCGGCAGACCGACCGGAACCACCCATGGCTGCTGGACTCCGCGGTGGCCCTCGGTGTCGTCCTGATGTTCTGCGTACCGGACCTGGTGCACGGTGGTCGCCCGCCGGACGCGGCCGTCGACGTCCCGCGGCCGCCCGTCGCCGAGGTGCTTGCCCTGCAGGCCGCTCTGGTGCTCCCGCTGCTGTGGCGGCGCAGATCCCCGTCGGCGACGTTCACGCTGGTCACCGCGGTGTTCCTGTTCCAGTGGTCGCTCGGCGTCTGGCTGCGGGCGGACGTGGCACTGATGGTGGCCCTGTACAGCCTGGCTCTGCACGGACGGCTACGGCATCTGCCGTGGGCCTGCGCGGTGATGGCCGGCGCGATGGCGCTGGTCGCGGTACGGCTGGCGGCCGCGGTGCCGGTGGGGGACGCGATGTTCGTCCTGTTCAGCGCCACGACGGCGGCGCTGGCCCTGGGGCTGGTGGTGCGCATCAGGCGGGCTCAGCTCGCCGGTCTGCGCGACCACGCGGCCCGGCTGGAAATCGAACGCGACCAGCGCAGCAAGCTGGCCGCGGCGGCCGAGCGCACCAGAGTGGCCCGCGAGATGCACGACATCGTCGGCCACAATCTGTCCGTCATCATCACGCTGGCCGACGGCGGTGCCTATGCGGCGAAGGTCACTCCGCAACGCGGCGCCCAGGCCCTCGAACTCATCGGCGACACCGGTCGGCAGGCCCTGGGCGAGCTCCGGCGGATGCTCGGCGTGCTGCGCGAACAAGCGGACGCCCCGCAGCTCAGCCCGCAACCGGGCATCGCCGACATCGACGCGCTGTGCCGGCGTATCCGCGCCGCCGGTCCCGACGTCGTCTACCGCACGACCGGTGAGGTGGACGCGCTGGACCCCGGTGTGCAGCTGACGGTCTACCGCATCGCGCAGGAGGCGCTCACCAACGCCCTGAAGCACGCCGGCGCCGGCACCCGGATCGAGCTGGCCGTGGCCCTGCGCGGCAGCCGGTTGCGTATCCAGGTACTGGACACCGGACCGCCCCCCGGGATTCTGCCGCCGGCACGGGGCGACGGGGAGGGGCACGGTCTGGCGGGGATGCGCGAGCGCGCCGCGCTGTACAGCGGCAGCGTCACCGCAGGACCACGGCCGGGCGGTGGATGGACCGCGCGGGCGGTTCTCGACCTCACGCCGCTGCCCGAGACGCCACTGCCCGAGACGCCACTGCCCGAGACGCGGCTGCCGGAGACGCCGGTGGCCGCAGTGCCGCTTCCCGCCACCCCGGTGGGCACCGCCTCGCTCCCCGACACCCCGGAAGGCGTTTCATGACCACCGTGCTCATCGTGGACGACCAGCCTCTGCAGCGCTTCGGTTTCCGGATGCTGCTGGAGTCCGTGCCGGAAACCGATGTGGTCGGCGAGGCGGCGCACGGCGCCGAGGCCGTACGGCAGGCCGCCGAACTCCGTCCCGACGTGGTGCTCATGGATGTACGGATGCCCGGAATGGACGGCATCGAGGCCACCCGCAGGATCACCGCCGCCGGTGGGCGTTCACGCGTCCTGGTGCTGACCACGTTCGACCTGGACGAATACGCGCATGCCGCGCTGCGCGCCGGGGCCAGCGGCTTTCTGCTCAAGGACGCGCGCCCGGAGGAACTGCTGTCCGGTATCCGCGCCGTGGCCACCGGTGACGCGGTCATCGCGCCCGCCCTCACCAGGCGCCTCCTGGACACCTACGCCCACCACCTGCCCGGCCGCCCGCAGGACGGCGCAGCCGACCCGCGGCTGACCGCGCTGACCGAGCGGGAGCACGAGATCCTCGTCGCGATCGGCCGCGGCTGGACCAACACGGAGATCGCCGAACGTCTGGTCCTGTCGGAGTCCACCGTCAAGACCCATGTCGGCCGGGTACTGGCGAAGATCGGTGCCCGCGACCGGATCCAGGCGGTGATCTTCGCCTACGACCTCGGGCTCACCCACCCCAACGCCGCGGCCACCGATTGACCCGAAGGGACGGTGACCGCGGCGCGGGGGAACGTGGAACGTACGTCAGTCCTCCACGAGCATTCCGGTGCGCAGGCGCTTGAGAATGCGGGCCAGCAGGCGGGACACATGCATCTGGGAGATGCCGAGCTGCTCGCCGATCTGCGACTGGGTCAGTTCCTCGCCGAAGCGCATTTCCACGATGCGGCGTTCGCGCCCGTCCAGCCGGCTGATCAGCGGGGCCAGCGCGTGCAGGTCCTCCACCGTCTGCATCGCCGGGTCCGGCTCCCCCAGCACATCGGCGAACGTACGGCCGTTCGTCGGCGCCTGGCCATCGGCCGCGTCGCTGGGCATGTCCAGCGAGCCGGCCGTGTAGCCGTTGCTGGCGACGATGCCCTCCACGACCTCTTCCTCGGTCAGATTCAGGTGCTCGGCGAGCTCGGCGACCGTCGGGTCGCGGTCCAGGGTGACCGCGAGGCGTTCCTTGCCCTTCGCGATCTCCACCCGGAGCTCCTGGAGCCTGCGGGGCACATGGACGGCCCAGCTGGTGTCACGGAAGAAGCGCTTGATCTCCCCGACGATGTAAGGAACCGCGAAGGTGGTGAATTCGACTTCCCGGCTCAGATCGAAGCGGTCGATCGCCTTGATGAGGCCGATGGTGCCGACCTGAATGATGTCTTCCATCTCGCCGCTGCCGCGGTGCCGGAATCGGTTCGCGGCGAACCGGACGAGCGAAAGATTCATTTCGATCAAGGTATTGCGGGCGTACTGATATTCATGGGTGCCCTCTTCGAGTACCTGGAGCTGATCGAAGAAGACCTTGGAAAGCTGTCGGGCATCGCGCGGGGCGATCTTGCCCGCGTCCTCGATCCACGGAAGCCCCTCGACTTCCGTCGCCGATGGAGCAAGTGCGGATGACACAGGTCCTGACTTGGTCATGGCATCTGCTGCAGACATCGGCATCATGATTTTTCGGCCTCCCAAGTAGCGGACTCGGTTAGGTAATCGCTCCTGCCCCCAGTCTGCGGCTTCAATCGTCCAGGGCCGAAAGGCGGCCGGTTTGGGAGTATTTATACCGATTTGTACCCCGCACCGACCGCCTGACTGCGGTGGCGTGACACCTACCAGCGGTACCACCGGCCCCTACGGCTTGTGCCCCCTGCCGGGTGGACCACGAACCCGATCAGCCACACCACGAGCACGGCGATGGCTATCCACCACAGCGCCTTCAGAGCAAATCCGGCGCCGAAAAGAATCAGGGCGAGAAGGAGTACAAGAAGAACGGGAACCATGGAAATTCGCCTCCACTTCATCGATGCTTCGGCCATCCTTGTGCCCTTGATTTCTCTGTTCACGCATGCGGATGAATCAGGGTGAGTAAACTTTGTCTCAGAAGGGTCGGGGTAGGCGTGTGGCAGAAAGGAAGCGAGTGGCATTCGGATTGACGAGGTGAGGCGGTATGAGCGCCGATTTCGACGGCGAGTGTGACGACAAGGGCGAGGGCGGCACCATCGCCCGCAGCCGCGGGGCAGGCCTGGCGGCCTGGAGCTGCCACCCGGAGATGGCGGCCGATGCCCGGGATGCCGTGTCCGGTTTTCTCGCAGGTCTGCACCCCGCGCCACCCCCGCACACCACCCAGAACCTGGTGCTGCTGGCCTCCGAGCTGGTCACCAACGCACTGCGGCATGCCGGTGGCGTGACCGTGTTGCGGCTCCGTGCCGACCGCCGGTCCCTGGAGGTCGCGGTCGCCGACCCCAGCCCCGCATACCCCCAGGACCGCACCCCCGATCTGACCGGCCGCACCGGAGGCTTCGGCTGGCCCATGGTGCAGCGGCTCGCCCGTACGGTCGCCGTACGGTCCGTGCCGGACGGCGGCAAGGTCGTGTCGGCGACGCTGAGTCGATGAACGGCTCGGGGCGGCCGGGACGGATTGACCGGAGCGGAGCCGGAGGCATAGCGTCCGAACGTACTGAGCAAGCGCTTGGAAAGGGACTCTGTGCCGCAGTCCGAACCCTCCGAGATCGAGGCCGCGCTCTGCGCGCCCGGTGCACCCTTCGCCGTGACCGCCGCCGAGGACGGCTCCCCGGTGTTCGAGAACGGGCCACGCACGCTCCGCGAGTTCGTCGAGACGGTACGGTCCTTCGGCGACGCACCGTTCCTGGTGGCCGAGAGCGCGACGTACACCTACGGCGAGTTCTTCGCCGAGGCCTCCGGACTCGCCCGCCGCTTCGTCGAGGTGTACGGACTGAGGCCGGGCGACCGCGCGGTGGTCGCGATGCGCAACCACCCGGAGTGGCAGATCGCGTTCTGGGCCGCCCAGCTGGCCGGACTCGTCGCCGTACCGCTCAACGCCTGGTGGACCGAGGACGAGTTCGGCTACGCGCTCGACGACTGCGGCCCCCGGGTGCTGCTGGTCGACGGGGAGCGACTCGCACGGGTCGAGCCGTGGGCGCGGCGGCAGGCGGAGCTGCACGGTGAGCGGCCGTGGACCGTCACCTTCCACCATGACGGGGAGGTGGCCGAACGCACCGAGCGGTTCGAGCTGCGATCGGCCGCCGATCCCGCGCTGGGTCCGCCGGACGTGCAGGTGCACGCCGAGGACGACGCCACCATCATCTACACCTCGGGCACCACCGGGCGCCCCAAGGGCGCGGTGGCCACCCATCTGGCGCAGGCCGGGGCCATGCTGAACCCGCGGTACTTCGCCGCGGCGGCGGCCCTCGAACGCGGGGTGATCCCCGGCCAGGGACCGGCGCCGGTGGCGCTGATGACCTTCCCGTTCTTCCACGTGGCAGCCTTCACCAGCGTCTATTCGGCGATGGCTGCCGGCGGAACGCTGGTGCTGATGCACAAGTGGGACGCGGGCAAGGCGCTGGAGGCCATCCGCCGGCACGCCATCACGTACTACGCGGGCGTACCGGCCACCGCGCTGCAACTGCTGGCCGCTGCCGAGCAGCACGGGGACGGCCTGGAGAGCCTGGCCATGCTCAACACGGGCGGCGCCGCCGCCCCGCCGGATCTGGTCACCCGGCTGACCGAGCGGTACGGCGAGCGCATCGAACCGCGTAACGGGTACGGCCTGACCGAGACCAGCGGCGGCGTGCTGGCCATCTTCGGCGCCGAATACCGCGCCCACCCGGAGAGCGCAGGCCGTCCGACGCCGGCCACCGAGGTACGGATCGCGGACCCGGCGGGCGAGCCGCTGCCCGAGGGAGAGATCGGCGAGCTGTGGCTGCGCGGGCAGGCGCTGGTCCGCGGGTACTGGAACGCCCCCGAGGCCACCGCGGCCGCCTTCCAGGACGGCTGGTTCAGGACGGGGGACCTGGCGACCGTCCGGGACGGGCGGGTCACCGTCGTCGACCGGATGAAGGACATGGTCATCCGCGGCGGCGAGAACGTGTACTGCGTCGAGGTCGAAGCGGTGCTGCACGAGCATCCGGACGTACTGGACGCCGCGGTCATCGGGGTCGCCCACCCGGTGCTCGGCGAGGAGGTGGCCGCCGTCGTTCAGCTCAGGGCGGGCTCCGCCGTCACCGTCGACGAGCTGCGGGCCCACGCGGCGGCGTCGCTGGCCGGCTTCAAGGTCCCGGCGCACGTCTTCGTACGGGACGAGCCGCTGCCCCGCAACGCGACCGGCAAGGTGCTCAAGCGGGAGCTGCGCGGGCCGGTTCAGGAGCGGGTGACGCGCACCCGGTAGTTGCCGGAGCGGTCCTTCGCGGCCACCGTGATGCGGATTCCGTTCACCCGGTCGGTGAAGGTCTGCCCCACCGTGTACGGGGCGTCGGAGAGCTCCGCCTGCACATTGGGGCTCAGGGTGCAGCCGCCGCTGTCCGGGGTGCTGTCCTTGACGGAGATCGGACCCTGGCCGGTGTCGACGTCCCCGTCGACCCGGTAGATGAGTACTCCGGGCCGGCAGACCTCTCCGTCGTTGCCCGCCTGGGTACGGACCTCGGCGACATAGCCCGAGGAGTCCGACAGCGGGACCACGGCGAGCTTGGTGCCGCCCCTGATCTCCAGCGGGGAGAGCACCGTGTCGTACACGCCCTGCGCCGAGGCGCAGCTGATCTGGCGGTCGTCCAGCCAGCCGAGCTTCCATTTGTGCCAGCCCAGCATGTCGTTGTTGGCGCCCCAGTCCTCGGACATGATGTCCCAGTGCCCGACCGCTCCGCCGCCGCTGGACGTGTAGAGGTCGGGGAGGCCGAAGGTGTGGCCGTTCTCGTGCGGCAGCACCCGGTAGCCGGTGTGGGAGTAGGAGCCCGAGCCGTCGTCCTGGCGGCTGTAGACGAAGGACATGTTGGACAGCGGGACACCGTCGGCGACCGGGGCGTCGTCGTTGCCGGAGAAGGTCACGGAGAGCACGGTGTCGAGCGCCGAGGGACCCGCGTTCGGCGTGGCGATCACGTTGATCAGGTCGTACTTGCGGAAGTCCACCTGACGGTCGGCGACGGACACGATGTCCTCGGCGAGGTGGTGATAGCCCGGCTTGTAGGGCGAGCCGCGCTCTATGCCGTACGCGTCGAACGGTCGGGGCATCCGCAGCCAGTGCTTGATGGGAGCCTCGGGGCGGTAGTCGAGCCGCCCGTACGAAGCCGTCCGGTACCAGGCGGCGGTCTGCGGGAAGAACTCGTCGAACCGGCTCATCGCGCTGCCTTTGCCGGGCGCGTCCGGGAAGTCGATCATGAGGGTGAGCGCATGGATCCGGCCGGTCGAGCGGGCGTACCCGGGCGCGGTCGACAGCCCCTCGGACATCTGGACGCCCATCGAGCCGCCGATCCGGCAGGGGCCCAGTGCCAGCGCCGAGCCCGCCCGGTCGGAGTGCGGCGGGAGCCCGGCGGACGCCGCGGGCCCGCCGCGTGCGGAACCGGAACCGAGGGTGGCACCGGCCGAGGTCAGCCCGGCCAGGGCGAGCGCGGACAGGACGACGACGGTCACCGGGCGGCGGGAGATACGTATCCGGGGGCGGGTCGGATGCATGCCTTCGCCTTCGGGCTCACGGCAGCCGGGCGATTCCTCGCTGCGCTCGTGCGATCACCCTCCGTCGGTGGGGGTGGGGGCGCGCGCTGGGTGGGCCGGTCGGGCGGTTTTGCGGCGAAATGACGTGATGCAGGTCACAAAAGGAGGGGAAATAACTGGGGACGCTTTCCCCGTTTGCACCGTTGGATACAGCGAACCGGGGAAACTTCCCCCGGTTGCGCCAAACTCACTTACCGAGTCGCACTTACCGAGTCCGACTCACCACTGAAGGAAGGATGGTTGCCGTGGACACCGCCACCGCCGCCCGGCAGCGCCCCAGGGCCGACGCCCTGCGCAATCGGGAGCGGATCATCTCGGCCGCGCGTGAGATGTTCGTCGAGCAGGGGCCCGATGTCCCCCTCGACGACATCGCCCGCCGGGCCGGTGTCGGCAATGCCACGCTCTACCGTCACTTCCCCGACCGTGTCGCCCTCTTCCGGCAGGTGGTCCTCTCCGTCATGGCCCATGTGGCGGACCAGGTGGAGGCGGCCGCCGCCGAGGAGCCCGACGGGTTCACGGCTCTTCGCCGCTTCGTGCACGCGGCGGCCGACGAGAAGATCGGCGCCCTGTGCCCGATGCGCTCCGAGGGCTTCGACCGCGACGACCCGGAGATCCTGGCGGAGCGCGACCGGCTCGAGAGGTCCGTCGTCGCCCTCATGGACCGCGCGCGCCAGGAGGGGCAGCTGCGCTCCGACATTGCCGTCGGAGACCTCTTCGTAGCGCTGTTCCAGCTCACCCGGCCCTTGCCAGGCACGTCCTGTCTCGGCCTCGACCGCTTTGTCCACCGCCATCTGCAGCTGTTCCTCGACGGGCTTCAGGCCCCGGCGCGGAGCTCGCTTCCGGGGTCACCGGTGACCTTCGAAGATCTGCGGCGCACCTCCTGACGTTCGTCCCACCGCCTTTCGCCCCACCGGTTCGCCCCCTGTCTTTCGTCCTTTTTCACTCCAAGTCCTTAGGTGGCTCCCGCCATGTCGAAAACTGCCGACATATCACTCCCTGATCCGAATCGCTGGAGAGCGCTGGTCTTCATCGCGCTGGCCCAGCTGATGGTCGTGCTCGACGCGACGATCGTGAACATCGCTCTGCCGCACGCCCAGGCCGACCTGGGCATCTCGGACGCCAACAAGCAGTGGGTCATCACGGCCTACGCCCTCGCCTTCGGCGGGCTGCTGCTGTTCGGTGGCCGGCTCGGCGACCTGTTCGGCCGTAAGCGCACCTTCGTCGTCGGACTCATCGGCTTCGCGGCCGCGTCCGCGGTCGGCGGTGCCGCCGCCAACCAGGCGATGCTGCTCAGCTCGCGCGCCGCACAGGGCGTCTTCGGCGCCCTGCTCGCGCCGGCCGCACTGTCCCTGCTGGCGGTGACCTTCACCGACGCCAAGGAGCGCGCCAAGGCCTTCGGCATCTTCGGTGCGATCGCCGGTGGTGGCGGCGCCGTCGGCCTGCTGCTCGGCGGATTCCTCACCGAGTACCTGAACTGGCGCTGGACGTTCTTCGTCAACATCCCGTTCGCGATCGTGGCCGCGCTGGGCGCCTACTTCGTGATCCGGGAGCCGGCCGGTGGCCGCAACCGCTCGCCGCTGGACATCCCCGGTGTCGTTCTCTCTTCGCTCGGCCTGGCTTCGCTGGTCTACGGCTTCACCCGCGCCGAGACCAACGGCTGGTCGGACCCCGTCACCATCGGTCTGTTCGTCGCCTCCGTGGTGCTGCTCTCGGCGTTCGCGCTGGTCGAGTCGAAGGTCAAGGCCCCGCTGCTGCCGCTGCGGGTGGTCACCGACCGCAACCGTGGTGGCATCTACCTGTCGCTGGGTCTGGCCATCATCGGGATGTTCGGGCTGTTCCTCTTCCTGACCTACTACCTGCAGGTCGTCCAGGGATACTCCGCCGTCAAGACCGGCTTCGCCTTCCTGCCGATGGTCGCGGCCATGATCACCGGGTCCACCCAGATCGGTGCACGGCTGATGACCCGGGTGCCGGCCCGGCTGCTGATGGGCCCCGGCTTCGCGGTGGCGGGCGTCGGCATGCTGCTGCTGACGCAGCTGCAGGTCGACTCCTCCTACACCGGCGGAATCCTGCCCGGCATGGTGCTGCTCGGCCTCGGCATGGGTACGGCGTTCATGCCCGCCATGTCACTGGCCACCTACGGCATCGCACCGCGTGACGCGGGGGTCGCCTCCGCGATGGTCAACACCTCGCAGCAGGTGGGCGGCGCGATCGGTACGGCGCTGCTGAACACCATCGCCGCCTCCGCCACCACCGCGTACCTCGCGGGGCACGCGGCGGCGGGCGCCGGCCCGAAGCTGCTCCAGGCCCAGGCGCTGGTGCACGGCTACACCAACGCCATCTGGGTCGCGGTGGGCATCCTGGCGGTCGCCTCCGCGATCGCCCTGACGTTCATCAACGCCGGCCGTCCCTCGATGACCGTGACGGGCTCGGGCAACAGTTCCGGCTCGGCCCCGGGCGACAGCGAGGGGATCGAGGACGAGATCCAGATCCCGGTCATCGCGCACTGACCGTCGCACACTGACCGTCGCGCACCGGCGGTCGGGTAGCGACCGTCAGGATCTGCCCTGGCTCCGCAGCACGATCAGCGGAGCCAGGGCAGATCCGCGTCCGCGCCCTCGGGCTGCAGGCCCTCAGCGATCAGCCGCATGATCCCGGTGAGCTGCTCGGTCTGCTCGGGGGACAGCCGGTCGAACAGCGCCTGGCGTACCGCGGCGACATGTCCGGGCGCGGTCCGCTCGAGCACCTGCATCCCTTCCGGCGTCAGGACGGCGTTCTGCCCGCGCTTGTCGGAGGGGCAGTTCTCCCGGCGGACCCAGCCGTTCCGCGCCAGCCGGGCGATCGCGTGCGAGAGCCGGGACCTGGTGATCTTGGCGTGCATGGCGAGCTCCGTCATCCGCAGCCGCCGCTCGGGCGCCTGGGAGAGCTGCACCAGCAGTCCGTAATAGACGTGCGGCATGCCGGCGTCGCGCTGCAACTGGCGGTCGAGATGGTCCTCCAGGAGCGTGGTCGCATGGAGATAGGCGCGCCAGGCACCTTGCTCATCGTCGGTGAGCCAGCGCGGGTCGGGCCGCGCCGACGGGTCGGGCGGGGTTGCCGTGGTCATGCCCTCCACTGTACGGCCTTCCTTGAAGTTTAAACTAGATGGGTCTATGGTCGAAGGCGAAAGCTTGATACTTCAAGTGTCGGAGTCGTCATCATGACCGCCATCGTCCCGGAGCGCATGCCGGCCCTCTATCTCTCACACGGCGCACCGCCGCTCGCCGACGACC
Source organism: Streptomyces sp. NPDC051322 (assembly GCF_040689485.1). Classification (NCBI taxonomy): domain Bacteria; kingdom Bacillati; phylum Actinomycetota; class Actinomycetes; order Kitasatosporales; family Streptomycetaceae; genus Streptomyces; species Streptomyces sp. NPDC051322. The sequence goes on along the minus strand of NZ_JBFBAK010000009.1, from coordinate 242,760 downwards.
CGCTCTGGCCGGGTCAGCTCGCGGCCTGGTCGGCAAGCCTGCCGCGGCCCCGGGCGATCCTGATGGTCTCCGCGCACTGGGAGGAGGCCCCGCTCGCGCTCGGCGCGACGGCGACGGCGCCGCTGACGTACGACTTCTGGGGCTTTCCCGCGCACTATTACGAGGTCCGCTACGAGGCGCCGGGCGCTCCCCGACTCGCCGAGAGCGTACGGAAGTTGCTGCGCGGCGCCGGGACACCGGTGCAGGACGTGCCGGACCGGGGACTCGACCACGGCGCGTACGTGCCGCTGGTGGAGATGTACCCGGAGGCCGACATCCCGGTGCTGCAGATCTCCATGCCGACGCTCGACCCCGGCAAGCTCATGGAGATCGGGCGCAAGCTCGCACCGCTGCGCGACGAGGGGGTGCTGATCGTCGGAAGCGGCTTCTTCACGCACAACCTGGCGGCGCTGCGGCAGGGTGGGGGAGTGCCCGGCTGGTCGGCGGAGTTCGACGACTGGGGACGGGAGGCGCTGCAGGCGCGGGACATCGACGCTCTGCTGGACTTCGAGAACAAGTCTCCCGCCGGACGCCTGGCGCATCCCCGCACCGAGCACTTCGCCCCGCTGTTCGTGACGCTCGGGGCGTCCGGTGACGGGGACGAGGACCGGCGCGATGTGATCGACGGTTTCTGGATGGGGCTCGCGAAGCGGTCGCTGCAGTTCGGCTGAAACGCAGCCATCGGGGGCCGGCGGGCGGTCAGTGCTCGAGTTCCTTCTCGAACCACGCGACGTCGTGGTAGCGGCCGAACTTCCGTCCCACCTCGCGGTAGGTGCCGACGGGCGTGAAGCCGAAGCGGGTGTGCAGCCGGACCGACGCCTCGTTGGGCAGCGTGACGCCGGCGTACGCGCGGTGCACGTCCTCGTTCTGCAGTTCCTCGAAGAGCGACTTGTAGAGCAGCGTGCCTATGCCCCGTCCCGCGGCGTCCGGAGCGCAGTAGACGCTCGCCTCGACCGACGTGGAGTACGCGGCCTTCGGCCGGAAGCCGCTGCTGGTTGCGTACCCCAGGATGCGGGCAGACGGAACGTCCTGAGCAACCAGGAGACGGTGTGCGCCGTCTTCAGGGTGGGAGAGCAGCCATGGCCGACGTTGTTCCGGGGTGAAGATCTCGGTGTCGAATGTGATGGCGGTCTCACGGATGTAGTGGTTGTAAAGGTCGGTGAGGGCGACCAGATCGCCCTCGTTGCCGGGCCTGACCTGCACTTCTGCGCGTCCCGCTGACATCCGCTCTCCCTCGGTGGCCGGACAGGGTACTGCATGATCACGAAAATGAAGGCGTGTCATGGGAATTCTGTCCGGATTCCAGTCGTTGTTTCCATCAGATGCAGGGCACCCGAGAGGGTGTTCCGCACCACATGAGGCCCTGATTTCCGACCTCATCACGTTACCCACGTTAGGGAGCACGCATGGCAACCCGTGCCGTCGCCCGTCGTTCCGACCGGGCAAGCAGCGTTCGCGCCGGAGGCGGCGAGATCGCCGACCGCGACCTGGTCGGCATGTACCTCGACGAAATCGCTCGTACGCCGCTGCTCGACGCCGCCAAGGAGGTCGAGCTGTCCCAGACCATCGAGGCCGGGGTGTACGCCCAGCAGATCCTCGACGGTTCCGTGCAGAGCGAGGCCGCCGGTGCCTCGCGTGAGGAACTCGAGGCGCTGGTCGCTGCCAGCGAGCGCGCCAAGGACATCTTCATCCGTTCCAATCTCCGTCTGGTGGTCGCGGTGGCCCGCCGCTACCCGCGAGCCGGACTGCCGCTGCTCGACCTGATCCAGGAGGGGAACGCGGGCCTGGTGCGCGCAGTCGAGAAGTTCGACTACGCCAAGGGCTTCAAGTTCTCCACGTATGCGACCTGGTGGATCCGTCAGGCCATCACCCGCTCGATAGCGGACCAGTCGCGCACCATCCGGCTGCCCGTCCACCTGGTGGAGGAGCTGGGCCGCATCCGCCGGGTGCAGCGGGAGTTCAACCGCGAGCACGGCCGCGACCCGGAGCATGCCGAGATCGCCGCCGAGCTGGGTGCCAAGCCGGAGCGAGTGAGCGATGTGCTGGACTGGGCCCGTGATCCGGTGAGTCTCAACATGCCGGTGGACGACCAGGGCGAGACCCAGTTCGGTGACCTCCTCGAGGACACCTCGGCGGTGTCGCCCGAGCAGTCCGTGATGACCCTGCTGCGCAGCGAGGAGCTCGACGACCTCATCGGCAAGCTCGACAACCGCACGGCTTCCATCATCAAGATGCGGTTCGGCATCGAGGACGGCCGGGAGCGCACGCTGACCGAGGTCGGCAAGGAGCATGGCCTGACCCGCGAGCGGATCCGCCAGATCGAAAAGCACGCGCTGCTCGAACTGAAGAAGATGGCGCGCGACACCGGCTTCGACGCGGCGGCGTGACACCACCCCGCAATCGCACCGCCGCCCCATACCGGAGCCCCCTGACACAACCCCCCCCGTGTCAGGGGGTTCCTTCTGTGTTGCTTCCAGTGGTTCGTTGTGTCGCCGCGCGGGTCAGACGGGAGCCCAGGCCGGCCAGGTAGCCGACCAGTTCCGGTGGCTGATGGACCGTGAACTCGGCGTCCACCAGGGCGATCCGCAGCCCCAGCCACTCCACCGAGTCGGCTGCTGAAGCGCGCAGCCTGCAGCGGCGATCGCCCAGCGGCCGAGGCGCCGGCAGCGAACCCGGCAGCCGGGCCGCCACGAACTCCGCGGGGGCCTCGAAGGTGACATCGAGGTCGACCGAAGGCTGCCGCCGCGACATGGACCGGATGACGAACTCGGCCGCGTCACCCGTGGGCAACTCACGCGGCACGAACCGCGCTCCGGTCGCGAACGGCTCACTGACCCGGTCGACCCGGAACGTGCGCCAGTCCTCGCGGTCGATGTCGTAAGCGACCAGATACCAGCGCCGCCCGGTGGAGACCAGCCGGTACGGCTCCACCAGTCGCTTCGTCTGCCGGCCGTCCCCCGCCCGATAGCCGAACCGCAGCCGCTCGGGACCGGTGACCGCGCCGGCCATCACGGTCAGCGTGTCCGGGTCGATGCTCGCGCCGTCGCCGCTGGTCAGCGGGATGGTCGCGGCCTGGAGCGTGGCCACGCGGTGCCGGAGCCGGGACGGCAGCACCTGCTCCAGCTTGGTCAGCGCCCGGACCGATGCCTCCTCGATGCCCTCCACCGCGTGCCCGGCCCCGGCGCGCAGCCCGACCGCGATGGCCACCGCCTCCTCGTCGTCGAGGACCAGTGGGGGCATGGCCTTGCCCGCGACCAGACGATAGCCGCCGTCCGAGCCCATGGTGGCCTGCACCGGATAGCCGAGATCACGCAGCCGGTCGATATCGCGCCGGATGGTGCGGCGGCTGACGGCCAGCCGGTCGGCGAGCTCACCCCCGGGCCATTCCCGCGGGGTCTGGAGCAGCGAGAGCAATTGCAGCAGCCGTGCCGGAGTGTCCGTCATGCACTTCAGGATGCCGGATCAGTGGGACATCATCTGTCCTATATCCCGTTTAGCTTGAGGCCATGACTTCCACACCCCAGCAGACCGTGCTGCAGTCGGACCGCCGTCGGTGGTTCGCGCTCGCCATCGTCATGACGGCAGCATTCATGGACCTGGTCGACGTGACGATCGTGAACATCGCGATCCCGTCCATCCAGGACGACACCGGCGCCACCTTCAGCCAGATCCAGTGGATCACCGCGGGGTACGCACTGGCGTTCGCCGCCGGACTGATCACCGGCGGCCGGCTCGGCGACATCCACGGCCGCAAGAGGCTCTTCCTCATCGGCATCGCCGGATTCACCCTGGCCTCCGCGCTCTGCGGTTTCGCCGCCGATCCGGAGATGCTGGTCGCCTCCCGCATCCTGCAGGGCGGCATGGCCGCGATGATGGTGCCGCAGGTGCTCTCGATCGTGCACGCGACCTTCCCGGCGGAGGAGCGCGGCAAGGTCTTCGGCCTGTTCGGCGCGGTCGTCGGGCTCGGAGCGGTGACCGGCCCGCTGCTCGGTGCGCTGCTCACCGAGTGGAACATCGCGGGCCTGGAATGGCGGCCGATCTTCCTGATCAACCTGCCGGTGGGCATCGCAGGTCTGATCCTCGGCGTCAAGTTCATCAGCGAATCCAAGGCGCCGAAGGCGCTCAGGCTCGACCTGGTCGGCGTCGTCCTGGTCATCCTCGGCCTGCTGATGCTGCTCTACCCGCTCACCCGGGGCCGCGAGCTGGGATGGCCGCTCTGGGGATATCTGTCGATGGCAGGCAGTGCGGTCGTCTTCGCCGCGCTGGTGGCGTACGAGAAGCACAAGGCCCGCAGGGACGGTTCGCCGCTGGTGGAGCTCTCGCTGTTCAAGGTCAAGAGCTTCGCGGCCGGTATCGCCGTGCAGACCACCTTCGGGGTGGCGCTCGGCATCTTCTTCCTGGTCTGGACGCTGTACATGCAGATCGGCCTCGGCTGGAGCCCGCTGAAGGCGGGCACCACCGGCATTCCGTTCTCCATCGCGGTGTCTGCCGCGGCGGGCATGTCCGTACAGAAGCTGGTGCCGCGCTTCGGCCGGAAGGTACTGCAGGCGGGCGCGCTGACGATGATGGCCGGTCTGCTGATCTACATCTGGGAGGCGGACCGTTACGGCACCGGTATCGCGCCCTGGCAGATGGCGCTGCCGCTGGTCGTCATGGGCGTCGGTATGGGCCTGATCGTCGCGCCGTTGACCGACGCGGTCCTCTCCGACGTGCCGAAGGAACACGCCGGCTCGGCGTCCGGCTTGATCAACACCGTCCAGCAAATGGGGAACGCGCTGGGGCTCGGTCTGGTGTCGGTGGTCTTCTTCGGCTCGATCAGCGACCGCTTGGCACCGTCGGCGGTGGGCGACGCCTTTGCCCATGCGTTCATGGACTCGCTGTGGTGGGTCGTCGCGGTGCTCGGCATCATCTTCCTGGTGATGTTCGCTCTGCCGAAGCGGGGCGGGGCGGGGACCATCGCTTCTCCGCCGGTCGTGGCGGTGGAGGAGCGGGCGGTGGAGCGGGTGCCGGTGTCCTGAGGCGGCTGTGCGAGGTGGGGCCGGGGCTTTGCTCCGGCCCCACCTCGCGTTCCAGCCCCGTTCCAGCCGCGGGGCAGGCCCGATCGTGCCCAGATGTGCCCGGATGTGTTTACTTTCCGGATGTGGCCTCGTAACCTGACGGCTAAACCACAGGTTCGGTCATCGAACGGACGTAAATCCACATGTACGCACCGGAACGTCAGCAAGAGATCCTCCGCCTCGCCCGCGACAGCGGGCGGGTGGACGTCCTCTCGCTCGCCGACGAGTTCCAGGTCACCGCGGAGACCGTCCGCCGCGACCTCAAGGCCCTCGACCGGGCCGGCCTGTTGCGGAGGGTGCACGGCGGGGCCATCCCGGCGGGGCGGCTCGACTTCGAGCCGGATCTCGCGGAGCGCGAGTCGACCGCCGCGGGTGAAAAGGACCGGATCGCGCTGGCGGCCGTCGCCGAACTCCCCGCCGAGGGCAGCGTCATTCTCGACGCCGGCTCCACCGTGGCCCGGCTCGCGAACGTGGTGCCGCTGGACTGCGGGCTGACCGTCGTCACCCACGCGCTGCCCGTCGCCGCGCGCCTCGCCGACCACCCGGGTATCGACCTCCACCTGGTCGGCGGCAGGGTCCGTCACCGTACCCGCGCAGCCGTCGACGCCTGGGCGCTGCGGGCCTACGGTGAGATCCGCGCCGATGTCGCCTTCATCGGCGCCAACGGATTCTCGCCCGCTTCCGGGCTGACCACCCCGGATCTCGCCGAGGCCGCGGTCAAGCAGGCCGTGGCCGCGGCCGCCCGCCGCGTCGTCCTGCTCGCCGACTCGGCCAAATACGGCCAGGAGCACTTCGCCCGGTTCGGCGCCCTCAGCGGCGTCGACCTGCTCATCACCGACACCGGGCTCAGCCCCGAGGACGCCGCCGCCGTCGAAGCGGCCGGCACGGAGGTCGTACGCGCATGATCCTCACCGTCACACCCAACCCGTCCCTGGACCGCACCTACGAGGTGCCCGTCCTGGGACGCGGCGAGGTGCTGCGCGCCACCGCCGAGCGGATGGACCCCGGCGGCAAGGGCGTCAACGTCTCACGCGCCGTCTCCGTCGCCGGACACCGGACGGTCGCCGTGCTGCCGCTGGGCGGTGCGCCGGGCGCGGTGGTGGCCGAACTGCTGGTCGCCGAGGGCATCCTGGTCGCGCCGGTGCGAGTCGCCGAACCCACCCGCTCCAACATCTCGGTCGCCGAACCCGACGGCACCCTGACGAAGATCAACGCACCCGGCCCCGAACTCTCCGCCGCCGAAGCCGCCGCGCTGCTCACCGCCATCCGTACGCACGCGGCAGACGCCGACTGGATCGCCTGCTGCGGCAGCCTTCCGCCCGGCCTCGCGCCGGGGTGGTACGCGGACCTGGTGGCCGGTGCACACAGCGCGGGGAAGCGGATCGCGCTGGACACCTCGGGGCCCTCGCTGCTGGCGGCACTCCGGGAGCGCCCGGACGTCGTCAAGCCCAACGCCGACGAACTCGCCCAGGCCGTGGGCCGCCCCCTGGCCACCGTGGGCGACGCGGTCAAGGCGGCGGGCGAACTCCTGGACCTGGGGGCGCGCGCGGTGCTGGCGAGCCTCGGTGCGGACGGCCAGCTGCTGGTCACGGAGTCGGGCGCATACTTCGGGTCCGCCCCGGTCGCCGCCGTACGCAGCAACGTCGGCGCCGGCGACGCCTCACTGGCCGGATTCCTCACGGCCGGATTCCGCACGACCGGGGGTGACGCCGGGCAGGACGCCCTGAGGTCGGCGGTCGCCCACGGGGCGGCGGCGGTGCAACTACCCGGCAGCGTGATGCCGACCCCACATGATCTGGACCTGGCTGCGGTCACCGTGACCGCGGAGGTCCCGCTTGACCACGTACTGGTGGAGCAAGGGAGCCCCCGATGAGCGAGATGATCACCGCGGACCTGGTCGACCTCGACCTGACCGCCGACACCAAAGAGGCAGCGGCCCGCTCGCTGGCCGAACGGATGGTGGCCCTCGGCCGGATCACCGACCTGGACGGCTTCCTCGCCGACGTCGCCGCCCGCGAGGCCCAGATGCCGACCGGCCTGGATGGCGGCATCGGCATTCCGCACTGCCGCAGCGCCCATGTCAGCGAGCCGACGCTGGCCTTCGGCCGCAGCGCCGAGGGCATCGACTTCGGCGCCCCCGACGGCCCGGCGGACCTGATCTTCCTGATCGCGGCACCGGCGGGAGCGGACGACGCACACCTGACCATCCTGTCCGCGCTGGCCCGCAAGCTGATGGACGCACAGTTCACCGATGCGCTGCGCGCAGTGGTGGACGCGGCCGCGGCAGCGGCCCTGGTACGGGGTGACACACCGGCGACGGTCGCCGCGGCCCCCACCCCGGATGCGGCAGCGGCGGAACCGGCGCCGGCCGAGTCGGCCGCGCCGACCGCCGCCTTCCGGGTGGTCGCCGTCACCTCCTGCCCCACCGGCATCGCGCACACCTACATGGCCGCCGAGTCCCTGGAGAACGCGGCCCGCGAAGCAGGGGTCGAACTCGTCGTCGAGACCCAGGGCTCGGCCGGGTTCGACCGTCTGGACCCCACGCTCATCGCCGCCGCCGACGCGGTGATCTTCGCGCACGACGTCCCCGTCCGGGAGAAGCAGCGCTTCGGCGGGAAACCGACCGTCGACGTCGGCGTCAAGGCCGGTATCAACCGGCCGGCCGAGCTCATCGCCGAGGCCCGCGACAAGGCCGAACGCGGCGAGATCACCGCGGGCTCGTCCGCTTCACCCATCGACCGGGCGGGTGAAGCCGGCGAGGGATACGGCACCAGGCTGCGCAAGTGGCTGATGTCCGGGGTCAGTTACATGGTCCCCTTCGTCGCAGCCGGCGGACTGATGATCGCCCTCGGATTCGCCATCGGCGGTTACACCGTCGACAAGGCGCCTTCGGTGGCCGAGCACTTCGTCTGGACCGACCACACCAGCTGGGCCGCGCTGCTCTTCCAGATAGGCGGCATCGCCTTCGCCTTCCTGGTGCCGGTCCTGGCCGGCTTCATCGCCTACGGAATGGCGGACCGGCCCGGCCTGGTCCCCGGTTTCGTCGGTGGTTCCATCGCGCTCAGCATCAACGCGGGCTTCCTGGGCGGCCTCGCCGCCGGTCTGATCGCGGGCGCCGTGGTGATGGCGATCCAGCGGGTGAAGGTGCCGCCGGTGCTGCGCGGCATCATGCCGGTGGTGGTGATCCCGTTGATCTCCTCGGCGGTGGTCGGCTTCCTGATGCTGCTGGTCATCGGCAAGCCCATCGCCTCCCTGCAACGGGCGCTCACCGACTGGCTGAACGGGCTCTCCGGAGCCAACGCGGTCATCCTCGGCGTCATCCTCGGCCTGATGATGTGCTTCGACCTGGGCGGCCCGCTCAACAAGGTCGCGTACGCCTTCGCGGTCGGCGGCCTCGCCAATCCCACCGACGGCAGCCTCAAGGTCATGGCAGCCACCATGGCCGCCGGTATGGTGCCGCCGCTCGCGATGGCGCTGGCGACGACCGTCCGCGGGCAGCTCTTCACCAGGACCGAACGCGAGAACGGCAAGGCGGCCTGGGTGCTGGGCGCCTCCTTCATCACCGAGGGCGCCATCCCGTTCGCCGCAGCCGATCCACTGCGGGTGATCCCGGCGTCCATGGCGGGCGGCGCGGTCACCGGTGCGCTGTCGATGGCCTTCGGGTGCACCTTGCGGGCACCGCACGGTGGCGCCTTCGTGATCCCGCTGATCGGCAACCCGTTCCTCTACCTGGTCGCCATCGCCGCCGGCACGGTTGTCTCAACCGGACTGGTCGTCCTGCTCAAGGGGATGCGGCAGACCGCCGACCCGGCGCCGGCCGAACCCGCCACCGACCTGGCCGAGGAGAGGCCGGCCCAGCCGGTGGCCGCCTGACGCCCGAGCTCGACCGAGGCCCCGCCCGACTGACGCCCCACCTGGCACACCCCACCTGGTATCCCCGCCCGACACCCCCGGGCGGGACAGGCTCAGCGCACCCGTGACCGGAGCTCCATCGCGTCACGGGCGTCGCTCTGCGATGTGTACACCTCGCACATGTGCCGGCCGTCCGGCGTCGCCGTGTGCTCGACCTCCCAGAGGCTGATCTCCTGGCCGTCGATCAGCAGAAAGGCGTGTTCGTAGAGGAAAAAGCCGGCGGCCCGGCCGCTGTCGAAGTGGCACTGACTGCCGAAGGCCTGGCTGATCTGATGGGCGAACGCGGAACGCAGCAGGCGCGCCACGCTCTCACCGGGGCGATCCGGATTCTCGGCGCGGCGCAGCAGCCGACGGGCGTGATCCGCCGAGCGGTCGGCGGCATACGTCCGGGCGGAAGCGGCGGCCGGAGCGTTCTTCAGGGCGCTGATGAGGTCGAAGTCGCAGTCCGCGTCGTCGTCCGGGAACATCTCCGCGGCGTCCGCGCCGCGGATACGGGTGACGGCGCGGCGCGCCTCGTCCTCGGCCGGATACAGCTCGTGCTGCGGGCCCGCTCCGGTGCCGGTCTCGTACACCAACTCCCAGAGTGTCAGGTCGCTGCCGTCGGCGAGGAGGAAGGTGTGCCGGTAGGTCTCGCGGTGCAGCCCGGCGCCCGAGCTGTGGTGCGAGGAGTGCAGCGCACTGCTGTGGGCGAGTGCGGAGCCGAGTCGCTCGACGGAGGAGTCGGGCAGCTCGAAGGTGTTCAGGGCGCGGCCGAGGAGCCGTGCGAGGTGGGCCTCGGTCGTCTCGTGCGGATCGCTCAAGGTCTCTCCAGGCCGTAGCGACAAGTCATGGGGTCGGAACTCAACGTAGCGCCTGGGTCCGACAACGGGCCTTCGTTCGGAAAAACGTCCGGGATACAGCGAAAGTTCCAGCCCTCCTTCGCCAACTCACCTGTCAGGGCAAGTCAGTAGATGCCGTGTCAGATCGGTACGGATCGCGGGTCAGATCACCGCGGGTACAGATCGCGGTACGCGGGAAAACTGCCCCCCGGCCCGTGCACGGACTCCGCAGCCCGAACCGCCCGCACCACCGCCCGGCTGAGGGCATCGGCGCCCGCGGCCAGAATGCTGTTCAGCCCATCCAGGTCCGGGACGGCCGCGGTGCCCGTCGACAGGGCGAAGACGGTGTCTCCGTCATGCAGCAGATGGACCGGGCGCACCGCCCGGGCGAGTCCGTCATGAGCCGTACCGGCCAGCTTCTGCGCCTGGGCCCGGGTCAGCTCCGCGTCGGTGGCCACCACGGCGATGGTGGTGTTGAGCGGTGGATGCGCTTGGTGTTCGCGCGCTTCGGCCAGCTTCCGTTGCGCCTCCTGGTGCATCGCGGGCGGTGGATATTCGGGCCGGCCCCAGCCGTACTCCCCGTGGAGCACGCCCGTCAGCGGATCGACCGGCGACCCCACCGCGTTGACCACCGCGAGGGCGCCGACGACGATCCCCGAGGGGAGCAGGAGGCTCGCCGAGCCGACGCCGCCCTTCATGCCGCCGGCGACCGCGCCGGTGCCCGCGCCGACGTTGCCCTGCTCGACCGGTGCGCCGGACTCCGTACCGGCGGCTGCCTCCACAGCGGCGCGGCCGGTCGCCGCATCCGGCCTGGCCCGCCAGTCGCCGCCGCGCCCCAGGTCGAAGACGCACGCCGCGGGCACGACCGGAACGACCTGCGCCGGGTCGGGACCCACCTGGAAGCCGCGGCCCTGCTCCTCCAGCCAGCTCATCACGCCCGACGCGGAATCCAGTCCGTACGCGCTGCCCCCGGTGAGGACGACGGCGTCCACCCGCTGGACCAGATTGCGCGGGTCCAGGGCATCCGTCTCACGGGTGCCCGGACCACCGCCGCGCACGTCCACCGCGGCGACCGCACCGCCGGGCGGAGCGAGGACGACGGTGGTGCCGCTCAGCGCCCGGCCGCCCGGCACCCGGGCATGACCGACCCGGAGACCGGCCACGTCCGTCAGCGAGTCCACGGGCGGGTGCGTCGGCGGGTGCGTCGGCGGGTGCGGCGGTCGGTGCGACGGAGTGCCTGCTGGGTTCATCTTCACCTCGGTCGAACGGGAGCCGTACCCTTGCAGTATGAGTTCCGCCCCCGCCCACGGACCGCGCGACGACCAGCAGCCACGGCCCCGCCCGAAGCTGGTCTTCGACGATCCGCTCGACCAGCAGTCATCGGACGACACGGACCGCGGGTGGGGTGAGCGGCCCGCATCGGGGGACGGCGAGGCGGACCTGGCCCGTTTCCTCGACGAGAAGCCGCCGCACCACATCTGACGCGGCTGCTCAGCACAGGGTCACCGCCAGGTCGGAGTGGGCTGCCGCGCCCGCCAGCGCCGTGGCCGTGCTCCGCGACACGGCCAGCACGATCAGCGCTCCTCCGCCGCCCGGCGGGGAGGCACGCTCCACGTCGGGTACGCCGGTCACCCGGACATCGGTGGCCACCACGCGTGCCCCGGCCGGGGCGCCCCCGGCGCCCGGCGCCCGGTCAAGGTCGCCGATCGCGATGACATCGACGCGGTCTCCCGGCTCCAGCAGTCGCACCGTCGCCGCATCGGCGATCCGCACCGGAGCAGACACCACAGCGGCCTTCCCGGCACCGGGAACGCCGGACCGGACCACCGGCCGACGATGAGCCGCACCCGGCGCTGCCCGGGCGGCGTGTGCGGCTGGTGGTGTGTCCGGGGCTGCTGGGCCCCCGCGATCCGGTGGCGCCCACGCCACCAGCGCGGCGGCGGTGACCACCAGCCCCGCCGACAGCGCGCGGTGCCTGCGGCGCAGGGCCCGCCGCAGCCGCTGCCTGCCGCCGGGCACCCGCAGCGGGGCGAACAACGGCACACCGCGCGGCTCGGGCGCGGAGACGACCGGTACGGGCATGGGGATCATGGCAACCACCGCCTGGTGAGAGGAGCTTGTCGAACGCCCTCCACGATCCAGGCTTCCGTGGAATCCCGCTGCGGCTTGTGGACTACCCGGCGGTTGTGGACAAACCCGTCACCGGATCAGGGCAGTTCGATGCCGGTGTCGAGCCCGTCCAGCGCATGCGAGCAGATACAGTCCTGCAGCTCCGATGCCGGCCGTTCCGACGTCGGCAGCCCCGCCACCGCGTCGAACAGCACGGTCCGCAGCCGGTCCACGTTGGCGGCGAACACCTCGAGCACCTCTTCGTGGGAGACGCCCTCGCCGGCCTCCGCGCCGGCGTCGAGGTCGGTCACCAGCGTCATCGACGTGTAGCAGAGCCCCAGCTCGCGGGCGAGCGCAGCCTCCGGGTGCCCGGTCATGCCGACCACCGACCAGCCCATCGCGGCATGCCACCGCGACTCCGCCCGGGTCGAGAAACGCGGCCCCTCTATGACCACCAGGGTGCCGCCGTCCACCGGCTCCCACCCGCGACCCCGCGCGGCCGCGAGGGCTGCCTTGCGGCCGTTGGGGCAGTACGGATCGGCCAGCGATACGTGCACCACGTTCGGCAGGCTGCCGTCCGGCAGCGGGTGGCCGTCGTAATACGTCTGCTCGCGGGCCTTCGTACGGTCCACCAGCTGGTCGGGGATGAGCAGCGTCCCGGGGCCGTACTCCGGCCGCAGCCCGCCCACCGCGCACGGCCCGAGCACCTGCGTCACTCCCACCGACCGCAGCGCCCACAGATTGGCCCGGTAGTTGATGCGGTGCGGCGGCAAATGGTGGCCGCGTCCGTGCCGGGGCAGGAACGCCACCCTGCGGCTTTCGATCTCGCCGAGGAAAAGAGAGTCGCTCGGCGCCCCGTAAGGGGTGTCCACCTGGACCTCGGTCACGTCGTCCAGGAAGGAGTAGAACCCGGAGCCGCCGATCACGCCGATCTCGGCGCCGATCCCCGCATCGGCCGCCGCATCGGCCGCCGCCTCGGCCGCAGTACCAGCAGTACCGGCCGCTGTACCAACCGTCGCGCCGACCGCATTCGCCACATTCGCCATACCGGTCAGACTATCCGGGCGCGGCACACGCCAAGAACCCCGTCGTCCACCATGACGACAGGGTCCCGGCAAGGCTGAACTAGGCGGCCGAGCTGCTGCTGCCGCTGGAGCTCGACGAAGACGTGGACGACGTCGCGGCGGACGTCGACGACTTCGCAGCCCCGGACTTCGACTCGGAGCCCGAAGAGGACGACGCGGACGAGCCCGACGTGGAAGATCCCGTCGAAGCGGACGCGGCAGTCTTGGAAGACGGCGCCGAGCTGCTCGACGACGAGCTCCGGCTGTCATTCCGGTAGAAGCCGGATCCCTTGAAGACAATGCCGACCGCTGAGAACACCTTCTTCAGGCGTCCTTCGCAGCTCGGGCATACGGTCAGGGCGTCATCGGTGAACTTCTGCACCGCCTCGAGGCCCTCGCCGCACTCGGTGCACTGGTATTGATAGGTCGGCACTTGCTCCTCCTGGCACTCTCACTCAGTGAGTGCTAACGACGTTCTATAGTGACCTATTCCGCTGGATCAGTCCACTGAGACCGGCGGTCGGTGACCGATCACACGCTCGGCAGCACTCGCCGCGCTGCCGTTCACCACCCGGCCCACCCCTTTCGGAGCCAGCCGGGACCGGAGCGCCAGCAGGGTGATCAGCGCCAGTACGGTCCCGCCCATCGGCACCAGGAACCCGGTGCTCGCGCCGTATCCGTCCGCCAGTTGACCGGCCACGGTGACCGCCGCCGCCTGCCCCAGCGCCACCGAACCGGTCAGCCAGGTGAACGCCTCGGTCCGTGCGGAGGCCGGGATCAGCGTCTCCACCAGGGTGTAACCGGTGATCAGCGCGGGCGCGATGCACAGCCCGACCAGCAGGCCGAGACCCGCGAGCAGCGGCACGGTGTGCATCGCCCAGAGCCCGGACGCGGTCAGCGCCAGCGCCGGGTACGCGACGAGCAGCCGGCGCCGGGGTGCGGACTTCCAGGCGATGGCGCCGCAGGCGATGCCCGAGAGCATGTTGCCGGCCGCGAAGACCCCGTACAGCAGACCGTTCACGCCGGGCCGGCCGATCTCCTCGGCGAAGGCGGTGAGCGAGACCTGCATGCCGCCGAACACCGTGCCGATCCCGAGGAAGACCACGGCCAGTACGCGCACACCGGGTACCGACAGCGCGGACATCTGCCGGGCGGCCCTGTGCTGAGCTGTGCCGCCGCCGACCGCGGGCTGGGTGCGGCGCTGGGCCGCGAAGGCCATGCCGCCGGCCAGCGTGAGTACGGCCTCGGCGATCAGTCCGGCCGCCGGGTGGACCCCGGTGCACAGCGCGGTCGCCAGCACCGGCCCGATGACGAAGGTGAATTCGTCGGTCACCGACTCGAAGGCCGCGGCCGTCGTCATCAGCGGTGAGCCGTCCAACTTCGCCGCCCAGCGGGCCCGCACCATCGGCCCGATCTGCGGGACGGACGCCCCGGTCGGTACGGCGGCGGCGAACAGCGCCCACAACGGAGCGTGCGCCAGCGCGAGCGCCGTCAGCGCGCTCACGGATGCCGTATGGACGAGGACGCCGGGAAGCAGTACGGCGCCCTGCCCGAATCGGTCGGCCAGTTTCCCGCTCTGCGGCGCGAACAGCGCCATCGCGACGCCGGTCACCGCGGCGACCACGCCGGCACTGCCGTACGAGCCGGTGGTGTGCTGCACCAGCAGCACGATGCCGATGGTCAGCATCGCGAACGGCTGCCGCGCGGCGAAGCCGGGCAGCAGGAACGTCCAGGCGCCAGGTGTACGCAACAATTTCCCGTACCCGGGTCGGGGATCGGAGACCGTGGACACCACGGCCTTGCCTTTCTGCCGCCTGGTGGCGCTCCCGGGTCACGGCATGCGAGGCCATGGGTATGGGAGCTGCCGAGAGCTGTCCTCTTGCGCGGAACTGCGGTAGATGTCGGGCCGCCCCGCTGAGGAGGGTGCCACGACCGCCATACGGTCGCGCCAGCTCTGCATCAGGCAGAGTTGGTGAATCAGGTGGTTCTGTACTTCGAGACTTCGAGACTTCGGTACGTCGGGCCGACCGGTCAGGCCGACCGGCTCATGGTACCGCTGTTGTTCGTGCCGCCGTTGTTTCTGTTGGTGTTGTGCAGCCAGCCCGCCAGCTTGCCGCCCTGTCCGATGGCCCGCAGCCGTGCCTCGGCCGCGTCCCGTACCGGGTCGGTCGCCACCACCAGCAGTTCGTCCCCGCGCCGCAGCACCGTCGTGGGTGCCGGTACGAAGCTCTTGCCGTCCCGCACGACCAGGGTGACGGCGGCGCCGGCCGGCAGCCGCAGCTCGCCGACCTCCACGCCGTGCATCCGGGACTTCGGCGGGATCGCCACCGACAGCAGATGGCCGCGCAGCCGCTCCAGCGGCGCCGACTCGATCCCCAGGTCGGAAGCGCTCTCCGAGGTGTCGCCCAGCTTCAGCACGCGGGCCAGCCAGGGCAGGGTCGGCCCCTGCACCAGGGTGTAGACGACGACCAGCACGAACACGATGTTGAAGATCCGGTCACTGCTGCGGACCCCCGAGACCGTCGGGATGGTCGCCAGGATGACGGGCACGGCGCCGCGCAGCCCGGCCCAGGACATCAGCGACTGTTCCTGCCAGGGCAGCCGGAACGGCGCCAGGCTCAGCAGCACCGAGACGGGCCGCGCCACCATCGTGAGCACCAGGCCGACGATCACCGCGGGCCAGAAGTCGTTGGCCAGCTCGTGCGGGGTCACCAGCAGACCGAGCAGGACGAACATGCCGATCTGCGCGATCCAGCCGAGCCCCTCGGCGAACCCGCGGGTGGCGGGCCAGTGCGGCAGCTTGGCGTTGCCCAGCAGCATGGCGGCCAGATAGACCGCCAGGAAGCCACTGCCGTGAGCGATCGCTCCTGCCGCGTATGCCAGCACGGCGATCGCCATCACCGCGATCGGGTAGAGACCGGACGCGGGCAGGGCCACCCGTCGCATCCCCCACGAGCCGAGCATGCCCACCGCGATGCCGATGGACGCTCCGATCGCGAGCTCCAGGGCGATCTCACCGATCAGTACGTACCAGTGCTCCACCGGGCCCGCCGCGGAGAACGCCACCACCAGGATCACCACCGGGGCGTCGTTGAAGCCGGACTCGGCCTCGAGCACGCCGGTGATCCGGGACGGCAGTGGCACCTTGCGCAGCACCGAGAAGACGGCCGCGGCATCGGTGGACGAAACCACCGCGCCGATGATCAGCGCCTGCCGCCATTCCAGACCGACCAGATAGTGCGCGCCGGTGGCTGTGACGCCGACGCTCACCGCGACGCCGAGCGTCGACAGTACGACCGCCATGGGCAGTACCGGCCGGATCTCCTTCCACTTGGTGCCCAGACCGCCCTCGGCAAGGATCACCACGAGGGACGCGTAGCCGATCACCTGCGTCATCTCGACGTTGTCGAACTTGACGTGGAAGATGCCGTCCTGCCCTATCACCATGCCGATGCCGAGATAGAGCAGCAGGCTGGGAAGACCGCTGCGCGAGGAGATGCGCACCGCGGCCACGGCGATCAGCAGGACGAGCGAACAGATAAGCAACAGCTCGTTCAGATGGTGGACAGTCAGCGGCCCTTCCTTCCCTCGTATGCATAGGGGTTACTTCGTTACCCTATCTAATCCTTGACGATTCCTTGACGCTTCTACTGCTTGCGCGATCTCTGGAGGCATACCGCGTCCGGCCCGCTCGGCCGCTGCGCCTATGGTTGCTCCAGCGCTCAGTCGGCACTACAGACCACCCTGCCCTCGAAGGACAGCGATGCCCGCCACCACCTCCGCCGCCCCTTCCGGCACGCATTCCGGCACGAAGTCCCGGAAGAAGAAAGGGCGTCGCGCCCGACTGCTCGTGATCGTCCTGGTGCTGGCACTCGTCGCGGGTGTCGGCTACGGCACGTACTGGGGCATCAGCACGGTGCGGGCCTCCTTCCCGCAGACGACCGGCGAGATCAAGGTCTCCGGTCTCTCCGGCGCCGTCGACGTCAAGCGCGACGCGTACGGCATTCCGCAGATCTACGCCGACACCGACGAGGACCTCTTCCGCGCGCAGGGCTACGTCCAGGCCCAGGACCGCTTCTACGAGATGGACGTCCGCCGCCACATGACGTCGGGCCGGCTGTCGGAGATGTTCGGTTCGAGCCAGGTCAAGACCGACTCCTTCCTGCGGACGCTCGGTTGGCGCCGGGTCGCGCAGAAGGAGTACGACACCAAGCTGTCGCCCTCGACGAAGAAGTACCTGCGGGCCTACGCGGCGGGGGTGAACGCCTACCTGAAGGGCAAGGACGGCAAGCAGATCTCCGTCGAGTACGCGGCCCTCGGCCTCACCAACGACTACAAGCCCGAGAAGTGGACGCCCGTCGACTCGGTGGCCTGGCTGAAGGCGATGGCCTGGGACCTGCGCGGCAACATGCAGGACGAGATCGACCGTTCGCTGATGACCTCGCGGCTCACCGGCAAGCAGATCGATGATCTGTATCCGGCCTATCCGACCAGCAGGAACAAGCCGATCGTGCAGCAGGGCGGCATCAGCCCGGTGACCGGCACGTTCGACCCGGAGGCGACCCCGACCGGCTCCCTGGGCGGTACCACGAACACGACGAACACCGCGTCGGACGCCGTCAGCGGCATGCAGTCGCAGCTCTCCTCGCTCTCCGACTCCCTGGACGAGATTCCGTCGCTGCTCGGTCCGAGCGGCAGCGGCATCGGTTCCAACTCCTGGGTAGTGGCAGGCAAGTACACGACCACGGGCAAGCCGCTGCTGGCCAACGACCCGCATCTGGCGCCGCAGCTGCCGTCGATCTGGTACCAGATGGGTCTGCACTGCCGGACCGTCTCCAGTACCTGCCACTACGACGTCGCGGGCTACACCTTCTCCGGCATGCCCGGCGTGGTCATCGGCCACAACCAGAACATCGCCTGGGGCTTCACCAACCTCGGGGCCGACGTCACCGACCTCTACCTCGAGAAGGTCACCGACACCGGCTACCTCTACGACGGCCGGGAGAAGCCCTTCACCACCCGCAAGGAGACCATCAAGGTCGCCGGCGGCAAGTCGAAGACCATCGTGGTGCGCGAGACCAACAACGGTCCGCTGGTCTCCGACCGGGACACCGAGCTGGCCAAGGTCGGCGAGACGGCCCCGGTCACCGCGGCCGCCCCGGACCGCGGCAACGGTTACGCGGTCGCCCTCAAGTGGACCGCGCTGCAGCCCGGCAATGCGATGGACGCGGTCTTCGAGCTGGACAGGGCGAAGGACTGGACCGGCTTCCGCGCCGCTGCGAAGGACTTCGACGTCCCCTCGCAGAACATGATCTACGCCGACACCCAGGGCAACATCGGTTACCAGGCCCCGGGCACCATCCCGGTCCGCGCCAAGGGCGATGACGGCACGATGCCGGCCCCCGGCTGGGATTCCGCGTACGCCTGGAAGAAGGACCCGATCCCCTTCGACCAGCTGCCCTACGAGTACAACCCGGAGCGCGGCTACATCGTCACCGCGAACCAGGCGGTCATCGACGCCAAGAAGTACCCGTATCTGCTGACCGAGGACTGGGGCTACGGCACCCGCAGTCAGCGGATCACCGCTCTCATCACGCAGAAGACCAAGGACGGGGGGAAGATCTCGACCGAGGACATGCAGAAGATGCAGATGGACAACAGCAGCGAGATCGCCAAGCTGCTGACCCCGTACCTGCTGAAGCTGAACATCAAGGACCCCGACGTGCGGGACGCCCAGAAGCTGCTGGAGAGCTGGGAGTACAACCAGGACTCCGACTCGGCGGCCGCCGCCTACTTCAACGCGGTCTGGCGCAACGTCCTCAAGCTGGCCTTCGGCAACAAGCTCCCCAAGGAGCTGCGGGCCAAGGGTGACTGTCTGAACGTGCCGCCCGCCGACAAGTCCACGGTCCCCGCGGACGAGCAGAACAAGCTGGTACGGGAGTGCGGCCAGCGGTCCGCCGACTCGGCGCAACCGGACGGCGGCGACCGCTGGTTCGAGGTCGTCCGCAATCTGCTGGACAAGCCCGACAGCGACTGGTGGAAGGCACCGAGGACGCGCCTCGATCCCGCCACCCACAACCGTGACGAGCTGCTCGCGCGCGCCATGAAGGACGCCCGCTGGGAGCTGACCGCCAAGCTCGGCAAGGACATGGACACCTGGAGCTGGGGACGGCTGCACCAGCTGATGCTCACGAACCAGACGCTCGGCACCGACGGCCCGGGCATCCTGCAGTGGATGCTGAACCGGGGCCCGTACAACCTGAGCGGCGGCGAGGCGGCGGTGGACGCCACCGGATGGAACGCGGCGGGCGGTTACGACGTCATCTGGGTGCCCTCGATGCGGATGGTCGTCAATCTCGCCGATCCGGACAAGTCCCGCTGGATCAACCTGACCGGCGCCTCCGGGCACGCGTACAGCGCGCACTACACCGATCAGACGGAGAAGTGGGCCAACGGGGAGCTGCTGAAGTGGTCGTTCAGTAAGGCGGCGGTCGACAGCAGCACGGTCGACACCCTGGTGCTCAAGCCGTGAAGCGCCGTACGCCCGCAGGGGTCACCACCGCGTGAACGGGGTGGTCGTGCGGTTCCTCCGGGACCCGTGCGACCACCTCGTCGTCGTACAGCAGCACCACCAGTGCGGGGTGTGCGCCCGACCGTTCGATACGGGCCAGCACCCGGTCGTAACTGCCGCCGCCGCGCCCCAGCCGCATCCCGCGCCCGTCCACGGCGAGACCGGGCAGCAGCACCACCTCCGCATCGAGCACCGCCCGCACGCCGAGCCGCGCGCCGCCGGGTTCGAGCAGTCCGCGCCCGGCGCGCTGCAGGGAGTCCGCGCCGTCGTAGGCGGCCCAGTCGAGGTCGTTGTCGGGGAGCAGCGCCGGGAGCAGCACACGTGTTCCGTGCGCCCGGAGCGCGTCGAGCAGCGGGCGGGTGCCCGGTTCGCGGCCGACCGAGACATAGGCGGCCACCGTCCCGGCCGATGCCAGCTCGGGGAGGTCGATGGCCCGGCGTGCCAGTGCCGTGGCAGCCTTCTGTGCGTCCTCGCTGGTCAAGAGGGTTCTCGCGGCGAGCAGTTGCCGTCGCATGGACGCTTTGTCCAGTTTCATGGTCATCTTCGGCCGTTCGCAATCGTCTCGTAAGCCCTATATGAGAGCGCATTAACCGGAGGGTCATGTTCCGCCCAGAGCCAGCGGATATGGTGCCCCACATGACTAAGTCGCACCCCAGGATCAGCAAGGCTGTCATCCCGGCAGCGGGCCTCGGAACCCGGTTCCTGCCGGCCACCAAGGCCACTCCCAAGGAAATGCTGCCTGTTGTCGACAAGCCGGCCATCCAGTACGTGGTCGAGGAAGCGGTCTCGGCGGGTCTCGCCGACGTACTCATGATCACCGGTCGCAACAAGCGTCCGCTGGAGGACCACTTCGACCGCAACTACGAGCTGGAGTCGGCGCTCACCGCCAAGGGCGACGCGGAGAAGCTTGCCAGGGTGCAGGAGTCCAGTGACCTCGCGAACATCCATTACGTCCGCCAGGGCGACCCACGGGGCCTGGGCCACGCGGTGCTCTGCGCCGCTCCGCACGTCGGCGACCAGCCCTTCGCGGTCCTGCTCGGCGACGACCTGATCGACCCGCGCGACCCGCTGCTCGCCCGGATGGTCGAGGTCCAGGAGCGCGAGGGCGGCAGCGTCATCGCGCTGATGGAGGTCGATCCCGGCCAGATCCACCTGTACGGCTGCGCGGCCGTGGAGCCGTCGGGCGACGCGGACGTTGTCAAGGTCACCGACCTGGTGGAGAAGCCGGCGGTGGACGAAGCCCCCAGCAATCTGGCGATCATCGGCCGTTATGTCCTGGACCCCGCGATCTTCGACATACTGCGCAGGACCGCGCCGGGCCGGGGGAACGAGATCCAGCTGACCGACGCACTGCAGCACCTCGCGGCCGACGAGCAGGTCGGCGGCCCGGTGCACGGCGTCGTGTTCAAGGGTCGCCGCTATGACACCGGCGACCGTGGCGACTATCTGCGCGCCATTGTCAGACTCGCGTGCGAACGTGAAGACCTGGGCCCGGACTTCAAGGCCTGGCTGCGCCGTTATGTCACCGAGGAGATGTAGCACGTGAGCAACACCCCGATCTGGTCGGTGGACGAGCATCTGGACGACATCCTCGGCTCGATCCGCCCGCTCGAGCCGATCGAGCTGCCCCTGCAGGACGCGCAGGGCTGCGTCCTGGTCGAGGACGTCACGGTGCAGATCTCGCTGCCGCCCTTCGACAACAGCTCGATGGACGGGTACGCGGTCCGCACCACCGATGTGGCGGGCGCAGGCAAGGAGTTCCCCGCCGTCCTCACCGTCATCGGGGATGTCGCGGCCGGCAGCGGCGAGCTGCCCACCGTGGGACCCGGCGAGGCCGCCCGGATCATGACCGGTGCCCCATTGCCGCCCGGTGCGGAAGCCGTCGTACCCGTCGAATGGACCGACGGCGGGTCGGGCAGTGGCGCGGCCACCACCATGCGGGCTGCCAGCGGTGCCCCCGAGGGTGCGAGCGGCGAGGTCCGGGTCTACCGCGAGGCCGAGGCCCGCGCCCACGTCCGCGCCGAGGGCAGCGACGTCCGCCCCGGCGACCTGGCCCTTGAGGCCGGTACGGTGCTCGGCCCGCCGCAGATCGGTCTGCTGGCCGCGATCGGCCGGGGCACCGTCAGGGTCCGCCCGCGCCCCCGGGTCGTCGTGCTGTCGACCGGCAGCGAACTGGTCCAGCCCGGCGAAGCGCTCGCCGGCGGCCAGATCTACGACTCCAACAGCTTCGCGCTGGCGGCCGCCGCCCGGGACGCCGGAGCCATCGCCTACCGGGTCGGCGCCGTCACCGACGACGCGGACACGCTGCGCGCCACCATCGAGGAGCAGCTGGTCCGCGCCGATCTGCTGGTCACCACGGGCGGAGTGAGCGTCGGGGCGTACGACGTGGTCAAGGAGGCGCTCTCCTCGGTGGGTGACGCTTTCTTTCCGGCCGGTGACGATGCCGACGGCGATGCGGGAAGCGAGGAGAGGGGCAGTGACGCGGGCGGCACCGGCGTCGACTTCCGCAAACTCGCGATGCAGCCGGGCAAGCCGCAGGGTTTCGGCTCGATCGGTCCCGACCACACCCCGCTGCTCGCGCTGCCCGGCAACCCGGTCTCCAGCTACGTCTCCTTCGAGTTGTTCGTGCGGCCCGCGATCCGGGCCCTGATGGGCCTGACCGAAGTCGGCCGGCCTAGCGTGCGGGCCGTGCTGAAGGCGGACAAGGCGCTCACCTCCCCGCAGGCCCGGCGGCAGTTCCTGCGCGGCGTATACGACGCCGCAGCGGGCACCGTCACCCCGGTCGGCGGCTCCGGATCGCACCTGATCGCGGCCCTCGCCCACGCCGACTGTCTGATTGTCGTGCCCGAGGACGCCACCGGAGTGGAGCCCGGTACGGAGCTCGAGGTGATCCTCCTGGGTTGAACCCCCGGCTGTGGCGGTAGCGTGTCTGACCACACAGGCAGACCGGGAGCGCACAGCAATGAGTACGCAGCAACGGCTCACCCATATCGACGAGGTGGGCGCGGCCCGCATGGTCGACGTCTCCGAGAAGGACGTCACCGCGCGCACCGCACGGGCAAGCGGGCGGGTCCTGGTATCGCCGCGCGTCGTCGAGCTGCTGCGGGGCGAGGGCGTTCCGAAGGGCGATGCCCTGGCCACGGCCCGCATCGCCGGCATCATGGGCGCCAAGCGCACCCCCGACCTGATCCCGCTCTGCCACCCGCTGGCGGTCTCCGGGGTCACCGTCGATCTGGCGGTCACCGACGAGGCGGT
The DNA here is from genome assembly GCF_040689485.1 of Streptomyces sp. NPDC051322. Taxonomy (NCBI): domain Bacteria; kingdom Bacillati; phylum Actinomycetota; class Actinomycetes; order Kitasatosporales; family Streptomycetaceae; genus Streptomyces; species Streptomyces sp. NPDC051322. The sequence goes on along the minus strand of NZ_JBFBAK010000009.1, from coordinate 219,935 downwards.
GGAGATCACCGCCACGGTGCGCACCACGGACCGGACCGGCGTCGAGATGGAGGCCCTGACGGCCGTCGCGGTCGCCGGGCTCACCGTGATCGACATGGTGAAGGCCGTCGACAAGGGTGCGGTCATCACGGACGTACGCGTCGAGGAGAAGTCGGGCGGCAAGTCCGGAACCTACCGGCGCCCGGCACCGGAGGGAACGGACGCATGACCGCACACCCGTCCGGTGCCCGGTCGCACGGTGAACGGCCCCCGGCCCCGTACACCGCCCTCGTCGTGACGGCGTCGAACCGCGCGTCGGCGGGCGTCTATCCCGACCGCGGCGGCCCACTGATCGCCACCGCGCTCGCCGGTCTGGGCTTCGCGGTCGAAGGGCCGCAGGTCGTCCCGGACGGCGAGCCGGTCGAGCAGGCGCTGCGCGCCGGTGCGGCGGCGGCGTACGACGTCATCGTGACCACCGGCGGCACCGGTCTGTCACCCACCGACCGCACGCCCGAGGCGACCCGCCGGGTGCTGGACCGCGAGATCCCCGGCATCCCGGAGGCGATCCGCGCGGAAGGCCTGGCCAAGGTCCCGACCGCCGCGCTGTCCCGGGGGCTCGCCGGCGTGGCCGGTACGACGCTCATCGTCAACCTGCCGGGCTCCACCGGCGGAGTACGCGACGGGCTCGCCGTACTGGAGCGGCTGCTGCTGCACGCCGTCGACCAGATCAGGGGCGGCGACCACCCCGGACCAGCGCCTCGGCCCCCGTCCGGGCCTGCCCCCAGGAGCATGAGCTGAACGTCTCGCCCTGGCCCGTGGAACTGGCGGAAGGCCCCGTCGCCCTCCGCCCCATAAAGCTGCGCGACCAGAAGGCCTGGCGCGAGGTCAACCAGCGCAACCGCGACTGGCTCCGTCCCTGGGAAGCGACCGTTCCGCCGCCCGTCCCCGGCGGCCCGGTCGCCCAGCGCCCGACGTACCGCCAGATGGTCCGCCATCTGCGCGCGGAGGCACACACCGGCCGGATGCTGCCCTTCGTGATCGAGTACGAGGGCCGCCTGGTCGGCCAGTTGACGGTCGCCGGGATCACCTGGGGCTCGATGTGCTCGGGCCATGTGGGGTACTGGGTCGACCGGGATGTGGCCGGCCGCGGTGTCATGCCGACCGCCGTCGCACTCGCCGTGGACCACTGTTTCCGCACCGTCGGCGTCCACCGCATCGAAGTCTGCATTCGCCCGGAGAACGGACCCAGCCGCCGGGTGGTGGAGAAACTCGGATTCCGCGAGGAAGGACTGCGCCCGCGCTATCTGCACATCGACGGCGGCTGGCGCGACCACCTGGTCTACGCCCTCACCGCGGAGGAAGTGCCGGACGGCCTGCTCAACCGCTGGCGCAGAGCACGCCCCGGCACGACCAGGAACAGCCCGTAACCAGCGACCGGCACTGCGTCAATGCAATAAACGTTCGAAATTGCTCGGCAATAGGCGCGCCTTGACCACGTAGGTGCCCTTAATCCCCGAAGGTGCCCTTAATAAGAGACCTTTGATCCGAACCGCTACAAAAAAGTTCGAGATACCGGCCGGTTCGGGCGACACACCGAGCCAATTGGGCGATGCCTTCGCGTGCGCCCCTCTACGGTGTGAGGGTGAGCAGCAGTGGCCTCATCTACGCAGTCATCGTCGGGGCCTGGGCCGCCTATCTGGTGCCGATGTGGCTCCGCAGGCAGGACGAGCTGAACGAGGCCCGTCCGACGGAACGCTTCTCCACCGCCATCCGGCTGCTGTCCGGGCGGGCGGGCATGGAGCGCCGGTACGCCAAGGAGCTGCAGGAGCGCACGGACGGCGAGGGCGGCCCCGGCACCGCGGAGCCGGATGTGACGGCGGACTCCCCGAGTTCCGTCGACGTCCGGTCCTTCGCCGTGTCCCCGGCACCACCGGAGCCGCCGTCGCGCCCCGAGCCTTCGACGCCCCGGCAGCCCGCGCCCCGCCAGGAGCGCCCCGCACAGCCGGCGCGCCGGACCCGTCCCACCGGGGCCGCTGCCGAGCGCGCCCGGCGCACGAAGGTCCTCGCGCGCCGCCGCCGCACCACGGTGCTGCTCTTCGGGGCGTTCACGCTGGGCGCGGTCGTCGCCGCGGTCGGCGGCCTCGCCTTCCTCTGGGCGCCCGCCGTGCCCGCGCTGCTGCTGAGCACCTACATCGTGCATCTGCGTACCCAGGAGCGACGCCGGTTCGCCTTCACCATGGACCGGCGCCGGGCCGAGCTGGCCGCGCAGCGGCTGCGCGAGAACCGGCCGCCCCGGCAGAGCGCCGCCCCGGCCGACGACGAGCCCGACGAGCACCACCCGGAACCGGAACCCGCACCGGCCGTCTCCGCCCAGGAAGCCGGCCGACGCGCCCTGGTCGAGCAGACCGACCACGCCGAGTGGGTCGACCAGCAGCGCGACCGCGGCCGCGCCCAGGGCGACAGCTGGGAGCCGGTGCCCGTACCGCTGCCCACCTACGTCACCGCCCCCGTCGCCCCGCGCGCCACCGGCAGCGTGGACCTCGGCGCGCCGGACACCTGGAGTTCCGCCCGCTCCTCCACCGCCGGACCCACTGCCGAGCCGGCCCCCGGGGAGAACCCGCCGCCGGCCCCCCGCCAGCAGACCGCGGCCTCCCGTCGCGCCCGCACCCCGCTCTTCGACCAGTACGAGGACGAAGACCGGCCACGCGCCGCCAACGAGTGACGGCATCCGTCGGCGGATCCGTGACCAGCGAAGGAACGGATTTCCAAGCACCCCGATCGGGGTGCTAAGGTTTCACACGTTGCAAGGGCCTGTGGCGCAGTCTGGTAGCGCACCTCGTTCGCATCGAGGGGGTCTGGGGTTCAAATCCCCACAGGTCCACCGCAGCTCAGAGCCCCTACCGGGGAAATCCGGTAGGGGCTCTTTGGCGTCGTACAGCAGCGAAGTACAGCAACTACCTTTGATCTTGCGCGCCGGTGCTTGCCCAGCTTCTCGAGGGCTCGCCGCGTGGCCTCGGACGGGATGTGCGCTCACCGCAGAGTAGTGCAGGATCTCCACCTGGTCGGGCGTGCTCAGCAGCTCGGGACCGGTCAGCGTGTAAGTCCTGCCCGCGTGGTCCGGCGTGGTCAGCGCCGCAACCGCGACCTCGGCGATGTCGCGCGGATCGATCACGCCTTGGGTGCCGTTCCCGGACAGGTTGGCGATCGGCTCCTCCGTGCGGATCATGGAGGCCCAGTGCAGGGTGTTGGTCGCGAAGCTGCGGGGTTCCTTCCCACCCGGACCTTGTCTGCGGTGTGTGGCCCGAAACCCGTTTCACCCCGTCGTCGGGGAGGGTGCGGGCGCTGGTGTGCTGGTGTCCGCGGGCGGCGTCAGGGCGACGACCGGTACTCCAGGTTGCGGCGGGGGCGGCGTCATCTGGTTGGCGGGGAGCTTGGGCGGGGTGGTCTCCTGGAAGTCGACCTGGTTGAAGTTGACCAGGCCGGTGTTCTCCAGCACGGTGATGTGGTCGAGGACGGTGTCGTTGGCCTGGTCGGCGAGTTGGCGGACCAGCGTGTTCTTGGTGGTGGCGCGGATCTTGGCGATGGCCGGGAAGATCTGGCCGTGGGTGACCCGCAGGATGTTGGCGAGGTCGGTGTCGAACTGCTTGCCGGTGTCCGAGTTCAGGGTTGCCACAAACCCCTGCTGTTGCGGGGAAGCCTGATTGGGCAGGGTGATGCCCAACTGGGGTGCGATGGCCCGGCAGGTGGCGTCGAGGCCGGCGTGCCCGGTGACCAGATGCTCGCCGGCGGTGTGCACGGCCTTGGTGGTGCCCTTGGTCAGGGCCATCTCGCCGGCGGGGAACTCCCACAGACCGGCAGCCCGCACTTTGACGACGAAGTCCCGGTCGCCTTCGGTCAGCGGGCCGAAGCGGGTGTTGGCGATCACGCGTGCCGGGGAGCTGCCGGTCGTCTGCAGTCCGAGCACGGCGGGGTAGGCGAGGGCGGCGAGGGTCACCACCAGGCCGCCGCCCACGAGAACGGGCCCCGCCATGTTCCGTGACATGCGCATCGTGCCTCCTGGCATGGATCGGCGGCCCCGGTGCGGTGGTTCGACGGGGCGCTCTGGTCGCCCGGTGATACGGATGCGGCGCACCGGGAAACCTTTTCTCCTGGCAAAGAATGCGTCTCGCGCTCTGCGTGCGATGTGTCCTGGGCGCGGTCTGTGGCGGCGCGATGTCGGACGGCACTTGGGTCAGCGGTCCGGGTTGCCGGGCGGGAGGACCCATTCGGTGGGTTGGCCGGTGAGGGAGGCGGTCGTGTCGAACTCACCGTCGTAGTGGAGGACGGTCCGACGGCGTGAAGCCAGGTGCTGATGCGGGTTGCCTCCGCGCTGTCCCTGGCCTTCGTCTTGGTGCCGAAGATGCGCATGGCCTCAGCGACCAACCCGGGCGGCACGCATCAGGTGCGGGAGTAGCTCGTCGCCGATGCGTCGTTCAGTGGCTCGGGGTCGCCGTGGCGATGGCCGCGCACCCACAGTGGCTTCAGCCGGTACGTCAGCAGGTACAGCACCACCGAGGCGCCCGCCGCGACGAACATGCTCAGGTCTCCCGCGCCCGGGTGTGCGGCGGAGAAAGGACCGGTGTAGAAGCTGGACTGCCAGAAGGGTACCGATGCCAGGACCCCTCCGGCCCAGGCGACGAAGCCCCAGCCCAGCACCCGGCGGCGGTCGTACAGCTCGGAGATCCTGTTCGGGTCCGAGCGTCCACCCAGGTGGTAGTCGAGCAGCAGCACGCAGGCGAAGGGGGCGATGAAGTAGGCCGTCAGGTTCAGGAAGACCTTGAACTTGGCCTCGGTGCCCGCCGCGCCCCACAGACTGATGGCGTAGGCCAGTGCACAGATCGCGACGACTGCCTGGGTGCGGCTGACCGGCACCTTCAGCGTCTGGACCGAGATGGCACCGCCGTAGACGTTGAGGAAGTTCTGCGCCAGCGCCGAGAGGCTGACCGCGATCAGCGCCGGGACGGCGAGCGGCCCGGCCAGCTGGTGCAGCGCGGTGATGGTGTCGGAGCTGGTGGCGCTGCCGCCGACCAGGACGCCCAGGATGCCGAGCCAGCAGATGGTGACGAAGTTGCCGAGGCCGGTGTACCAGGCCGTACGGGTCACGACCTGCGGCGAGTCCGGGAGATACCGCGAGTAGTCCGAGGCGAAGGGGGCCCACGCGACGAGGAAGGACAGGAACCAGCCGGCGAAGGTGATCCAGCCGCCGGTGCCTCCGATGAAGCCCGCGGCGTGCGCGTTGGCCCCGAAGGTGCCTCCGCCGCGGACCACGGCCACGATCGTGACGAGCACGAAGAGCGGGGTGAGGACGTAGGTGAGCACCCTCTGCAGGTAGTTGATCATGTTGTAGCCGTAGATGGCCACGACCAGCTCGATCGCGGTAAGTACGAGCCCGCAGAGCCAGAACGGGAGGTGCGTGAGCTCGGCCAGTGCCTTACCGCCCAGGATCACCGTGACGGACGCCCAGCCGATTCCGGCGAAGATGTTGATATAGGCGACGGGCAGGAAGTTGCCGAAGAAGCCGAGCGCGCCGCGGGACTGGATCTGCTGCGGCACTCCGAGCCGTACACCCATCCGGGACATCACCGCCATCAGCAGCGAGCCGACGGCCGCTCCGATGACGATGGCGGTGACCGCGGAGGTGAAGCTCAGGCCGAACCAGGCCGCGCTGAAACCGAGCAGGATGATCGGGAAGTTGAGCCCGGCGGCGAACCACACGAAGAACTGCGAGCTCGGTTTGCCGTGCCGTTCGCTGTCGGGGATGTGGTCGACTCCGAAGGGCTCGACCTTGGCGACCGCGCTGCCGTAGACCTGTGCCGGGGTGTCGTGGGTCATGAAGTGCTCCTGGGGAGGGAGGAGACGAAGGGGCGTGGTCTCACCACGGCAGGGGGGCCGTCTGCGAGATGTCGAAGAACCCGCCACCGCTGTAGACCAGAGGGGCCAGGTCGTCATGGCGGGCGGAGACCACCCGGCCGGTGAAGACGGTGTGGCTGCCGGCCTCCAGGCGCTCCCCGATCTCCACCTCCAACTGCGCGCACGACCTGTCGATGAGCGGCGCTCCGAAGCCGCCCCGACTCCAGGACAGACCGGCGAACTTGTCGTCCGCCCTGGAGGCGAAGACCTTGGCGACGTCGACCTGGTCGGCGGCCAGAATGCTGATGCCGAGATGGCTCGCCCGGTGCAGCACCGGGTGGGTGGCGGAGCTGCGCTGTACGCAGACCAGCACCATCGGGGGGTCCAGCGAGATGCTGGAGAACGCATTGACTGCCAGGCCGCGGGGCGTGCCGTCGTCATCGGCGGTCACCACCGTCACCCCGGTGATGAACTTGCGGTGCACCCCCTTCACGAGATCGGGGTCGACAGCCGCCCGGTGGGCGGTCGTGATGATCCCCAGCGCCTCCAGCATGTGACGGGAGTCGAAGGTCACCCACTCCTCGGCCACCGCGGACCCGTCGAAGCGGGCGAAGGTCGCGCCGGAGACCTCGACCGGCCGTCCGGTGGGCGGCACGCCGAGGAAGGCGCCCGAATGATGGCCGGTGCTGCGCCAGCGGATCGCCAGCCTTTCGCCCTCCTCGACGATGTCCTCGATCTCGGTCCGCAGGTCGGGAAAGGCCGCGCGCACGGCGCGGATCGATTCCTTGAAGCCCGCACGGTCCTGCGGCACGCCTGCGGGGCCGCGGCGCCGGACGTACGTGGGGCTGAGCAGCTCGTCGAGCGTGTCGACCTGCCCCCGGTCCCAAGCGGATCGCCAGACGGAGCGGATGCGAGCAGCGCGGTCGGCGCGGTCAAGAGTGTGGGTCATGACAAGTCCCCTCGATCAGCCTCTTGTATGGCACAGGACGGTAGGCATGGCCCAGGTCGCTGTCAACGGATCGCTCGAAATTACTGGGCAGGAACAGAGAAATTGACCAAATGGCAGGTCAAGGCCGTCTCCTGACAGTAGGCCCTTGACGGCTTGGAGGAGGACTCCTAGCCTCGGTGCCATGGCACAGCATGAGCGGGAAGGACGTCGGATGCGATTCTCGATATTCCACAACCTCGGAGCGCCCGGCCGACTCGGCGAGTACGCCCAAGTCATGGACGAAGCTCGCGAGTTCGCGACAGCCGCAGAGCAGGCGGGTTTCTGGTCCACCTGGTACACCGAGCACCACTTCGGGCACGAAGCGATCGAAATCACCCCGAACCCGGTGCTCATGGGCGCCGACATCGCGGCCCGCACCGAGCGGATCCGGATCGGCCAGGCGGCGAGCATCGCCACCTTCTGGCACCCTCTGCGGCTCGCCGAGGACATCGCCATGCTCGACCAGCTCTCCGGCGGCCGCGTCGAGGTCGGTCTCGGCCGTGGCCTCTACGGCCGTGAAGCCCTCAACCTCAACCCGGTCGCCGATCCTCGCGACCAGGAGCAGAACCGGGCGCTGTACGACGAGACGGTAGAGATCCTCCGCAAGGCCTGGAGCGGCGAGTTCTTCGCGCACAAGGGGCGTTTCCACGAGTTCCCCGCTCCCGGCGTGCGGTGGGATCACCCGCTCTCACCGGCCACCGACGACTACACCGAGGCCGGCGTCATCACGAAGATGCAGGTCACGCCGGCCCCCTTGCAGCGGCCGCACCCGCCGCTCTGGCAGGTCATCGACAGCCCGCGGTCCATCCGGGCCGCTGCGGCCGACGGCGTGCAGGGCATGTTCTGGCTGCCGCCGGTCTCGGCGCTCAAGGACCGCTTCGAGCTGTACCGCACGACGGCGAGCGAGTCGTCGGGTCGTCGCTACGCGCTCGGCGAGGGCATCGGGCTCGTCCGCGACGTGTATGTCGCGGACACGATGGAACAGGCCCGTGCCGACTTCGAAGAGGCGCTCATGACCACCTATCGGTGGATCATGCACTGGCGCGGCCTGGGCAACCTGATGGAGGCCGGTGAGGAGCTGACCGACGCGCACGAGCTGTCCTTCGATTTCCTGATGGACCGGAATCTGCTGGTCGGCACGCCCGAGTACGTTGCCGAGAAGGTGGCCGAGCTGCGCGACGAGGTCGGCCTGGAGCACCTGTTGCTGTGGACCACGCACCCCGGCCTCCCGCACCGCAAGGCGATGCGCAGCCTGGAGCTGTTCGCGGAGAAGGTCATGCCGGAGTTCACCGATGTCTGAGCCGCGGTGCGATCTGCGCAAAGTGGTGACCGTTGTCGACGAGGTGCTGCTGGAACTGGGCAGCCCGGTCGCCGTGCCGGTGCGGCGGGCGGCGGCGGCTGCGGTGATCCGCAACCCCTGGGCCGGACGCGGCTTCGTCACGGATCTCCAGCCCGAGGTCGAACAGATCGCACCGGGGCTGGCCCGGCTGCTCACCGGCCGGGTGAGCGAGGCGCTGGGCGGCACCGACCGCATCGAGTCCTTCGGCAAGGCGGCCATCGTCGGGCTGGACGGGGAGATCGAGCACGGCAGCGCCCTGATCCACACGCCGTTCTTCGGCAACCTCTTCCGCGAGCTGGCCGAGGGCACCTCGATCATCGTCTTCAGCGACGACCGGCTCCCCGCCGGGGAACCGCTCACCGTCCCGCTGTGGCACAAGACCGCTGCCGCGACCCGCTCGCACTACCAGACCTGCCACATCCGTATCCCCGACGCGCCGCGTGCGGACGAGATCGTCGTCGTCGCAGCCGGCGCGTCCGGTCCCCGCCCCAACGCGCGGATCGGGGACCGCCGCACCGATCCCGTGGTCAGGCTTGCCGACTCGGAGAAACTGGAGAAGACCCTGTGAGCATCCGCAAGATCATCACCTTCGTCGAGGACATCCACACCGAGGGCGGTCGCCCGGTCGACCCGCCGGCGCGTACGGCGGTGGTGCTCGCCGTCGTCGAGAACCCCTGGGCGGGTCAGGGCTTCGTCGACGACCTCATGCCGGGTATCGACGAAATCGCCCCGAAGCTCGGCGAGTTGCTGGCGCCGCGCGTGGTCGAGGCGCTCGGCGCGCCCGTGGAGGCGTACGGCAAGGCGGCGATCGTGGGCCTGGACGGCGAGATCGAGCACGGATCGGCGCTGATCCACACCCTCAAGTTCGGCGACCACTTCCGCAAGGCGGCGCAAGCGACCACGCTACTCCCGGCCGTCGAGAAGCGGGCGGCCGCGGGCACCGTCTTCGACATCCCGCTCAAACACGTCACGGACGCGACCGTCCGCTCGCACCACCAGACCATCGAGGTCCGGGTCCCCGACGGCCCGCGCCCCGACGAGATCGTCATCGGGCTCGCCGCCGCCGCTCAGGGCAGGCCGCAGGCCCGGCTGGCGCCCCTGTCGAGCGAACGGTGAGCGAGGTGACCTCGGTGCGCGGTCCGGCCCCCGCGGCCCTCGCACACGAGGTGGTGGGCACCGGCCCCCCGCTCGTGCTGCTGCACGGGGTCGGGCTCGACCGGACGATGTGGCGGCGGTGTCTGCCGGCTCTGGCGGCCCGGCACCGCGTGGTCTGCGCCGACCTGCGGGGGCACGGGGGCTCCCCGGCGGCGACGCCCGGGGTCACCCTCGACGAGCTGGCTGCTGATGTGGCCGCGCTGGTCGACGGCCTCGGCGCGCCCGCCCATGTCGTCGGCTTCTCACTCGGCGCCCTGGTGGCCCAGCAGACGGGTCTGACCCGGCCGGAACTCATCGCCTCGCTCACCCTGGTCAGCTCGGTCGCCGGCCGGACAACGCAGGAACGGGCAGCCGTGACGCGGCGCAGGCGCGCCGCCGCCGAGGACTTCGGCGCTTCGGCGGGAGCGGCGGTCGACCGGTGGTTCTCGCCCCGATGGCTCGAGCGAGAGCCGGAACTGCCCGCCGAAGTGCTCGCCACCCTGCTGGGCAACGACCCGCTGTCGTATCTCGCCTGTTACGACGTCTTCGCCACCGCCGACGCCCGGTTGTGGCCCCTGCTGCCCCGGATCACCGCGCCGACGCTGGCGGTTACCGGCGCCGACGATCCCGGGTCGACCCCCGACATGACCCGGCGACTGGCCGCCCGCATCCCCGCAGCCCGCGCCCTGGTCCTCCCCGAAACCCGCCACCTGCTGCCGCTGGAGCGCCCGAACGAGCTGGTCCGGGCCATCCTCACGCACACCGAACAGCACACCGGACAACAAACCGGACAGCACACCGGACAGTCCACCGGACAGGAGTAAGTCCATGAACCGCCTGCCGCGTCACGACCACTACATCGCCGGTACGTGGACCGCGCCCGCCTCCGGCGCGTACTTCGAGAGCCTCAATCCGACCACGGGCCTGCCGTGGTACGAGGCCGCCGACGGCACCGCTGCCGACATCGACCGAGCTGTCGCCGCCGCCCGCACCGCCTTCGAGGACCCACGCTGGCGGGATCTCAGCCAGACCCGGCGCGGACGTCTGCTGCGCAACCTCGCGGATCTGATCGGCGAGCACGCCGAGGATCTGGCCCGTACCGAGAGCCTGGACAACGGCAAGCTGTTGCGGGAGATGCGGGCCCAACTGGAGGGGCTGCCCGAGTACTTCCACTACTACGCGGGCCTGGCCGACAAGATCCACGGTGAGGTCGTGCCGGGCGCGAGCCGTGATCTGCTCAACTACACGCTGCGCGAACCCGTCGGTGTGGTCGGCGCGATCACTCCGTGGAACTCCCCGCTGCTGCTCACCGCCACCAAGCTCGCCCCGGCGCTCGCCGCCGGGAACACGGTCGTGGTCAAGCCCTCCGAACACACCTCCGCCTCGCTGCTCGCCCTGGCCCCGCTCTTCGAGCAGGCCGGTTTCCCGGCGGGCGTGGTGAACGTGGTCACCGGCTTCGGCACGACGGCCGGCGCTCCGCTGGCCGAGCACCCGGACGTCGCCAAGGTGACCTTCACCGGCTCCACCGAAACCGGCCGCCGGATCGCCCGTACCTGCGCCGAACGGTTCGTGCGCTGCACTCTGGAACTCGGCGGGAAGTCGCCGAACATCATCTTCCCGGACGCGGACCTCGGCTCCGCAGCCATGGGCGTCGTCGCCGGGATCTTCGCAGCCGCCGGCCAGACCTGTGTGGCGGGCAGCCGGGTGCTGGTGCACCGCGATGTCTACGACGAGGTCCTGGAGCGGGTGACCGCCCGGGCGGCGACCATCCGTATCGGCGACCCGTTGGACGACGCCACCGAGCTGGGCCCGCTGGCCATCGCGGACCAACTGGCGAAGGTGGAGTCCTACGTCGAGTTGGGGCTGACCGAGGGCGGCAAGATCGCCTGCGGCGGGCAGCGGCCCGACACCGGCCTCGGCGGATATTTCTACACTCCCACCGTCTTCACAGGCACCGACAACGCGATGCGGATCTGCCAGGAGGAGATCTTCGGCCCGGTCGCCACCGTCATGCCCTTCAGCTCCGAACAGGAGGCGCTGGCGATCGCCAACGACTCGGTGTACGGGCTCGCGGCGGGTGTCTGGACGCGCGACGTGAACCGTGTCCACCGGATGGCGGCCCGGCTGGAGGCCGGCACGGTCTGGGTCAACACCTACCGTTCGATGTCGCCGATGTCGCCCCGGGCCGGGTTTAAGAACAGCGGCTCCGGCACCGAGCACGGCACGGAGGTGATGCGCGAGTACACGCGGCTGAAGAGCGTGTGGGTCAACACCAGCGAGGAGCCGACCGGCGATCCGTTCACCCTCCGGTCATGACCGTGACGCCGGCACCGTACGGCGATGCTTGCATGGCAGGCGGACGGCCCGTTCTCCCGGTTGACGGAGAACCCAGGTCGCACCTACTGTCACGTACCATGCAACAACCCACAGGGCGGGCAGGGAAGCGGATCCAGCAGACCAGCATGCAGGCGCGGGTCGCCGAAGAGCTGCGTCAGATGATCATCAGCGGCGAGCTGCCGCCACGCTCCAGCCTCTCCGAGATGGCGCTGTCGGAGACTTTCGGAGTCAGCCGCACGCCCATCCGGGAGGCCCTCAAGCAGTTGCAGATCGAGGGGCTCGTGGAGGTCCGGCCCCGGGTCGGTACGTTCGTCGCCGTACCGTCCCGGCGGGAGCTGACCGAGCTGTTCCAGATGAAGGAACTGCTGGAAGGCGCTGCCGCCCGGCTGCTCGCCTTCCGTGGCAACGTCCCGATGGTGGAGCAGCTCGAGGCCAACATGCGGGCCGCCGACGCGGCCGTACGCGACGGCGACGCGGACCGGTACGCCCAACTGGTCCACGAGTTCCACGACCTGATCGTCACCGGGGCCGACAACAGCAAGCTGGAGGCCCACTACCGCACCCTGATGAACCAGCTGGCCTACGCCCGCCTGGTCCGTACCTCACTGTCCCAGCCCGGTCGCCTGAGCAAGTCCGACGTCGAGCACCATCGGGTACTCAGCCTCATCCTCGCCAAGGACGGCGACGGAGCCGAGCGCGTGATGCGTGAGCACGTCCGCCTGAGCCACCAGGCCCTCATGGCCGGTATGGACGAACGCCAGAACTGACGTCGGGAGACCTCGTGAGCATCGCCTACACCGACATCACCGCCGCTCTCGCCCGTATCGACGGCCGCACCCGGCCGGTGGCGTTGTCACACCCGGAACGCGGGGCGGACTTCGCCGGGGCACAGGGGTGTTTCGCCTACGAGTTCGTGCAGCACACCGGGTCGTTCAAGGCGCGCGGCGCGGCGAACTTCGTCGGGGCGCACGCGGAGGCGGGCACGCTGCCGGAGGCGGGCATCGTCATCGCCAGCGGCGGGAACGCGGGCCTCGCGTGCGCCTGGGCGGCGCGGCAGTACTCCGTGCCGGCCACCGTCTTCCTGCCGGAGACCGCTCCCGCGGTCAAGGTGGCCCGGCTGCACGCCCTCGGCGCGCGGATCCGGCAGGTGGGCAGCGAATACGCCGAAGCGCTGGAGGCCTCCCAGAAGTACGCGGCCGAAACCGGCGCGCTGCAGAGCCACGCCTACGACCACCCGCTGATCGCCGCCGGGGCCGGCACCCTCCTGGAGGAGATCCGCGCGGCGAGCCCCGATGTGGACACCGTCGTGGTCGCGGTCGGTGGCGGGGGCCTCTTCGCCGGCGTCACGGTCGCCGCACACCAGCACGGCATCCGGGTCGTCGCCGTCGAACCGGCGGACTGCCGCGCGCTGAACGCGGCGCTGGCAGCCGGCGCGCCGGTCGACGTGCCGGTGCGTTCGGTGGCGGCGGACTCGTTGGGCGCCCGCCGGGTCACCCCGATGGCGCTGGAGTGGGCGCAGCGCGCCGACGCGGTCTCCGTGCTCGTCCCCGACGACGCGATCATCGCCGCCCGCGAAGCCCTGTGGGAACAGCGCCGACTCGCCGTCGAACATGCTGCGGCGACCGCCTTCGCCGCGCTGCGGACCGGGGCCTACGCTCCGGCGGCCGGGGAGAAGGTCTGCGTCGTGCTGTGCGGCGCGAACACGGGGCTGGGCGATCTCGGGAACCGGAGTTAGGTGTTCCGCCCGGCGGGCGAACACCCGTGCGGAGACTGGTGGTTGGCCCGGATACGCTGAGCTCCTCCCCCCGTGATCGCCACCCCGAGGAGCTTCCCGTGACTGCCGGTATGGACAGACCGCCGATCGACACCAGCAAACCGCACCCGGCGCGCGTATACGACTGGTTGCTGGGCGGGAAGGACAACTACCCCGTCGATCAGCGGCTCGCGGAGACGCTGCCGCCGCAGGCGCGGGCGATCGCGGCGCGGAACCGGGCGTTCATGCAGCGGGCGGTGAGCTGGCTGGCGGGTCGTGGGGTCGATCAGTTCCTGGACATCGGTACGGGTATCCCGACCGCGCCCAATCTGCACCAGATCGTGCAGGCCATCACGCCGTCGGCCCGGGTCGTCTATGCCGACAACGACCCCATCGTGCTGCGGCATGCGGAGGCGCTGCTGGTCAGCAGCCCCGAGGGGGCCACCGACTACGTCCAGGCGGATGTGCGGGAGCCGGAGGCAATCCTCGAGCGGGCCCGTGAACTGCTCGACTTCAGCAGGCCGATCGCGCTGTCGCTGATCGCGCTGATGCACTTCCTGCCCGACGACCAGGACCCGTACGGGATCACCCGCACTCTGGTGCAGGCGTTGCCGCCGGGCAGCTATCTGGTGTTCTCGCACGGCACGGCCGACCAGCATCCGGAACTCGAGCAGGCGACCAAGGACGCCTACAAGGACGGCGCCATCCCCCTGCGGATGCGCACCCGCGCGGAGGTGGAACGATTCTTCGACGGGCTGGAACTGGTGGAGCCGGGGCTGGTGCCTGCCGTGGAGTGGTACCGGGACGAGCCCGCCCCGAAGGACGAACTGAGCGGGTTCTACGTGGGGGTCGGCCGCCGGGCGCGCTGAACCACTCGCCGGGCGCCCGCCTCCCGGGTGCCCGGCGGCCGGGTGACGTCCCACGGCCCGCCTCAGCCGCCGGCAGGGCCTTCCTTGCGGTCGCGGACCGAGTCGGCGGCGTCCTGGCCGACATCGCGCAGATCGCGCGTGGCGTCCTGGCCGGCGCTGCGGGCCTGCTCCTTGGAGGTACGGGCCGCGTCCTGGGCAGCGGATTTGACGGACTCCGCGGCTTCGGTGGCCGGTTGGCGGAGGTTCTCCCCGATTTCCTGGGCGGTCTGCTTCGCGGGCTGCAGGAGTTCGTCCGAGTGCTCCCGGAGCCGTTCGCCGACCCGCTCTTCGGCCTTGGACGCCGGGAGCAGCGCGGCAGCGAGCATGCCGGCCCCGAAGGCGATGATGCCGGCCGCGACCGGGCTGCCCTCGGTGCGTTCCCTGATGCGTTCCGGGGCCTGCTGGGCGGCGCCGGTCGCCTGGCCGGTCGTGTCCTTGACCGTCTCGCCGATCCGTTCGGCGGCCTGCCCCGAGGTATCGGCCACCCCTTGCGCGGCGTCGGCCACTCCGTGTGCGGTGTCCGCCAGGCTGTCCCGGGTGTCGTACGCCGAACCCATGACGCGCTCCTTCACTCCGGTCATCCGGTGGCGTGCCGCGCCCGCCCTGCGTCGTGCCGCGTGCGCCTTGCGGCGCGCGACGTTCCGTGGAGCCACTCGGTCCGCCAACAGGTCGATGTTACGGGCGAGATGCGCCCGGGTGTCTTCCACGTCGTGCCTCAGCTCGTCGGGTTGCGTGCCCATCGGGCGTCCTCCTTCAGTGTTTCCATGGTCTGCTCGGGCTTGAGATTGACGCTGCGCATGCGCTTGCGGCCGGTGACGAACAGCACCGCTGCCGCGACCGCCCACACCCCGGCGATGATCAGCGCCGCCCAGGCCAGATCGACCACGTGCGCGAGACCGAAGACGGCGGCGAAGCTGGCGACCACCATCAGCAGGTGGCCCGCGTAACCGGCCCCGGCGAGCATGCCGGCGGCCTTTCCCGCCTTGGCGGACTCCTCCTTGAGCTCGACCTTGGCCAGTTCGATCTCGTCGTGGACCAACTGCGAGAGGTCCTTGCTGATGTCACCGACCAGGTCGCCTATCGAGGGCTCGGCCGCAGAACCGTCGGGCGAAACGCGCGTGGGATCAGGGCCCGGCGGGTGCTGCGGGACAGGCGGGGGCTGCGGGTGCGCGCCGGTTGCCACGCGCTCCGAGTAGGACGTAGCCACGGCTCAACTCCCTTGCGGTCGCTGGGGGTATTCGTACGAAGGGGCGGTGACGGGCGGTGGCGCCTGGACGGGACCGGGTGCGGGCCGCGCGCGAGCGGTGTCCTCCGGCCAGGGCGCCGCGCGGTGGGCGCCACCACCGCCGGCGGAGGCTCCGGAGCCGTCGCCGTCCGAGCCGGCCGCGCCGACTCCCTTGCCGGCGCGCGCGACGGCGAAACCGGCCAGAGCTGCCCCGGCCAGGAACACGCCGGGCCGACGCCGCGCGAAGCCCTGCAGGTCGCTGAGCAGGCCGTCCGGCCCGCGGCTCTCCAGCTTGGAGGCCGCCTGTTGGCCGCCGTCGGCGATCTTGCGTACTGCTTTGGCCGCGGAGGAGTCCGGCTCGCCGCTGTCGCTCATCCGGCCCAGTTCGTCCGCGAGCCGGCGCACGTTGCCGGCCAGCCGATGGGTCTGGGAGTTGGCCTGGTCCTGGAGCTGACTGCGTACCTCGCTCACCAGGTCCCCGGCCTGCGCGGCTGCCTCGTTCGCGACGCCGGCAGCTTGTTCCTTTGCCGTGTCGGTGACCGCGGTGGCCTTGTCGCTCACCACCTGGGCGCCCTCGGCTGCCTTGTCCTGAGCCGTTTTCGCTGCGGCCGCCGTGGTGCTGCGGTCCGTGCGGCCGGCTTCGTCGAAGTCACTCAAGGTTCCTCCTACGGGTATGGCATGGATCCCGTGCCCGGTGCGCTGCCCTCCGGGAACGGACATATGGGGCGAGTAGCCATATGGAGGGAGGAAAACCTCTTTCAGTCCTTGGGGTGCGCCGGCTTCACCGTCACGGCCTTCCGGCGGTCGGCTTTCCCGGCGGGACCAGGGACTTCGCGTAGCAGAGGCTGCTCTCGTACTCGCGGTAGTGGCCGAACTTCTCGCTCGGGGTGTAGCCGCTGGAGACATACAGCGCGATCGCCTCCGGCTGCTTGTCGCCGGTCTCCAGCACCATCCGGGTGCGGCCGGCCGCACGGGCGCTGTCCTCCAGGGCGGCCAGGATCCGCCGGGCGAGGCCGAGGCCGCGGGCCTCGCGGACCACGTACATCCGCTTGATCTCCGCGTCGCCCGGTGCGTATCCGTAGTCGCCCGCCGCGTCCTGGTTGCGCCAGCCGCCGGTGGCCACCGGGCGGTCGTCCGCGTCGTAGGCGAGCAGGTAGAGCCCGGACGGCGGGTCGAACATGGTGGCGTCGAGCGGGGTGATGTCGCCCTCGTCGCCATAGCGCTCGGCGTATTCGAGCTGGACCTGGTCGTTCAGTTTGACGGCGTCGGGGTGGTCGTAACGGACCGGACGGATATTCATACGGGATATCATATATCTATGCGGAGGCCGAGTGGTCGGGCCTGTCGGTAGGGTGCCGTGGTGCTCACCGTGACGACTGTAAACGTGAATGGCCTGCGCGCCGCTGCCAAGAAGGGCTTCGTGGAGTGGCTGGCGCTGACCTCCGCCGATGTGATCTGCCTCCAGGAGGTCAGGGCCGAGCCCGGGCAGCTGATCCCCGCCGTGCGGGAGCCGGAGGGCTGGTTCACGCTGCACGCGCCGGCGGCCGCCAAGGGGCGCGCGGGAGTCTCCCTGTACTCACGGCGTGAGCCGGACCGGGTGCGGACCGGATTCGGCAGCGAGGAGTTCGACGGGTCCGGGCGGTACGCCGAGATCGACCTGCCCGGCGTCACGGTCGCCAGCCTGTATCTGCCGTCCGGCGAGGTCGGCACCGAGCGGCAGGAAGAGAAGACCAGGTTCATGGCGGAGTTCCTGCCGTATCTCCAGGGGCTCCGGGAACGGTCTGCGGCGGACGGCCGCGAGGTGGTGGTCTGCGGAGACTGGAACATCGCCCACCAGGAGGCCGACCTCAAGAACTGGCGCGGCAACCGGAAGAACGCCGGTTTCCTGCCCGAGGAGCGGGAGTGGCTGACCCGGGTCCTCGACAGCGGTGAGGGGGCGTACGTCGACGTGGTGCGGGCGATGCACCCGGGCGTCGAGGGACCGTACTCGTGGTGGTCGTACCGCGGGCGCGCTTTCGACAACGACACCGGATGGCGCATCGACCTCCAGGTCGCGACGCCCGGCCTCGCGGCCAAGGCGGTCAAGGCCTGGGTGGAGCGCGCCGCCACACACGAGGAGCGGTGGAGCGACCACGCGCCGGTGACCGCCGTCTACGACCTCTGAGAGCCCTCTCGCTCCGCCCGGACCTGCCGGTCCATCGCCATCGACAACTCCGCCTCGACGACGTTCTTCGCCAGTGGGCGCAGCCGCGCCATGGCCTCCCCGAACTCGGTGTCCGGCAGATGTGCGCGGACCAGATCGGTGAAGAGGCGGGTGAGCGCCTCGGTGTGCTCCCGCACCCGGTGGCCGGCGGCGAGCACCGAGGCCAGCGGTACGCCCTGGGCGACCAGGGCGGCCGACACCTCGAGCAGCCGGCGGCTGATGTGGATGATCTCCTCGCCGTCCGTCGCCAGGTAGCCGAGGTTCAGCGCGGTGGCGAGGTTCTCCGCCGTGACCTCGCCCTCGAAGTAGTCGGCCAGTTCCTCGGGGGTGAGGCGGACCGGCTCCTCCTCCGACCAGGAGGGTGTTTCCGAGGCTGCCAGGCCGAGCAGTTGCCCCACGTCGCGGCCGCTCTCGAAGGCGGTGGCCAGATCGGCGATGCCGCTGAGGGTGTGGCCGCGTTCCAGCAGCGCCGCGATGGTGCGCAGCCGGGCCAGGTGGTGTTCGTCGTACCAGGCGATGCGCCCCTCCCGGCGGGGTGGCGGGATCAGCTTCCGCTCGCGGTAGAAGCGCAGGGTGCGCACGGTGATGCCGGCCTCCTTGGCCAGTTCTTCCATGCGGTACTCGCGCCCTGCTCTCTCCGCTGCCACGTCGGAAAGCCTATGTCGTACCTGCGGTAACTTTCGCTCCGCCCACCCCTACCCATCAGTACGCGGGTGCTCTAGTCTCCCAACAGTGCCAGTGATTGCTGGCGGAGTCGGGGCATTGCGGGAGGCGGCAGCATGGACCGGTACGAGCACGTGCGAGCGGCGGTGATCGGATCCGGATTCGGCGGCCTGGGGGCCGCCGTCCGGCTGCGCCGCGAGGGGATCACCGACTTCGTCGTCCTGGAAAGGGCCGCCTCCGTCGGCGGGACCTGGCGCGACAACAGCTATCCGGGGTGCGCCTGCGACGTGCCGTCCCACCTCTACTCCTTCTCCTTCGCGCCCAACCCCGACTGGCCGCGCACCTTCTCCGGCCAGCCGCACATCAGGGCGTACCTGGAGAACGTCGCCGACACCTTCGGACTGCGGCCGCACATCCGCCTCGGCCACGAGGTGCTGACGATGCGGTGGGACGCCGACGAACTGCGCTGGGAGATCGAGACCTCGCAGGGCACCCTCACCGCCGACGTGGTCGTCTCGGCCACCGGGCCGCTCTCGGATCCGAAGATCCCGGAGATCCCCGGACTGGCCGGGTTCGACGGCAAGGTCTTCCACTCCGCGCAGTGGGACCACGACTACGAACTGCGCGGCAAGCGCGTCGCGATGATCGGGACCGGTGCGTCCGCGATCCAGATCGTGCCCGCCATCCAGCCCGAGGTCGGCCGGCTGACGCTCTTCCAGCGCACCCCGCCCTGGGTGATGCCCCGGATGGACCGCGCCATCAGCGGCGCCGAGCGGTGGCTGCACGACAAGGTCCCGGTCACCGCCGCAGCTCGCAGGCGACTGCTCTGGGGCATCCGGGAGCTGCAGGTCGGCGCGTTCACCAAGCACCCCAACGAACTCGGGCTCATCGAGTCCATCGGCAGGTCCAACATCCGCCGCTCCATCAAGGACCCGGCGCTGCGGGCCAAGCTCACCCCCTCGTACCGGATCGGCTGCAAACGCATCCTGCTGTCGAGCACGTACTACCCGGCGCTCGCCCGGCCCAATGTGGACGTCGTCGCCTCCGGGCTCAAGGAGGTGCGCGGCAACACCCTGGTGGCGTCCGATGGCACGGAGACCGAGGCGGACGTGATCATCTTCGGTACCGGCTTCCATGTCACCGACATGCCGATCGCCGAACGTGTGGTGGGGGCCCAGGGCGTCACTCTCGCCGAAGCGTGGAAGGACGGCATGGAGTCGCTGCGCGGCGCGACCGCGGCGGGCTTCCCCAACTGGATGACGATCATCGGTCCGAACACCGGTCTCGGGAACTCCTCGATGATCCTGATGATCGAGTCCCAGCTGAGCTACCTCGCCGACTACCTGCGGCAGCTGAACGTACTGGGCGGGCGCGCGGCGCTGGACCCCCGGCCCGCCGCGGTGAGCGCATGGAACGAACGGGTGCAGCAGCGGATGAAACGGACCGTCTGGAACACCGGCGGCTGCACCAGCTGGTACCTCGACGCCAACGGACGCAACACCACCATCTGGCCGGGCACCACCACCGAGTTCCGCCGGGCCACCCGGGAGGTGGACCTCGGGGAGTACCAGGTGATCCGGCCGGTGTCCGCGGATGCCGGGATCGCGGACCGCGCCGCCGACAAGGAGGCGGTGTGAGTACCGCGCCGCGGCAGCTGACCGCGATCTCCGCCGACGGTTCGCGGGTCCATGCCGAGGTGTACGGGCCGCAGGATGCCCCCGCCGTGGTGCTCTCGCACGGCTGGACCTGCTCGACCGAATTCTGGCGCGCCCAGATCAGGGAGCTCTCGGCTGATCACCGGGTGGTGGTGTACGACCAGCGCGGACACGGGCGTTCACCCCGCGCGGCCCGCGAAGGACACAGCACGGACGCGCTGGCCGACGACCTGGAGGCGGTGCTCGCCGCGACGCTCGCGCCGGGCGAGCGGGCCGTACTCGGCGGGCACTCGATGGGCGGGATGACCATGATGGCCGCCGCCGGACGGCCCGGGTTCCGGGAGCACGCCGCCGCGGTGCTGCTCTGCAGCACCGGCGCGTCCCGGTTGCTGGCCGAGTCGGTCGTCGTACCGATACGGCCGGGGCGGCTGCGGACCCGGCTGACCCGCACGGTGCTCGGCGCGCGGGCTCCGCTCGGACCCGTCACGGCCGTGTCGAAGCGGATCCTCAAGTACGCGACGATGGGCCCCGGTTCGGCCGCCGACCGGGTCGCCGAGTGCGCCCGGATCGTACATGCCTGCCCACGTGCGACCCGGGTGGCCTGGTCGCACGTGCTGGCCGAGCTGGATCTGGAGGCAGGCGTACGGGAGTTGCGGGTGCCGACCGCGGTCATCGTCGGTACGGCTGACCGGCTCACCCCGCCCGTCCACGCCCGCGCGCTGGCCGCGGCGCTGCCGGACAGCCTGGGCCTGACCGAACTGACCGGCGTCGGGCACATGTCGCCGGTGGAGGCCCCCGAAGCGGTCGGCGCCCGGCTGCGGGAACTCGTCGACACCTATGTACGCGCGGAGAACAAGGAGGCGGCGGTATGAGCAGGAACAGCCTGGAGGGCCAGGTCGCGGTCATCACCGGCGCGGCCCGCGGGGTGGGCGAACTGCTGGCCCGCAAGCTCTCCGCGCGCGGCGCCCGGGTCGCGCTGATCGGGCTGGAACCCGACGAGTTGAAGGCCGTCTCGGCGCGGCTGCACACCGAGAGCGATCACTGGCATGCCGACGTCACCGACCAGGCGGCGATGGCGCGGGTGGCGCAGGAGGTCAAGGCGCGGTTCGGCAAGGTCGACATCGTCGTCGCCAACGCGGGTGTCGCGACCGGCGGGCCGCTGGTGGACTCCGACCCGGACGCCTGGCGGCGGGTCATCGAAGTCAACCTGGTGGGCGGCGCGGTGACCGCGCGGGCCTTCCTCCCGGTGCTGATGGAGAGCCGCGGCTACTTCCTGCAGATCGCCTCGCTGGCCGCGATCACCCCGGCCCCGATGATGTCCGCGTACTGCGCGTCCAAGTCCGGGGTGGAGGCCTTCGCACACTGTCTGCGGGCCGAGGTCGGATACAAGGGCGTGCGGGTGGGCGTCGGTTACCTGTCCTGGACGGACACCGACATGGTGCGCGGCGCCGACCAGGACGACGTGATGCGGGAGTTGCGGCAGCGACTGCCGTGGCCGACGAACCGCACATACCCGCTGGGCCCGGCCGTCGACCGGATCGTGGCGGGCATCGAACGGCGCTCCGCGCATGTGTACGCGCAGTGGTGGCTGCGCGGGATGCAGTCGGTCCGGGGCTACTTGCCGTCGGTCATCGGGGTGGTCGGACAGCGCGAGATGCGCCGCTTCGAACCCCGGCTGGCAGGGGTCGCCCGGGGGCTGGTGGGCGCCGGGGGAGCGGCGGACGAGAAGGCGCGCACGGAGGGTTAACTTCCGAAATGCGCCGCATGTCCGCTCGTGTAACTCTGGTCGAGGTCAGCGGCTATGGGTCGCTGGCCTCCCCATACGCCACTAGGAGCGAATCTCATGGGCATGAAGGACCAGTTCAAGAACAAGCAGCAGGAGCTCGCCGACCAGGCCAAGAAGTCCGGCGGCCGGATGAAGGACGAGAAGTCCGGTCGTTCGGAGCGGTCTTCGCGGGGCGGTGACGCGGGGCGTGAGCGGGCCGAGGGCATGCAGGACCGCATGCGGGACGAGGGCGAAGGCATGCAGGAGCGGATGCGGGACGAGTTCGACTCCTGACCCGCCGGGTCCGTGTGTTGAGGCGTGCCCCCTCGGGGGGTGCGCCTCTTCGCCTGCCGCGCGCCGCTGCGGGGCTCCGCCCCGGACCCGCTGATATCCAGTGCTCAGCCAAAATCAAGCCCGGCCGGCGATTGAGGCCATCCTTGACGCCGGCCGCTACCGGGGCGGCAGCTCAGGGCGCCGGCGGTCCGGGACCGCGCTGTAGTCCGGTGGGACCTTCGCCGGCTGCGCGGCCAGCAGATCCAGCGCGACCCACACCGCGTCGTCGAGCTGGGCGTGGCGGCCCTCCGCCCAGTCGAGCGGGGTGCGCAGCGCCTCCAGGTCGGGTGCGACGCCGTGGTTCTCGACGGACCAGCCGTACGTGTCGAACCAGGCCGCGTTCATCGGCACCGTGATCACCGTGCCGTCGATCAGCTGGTGGCGGCCGGTCATGCCGACCACGCCGCCCCAGGTGCGCTGGCCCACGACGGGACCGAGCTTCAACAGGCGGAACGCGGCCGTGATCATGTCGCCGTCGGACGAGGTCGCCTCGTCGGCCAGTGCGACGACCGGGCCCCGGGGGGCGTTGGAGGCGTACGAGACGGGCTGGGCGTTGCGGGTGAGGTCCCAGCCCAGGATCCTGCGGGTGAGGGTCTCGACCACCAGCTCGCTGATGTTTCCGCCGGCGTTGCCCCGTACGTCCACGATCAACGCGGGCCGGGACACCTCCAGGCGGAGGTCCCGGTTGAACTGGGCCCAGCCCGAACCGCCCATGTCGGGGATGTGCAGGTAGCCGCACCTGCCGCCGCTCAGCTCCCAGACGACGGCGCGGCGTTTGGTCACCCAGTCCTGGTAGCGCAGCGGCCGTTCGTCGACCAGCGGGACCACCGCCACCCGGCGGGAGCGGCCGTTGCCCTCGGCGGGGCGGAAGGTGAGCTCGACGGTGGTGCCGCCGGCCGCGGAGAGCAGCGGGTACGGACCGGTGAGCGGGTCGACCGGGCGGCCGTCCACGTGGGTGAGTACGGCGCCCTCGCGGATACCCGTACCGGCCAGCGGCGAGCGGGCCTTGGAGTCCGACGAGTCGCCGGGGAGGATCCGCTTGACCACCCACGCGCCGTCCCGGCAGACCAGGTTCGCGCC
The DNA here is from genome assembly GCF_040689485.1 of Streptomyces sp. NPDC051322. Lineage (NCBI taxonomy): Bacteria > Bacillati > Actinomycetota > Actinomycetes > Kitasatosporales > Streptomycetaceae > Streptomyces > Streptomyces sp. NPDC051322. The sequence continues at coordinate 196,684 of NZ_JBFBAK010000009.1, read as the reverse complement.
GAGCAGCCCCATGGCGCGCTGGTAGTGCGGGGGGCCTTCGTTGCGGCGGGCCGGGCTGACGTACGCGTGCGAGGTGCCCAGTTCGCCCAGGACCTCGCGGAGCAGATCGGCGAACTCGTCGGGCGATGCGACCCGTTCGACCAGCGGACGGTACTGGGCGAGGATCTCCGGCCAGTCGATGCCGCACATCTCCGGTTCCCAGAAGTAGGAGTGGATGATGCGGCCGGCCTCCTCGAAGGCCTGGCGCCATTCGGACGGCGGGTCGACCTCGTGCAGAATGCGGCGCAGGTCGAGGAAGACGGTGGTGTCGTTGTCGCCCAGGTCGGTGGCGGGGACGGCGCGCAGTTCACCCTCGTCGACCACCACCAGGCGGCTGCCGTCGCCGCTGACCGCGAACCAGTCCAGGTGGCCGACCAGTTCGGTCCTGCGCCCCTTGGCGATGTTGAAGTGTTCGAGCGTGGGCCGGCCCGACATGTCGGCCGGGTTGGCGAACGTCTCGCCGAGCGCGCCGGAGATCGGCCAGCGCAGCCAGACCAGGCCACCGTCGCTGACCGGGCAGAGCGCGGAGTACTTGGACGCCGGCACCGGGAACGGCGTGACCCGGCTCTCCAGGCCCTCCGTCTCGACCAGCACCTTTCCGCTGTCGCTCATGTCACCGACCGGGTCGAGGCCGCCCGCCGCGGGGCGGCCGTCGGGGGACAGCGCGAACGGCGAGGGCGTGGCGGAGGAGAGCGGCACCAGATACGGGCGGCAGCCGAGCGGGAAGGAGAGATCGCCGGTGTGCACGTCGTACACCGGGTCGAAGCCACGCCAGGACAGGAAGGCCAGGTAACGGCCGTCGCTGGTGAAGACCGGGTTCTCGTCCTCGAAGCGGCCGTTGGTGACGTCCACGATGGTGGGCGCCATGGCTCCGGCGATCTTGGCGATCTTGATCTGTCGCAGTGAGCGGCCGATGCCGGGATGGGACCAGGTGAGCCAGGTGCCGTCCGGCGAGAACGCCAGGTCGCGGACGGGACCGTTGATCGAGCGGATGAGTTCGGTGACCTCGCCGCCACGATCGCCGTCACTGTCGGCGATGGCGTCGGTGTCCTCGTCGTCGGGCACGGTGATGAGCAGCAGGCGTCCGTCGTGCGAGGCGACCGCCAGCCGCTCGCCCTCCGGGTCCGAGATGAGCTCGTGCACGCGTCCCAGCTCGCCCGCTGCCAGTCGTCGCGGCAGCCGGTCGCCGCTGGCCCGTGGCATGTAGGCGATCTCGATCGCGTCCTCGCCCCCGGCGTCGGTGACGTACGCGACCCGTTCCGAGCTGCCGAGCATCTCCGGGAGGCGGACCCGTACCCCCGGGGTGGTGGTGATGGCGCGCGCCGGACCGTCGCGGTGGGTGAGCCAGTACAGGCTGCCGCGTACGACGACCGCGCTGGCCCGCCCGGTCTCGTCGACGGAGAGGCTGTCGACGTGGCGGGCGGCCGGCACCTGGTAGCTGCGCCGGCCCGCCCGTGGGCCGCCGATCCGCACCTCCAGCTTGCGCGGCTCGGCGCCGCGCGACAGGTCGTCGGCGAGCCAGAGGTCGCCCGCGCACTGGTAGATCACCCGGTGGCCGTCGCTGGAGGCGTTCCGGGCGTAGTAGGCGTCGTGGTCGGTGTGGCGGCGCAGGTCGGTGCCGTCCGGCAGGCAGGAGTAGAGGTTGCCGATGCCTTCGTGGTCGGAGAGGAAGGCGACCCGGCCGTTCACCAGCATCGGGGACTCCAGATGCCCGTCGATGTCGGCGAGCAGCCGGTCGCCGTGCAGCCACAGCCGTCCCGTCGCCCCGCCGCGGTAACGCTTCCAGGCGGCGGGTTCGTGCGGCGGCTTTCCGGTGAGCAGCAGGGTACGGCGCTGCCCCGCGACGTCGCCGACCGCGATGTCGCTGACCGGGCCCCAGGGCAGTTTGGCGCCGGGGGAGCCGTCGGTGGCGACCGTATAGGCCCAGCTGAAGTGCGCGAAGGGCTGACTGTGCGAGGCCACCGCCAGGATGTCGCCCTCCGGGGTCCAGCCGCAGACCCGGGTGTCGAGCGCCCCCCAGTGGGTCAGCCGCCGGGACGGCCCGCCGTCCACGGGGGCGAGGTGGATCTCCGGGTCGAGGCTGCGCCAGCTCGTGTACGCGAGGTGACGGCCGTCGGGCGAGAACCGTGGGTGGCCCACCCTCGTGCGGTCGACGGTGATCCGCCAGGCCCGGTCGGGCCGGCGGTCCGCGGGGACGAGGGGGGCGACCCAGAGGTCGTCCTCCGTCGCGAAACACAGCAGGTCGCCATGGAGGTGCGGAAAGCGGAGGTATGCGTCATCGCCTGCGTCGACTTGGCTCACCCTCCAATGCTTTCCGTGCGGGCGGGGCCCGGCAACTCGTGGCCGGGGCCTGCCGGACCGCACATCAGTGCAGGGTTGTTTACCTCCGGCTGACAACGGTGACCGACCCCACATGCGAAACGTTGCCGTTTCGCACTTCGGGGGCGTACCGTTCGGTGTACGAAACCGTTTCGGACGGGAGGTTGGGAATGGCCGGCAGACTCACGCCCGAGCGCGAGACCGAGTTGTACGCGGCCGTGCTCGACCTGCTGCGCGAAGTCGGCTATGACGCCCTGACCATGGACGCCGTCGCCGCCCGTACGAAGTCGAGCAAGGCCACCCTCTACCGCCAGTGGGGGAGCAAGCCCGAACTGGTCGCCAGAGCGCTGCGGCACAACAAGCCCGGCGGTATCGACGAGATCGACACCGGTTCGCTGCGGAGCGATTTCCATGCCATGACGTCCCGCGAGGACGACTGCGAGATGGAGAAGAACTCCGCGCTGATGCGGGGTCTGATGCGCGCCGTTCACGACAACCCCGACCTCCACCAGGCGCTGCGCGAGCTGCTGATCGAGCCCGAGATGACGGGGCTCGACCGGATGCTGCGGCGCGCCGTCGAGCGCGGCGAGGTCAGCGCCGACAACCCCGCGCTGCATTTCGTCCCGCACATGCTGGTCGGCGCCTTCGTCGCCCGGCAGCTGATCGATGACCGGCCGGCCGATCGAGCCTTCCTCGCCCGGTACCTGGACGCTGTGGTTCTCCCCGCACTCGGCGTCTAGTCCCTCGACCGCACCTTTCGTCAGCACCACTCCGTCAACTGCACACCTCTCCACCTGACACGCCGCTCTCGTCGTCGGGCTGGTTCCTTACGCCCTTTTCGCCCCCGACCTGACCGGGAGTCGCCCGCCGTGGCCACTTATCTCTACAAGCTCGGACGGTTCGCCTTCCGGCGCCGCCGTTACGTCGTCCTGGTGTGGGTGGCGCTGCTGGCGCTCGCCGGGTTCGGCGCCTCGTCCGCCGCCACCGCCACCTCCAGTTCCTTCTCCATACCGGGCACGGAGGCCCAGAAGGCCTTCGACCTGCTGAGCCAGCGGTTCCCGGGGGCGAGCGCCGACGGGGCGACCGCCCGGGTGGTCTTCAAGGCGCCGGCCGGCGAGAAGATGACCGACGCCGGTAACAAGGCGGAGGTCACGGACGTCACGAAGGAACTGCGCGGGAGCTCGCAGCAGGTCGCCTCGGTGACCGACCCGTATGCCGCCCACGCCGTCTCCAAGGACGGCAGCACGGCCTACATCAAGGTCGATTACAAGGTGAGCTCGATGGAGCTCACCGACAGGACCAAGGACGCGCTCCAGGACGCCGGTGACCGGGCACAGCACGACGGATACACCGTGGAGATCGGCGGTGACGCCCTCCAGGCCATGCCGGAGACCGGGTCCGGCGAGATCATCGGGGTGGTGATCGCCGGGGTCGTGCTGGTGGTGACCTTCGGATCGCTGATCGCCGCGGGGCTGCCGCTGCTGACCGCGCTCATCGGCGTCGGCATCGGCGTCTCCACGATCACCGCGCTGGCCAATGTGCTGGACCTCGGCTCCACCACCTCAACGCTGGCCATGATGATCGGCCTGGCGGTCGGCATCGACTACGCGCTCTTCATCGTCTCCCGCTTCCGGGCCGAGATCACCGAAGGCCGGGAACCCGAGGAAGCGGCCGGGCGGGCCGTCGGTACGGCCGGTTCTGCGGTGGTCTTCGCCGGGCTGACCGTGGTGATCGCCCTGGTCGGACTGGCCGTGGTCAACATCCCGATGCTGTCGAAGATGGGCTTCGCGGCCGCCGGTACGGTCGTTATCGCCGTCCTCATCGCGCTCACCCTGATCCCCGCGCTGCTGGGCTTCGCGGGAAAGCGGGTGCTGAGGCGCAAGGCCCGGAAGCAGCAGGCGACTTCCGGGCAGGCGGCGGGCGGCCCGGTGAAGCCCAACGGGGGGACCCGCTGGGCGAGCTTCGTGCTGCGCCGCCCGGTGATGGTGCTGCTGGTCGGGGTGATCGGCCTCGGGGCCATCGCCGTACCGGCCGCCTCCCTGGAGATGGGCCTGCCGGACGACGGTTCACAGCCCACCAACACGACCCAGCGCAAGGCCTACGACCTGCTGTCGGAGGGCTTCGGACCCGGCTTCAACGGTCCGCTGACGGCGGTCGTCGACGTCAAGGGTGTCGATGACGGCAGGGCCGCCGTCGACGAGGTGCACCAGAAGATCGCCGCGCTCGACGGTGTGGTCTCGGTCGCCCCCGCCCACTACAACAATCAGCACGACACCGCGATGATCATCGTGGTCCCGAAGGACCGGCCCTCCTCGGTGAAGACCGAGGACCTGGTCCACTCCATCCGGGACACCGGCGCGGAGATCAAGGCCGATACCGGGGCCACCGTCCTGGTCACCGGTGCCACCGCGATGAACATCGACTTCTCGCAGAAGATGAACGACGCGCTGCTGCCGTATCTGGCGCTGGTCGTCGGTCTGGCGTTCCTCCTGCTGATGGTGGTCTTCCGCTCGGTGCTGGTCCCGCTGAAGGCGGCGCTCGGCTTCCTGCTCTCGGTGGTCGCCGCGCTGGGCGCGGTCGTCGCGGTCTTCCAGTGGGGCTGGCTCGGTTCGCTCTTCGGGGTCCAGCAGACCGGCCCGATCATGTCCATGATGCCGATCTTCATGGTGGGCGTGGTGTTCGGCCTGGCGATGGACTACGAGGTCTTCCTGGTCACCCGGATGCGGGAGGCTTACGTACACGGTGAACGGCCGGGGCAGGCCGTCGTCACCGGCTTCAAGCACGGCGCCCGGGTGGTCTGCGCCGCCGCCGTCATCATGATCGCGGTCTTCTCCGGCTTCATCGGAGCCAGTGACTCGATGATCAAGATGATCGGCTTCGGCCTCGCCATCGCGGTCTTCTTCGACGCCTTCGTGGTCCGGATGGCGATCGTGCCCGCCGTCCTGGCACTCCTCGGCAAGCGGGCGTGGTGGCTGCCGCGCTGGCTGGACCGGATCCTGCCGAATGTGGACGTCGAGGGCGAGGGCCTGAACAAGCACATCGAGCAGCAGGAGCGGCGGGAACTGGTCGACGCCTGATCCCTCGCGGCGCCCGCCCAGCGCGCCCGCTCAGCGCGGAGGTCCGCCATGCCCGACGGTGTGGGGGGCCTCTTCGCGTGGGCGGGCCTCGTCCCTACGGGCTTCCTGCGCCAGGGCTTGGTGCGCGCGGGCTTCCTGTGCCAGGGCTTCGTGCGCGCGGGCCTCGTGCGTCCGGCCCAGGAAGCGCAGCAGCGGCGCCTTGTCGAACTGCACCACGGCCACCCCGTGCGCGGAGTGGAACTCCAGCACCGCCTGCGCCCGCCCGCACGGCCAGACCCCCACGTCACCGCTGCGTTGCGGGGTCAGCAGACCGGCTTCGAGGAGGTCCCTGGAGAAGACCCATTCGGTGCCGCCGGGAAAGATCAGGTGCACGGCCCGGGGGTCGGCTTCGGGGTCGTAGCGGAGAGCCACCCGCACCACGAACCAGTTGCCCGGTGAGTCCGTGACCACATGTCCTCGTACGGATATCTCGACGGGGCGGGACATCTCCATCGTTGTCTCCTCGCCTTGCACTCGGCCTGCCTACTCCCCCGTCTTCTCCTCCTCGCAGGTGCTTTACACCCAATATTGCACCTTTTGTCTCATTTGTTCTGTCGTGAGTTCGCCCACCTGACCCCTAGACGCTCTTGCAAGTCATTCGCAACAAGGCCCTATCATTGAACGGTTCGTCACCGCCGGAGCCCCCACCGCCAGGAGAGAGTCGCCCATGCATGTCCCCGACGGCTTCATCAACGCCCCCGTCTCGGCGGCGACCGGGGTGCTCGCCGCCGGCGCTATCGCCGTCAGCCTGCGGGGCGCGCGGCGGGAACTGGATGAGCGCACCGCTCCGCTCGCCGGGCTCGTCGCCGCGTTCATCTTCTCCGTGCAGATGCTGAACTTCCCCGTCGCCGCCGGCACCAGCGGCCATCTCCTCGGCGGTGCGCTGGCCGCGATCCTGGTCGGCCCCTGTACCGGGGTGCTCTGTGTCTCCGTGGTCCTGCTGATGCAGGGCATCCTCTTCGCCGACGGCGGCCTCACCGCGCTCGGCGTGAACATCACCGACATGGCGCTGGTGACGGTCGTCGTCGCGTACGCCGTCTTCCGCGGACTGGTGAAGGTGCTGCCGCGCCGCCGCCGCTCGGTCACCATCGCCTCGTTCGTCGCCGCGCTGCTCTCGGTGCCCTGCGCGGCGCTCGCCTTCACGGCGATGTACGCACTCGGCGGGACCACGAACGTGCCGATCGGCAAGGTGCTCACCGCGATGGTCGGTGTCCACGTGCTGATCGGCATCGGCGAGGCCGTGATCACCTCCCTCACCGTGGGAGCCGTCATCGCCGTACGGCCCGACCTGGTGTACGGCGCCCGCGGCCTGACCACGCCGCTCAAGCTCCGTATCGGCGGCGAACTCGTCGACGCGCCCACGCCGGTCGCCGCACCCGCGGCGGCCCGCTCGACCCGCAAGGTCTGGGGCTTCGGCCTGATCACCGCGCTGCTGCTGGCCGGTGTGGTCTCCTTCTACGCCTCCGCCAGCCCCGACGGCCTCGAGAAGGTCGCCCACGACCAGGGCATCGACGCCAAGGAGAGCCCGCACCACAGCGACGGTTCCCCGCTCGCCGGATACGGCGTCAAGGACATCTCCGACGCCCGGATCTCCGGCGGCCTGGCCGGGGTGATCGGCGTCGGCACCACGGTCGTGGTGGGCAGCGGGATCTTCTGGGTCGTCCGCCGCCGTCGTACGAACACCACCACCTCCACCCGCGCGGAAGCCGTCTGATGGGCGCCGGCCACGCACACAAGCTGTACCGGCACGGCCACTCGCCGGTGCACGCCCTCCCCCCGCACTGCAAGCTCGCGGCCGCTCTCGCCTTCGTGATCGTGGTGGTGTCCACCCCGCGCACGGCGATGTGGGCGTTCGCGCTCTATGCCCTGCTGCTCGCCGGGGTCGCAGCAGCGGCCCGGATCCCCGCCGCCTTCCTGCTGAAACGCCTGCTGATCGAGATCCCGTTCGTGGCCTTCGCGGTCCTGATGCCGTTCGTGGTGCCGGGCGACCAGATCCACGTCCTGGGCGTCGCACTCAGCCGCAGCGGGCTCTGGGACGCCTGGAACGTCCTCGCCAAGGGGACGCTCGGGGTGGCGGCCTCGGTCATCCTGGCCTCCACGACCGAACTGCGCGCGCTGCTGCTCGGCCTTCAGCGGCTGAGACTGCCCCCGCTGCTCGTCCAGATCGCCTCCTTCATGATCCGCTACGGCGATGTCATCACCGACGAGATGCGGCGCATGTCCATCGCCCGCCGCTCCCGCGGCTTCGAGGCGCGCGGCGTGCGGCAGTGGGGCGTGCTCGGGAAATCCGCCGGGGCACTCTTCATCCGCTCCTACGAACGCGGCGAACGGGTCCATCTCGCGATGGTCAGCCGCGGTTACACCGGCACCATGCCGGTCATCGACGAAGTGACGGCGTCCCGGGCGCAGTGGCGGTACGCCGCCGCACTCCCCGTCGCCGCGCTCTGCATCTGTCTGCTGGGATGGACCCTATGACCACCGCTCCCGCCGCCGCCTCCCTCGAAGTGTCCGGCCTCGCCTACGCCTACCCCGACGGACACCAGGCCCTGTTCGGCGTCGACCTGACCGTCCGGCGCGGCGAACGCGTCGCGCTCCTCGGCCCGAACGGCGCCGGCAAGACCACCCTGGTCCTGCACCTCAACGGCATCCTCACCGGCGGCGCGGGCACGGTGGCGGTGGCCGGTCTGCCGGTCGCCAAGGCGAACCTCCCGGAGATCCGGCGCCGGGTCGGCATCGTCTTCCAGGACCCGGACGACCAGCTCTTCATGCCGACGGTCCGCGAGGACGTGGCCTTCGGGCCCGCCACGTCCGGACTGTGCGGCGCGGAACTGGAGGCAAGGGTCGTCGCCGCCCTCACCCAGGTCGGCATGGCGGACTTCGCCGACCGGCCGCCGCACCACCTCTCCTACGGGCAGCGGCGCCGGGTCGCGGTCGCCACGGTGCTCGCCATGGAGCCGGAGATCCTGGTCCTCGACGAGCCCTCATCCAACCTGGACCCGGCGTCACGGCGGGAACTCGCCGACATCCTGCGATCGTTGGACGTCACCGTCCTGATGGTGACGCACGACCTTCCGTACGCCCTGGAACTGTGCCCCCGCTCCGTCATCCTCAGCGACGGCGTGATCGTGGGCGACGGCGAGACGGCGGACGTCCTCTCCGACGACGACCTGATGCGTTCACATCGCCTGGAGCTCCCCTTCGGCTTCAACCCGCGCGCGGCGGTCTGACCGGATCAAGCCCGTCCGGCATTCGAGGACGGCCCGGAAACACCGCACCCCCCGGCAACCCCCCGCCGGAGGCGCCCCGCACCATGGGAGGTGTACGTCGACGGGGCGTGCGGGGAGACGCGGGAGCACGACGTGGTGGACGTCCAGGGCACAGTCCAGGGCACAGTGGCGGACGGATTCGAGGCGGTCCGGGACGCCTTTGTCGGCAACTTCGACCGGCGGGGTGAACGTGGCGCCGCCGTCGCCGTCTACCGCGACGGGCACAAGGTCGTCGACCTGTGGGCCGGCACCAGGGACGTGGACGGCCCGGAGCCCTGGGCGGTGGACACCGCGCAGATCGTCCGGTCCGCGACCAAGGGCGTCGCCGCCGTGGTACCCCTCCTGCTGCACCAGCGCGGACAGCTCGACCTCGACGCGCCCGTCGCCACCTACTGGCCGGAGTTCAAGGCGGGCGGCAAGGACCGCGCCCTGGTACGGCACCTGCTCGCCCACCGGGCCGGCGTACCGCTCCTCGACCGGCCGCTCACCCCCGCCGAGGCGATGGACGGCGAGTCGGGCCCACGGGCGATCGCCGCGCAGCGGGCCGTGTGGGAGCCGGGGACCGAGCACGGCTACCACGCGCAGACCTACAGCTGGCTGCTGAGCGAGCTGGTCAGGCGGGTGACCGGCCGGCGGATCGGCCGGTGGCTCGCCGAGGAGATAGCCCGCCCGCTCGACCTGGACTTCTGGGTGGGGCTGCCGCCCGAGGAGGCACACCGGGTCGGTCGCATCGGCCCCGTCGAAGCGGCCCCGGTCGGCGGCGGGCTCAAGATCCGGCCCAAGCGGTCGGTGGCCGATGCCTACCACGACCCGCACTCGCTGACCAGCCGCGCCTTCGGTGCCATCGACCCCGCCCCGGACGAGAACGACCCCGCCTATCGCGCCGCCGAACTCCCCGCGTCGGCAGGCATTTCCACTGCCCGCGCGCTCGCCCGGGTGTACGCGGCGATGATCGGCCCGGTCGACAGCGGCCCGGTCGACGGCGGCACCCGGCTCTTCGCCCCGGCGACCCTCGCACTCGCGCGCACCGAGGAATCGTCGGGCCCCGACCGAGTCCTCGTCGTCCACACCCGCTTCGGCCTCGGCTTCATGCTGCACGGCCCCGCCGCCCCGCTCCTCGGCCCCGGCTCGTTCGGCCACCCCGGCCGCGGCGGCTCCCTCGGATTCGCGGACCCGGAGTCGGGCATCGCCTTCGGCTACGTCACGAACGGCCTGCAGAAGGGCGTCACCGCAGACCCCCGCGCCCAGGCACTGGTCAGGGCGGTGCGCGCGGCGGCATGATCGCCGTATGGAGCGAACGCAGCGGTTCGAGGGGTACGGCGTACTGATCACCGGGGCGGGCCGCGGCATCGGCGAAGCCACCGCCCGCAGATTCGCCGCCGAGGGCGCCCGCGTCCTGGTCACCGACCTGGACGGGCCGCGCGCCGCGAAGACGGCCGGCAGCATCCCCGGCGCGGCCGCGTTCCCCTGCGACGTCACCGACCGGGCAGCGGTCGGCGCGGCCGTCGCCCACGCCGTCGAGCAGTTCGGCTCCCTCGACGTGCTGGTCAACAACGCCTACGCCTGCTCGCTCGACGCCCCGCTCTTCGAGGACCAGGACGACGCCTCCTGGCACCGCGACCTGGACGCCACCCTGACCGGCGCCTTCCACACCTGCCGCGCCGCCCTCCCGCACCTCGCGGCGGCCGGCGGCCGGGGCGCCATCGTCAACGTCGGCTCGGTCAACGGGTCGCAGGACTTCGGCAACCACGCCTACAGCGCCGCCAAGGCGGGCCTGGCCAGCCTGACCCGCACCCTGGCCGGCGACGCCGCGCCCCGTGGCGTACGCGTCAACCTGGTCGAACCCGGCACGATCCGCTCCGACGCCTGGACCGGCCGGGAAGGCGCCCTGGACCGCCTCGCTGCCGTCTACCCGCTCGGCCGGGTCGGCGAGCCGGAGGACATCGCGGCGGCCATCACCTTCCTCGCCTCGTCCGACGCGGCCTGGATCACCGGGACGACCCTGCGGGTCGACGGCGGCCTGCTGGCCGTCAACACGTCCTTCGGCCAGGCGCTGCCGCTGGAACGGGACGACAACTGACGGCTCGCGGCCGGGCGTTCCCCCCGATGCGGCCGAGGACGCCTGTCCTGTCGACGGAACCGTCTCCGGAACGGTCGCTCACCTCGTGTACGTCGCGCGGAGTATCCGACACCCCCGACAACGGCGGCCATCGCCCGGACCGCCCCGGCGGTGATGGCCCACGCGCTCACGGCGATGGACGGTTTCCTGTCGGACGCCGTACGCCACCGGGTCAAGCAACTCCTCTATCCGCTACGGCTCGCAGGCAGGGCGCATGAACTGGCGGCGGTCGACGCCCTGGCCTGGAAAGTCCTCTGGATCGCCCGGCCCACCGCCCTGTGCCCTCAGGCTGTCGGCGATCCGGACCGCGAGCGGACGCTCGACCTCGGTCTCAGCCTCCTGCTGACCGACCTGCTGGCAGCGCCCTCCCGGACAGAGCCGGACAGCCCGGAAACGGTGGAGCGATGACCGCACCCGGCGATGTCCGCACCCGGCGATGACTCAACCCGGCCGGAGCACCGCTACCCGGCGTGCAGCATCAGTCCGATGCCCACGACCATCAGCCCGGCCGCCGCGATTCTCGGTCTGCCGAAGCGTTCCTTGAAGGCGACCGCGCCGATCGCCGCGCCCACGATGATCGAGGACTCGCGCAGCGCCGCGATCGGAGCGAGCGGGGCGCGGGTCTGGGCCCAGAGGACCAGGCCGTAGGCGACGACGGACATCGCCGCACCGGCCAGTCCCCGCGCCGCGTACGGCCGGAGCTGGGTGAGGAGTCGGGCCCGCCGGCGGTAGGCGGCGTAGACGGGGATGGAGATGCCCTCCAGGATCATCAGCCAGGCGATATAGCCCAGCGAGGAACCGGAGTCGCGTACGCCGACCCCGTCGACCGTGGTGTACGAGGCGATGGCCAGGCCGGTCGCCAGGGCGGCCGCGATGGCCGGCCAGTGCGGGCGGGAGCCCTTGAGGCCCCACAGGGCGACACCGACCAGGCCGGCGCAGGAGACGGCGACACCCGCCAACACCCAGACGTCCGGGGTCTCATGAACGAAGAGCGCGGCCAGCACGGTCACCACCAGCGGCGCGGTGCCGCGCGCGATCGGGTACATCTGACCGAAGTCGCCGAGGGTGAACGACCGCATCAGCAGCAGCATGTAGGTGACATGGAGCGCGGCCGAACCGATCAGGAACGGCCAGGCGGCGGGCGCCGGGAAAGGCACGAAGGGCGCTGCCAGCGCGCCGATCAGCAGCCCGCCGCCGGATATCAGCGTGAAGGAGAGCAGCTGGTCCTTGATGTGGTGGGCTATCGCGTTCCAACTGGCGTGCGTTATCGCGGCGATGACGACCGCGATGATGACCGTCAGCGTCACGCGGTGTGCTCCCGCACATCGGCCAGGGTGGCGCCCGCGTACTCGACCACCGACTTGGGTTCGAGGGCGAAGACGGTGTGCGGGTTGCCGGCGGCCGCCCACACCACCGGGTGGTCCAGCAGACCCCGGTCGGCGACGACCCGCGTGCGGGTGCGGTGACCGAAGGGCGGGACACCGCCGATGGCGTACCCGGTGGTCTCACGGACCAGAGCGGCGTCGGCGCGCTTGACCTTCTCCGCGCCGAGCACGGTCCGTACGAGGTCGACGTCGACGCGTGAGGAGCCGTCCATCAGGACCAGCACGGGCGCACCGTCGGCCTCGAAGATCAGCGACTTGACGATGGCGCTCAGTTCGCAGCCGATGGCGGCGGCGGCTTCGACGGCGGTGCGGGTGGCCTCGGGGAAGGTACGTACCTCGACCTCCAGGCCGAGCTCACGCAGGGCCTCGGAGAAACGGGGATGGACGGCGGATTCGGAAGAGCTCATGGCCCGCACGCTAACGTCCGGCGTGCGGGCCATGCCAACAGGATTCGGACAGCAGCACTCAGACGGCAGCGGTCAGCCCGCGCGGAGCACCGCGGCGACCACCGGACCCGCGGCGTCGCCGCCGTGCCCGCCGGACTGCACGACCGCCGCGGCGGCCAGATCGTCGCTGAACCCGGTGAACCAGCTGTTGGACTTGCCCTGCTGGTCCACCTCGGCGGAACCGGTCTTGGCGCCCTTGTAGCCGCCGACGCTCGACATCGCCACGGTGCCCGTGCCGTAGGAGGCGGTCGCGGTGGTGTGCATCATGTCGCGGAGCTGCTGCGCGGTGTTGTACGGCAGCGACTGCGCGGTGGCGCGGTCGCCGTCCAGCAGCGACTTCGGCACGATGATCGGCTGGTGGAAGGTGCCGTTGCGGGCGGTGGCGGTGACCGACGCCATGTTGAGCGGGTTCATCTGCACCAGGCCCTGCCCGATCATCGCCGCTGCGGTGTTGGGCCCGGTGGTCTGCGGGACACTGCCGTCGAACGAGGGGATGCCGACGTTCCAGGTCTTGCCGATGCCGAAGTACTTCTGCGCGGTCGACGGCAGTGCGGTGTCCGGGTCGAGGTGACGGTCGGAGAATCTGCCGAGCGGCTTGATGAACGCGGTGTTGCAGGAGCGGGCGAAGCTTGTCGCGAGGGTGCCGCCGGGTATCGAGAAGTTGTTCAGGTTGTGGAAGGTCTGGCTGTGCCACATGACCGACACCGGGCACAGGATCGAGCTGTTCTCGCTGGCCAGCCCGTTGTTGATGAGCATCGCGGCCGTCATGATCTTCATCGTCGAGCCGGGCGCGAGCTTGCCCTGGGTGGCCGCGTTGAACGCGTCCGCGCGGTGGTTGGCGATCGCCCGGATCTCACCCGTACTGGCCGAGACCGCCGCCACCGACGACTCGCTGAACTGCTTCACCGCCGTCTCGGCCGCCGCCTGCACCCCGGCGTCCAGTGTGGTGTGCAGTAGCGCGGGCTTGCCCTTGGACAGCACCACCAGCGTCCGGGCAGGTGTGCTGTCCGCCGAAGCGTCCGCCGACGCCGCCCCCTCGATGTCGGTCTCGATGCCGGGCTTGCCGCCCGCCTTGTTCCCGTACCGCTCCCGCAGCGTGTCGAGCACCGGCCCCAGCGAGGGGTACTTCTCCTTCGTCAGCTCGGTCCCGTTCCGGTCGACGGCCTTGATCTGTGCGCTCGCCGCCTCGCCGGTACGGATCGTCTCGCCCTTCTTCAGATCCGGGTGGATGACCGACGGCTTCCAGTCGACCAGTGCCTTGCCGGTCGTCAGCCCCCGGACGACGGTGAGCGAGGAGGAGTACGACCAGGGCTTGGTCTTCCCGTCGTACGAGATGGTGGCCTTGACCGTGTACGGCACCGTGGCCCCGTTCACGGCCCCCGGCGTCAGGGTCACCTTGCTGACGTGTGCGTCCGTGCGGTACCCGGCAAGCAGCGGCTGCGAGTCCACCGCGTTGTTGGTGAGCTGCGATGCCTTGTCGGCGTCACCGGCGGCCCAGGCGGCCAGGAAGTCCTTCGCCGTAGCGCTGATCTCGTCGTCGCTGGGCGGCCCGGTGCGTGCGGGGGCGGCCTGCGTCGTGTTGCTGTCATCCCCGCTGCCGCTGCCGCCGGTGCTGTTGAGTCCGGTCCACACGTTGTAGGCGCCGTACCCCACCCCGCCGACCACGACCGCGAACACGCCGCCGACCAGACCGATCTTCGCCCCACCTCGCATTACTGCGTCCCCTCCCCAGGAGTCTCCTTGAACATGTTCAAGAGAGTTACGGCAGCAGCGTACGGGACAGTGGCGGCAAGGGGGAAAGCCGTTACATGACCGGGACCATGTCCCGCATCACACCCAGGTGTCCAGCCACATCCGGTTGTTCCATTGGCTGAGCGGAATCGCGTCCCCGGTGAACAAGGGCCAGAAGTAGATGAAGTTCCAGATGATCAGCAGCACCAGCACGCCCGCGCCGATCGCGCCCAGCGCCCGGCGGCGTTCGGTCGAGCCGGGTGGGCCCAGGATCGCGCCGACCATCATGGCGACGGCGAGACAGAGGAAGGGCACGAAGACGACCGCGTAGAAGAAGAAGATGGTGCGCTGCTGGTACATGAACCAGGGCAGGTAACCGGCCGCGATCCCGCAGGCGATGGCCCCGGCCCGCCAGTCGCGGCGGAAGATCCAGCGCCACAGGATGTACAGCACGGCGAAGCACGCCGCCCACCAGAGCAGCGGGGTCCCCATGGCGAGGACCTCGCGGGCGCAGCTCTCGGTGCCGGTGGGGCAGCCGTCGACGCCGGGCTTGGGGGACTCGTAGAAGTACGAGACCGGGCGGCCGATGACCAGCCAGCTCCACGGGTTCGACTGGTACTGGTGTCCCTCGGTCAGGTTCACATGGAAGCTGTAGACCTCGGCCTCGTAGTGCCAGAAGCTGCGCAGCGAGGCGGGGACCCAGTCCATGCCGAACTGCGGCAGATGAACGGTGCCGAGCAGCGGGAGCTTCACGTGGTCCGGGGAGAGCCCGCCGCGGTGGTCCGCCCAGTCGCGGAAGTAGCCGCCGCTGGTCGCGAACCAGCCGGTCCAGGAGACGAGGTAGGTGGCCACCGCGACCGGCACGGTCGCCCCGAAGGCGGGCAGCACGTCGCGGCGCAGCACCGCGCGGTACGGCTGGACGGCGCCGGCGGTGCGGCGGGCGCCGACGTCCCACAGGACGGTCATCACGGCGAAGAAGACCAGGACGTAGAGACCGTTCCACTTGGTCGCAGCCGACAGGCCCAGCATCACACCGGCCGTGATCCGCCAGGGCCGCCACCCCAGGCGCAGGGTCGACGCGATGGCGTCGTCGGGGCGCAACCCGCCCTCCTCGCCCACCGGCAGTGCGTCGGCGAGCCGGGCTCGGGATCTGTCCCGGTCGATCAGCAGACAGCCGAAGGCGGCGACCACGAAGAACATCACGATGAGGTCGAGCAGCGAGGTGCGGCTCATCACGAAGTGCAGTCCGTCGACGGTGAGCAGCACGCCCGCCAGGCAGCCCAGGAAGGTCGAGCGCAGCAGCCGCCGGCCGATCCGGCAGATCATCAGCACCGAGAGGGTGCCGAGCAGGGCCGTCATGAAACGCCAGCCGAACGGCGTGAACCCGAAGAAGTGCTCACCGAGGCCGATGATCCACTTGCCGACCGGCGGATGCACCACATAGCCGGGGTCGGACGGCACCGTGACGTGCGAGGGGTTGGCGAGGATCGCGTTGTTGATGTCGTCCGGCCAGTTGCCCTCGTACCCCTGGTGGATCAGCGCCCAGGCGTCCTTGGCGTAATACGTCTCATCGAATATCACCGCGTGCGGGCTGCCCAGGTTCCAGAAGCGCAGCACCCCGGCGACCAGTGTGACCAGCAGCGGGCCGCCCCAGGCCGACCAGCGCAGCAGGCGTTCGGCGAAGGCCGGGGAGAACCCCAGCACGCTCCACACCTGCGGACCGGGCGCGGTGAACGGCGGCACCAGCCGCTCGCGCAGGCCGCTGTCCCGCCGGGCCACATGGCCGAACCGGCGCAGCCGGCGTTCCCATGGCGGCGGCTGGTCTCCGGCGTCGTGGCCCTTCAGGGCTTGGGGCGCTGTACTCGTCACCGCGCCATCGTAAGGACCCGGACTGTGTGAGTGGTGTGTGCGGGGCTGGAAGAATGAAGACGTGACTGGAACGCTGGTACTCGCAGGGACCCCCATCGGTGACGTGTCGGACGCGCCGCCCCGGCTCGCCAGGGAACTGGAGACGGCCGATGTCGTGGCCGCCGAGGACACCCGGCGGCTCCGCCGGCTGACCCAGGCGCTCGGCGTGCACACGACGGGGCGGGTCGTCTCCTACTTCGAGGGCAACGAGACCGCCCGTACGCCGGAACTCGTCGAGGCGCTGGAGGGCGGCGCCCGGGTCCTGCTGGTGACCGACGCGGGGATGCCGTCGGTCTCCGACCCCGGCTACCGGCTGGTCGCGGCGGCCGTGCAGAAGGACATCAAGGTCACCGCCGTACCGGGACCGTCCGCGGTGCTCACCGCACTGGCGCTCTCCGGCCTGCCGGTGGACCGTTTCTGCTTCGAGGGCTTCCTGCCGCGCAAGGCGGGCGAACGGCTCGGGAAGCTGCGGGAGGTCGTGGCGGAGCGCCGGACGCTGGTGTACTTCGAGGCCCCGCACCGCCTCGACGACACGCTCGCCGCGATGGCCGCGGTCTTCGGCGACGGGCGCCGGGCCGCCGTCTGCCGCGAGCTGACCAAGACGTACGAGGAAGTGAAGCGGGCCCCGCTGAAGGAGCTCGCCGAGTGGGCGGCCGACGGCGTACGGGGCGAGATCACCGTGGTCGTCGAGGGCGCCCCCGACACCGGACCGCAGCAGCTGGACCCCGCTGAGCTGGTACGCAGGGTGCAGGTGCGGGAAGAGGCGGGGGAGCGGCGCAAGGAAGCGATCGCCGCGGTCGCCGCCGACGCGGGGCTGCCCAAACGGGAGGTCTTCGATGCGGTGGTCGCGGCAAAGAACGCCGCCCGGACCGGCCAACCGGAAGGTAAAGGAGCCGCGTGAATAGCAAAGAGCGAGCGTGATCGCGGGGCTCTGGGCCACGAGACGACCAAGAGCGCTCCAATAGTCGGCAGCCCCTCGTGCATTCCGCAGGCGATAGCAGTCCACTGGAAAGGGGACGGATTCGTCCCGCGGAAGCCTTGTCCGTCGGGCAAGAGGAGCTGGCATGAGTGAGAGCACTGACATCACCGCACATGAGGCGTATGCCTTCGCCTGCATGCGGTGCGGGCACGGCTGGGAACAGGCGTACGACATCGAGCACCACGTCGACGTGTCCGGCCGGGCGTTTGTCGTCTACAAGGCCGATGGGCGACGGGTTCCCTCACCGTTGTCCACGCCGACGTGCACGAACTGCGGGGGGCATGTCGTCCGAATAATGCGGCCGGGACGGGTGTCCTCGGTCCGACAGATGCTCGCCGGGGGCATGGGCGTGACGGCAACCGGAGTCAGGCCGGTCGGTGAGCGGGCCGCGAAGCCCAGGTCTGCTTCCCTGCTCGCGACTGCGTCCGGCACCGAGCCGACCACGGAGCGGATCCCCGGGCCCGCTCCGAAGTCCGGTTCCGGCGCGACGCTCGCCGCCAGTGCCGCCGGAGAGCCGCACCACTGGCATCTCTCCGACCTGCTGCACCTGTTCCACCGGAGGTAACCCGCTGGGAGGCGCGCCGTAGGATCGGGCGCCATGAGCCCGCAAGCCGCCAAGGTCACCATCCCGCCGCTGCCCGAACCGCTCCGGGTGGCGGTCGCCGATTCGCACACCCACCTGGACATGCAGGACACCACCGTCGACGAGGCCCTGCGGAAGGCCTCGTCGGTGGGGGTGACCACGGTGGTCCAGGTGGGCTGCGACCTCAAGGGCTCCGCCTGGGCGGCAGAGACGGCAGCGGCGTACGAGAACGTGCACGCGGCCGTCGCACTGCACCCCAACGAGGCGCCGCGCATCGTGCTCGGGGACGAGGACAACCGGTCGCGGCAGGGGGCGCGTCCGGCGGGTGGGGACGCAGCGCTCGACGAGGCGCTCGCCGAGATCGACCGGCTGGCCGCTCTGCCGCACGTCAGGGCCGTCGGCGAGACCGGCCTCGACCACTTCCGTACCGGGCCGGAGGGCGCCGCCGCGCAGGAGCGGTCCTTCCGGGCCCATATCGAGATCGCCAAACGGCACGGAAAAGCCCTCGTCATCCATGACCGGGACGCCCACGCCGACGTGTTGCGCATCCTCGACGAGGAAGGCGCACCGGAGCGCACCGTCTTCCACTGCTACTCCGGCGACGCGGCGATGGCGGACATCTGCGCGGCCAGGGGCTATTTCATGTCCTTCGCCGGCAACGTGACGTTCAAGAACGCCCAGCCGCTGCGCGACGCGCTCGCCGTGGCCCCCCTGGAACTCGTCCTGGTCGAGACGGACGCACCGTTCCTCACCCCGGCTCCCTACCGCGGACGGCCCAACGCGCCGTATCTCGTTCCGGTGACCGTGCGGGCGATGGCCGAGGTGAAAAGCGTCGGAGAAGACGCCCTGGCCTCGGCGATCATGGCCAACACGGCTCGCGCGTTCGAACTTCCTGCTTACTAAGAGTGACCGTATGACTTTGTTGGGTGACTGACGCTCCGCTAGTGTCCCGGCCCGACCGGATCGCCGACGGGATCGCCGACCGGCTACGACCGGACCGGACCGCTGGAGCGTCGTGAGCAATGCGCAGGGCAGTCACCGTGCCGCACGCGGCGGCCGTCACGCGACGGACCGCCCATCGACCTACCCGCCGCCGTACACCCCCACCGTGCCGAGCTACATCGCCGCGTACGCCGACACCATCGACGCAGGCGCCACACCCGCCCCGTATACGTCCTCCGCGGCGGCCGGGCCCGATGGCGGGCGGCCCACCGGCCGCCGCCGGGCCCCACGACGGCCACCCGACGGCCTGCGCCGACTCCTCCCGCAGGCGCTGGTCGTGGCCTTCCTGGCCGGCGGGACCTCCGCCTTCGTGGCCAACGACAAGGCCGTACAGCTCAGTGTCGACGGGGTACCGCGCACCCTGCACACCTTCGCCGGCACGGTGGACGAACTGCTGGTCGAGGAGCAGGTGCCGCTCGGCGTCCACGACGCGGTCGCCCCCGGACACCACACCGCGCTCACCGACGGTGACGAGATCGACGTCCGCTACGGGCGTCCGCTCGCCCTCACCCTCGACGGACGGCGCCACCGGGTCTGGACCACGGCACGCACCGTGGAGGGCGCGCTGCGCCAACTCGGGGTACGCACGGCGGGCGCGTACATCTCCACCTCGCGCTCCGCCGCGATCTCCCGGCACGGCCTGGCGGTGAACGTACGGACCGAACGCACCGTGACCTTCATGGCCGACGGCCGCGAGCGCACCATCCGCACCAACGCGGCCACCGTGCGCGAAGCCCTCGACCAGGCGGGCATCGGCCTGCGCGGACACGACACCACATCCGTACCCGCCGACACCTTCCCGCGCGACGGCCAGACCATCACCGTGCTGCGCATCACCGGCAGCAAGGAGACGCGCGAGGAACCCATCGCCTTTGTCACCAACCGGGTTCTGGACAGCTCACTGTTCGCCGGTACGGAATCGGTGACCCGGCCCGGCGTGCCCGGCCTGCGCCGGATCACCTACCAACTGCGTACCGTCAACGGCGTCCGGCAGAAACCGCGGCAGCTCGCCACGGAGCTGGTGCGCCGGCCCGAGGCCCGGGTGGTACGGATCGGCACCCGGCCGCGCCCCGCATCGCCCGCCGGAGCCGACCGGCTGGACTGGAACGGCCTCGCGCACTGCGAGTCCGGCGGGCGGCCGGACGCGGTCGACGCCTCGGGCAGTTACGGCGGCCTCTACCAGCTGGACGGGCAGACCTGGCACGCACTCGGCGGCAGCGGACTGCCCGAGGACGCGCCCGCCGACGAGCAGACGGACCGGGCGAAGCGGCTCTACGTACAGCGGGGGGCGAGTCCGTGGCCGCACTGCGGCCGTAGGCTTTACGGGTGAGCAGCACTGAACCCGAGGCCCCCGCAGTCTCCGACGCCCTGCTGGGCCCCGCCGACATCCGTGAACTGGCCGCAGCGCTGGGCGTACGCCCGACCAAGCAGCGCGGCCAGAACTTCGTCATCGACGCCAACACGGTGCGCCGGATCGTACGGACGGCCGAGGTGACCCGGGACGACGCGGTCGTCGAGGTCGGCCCCGGTCTCGGCTCGCTGACCCTGGCGCTGCTCGAGGCGGCGGACCGCCTGGTCGCCATCGAGATCGACGATGTGCTCGCGGGCGCGCTGCCCGCGACGGTCGAGGCCCGGCTGCCGACCCGCGCCGACCGCTTCGCGCTGGTGCACGCCGATGCGATGCAGGTCAGGGAGCTCCCCGGCCCGCCGCCCACCGCGCTGGTGGCGAACCTTCCGTACAACGTCGCGGTGCCGGTCCTGCTCACCATGCTGGAGCGCTTCCCGACCATCAAGCGCACCCTGGTGATGGTCCAGGCGGAGGTCGCCGACCGGCTGGCGGCCGAGCCCGGCAACAAGGTGTACGGCGTGCCGTCGGTGAAGGCCAACTGGTACGCGGAGGTCAAGCGGGCCGGTTCCATCGGCCGCAATGTCTTCTGGCCGGCCCCGAACGTCGACTCCGGGCTGGTCTCGCTGGTCCGCCGCGAGCAGCCGGTCAAGACCACGGCCTCCCGGGAGGAGGTCTTCGCGGTGGTCGACGCGGCCTTCGCCCAGCGCCGCAAGACGCTGCGGGCCGCGCTGGCCGGCTGGGCCGGTTCGGCGCCCGCCGCCGAAGCGGCGCTGGTCGCCGCCGGGGTGTCCCCGCAGGCACGTGGCGAATCGCTCACCGTGCACGAGTTCGCGCGGATCGCGGAGGCCAAGGCGTGAGCATGCACGACACCGGCACCGGCACCGACACTGTCACGGTCCGCGTCCCGGCCAAGGTCAACGTCCAGCTCGCGGTGGGCGCGGCCCGCCCAGACGGCTTCCACGACCTGGCCAACATCTTCCTCGCGGTGTCCCTGCACGACGAGATCACGGCGACCCCGGCCGAAACCCTGCGGGTCACCTGTGCGGGGCCCGGCGCCGACCAGGTGCCGCTGGACCGCACGAACCTGGCAGCAAGGGCGGCCGAACTGCTCGCCGCGCGGCACGGCATCGCCCCCGACGTCCACCTCCACATCGACAAGGACATCCCGGTCGCCGGCGGCATGGCCGGCGGCAGCGCGGACGGCGCGGGCGCTCTGCTGGCCTGCGACGCACTCTGGTCGACCGGGGCTTCGCGCGACGAACTCCTGGAGATCTGCGCCGAGTTGGGCAGCGACGTACCGTTCAGTCTGGTCGGTGGAGCGGCCCTGGGCACCGGGCGCGGCGAGCGGCTGACGCCGCTCGAACTCGGCGCACCCTTCCACTGGGTGTTCGCGCTCGCCGACGGCGGCCTCTCCACCCCGACCGTCTTCCGCGAGTTCGACCGGCTCACCCCGGACGCGGCCGAGCCGGAGGCTTCCCCGGACCTGATCGAGGCGCTGCGTACGGGCGACGCGGTAGCGCTGGCCGCCGCGCTGGCCAACGATCTCCAGCCGGCCGCGCTCTCCCTGCGGCCCGCGCTCGCCGACGCGTTGGCCGCGGGCATGGCGGCCGGTGCGCTGGCGGGACTGGTCTCCGGGTCGGGGCCCACGACAGCCTTCCTGGCGAAGGACGCGGAGTCGGCAGAGGCGGTCGCCGCGGCACTGCGGGGATCGGGGACGTGCCGTGCGGCACGGGTCGCGGTATCGGGAGTCGCCGGTGCGACGGTGCTGCGATCCGATCGGGCCGCCGGCCGCACTTCCCGGCGATAGCCGGGTTTGCCCAGGCCAGTACGCTGGAGATCGATCCATCCCCTGCCCAGGAGCGTCAATGGCCGTCAACCTCGTCAATGTCGAGGCCGTCAGCAAGGTCTACGGGACCCGTGCCCTGCTCGACGGTGTCTCCCTCGGCGTCTCCGAGGGCGACCGCATCGGCGTCGTCGGCCGTAACGGGGACGGCAAGACCACCCTCATCCGGATGCTCGCCAGGCTGGAGGAGCCGGACACCGGCCGGGTCACCCACAGTGGCGGGCTGCGCAGCGGTGTGCTCACCCAGCACGACTCGCTGGACCCGCAGGCCACCGTGCGGCACGAGGTCATCGGTGACCTCGCCGACCACGAGTGGGCGGGCAGCGCCAAGATCAGGGACGTGCTGACGGGGCTGTTCGGCGGGCTCGACCTGCCGGGGTTCTCGCAGGGCCTCGACACCGTCATCGCCCCGCTCTCCGGCGGCGAGCGCCGCCGTATCGCGCTGGCCAAGCTGCTCATCGCCGAGCAGGACCTGATCGTGCTCGACGAGCCGACCAACCACCTCGACGTCGAAGGCATCTCCTGGCTGGCCGGACACCTGCGGGCCCGCCGGTCCGCGCTCGTCGTGGTCACCCACGACCGCTGGTTCCTGGACCAGGTGTGCACCCGCATGTGGGACGTCCAGCGCGGCACCGTGCACGAGTACGAGGGCGGCTACAGCGACTACGTCTTCGCCCGCGCCGAGCGGGAGCGCATCGCCGCCACCGAGGAGTCCAAGCGGCAGAACCTGATGCGCAAGGAGCTGGCCTGGCTGCGGCGCGGAGCTCCGGCCCGTACGTCCAAACCCCGCTACCGCATCGAGGCCGCCAACGAACTGATCGCCGACGTGCCGCCGCCGCGCGACACCTCCGAGCTGATGAAGTTCGCCAACGCCCGGCTCGGCAAGACCGTCTTCGAGCTGGAGGACGTCACCGTCCAGGCCGGCCCGAAGGTACTGCTGACCCATGTGACCTGGCAGCTCGGACCGGGCGACCGGATCGGTCTGGTCGGGGTCAACGGCGCGGGCAAGACCTCACTGCTGCGGGCGCTCGCCGAGGCGGCCCGCACCCAGGGCGAGGCGCAGCCGGCCGGCGGGAAGGTCGTCGTCGGCAAGACCGTGAAGCTCGCCCACCTCTCGCAGGAGGTCGCCGAACTCAAGCCGACGCTGCGGGTCCTCGAAGCGGTGCAGCAGGTGCGGGACCGGGTCGACCTGGGCAAGGGCCGCGAGATGACCGCCGGTCAGCTCTGCGAGCAGTTCGGCTTCTCCAAGGAGAAGCAGTGGACCCCGGTCGGCGATCTGTCCGGCGGTGAGCGGCGCAGGCTGCAGATCCTGCGGCTGCTGATGGACGAGCCCAACGTGCTCTTCCTCGACGAGCCGACCAACGACCTGGACATCGAGACGCTGACCCAGCTGGAGGACCTCCTCGACGGCTGGCCCGGCTCGATGATCGTGATCTCGCACGACCGGTTCTTCATCGAGCGCACCACGGACCGGGTGTTCGCGCTGCTCGGCGACGCGAGCCTGCGGATGCTGCCGCGTGGCATCGACGAGTACCTGGAACGCCGCCGCCAGGTCGTCGCGTCCCAGACCCCGGTGCCCGCACCGCCGGCGGCCAAGGAGGGTGCGTCCGGCGCCGCGTCCGCCAAGGACGGCCGCGCGGCGAAGAAGGAACTCCAGAAGATCGAGCGGCAGTTGGACAAGCTCTCCGACCGGGAGAGCAAACTGCACGCGCAGATCACCGAAAACGCCACGAACTTCGAAAAGGTGGCCGAACTGGACGGTCAACTGCGTGAACTGGCGGGGGAGCGCGAAGAGTTGGAACTGCGCTGGCTGGAGCTCGCCGAAGACGCCTGAGCCGCCCGGCCGGTTCGCGTAACGGCTCCATCACGGCCCGGTCCTCCCTTGGGAACAGGGGTGGACCGGCGCCTCGCACAGCGCTGTCCGAGTGATAGAAAGAACTCCCGCTCGACTGACGTTGATGTGTGGGATCCACACCCGATTCGCTCCTTTCCGGCGCCGCGTGCCGCCGGAATTGCGGGGGAGGCCGGTCGGGCAGTGGATCCCGCGTGAAGAGGTATGTGCTGATGACTCAGCCGCCCGACCAGCAGCCGCCGCAGGGCGGTTTCGGCGCTCCGCAGGATCCTCCGCCGGGAGGCTTCGGCGGTCCGCCGCCGCCGGCCCAGCCGCCGCAGATGCCGCCGCCTCCGCAGGGCCCGCCGCCCGTGCAGGGCCCGCCGCAGGGATCGCCGCCGCCCGCGCCGCAGGGCCCGCCCGCCGCGCCCGGACAGCCCCCGGCGCCGCAGCCCGGTTACGGCTACCCCCAGCAGGCGCCGCCGCCGCAGGCCGGCCCGTACGGCTACCCCCAGCAGGCCCCCGGCCCCTACGGACAGCCGCCGCAACAGGGACCGTACGGCCAGCAGCCAGGCCCCTACGGTTACCCGCAGCAGCAGTACGCCGGTGGCCCGGTCCCCCCGCAGGGCGGCGGCAAGGGGCCGTTCAAGGGCAAGCCGGCCGTGATCGTCGGCGCGGCCGTGGTGGCCCTGCTGCTCGTCGGCGGCGGGGTGTACGCCGCGGTCGGCGGTGGCGGCGACGACAAGAAGCCGGTCGCGAGCGACAGCAAGAACCCGGCCGAGCCGTCCGTTTCGGCCAGTGTCGACCAGGGCGACGGCAGCGGCGACGGACGCAAGACCGACGACGACCTCAACGCCGGCCGCAAGGCGGGCGAGGACAAGGTCCTCTGGCTGAAGACGAACGACGTCGCGCTGCCCGCGGACGGCGCCGAGAACCACGGAATGTGGTTCACCGGTGATGTTGTCGTGAAAGCCATGTACAAGAAGGTCACCGCCTACGGCGTGACCGACGGCAAGGAGAAGTGGAGTGTGCCGATCCCTCACGCGATCTGCGCCGCTCCACGGCAGACCACGTCCGACGGCAAGATCGTCATCGCCTACGAGAGCAATGACACCGAGAAGGCCGACTGCAACCAGATGCAGATGATCGACCTGAAGACCGGCAAGGGAGGGTGGAAGAAGCAGATCCCCGAGGAGGGCAGCTTCGACATCATGACCTCCGTCGAGCTTTCCATCTCCGGCAACACGGTCGCCGCCAGCCGGTTCGGCCTCTCCAGCGCCTTTTCGGTCAAGGACGGCCACAAGGTCTTCGGCGCGTCCACCGGGGCCTGCAGGCCCAACGCGTTCGCCGGCGGTCCGAAGCTGATCGCGGTCGAATCCTGCACCAAGGACGGCGAGTCGAACGCCAACCAGCAGGTGCAGGAACTCAACCCGGACAACGGCAAGTCCAAGTGGACGTTCGCGCTGCCGGCCGGCTGGGAGGTCAAGAGGGTCTACTCGGTCGACCCGCTGGTCATCTACTCGACCAACGAGAAGAAGAAGAGCTGGAACGTCTCGATCCTCAAGGCGGACGGGAGCAGGCGTTCGCAGCTGACCACCAAGGACAGCTTCGCGCCGGAGTGCGGACTCTCGATCATCTCGAGCGATCTGCAGGGCTGCCTCGGCACCGCCGCCGACGCCAACACGCTCTACCTGCCGACCGAGGTGAAGAGCGGCGCCAACGAGATCGTCGCCTTCGACCTCAACACCGGTAAGGAGAAGTGGCGTTCACCTGCGGCCGCCGACCGCACCATGCTTCCGCTGCAGGTGGACGGCGGTAACCTCGTCGCGTACCAGGAGCCCTCGTACGACGGTGGTGGCGCCGTCGTGAGCATCCCGGGGACCGGCGGCAAGCCGCAGACTCTGCTGCAGAACCCGGAGTCGACGGCCGACATCGAGAATTCCTTCTACTCGAAGTCGGTCTCCTATGTGAACGGCCGGCTCTTCATCATGACCGGCCAGGTCAGGGGCAAGAAGGGCGACACCACCGAGAAGACCATGATGGCCTTCGGCAAGTGAGCGGTCCGCACGTCCCGTCCTCCCCCTCGACAAAGGCAGAAACACGATGACGCAGCCGCCGCCCCAGCCACCCGAAGAACCACCGGCCGGGGGCTTCTCGAAGCAGCCCCCGGCCGGTGGTTACGGCGGTCCGCCGCCGCCCAACCAGCCGCCGGCCCCACCGCAGATGCCTCCACAGGCCCCGCCCGTCCCGCCGGCCGCCCCGCAGCAGCCTCCGCCGCCGGCCGCCCCGCAGCAGCCTCCGCCGCCGGGCGGCCAGGGTTACGGGCAGCCCCAACAGCCGCAGCAGCCGTACCAGCCGCAGCCGCCCACCGTGCAGGACCCGGCGTACGGCTATCCGCAGACTCCGCCCGCCCAGCCGGGCTACGGCTACCCGCAGAACCAGCCGCAGCCGCAGCAGCCCTACGGCTATCCGACGCAGCCGATGCAGCCCCAGCAGGCCGGCGGCGGCGGCGGCCGGAGCGGCGGTTTCACGTTCGGCATCGACGCCAAGATCATCACTGCGGCGGCGGTCGCCATCGTGCTGATCATCGGCGCCGGCTTCGTGTACTCGTCCAGCAAGGGCGACAGCAAGAACGACGTGTCGAGCGCGGGTCCCACCGGCGGCCCCACCACGGGCGACACGGGCGGAGCCAAGGGCGGCGGCGGCAAGGAGAAAGCGCCCGCCAACGTCAACTCCCGGGTGCTCTTCCAGTTGCCGTACCCCAAGGTCGCCGACGTGACCGGGGTCAACGGCTCATGGGTCACCGACACGCTGTACGTGAAGTCCGGGGTCAACAAGGTCGTCGGCTACGACGCGGTCAAGGGCACCCAGTCCTGGACGACGCCGCTTCCCGGCCCGCTGTGCGCCGCGACCGACCACATCAGCAAGGACAACAAGACGGTCATCGCCTTCCAGCCGAAGGTGCCGACCAAGACCAAGCAGTACTGGGGCTGCAGTGAGGTCGCCGCGCTCGACCTCAACACCGGCAAGCTGCTCTGGACGAAGTCGGCCAAGGACGGCGATGAGAAGGTCAGCTTCGACGAGGTCACGCTCGGCGGCGGCACGGCCGCGGCCGGCGGCACCGGCGGCGGCGCCGCCTGGGACCTCGAAACGGGCACCCAGCGCTGGGCGCCGAAGGCCAGCGCCGACCAGTGCGAGGACCGCGGTTACGCCGGCGGGGACAACCTGGTCGCCGTGCGCAGCTGCGGCGACTACGACCACCCGCAGGTCAGCGTGCAGGTCCTGAACCCCACGTCCGGTGCGCCGACCGCCACGTTCAAGATGCCGTCCGGTGTTCAGTACGCGCACGTCGTGTCCACCAAACCGCTGGTCGTCGCCGCGGACGTCGGTGACACCGCCGGGGACGGCAGCGGCATCTCGGACTACTTCTCCATCGACGAGAAGACCGGCAAGCAGCGGGCCCGCATCTCCGCCGACGCCGACACCTACGCCGGTAAATGCGGCAGCACCGAAGTGGAGGACTGCCACAACCTGGTGGTGGGCAACGACCGGCTCTACGTCCCCACCGAGCAGCACGACGGGGCCAGCGGCGACGTCGGCCAGACCAACGAGATCGTCGCCTTCGACCTGGCCACCGGCAAACTGGTGAACGGCAAGGCCTCGGCGGGCAAGGGCTACACGGCGTACCCGGTGCGGATGGACGGCAGCAACGTCATCGCGTACAAGACGGGCCCGTACGACAAGGGTGGCCAGGTCACCGGCATCGACGGCTCGACGTTCCAGCAGACGCTGCTGATGAACAACCCGGCCGACGAGGCGGTCCGCAGGGCGGAAGCCGGCTTCCTGCCGGACTCCTCGGAGATCCGCTACGCGGGCGGGCGGCTCTACCTCGCCGACGACCTGATCAGCGAGCCGTACGGAGACTCGGACGACAAGACGTACCTGGCCATCGGCTTCGGCACCAGCTGATCCGCAGGCCTGTGAAGGGGGTGCGGCCCGACCGGGCGGCACCCCCTTCGGCACGGCCCGTGCGAAGCGGAGTGGGCTTCTGTCCGGTAATGACCGCGCCAGGTCGAACCAGCGTGTAGCTTGCCGGGGCAGGAACGGCCGGTTCGGGGGCGGCCACGGGGTGCAGGGGAAGTGGGGGATTGCTCCATGGGCGTGCGGCTCATGGTGGTCGACGACCACCGATTGCTCGCCGAGGCGCTCGCCTCGGCGCTGAAACTCCGCGGGCACCGGGTGCTCGCCGCCGCCGCCCCCACCGGGGGAGCGGCGGAACTGGTGGTGAGCAGGGCGCCCGAGGTGTGTCTGTTCGGTACGGCACTCCCCGCCGAGCCCGGCGCCTTCGACCCGATCGTCCGGATCAGGGCGGAGCGCCCGCAGGTAGCGGTGGTGGTGCTGGGACCGGTGCCCAGTCCGCGCGGGATCGCCGCCGCCTTCGCGGCCGGCGCTTCGGGTTACGTCCGCCATGACGAGCGTATCGAGGGCGTCGAGCGGGCCATGGTGCAGGCCAGGGCGGGAGAGGCGGCGGTGGCCCCGGCGCTGTTGCAGGGCGCCTTCGCCGAACTGCTCAACCCGGCGGCCCGGCCCGACGACGAGGGGCAGCGGCTGTTGCGGATGCTCACCCCGCGCGAGGTCGAGGTCCTGGTGCGGGTGGCCGAGGGGGACGACACCCGGCTGATCGCCGCGGCGATGGGGATCGCGTCGAGCACCGCGCGGACCCATGTGCAGCGGCTGCTGATGAAGCTGGGCGTCGGGTCCCGTCTGGAGGCGGCGGCGCTCGCGGCCCGCACCGGGCTGCTCGACCGGGTGGCGGCGGACATGCCGAAGGGGCCGGACCTCGCCGAGTGACACGCGGAGGTCCGGCCCCTTCGGCGGGCGGTCTAGGCGTTCTTCGGGTCCTTCGGGTCCTTCAGAAGGAGCTCGTTCCGGGTGGGCGGCGCCGTCGGGCGGAGCTTCAGCCAGACCAGGAAGAACAGACCGAGGGCGAGCATCGCGAGCCCCGTCCAGAGGTTGATGTTGATCCCCTGGGCCTTCTTGAGATCGGCGTCGGACACCGTGGCGCCGGCGATCGTCACGATGACCCCGTAGACCACGAACA
The DNA here is from genome assembly GCF_040689485.1 of Streptomyces sp. NPDC051322. Lineage (NCBI taxonomy): Bacteria > Bacillati > Actinomycetota > Actinomycetes > Kitasatosporales > Streptomycetaceae > Streptomyces > Streptomyces sp. NPDC051322. The sequence goes on along the minus strand of NZ_JBFBAK010000009.1, from coordinate 167,668 downwards.
GGCCGCCGATGATCCGCCGGATGTCGAAGAGGCGGGCCGCGGTCGCGGACTTGCGCTCCAGGTCGGAGACTTCGTTCTGCAGTTCAGACATGGTGGGTGCCTCCGATCAGAGCGAGTAGGGCAGGTAGCAGAGGGCGGCAAGGACGATCGCGCCCCAGCCCAGCAGGGCCGGCTTGCGGTACCACGCGCTGTCGCCCTCCTCCGGGACCTCCGGCGCGTCCGGCGACTCCGTCCCGTACACCAGACCGGCCAGTTCGGCCTCCGGCTTCGGTGCGGTGACGAGCGTGACCGCGACCATGACCACGGCGCCCGCGACGAAGCCGACGATCGCCGAGACGAAGTTGGCGCCCTGGTCGCTCGGGAAACCGATGATCCCCTGCTTGTAGAACACGAAGTAGTTGACCATCGCGGCGCAGGTGCCGGCGACCAGCCCCCAGACCCCGGACTTCATCGACGCGCGCTTCCAGAACATGCCGATGATGAAGACCACGAACATCGGGACGTTGAAGAAGGAGAAGAGAGTCTGGAGGTAGCTCATGATGTTGGAGAAGCTGGCTGCGATGAACGCCGTGCCGATGGAAGCCAGCACGCCGACCGCCGTGATGAGCCGCCCGAACCGCAGGTAGTACGCGTCGGGCTTGTCCTTCTTGACGTACCGCGCCCAGATGTCCGTCGTGAAGACGGTGTTGAACGAGGAGACGTTGGCGGCCATACCGGCCATGAACGCGGCCAGCAGACCGGTCACCGCGATACCGAGCACGCCGTTCGGCAGCAGGTTCTGCATCAGCAGCGGAATGGCGTCGTTGTACGTGAGGTCCGAGCCCGCGGTGCCGATCCGCGGTGCGACCACGGCGGCGACCATGCCGGGGATCATCACCAGGAAGACGATGAAGATCTTCGGGAACGCGGCGATCAGCGGGGTGCGCTGGGCGGCGGACAGGTTCTTCGCCGACAGGGCGCGCTGCACCTCCGCGAAGTTCGTCGTCCAGTAACCGAACGACAGCACGAAACCGAGTCCGAGGATGATCGTCAGCCAGTTGGCGCCCAGCGGGTTCGCCTGGCCGATGGCCGTGCCGCCCCAGGCGGACATGAAGTTGTGACCGTGGCTCTTCTCCAGGGTGTCCGAGAGCCCGTTCCAGCCGCCGACCTTCTTCAGGCCCAGGATGGTGAGCGGGATGAGCGCGGCGAGGATGACGAAGAACTGCAGCACCTCGTTGTAGATCGCCGAGGAGAGGCCGCCGATGGTGATGTAGACGAGGACGAAGAGGCCGGCGACGACGATCGCGACCCACTGCGGCCAGCCGAGGAGCGCCTCCACGACGATCGACAGGGCGTAGAGGTTCACACCCGCGATCAGGATCGCCGCGAAGGCGAAGAGTATGGAGCTCAGCAGATGCGCGGATTTGTCGAAGCGCTGCAGCAGGAACTCGGGTACGGAGCGCACCTTCGACTTGTAGTAGAAGGGCATCATCACGAGGCCGAGGAAGACCATCGCGGGGATGGCGCCGATCCAGTACCAGTGGACGACGGCGACGCCGTACTGCGCGCCGGTCGCGGCCATGCCCAGGATCTCCGTCGCGCCGAGGTTGGCGGCGACAAAGGCCAGGCCGGTGACCCAGGCGGGCAGTGAGCGGCCCGAAAGGAAGAAGTCGAGGCTGGTCTTCACGCTCGACCTGGCTGCGAAGCCGATGCCGAGGACCACGACGAAGTAGATCGCCAGGATGGTGTAGTCGAGCCCGTTGGTGGGGAGCCGGAGCCCGTCAGCCAGGTATTGCATGCGTACTCGCTTCGTTGCCAGAACTGATCCTTGCGGAATCTACGCGTCCGTGTTCAAAAAATGAACAGTTCTCTGGTGTTCTTTGTTTGATTGTGATCGGGTCGTCGAAGATGGGCGGGGTGAGCAGGTGCGTGCCACGCGTGGCCCCGGTCACATTCGCACCGGCCTACCCATTGACTGTTCTGTTTACTTGTGGTTTGTTGTGTGCGGTTCTGTTTGTTGGGAGTGGGCTAGGAGCGCCAGCGTGAAGAAGACATCGACCCGGCTTGCCGACGGTCGTGAGCTGCTCTACTACGACTCCCGGGACGACACCGTCCGTGACGCCGTGGACCGGCGGCCCCTCGACCCGGTGGCCACCGCGTCCGAGATCCGCACGGATCCGCTGCTCGGGGACTCGGTCGCCGTCGCATCGCACCGCCAGGGGCGCATCTACCACCCGCCGGCCGACGAGTGTCCGCTCTGCCCCTCGCGGGACGGCCGGCAGAGCGAGATCCCGGACTCGGACTACGACGTCGCGGTCTTCGAGAACCGCTTCCCCTCGCTCGCCGGGGACTCCGGACGCTGCGAAGTGGTCTGCTTCACGTCCGACCACGACGCGTCCTTCGCCGACCTGACCGAGGAGCAGGCCGGCCTCGTCCTCGAGGCCTGGACCGACCGGACCACCGAGATGGCCGCACTCGACCAGGTCAAGCAGGTGTTCTGCTTCGAGAACCGCGGCAAGGACATAGGCGTCACCCTCGGCCACCCGCACGGCCAGATCTACGGCTATCCCTTCATCACCCCGCGCACCGCACTGATGCTCCGCTCCGCAGCGGACTTCCTGGAGAACAGCGGCGGCCGGAACCTCTTCGACGAGACGGTGGCCCGCGAGCTGGCCGACGGCGTGCGTGTGGTGCTGGAGGGCGAGCACTGGGTGGCGTTCGTGCCGTACGCCGCGCACTGGCCGTACGAGGTGCACCTCTACCCCAAGAAGCGCGTACCCGACCTGCGCCGCCTGGACGACGCGGCGCGCACAGAGTTTCCACAGCTGTATCTGGAACTCTTGAGGCGCTTCGACCGGATCTTCGGCGAGGGCGAGCCGCCCACGCCCTACATCGCCGCCTGGCACCAGGCGCCCTTCGGCGAACTGGAGGACTTCCAGCTCGACCGGAACGAATTCGCCCTGCATCTCGAGCTTTTCACCATCCGGCGCACGTCGGGCAAGCTGAAGTTCCTCGCGGGTTCCGAGTCGGGCATGAACGTCTTCGTGAATGACGTGCCGCCGGAGACCGCGGCCGAGCGACTGCGAGAGGTAGCGAGCAAGTGAGCAACAAGTACCTGGTCACGGGAGGCGCGGGTTATGTGGGCAGCGTCGTCGCCGCCCACCTGCTGGAGGCCGGCCACGAGGTGACCGTGCTCGACGACCTCTCCACCGGTTTCCGTGCGGGCGTCCCGGCCGGCGCCACCTTCATCGAGGGCCGCATCCAGGATGCCGCCCGCTGGCTGGACTCCAGCTACGACGGGGTGCTGCACTTCGCCGCCTCCTCCCAGGTCGGCGAGTCGGTGGTCAACCCGGAGAAGTACTGGCTGAACAACGTCGGAGGCACCACCGCGCTGCTCGCCGCGATGCGCTCGGCGGGCGTGCGCACCCTGGTCTTCTCCTCGACCGCCGCGACCTACGGGGAGCCGGCGACCGTACCGATCAGGGAGAGCGCCCCGACCTCGCCGACCAACCCGTACGGCGCCACCAAACTGGCCGTCGACCACATGATCAGCGGCGAGTGCGCGGCGCACGGCCTGGCCGCCGTCTCCCTCCGCTACTTCAACGTCGCGGGCGCGTACGGGGCGTACGGGGAACGCCACGACCCCGAGTCGCACCTCATTCCGCTCGTCCTCCAGGTCGCGCAGGGCCGCCGCGACACCATCTCGGTGTACGGCGACGACTACCCGACCCCGGACGGCACCTGCATCCGCGACTACATCCACGTCGCCGACCTGGCCGACGCCCACCTGCTCGCCCTGCGCGCGGCCGAGGCGGGCAGCCACCTGATCTGCAACCTCGGCAACGGCAGCGGCTTCTCGGTCCGCGAGGTCATCGAGACCGTCCGCAAGGTCACCGGACACCCGATCCCGGAGATCATCGCCGACCGCCGCGGCGGTGACCCGGCCGCACTGGTCGCCTCCGCGGACACCGCACGCGAGCGGCTGGGCTGGAGCCCGTCGCGATCCGACCTGGCCGGCATCGTCGCCGACGCCTGGACCTTCGCTCAAACTGTGTCATCTCAAAGCATGGGAGTTGCTGAGGCATGAGTTTCGAGGAGCTGTACGGATCCGCCCCCGAGGGCACCTGGGCCGCACCGGGCCGGGTCAATCTGATCGGTGAGTACACCGACTTCAACGAGGGCTTCGTGATGCCGCTCGCGCTGCCGCACACGGCGGTCGCCCAGGTGTCCCGCCGCGACGACGGTGTGCTGCGGCTGTACTCGTCGGACATCGAGGGCGGCATCGTCCAGCTCCGCATCGACGAACTCGAACCGCTCGCCAACGCCAGCTGGGCCGCCTACCCGGCCGGCGTCGTCTGGGCGCTGCGGGAGGCGGGCCACCCGATAGCCGGCGCGGACATCCACCTCAGCTCCACCGTCCCCACCGGCGCCGGACTCTCCTCGTCGGCGGCCCTCGAGGTGGTCACCGCGCACGCCCTCAGCGACCTCTACGAACTCGGCCTGAGCTGCCAGGACCTGGCGGTCGTCGCACAGCGCGCCGAGAACGCCTTCGTCGGCGTGCCGTGCGGAATCATGGACCAGACGGCCTCGGCCTGCTGCACCGAGGGCCACGCGCTGTACCTCGACTGCCGCGACCTCTCCACCCGCCAGGTGCCCTTCGACCTGGCGGCGCACGGCCTGCAACTCCTGGTCGTGGACAGCAGGGTCAAACACGCCCTGGGCGACGGCGCCTACGCGGAGCGGCGCGCCGGCTGCGAGGAGGGCGCCCGGATCCTCGGTGTCCCCGCCCTGCGCGACATCCCGTACGAGCAGTTGCCGCAGGCCCTGTCGCAGCTCACCGACCCGAAGGTGCGCGGATACGTCCGCCATGTGGTCTCCGACAACCACCGGGTCGAGCGCACCATCGCCCTGCTCGACGCGGGCGACGTCCGCGCCGTGGGCCCCGTCCTCACCGAGGGCCACGCCTCGCTCCGTGACGACCTGTTGATCTCCTGCGAGGAACTCGACCTGGTGGTGGCGTCCGCGAACGCGGGCGGAGCGCTGGGCGCACGGATGACCGGCGGCGGATTCGGCGGCTCCGCCGTCGTCCTCGTCGACGCGTCGCACGCGGCGGCGGTGACGAAGTCGGTGACCGAGGCGTTCGCCGCGGCCGGCTACACCGAGCCGCGCGTCTTCGAGGCGACCCCCTCGGCTGGCACCCGACGCCTGTCGTAGCGGGGGCGCCACCCGCCCGACTCGCCCAGTTCCGCGATTCCCCCTCCGCCGCCGCGCCCCCGCCGTACGCTGAAAGGCAGCACCGGTGGGGGCCGGTGTTGTTCAGGGGTCGAGACAGTGTCGGGTACGACGCTCCGGAGCGGAAGGCAGCAGCGACTGCGCGGCGGCGGCCGTGCGACAGCAGCGATCCGCGCCGGGCGCCGTACCCCACACCGAACCCGCCCCCTGAAGACGCAGCCTGGGGGTTCATGTGGTCCGTGTCCGGGTTCTCGTGGTCGACGACCACCGCATCTTCGCCGAGTCGCTCGCCGCGGCCCTCGCCGCCGAGCCGGACGTCGACGTCATAGCAACGGGCAGTGGCCCCGCCGCGCAGCGCTGCCTGGCGAGGGCCGCCGCCGAGGGACGACGATTCGACGTGCTGCTGGTCGACGCCGACCTCGGCATCACGGCGCCCCGGGGCGCCACCGTCGTCGTCCCCCACCCCAGGGAGCCGACGGAGCATACGGAGCCTGCCGAGAGCACCGACCGAACCGAACGCGCCGAGCTCACTGAGTGCACCGAGCTCGCCGGAAGCGGCCCGGCCGACGGCATCTCCCTGGTGGCGGGGGTGCGCGAGAGCTTTCCCGCCGCCCGTATCGTCGTGCTCGCCGAGAAGGACGACCCGCGCAGAGCCGCCCTGGCACTGCAGGCCGGGGCGTCGGGCTGGGTGGCCAAGGACTGTTCGCTGCAGCGGCTGCTCGCCGTGATACGCGGCGTGCTGCGGGGCGAGACGCACCTGCCGCCCGCGCTGCTCACCGGCGTCCTGCGGGAGCTGACCGCGGCCCGTAAGCACCGCTCCGAGAGCGAACTGCTCGTCGAGTCGCTGACCCCGCGCGAGCGGGAGGTGCTGCGGTGCATGGTGGCAGGCCTGGGGCGCAAGGCGGTCGCCGAGCGGCTCTTCCTCTCCCCGCACACCGTGCGCACGCACATGCAGAACGTGCTGGGGAAGCTGGGCGTGCACTCCACGCTGGCCGCGGTGGCGCTCGCCCGAAGGGCCGGCGTCGGACCGGCGGACCTGGCGGCGGCCGGTCCGCCGGCCGCCGCACTAGCCGGGAACGTTGTCGAACGGGGCGGTCAACCGGCGTAGCAGACCGGCCAGTTCACCCCGCTGACCGCGCGACAGCTCGACCAGCAGCGCCCGTTCCTGGGCGAGCAGCCCGGCCAGCGCCTGGTCCGCCCGGTCCCGGCCCTCGGCGGTGAGCCGCACCAGCACACCGCGCCGGTCGCTCGGGTCGGGCAGCCGCTCGACCAGGCTCTTGGTGGCCAGTCGGTCGATACGGTTGGTCATGGTGCCCGAGGTCACCAGCGTCTGGGTGAGCAATTGCCCCGGTGACAACTGATACGGGGAGCCGGCCCGGCGCAGCGAGGTCAGCACGTCGAACTCCCAGGGCTCCAGGCCGTGCTCGGCGAACGCGAGGCGGCGGGCCCGGTCGAGATGGCGGGCAAGCCGGGACACGCGGCTGAGCACCTCGAGTGGTTCCACATCGAGGTCAGGGCGCTCTCGGCGCCACGCAGCGACCAGACGGTCGACCTCGTCCTCCATATCGATCAGTGTAAAGGGTGCCTCGACATGAAGTCTCTTGTTGTCGACTATCTCGATGACAACTATCTTGACATCGAGATAGATTCCGGGGAAGGCTGATCCCATGACCGCACCCACCTGGGACCCGCAGCAGTACCTGCGCCACGCGGACCACCGCACGCGCCCCTTCCGCGACCTCCTCGCCCGTATCTCCGGCGCCCCCGCCCGGATCGCCGACCTCGGCTGCGGCGCGGGAAACGTCACCGCACTGCTCGCCGAACGCTGGCCGCAGGCCCGTATCACCGGCTTCGACAACTCCCCGCAGATGCTCGAGCAGGCCCAGCGGTACGCGGGCCCGCTGCTCGACTTCGCCCACGCCGACGCCACGACCTGGACACCAGACGACACCTACGACCTGATCGTCTCCAACGCCCTGCTCCAATGGGTCCCCGGCCACACCGACCGCTTCCCCGACTGGCTGAACGCCCTCACCCCCGGCGGCACCTTCGCCTTCCAGGTACCCGGCAACTTCACCGCGCCCAGCCACACGCTCCTCGCCGAACTACGCGAGTCCCCCCGCTGGAAATCCCGGCTCACCGGCGTCGGGGACAGGACGGCCGCCGTCCTCGACCCCGCCGCCTACCTCGCCCTCCTCGCCGACCTCGGCTGCACGACCGACGTCTGGGAGACCACCTACCTCCAGCTGCTGACCGGCGACGACCCCGTGCTCGACTGGGTCAAGGGCACCGCCCTGCGCCCCGTCCTCACCGCGCTGGCGCACGACCCGGAAGCGACATCCGCCTTCCTCTCCGCATACCGCGACCTGCTGCGCACCGCCTACCCGGCCGGCCCGCACGGCACGGTCTTCCCGTTCCGCCGCATCTTCGCCGTCGCCCGCAAGGCAGCGCGATGATCGCCGCCATCGACCATGTGCAGCTCGCCGCCCCGCCCGGCACCGAGGACCGGCTCCGCGCGTACTACGCCGGCGTGCTCGGCATGACGGAAATCCCCAAGCCGCCCGCCCTGGCCGCCCGCGGCGGCTGCTGGTTCCAGGCCGGCCCCGTCCAGCTGCACCTCGGCATCGAGGAGGACCACCGCCCCTCGGCGAAGGCCCACCCCGCGCTGCGCGTCACGGACATCGGGGCCTACGCGGAGCGTCTGGAGACACGCGGCGCCCGGGTGGTGTGGGACGGCGACCTCCCCGGCCACCGCCGCTTCTACTCCTGGGACCCGGCCGGCAACCGCATCGAGTTCCTGCAGCCGGTGAGCTGACCTCGGCCTTTCGGCGGATCGGACCACATCCGGCACTGTCCGGGCGCAGCGGCCCACGGCGTGGCGGCATCGCGTGTGCCCCAGTGGCGCACACGCCCATTGGCCGGGCGTCGGGGAAGCGGGATTCTCGGCCGGCCCTTTTACGGTAGCGGTCGGAACTCCGAATGCGTCATCACCATGGGTGACAGCGGGCCGGTGCGCCGATCTGCGTCGGAAAAATCGCTGTTCCACCCCTTTTGTGCCGAGTTGGGAGTGCTAACCTGGAGACAGGCCTACGGGACGTATGAGGGAGTTCAACCGTCGTAGCCGACTCTGGCGGAGAGCGAGTTTCCGCCGTTGCCGACGTCGACGGTCGGGCTGAGAGGCCGGAAGGTCAGGAGACGAGACCGGAAGGCGACCCCCAGCACCTGATCCGGACAATGCCGGCGAAGGGAATCCGTCTCGTAGGTCGCTCATTCGGATGACCCGTTCCTTCCCCGCATGACCGACGCCCCGCTCCACCGCTCGAAGCGGTGGGGCGGGGCGTCGTCGTCGACTCGGGCTCCCGGAGGCGTCAGCTCTTGCGGTGGCCTATCAGCCGCGGCTTCGGCTCCAGGTTCTCCAGCCCGTGCCAGGCCAGATTCACCAGATGCGCCGCCACCTCCGCCTTCGGCGGCTTGCGGACGTTCAGCCACCACTGGCCGGTCAGCGCCACCATGCCCACCAGGGCCTGCGCATACAGCGGGGCCAGCTTCTGGTCGAAGCCGCGGGCCTTGAACTCGCTGCCCAGGATGTCCTCCACCTTCGTGGCGATATCACTGATCAGCGAAGCGAACGTACCCGTCGACTGGGCCACCGGAGAGTCCCGCACCAGGATGCGGAAACCATCCGTGTACTCCTCGATGTAGTCGAGCAGCGCGAAAGCGGCCTGCTCGCACAGCTCCCGCGGATGGCCCGCGGTCAGCGAACCGGTCACCATATCGAGGAGCCGGCGCATCTCGTGGTCGACCACCACCGCGTACAGGCCCTCCTTGCCACCGAAGTGCTCATACACGACCGGCTTGGAAACCCCCGCCTTCGCGGCGATCTCCTCCACCGACGTGCCCTCGAAGCCCTTCTCGGCAAAGAGGACGCGGCCGATGTCCAGCAGCTGTTCGCGGCGTTCCTTCCCGGTCATACGGACCCGGCGGGTCCGCCGGGACGCGGTCGGCCGGCGCTTGTCGCCGCTGGTACTGCTGCCTTCGATCGCCACGTCTGTCATCATGCCGTTTCTGTGAGCTCGCTCTTGCGCCGGGCATCGATACGCGAAGCGGACGGCCAGCGCACGTCGTACGCCCAGCCCAGCTGCTCGAACCAGCGGATCAGACGGGCGCTCGAATCGATCTGGCCGCGCAGCACACCGTGCCGGGCGGACGTCGGATCCGCGTGATGCAGGTTGTGCCAGGACTCCCCGCAGGACAGCACCGCCAGCCACCACACGTTGCCCGACCGGTCACGGGACTTGAACGGACGCTTGCCGACCGCGTGACAGATCGAATTGATCGACCAGGTGACATGGTGCAACAAGCCCACCCGCACCAGCGAGCCCCAGAAGAACGCCGTGAACGCCCCCCACCAGGACATCGTCACCAGACCGCCGACCAGCGGCGGAATCGCCAGCGACAGAGCCGTCCAGTAGATGAAGTTCCGGGAGACCCAGCGGATCGCCGGGTCCCGGATCAGATCCGGGGCGTACTTGTGCTGCGACGTCTGCTCCTCGTCGAACATCCACGCCATATGGGCCCACCACAGACCCTTCAGCAGCGCGGGAAGCGTCTCCCCGTACCGCCACGGCGAATGCGGGTCGCCCTCCGCGTCCGAGAACTTGTGGTGCCTGCGGTGATCCGCCACCCACCGCACGAGAGGACCCTCGACGGCGAGTGAACCCATGACGGCCAGGGCGACACGGAGCGGACGCTTCGCCTTGAACGAACCATGGGTGAAATAGCGGTGGAAACCGATCGTGATGCCATGGCAGCCGATGTAGTACATCGCCACCAGCAGACCAAGATCCAGCCAGCTCACGCCGCCGAAACTCCAGGCCAGCGGAATCGCGGCCACCAGGGCCACAAACGGCAACACGATGAAGAGCAGGAGGGTGACCTGCTCGATGGAACGTTTGTTGTCTCCGCCCAGAGTCGCGGAGGGAAGCCCGGACGCGGTAGTCCGGGCGTCGTCGATCAGATCGGGGCCATTGCTCATAGGGACGTCCCCTGTGGGGTGAGGAATACGGCTGATGCCCGGCTACGGTTCCGTAACCTACGGCCTCGTAAGTATGTCAGCGACCGGCCCCGCGGCAAGAGCGCCACAAAGGGGCGCGACCGACCCGACCGGGCGGGCACCTATCCTGTACGCGTGTCGTCGGACAGCGCGGTCCGTTCTGTGACTTCTGGGCCATCACACCCAGACCCCCTTTGCCAGTCGTGCCAACACTGCAAGGAGCCGCACCTGTGAGCAGTGCCGACCTGACCCCCGCCCCCTCAGCCAGCCCCGAGCTGCGTGCCGATATCCGCCGCCTCGGCGACCTGCTGGGCGAAACCCTCGTACGCCAGGAGGGCCCCGAACTCCTGGAACTCGTCGAACGCGTCCGCGCCCTCACCCGTGAGGACGGCGAAGCAGCCGCCGAGCTGCTCGGAGACACCGGCCTGGAGACCGCCGCCAAGCTCGTACGCGCCTTCTCCACCTACTTCCACCTGGCCAACGTCACCGAGCAGGTCCACCGCGGACGCGAACTGCGCGCCGTACGCGCCGCCGAAGGCGGCCTGCTCGCCCGCACCGCGGACCGGCTCAAGGACGCCGACCCCGCCCACCTGCGCCAGACCGTCCAGCACCTCAACGTGCGCCCGGTCTTCACCGCCCACCCCACCGAAGCCGCCCGGCGTTCCGTACTCAACAAGCTGCGACGCATCGCCGAACTCCTCGAAACCCCCGTCATCGAGGCCGACCGGCGCCGGCACGACCTGCGCCTCGCCGAATCCATCGACCTCATCTGGCAGACCGACGAGCTGCGCGTCGTACGCCCCGAGCCCGCCGACGAAGCCCGCAACGCCATCTACTACCTCGACGAACTCCATGCCGGAGCCGTCGGCGACGTCCTCGAGGACCTCGCCGCCGAACTCCAACGCGTCGGCGTCGAGCTGCCCGCAGGCACCCGCCCGCTCACCTTCGGCACCTGGATCGGCGGCGACCGCGACGGCAACCCGAACGTCACACCCGCCGTGACCTGGGAAGTGCTGATCCTCCAGCACGAACACGGCATCACCGACGCCATCGAGCTCATCGACTACCTGCGCGGCCTGCTCTCCAACTCCATCCGCTACACCGGCGCCACCCAGGAACTCCTCGACTCGCTCCAGCTCGACCTGCAGCGGCTCCCCGAGATCAGCCCCCGCTACAAGCGGCTGAACGCCGAAGAGCCCTACCGGCTCAAGGCCACCTGCATCCGCCAGAAGCTCGTCAACACCCGCGAACGCCTCGCCAAGGGCACCCCGCACCAGGACGGCCGCGACTACCTCGGCACCGCCGAACTCGTCAACGACCTCACCCTCATCCAGACCTCCCTGCGCGAACACCGCGGCGGACTCTTCGCCGACGGCCGGATGGACCGCACCATCCGCACCCTCGCCGCATTCGGCCTGCAACTCGCCACCATGGACGTACGCGAACACGCCGACGCCCACCACCACGCCCTCGGCCAGCTCTTCGACCGGCTCGGCGAGGAATCCTGGCGCTACGCCGACATGCCCCGCGACTACCGTCAGAAGCTCCTCGCCAAGGAACTCAGGTCCCGGCGCCCCCTCGCCCCCACCCCCGCACCGCTCGACGCGGCAGGCGAAAAGACCCTCGGCGTCTTCCATACCGTCAAGCAGGCCTTCGAACGCTTCGGGCCCGAAGTCATCGAGTCCTACATCATCTCGATGTGCGCAGGCGCCGACGACGTCTTCGCCGCCGCCGTCCTCGCCCGCGAAGCCGGCCTCATCGACCTGCACGGCGGCTGGGCCAAGATCGGCATCGTGCCGCTCCTGGAAACCACCGACGAACTGCGCGCCGCCGATGTCATCCTCGACGAAATGCTCGCCGACCCCTCCTACCGGCGCCTCGTCTCGCTGCGCGGCGACGTCCAGGAAGTCATGCTCGGCTACTCCGACTCCTCCAAGTTCGGCGGCATCACGACCAGCCAGTGGGAAATCCACCGCGCCCAGCGCCGGCTGCGCGACGTCGCCCACCGCTACGGCGTACGACTGCGGCTCTTCCACGGCCGCGGCGGCACCGTGGGCCGCGGCGGCGGTCCCTCGCACGACGCGATCCTCGCCCAGCCCTGGGGCACCCTGGACGGCGAGATCAAGGTGACCGAACAGGGCGAGGTCATCTCCGACAAGTACCTCGTCCCCTCACTCGCCAGGGAAAACCTCGAACTGACCGTCGCCGCCACCCTGCAGGCCTCCGCCCTGCACACCGCGCCCCGCCAGTCCGACGAGGCACTCGCCCGCTGGGACGCCGCCATGGAGGTCGTCTCCGAGGCCGCCCACAACGCCTACCGCAAGCTCGTCGAGGACCCCGACCTCCCCGCGTACTTCTTCGCGTCCACCCCGGTCGACCAGCTCGGCGAACTGCACCTCGGCTCCCGCCCCTCCCGCCGCCCCGACTCCGGCGCCGGAGTCGACGGGCTGCGCGCCATCCCCTGGGTCTTCGGCTGGACCCAGTCACGGCAGATCGTGCCCGGCTGGTTCGGCGTCGGCTCCGGACTCAAGGCACTCCGCGAAGCAGGACTCGACACCGTCCTGGGCGAAATGCACGAACAGTGGCACTTCTTCCAGAACTTCATCTCCAATGTCGAAATGACCCTGGCCAAGACCGACCTGCGGATCGCCCGCCACTACGTCGACACCCTCGTGCCCGACGAGCTCAAGCACGTCTACACCGACATCGAAACCGAACACGAACTCACCGTCCGCGAAGTCCTGCACGTCACCGGCGGCGAAAAGCTGCTCGACTCCCACCCGGTCCTCCAGCAGACCTTCGGCATCCGCGACGCCTACCTCGACCCGATCTCCTACCTCCAGGTCTCCCTGCTCGCCCGCCAGCGCGCAGCTGCCGCCCGCGGCGAAGAACCCGACCCGACACTCTCCCGGGCCCTGCTGCTCACCCTCAACGGAGTCGCCGCCGGCCTGCGCAACACCGGCTGACCCCTCCCGCAGGACTCCGGTCCACGACAACGCCCGACCACCGAGGGGCGGGCCCCATCAGCCGATGGGGCCCGCCCCTCAGGCGTGCACAGCCGCTCCCGCTCACAGCGCCACGAACGCCGCCACCAGCAACCCCGCACCCGCCACCCCGGCCACCCACGCCGTACGCGTCATCCGCAATCCCCCGGCCACCACCAACGCCGCCAGCAGCAGCGCCCCGCCCAACGGAACCCAGGCATGCAACGCCCCCGCCGCCCCCGTCCGTATCGCCTCGTGCGACCCCGGACGGACCACCACCGGCAGCCGCTCACCCTTCTTCGCCGCAGTCGACCTGTCGATCCACAACCCCGCATGCGGCGCGGAACCGGCCGACGGCACATACCGCCCCGTACACACCTTCCCCGTGCAGGAACTCACCGTCAGCGAGCCGTGATCACGGCCCTTCGCCAGCAGCACATGCTGCGCCGTCCCCCACGACGACCAGAACCCCGCAACGACGATCAGCACCGCGACACAGCCCAACACTGCCCGGCCCGCATACAACAGGACGCCCCGACTCCGCTTCATGCAGCGCGATCCTTGGCCATAGCGCCACGCCCGGTCAACTCCGGTCCCCGTCCGACCCGACCCCGCTCAGGAGTTGTACGCCGACTGCGCCCGCTCGAGCCCCTCGATCACCAGCGCCTCCACCGCGTCCGCCGCCCGGTCCACCAGATAACCGAGCTCCTTCCGCTCGGCCGACGAAAAGTCCCGCAGCACGAAATCCGCCACCTGCATCCGCCCCGGCGGCCGCCCGATACCGAAACGCACCCGGTGATAATCCGGCCCCAACGACTTCGTCATCGACTTCAGACCGTTGTGCCCGTTGTCCCCACCACCGAGCTTCAACCGCAACGCGCCGTAATCAATGTCCAGCTCGTCATGGACCGCGACGATGTTCGCCGTGCCCACCTTGTAGAAATCCCGCAACGCCGTCACCGGACCGCCGGACAGATTCATGAACGACATCGGCTTCGCCAGCACCACCCGCCGATTCCCCGGCCCCGGCGGACCCACCCGGCCCTCCACGACCTGCGCCCGCGCCTTGTGCGACTTGAACCTGCCGCCCATCCGCTCGGCCAGCAGATCCGCGACCATGAATCCCACATTGTGACGGTTGGCCGCATACTCCGGGCCCGGATTGCCGAGACCCACGATCAGCCAGGGCGCGGTGGGGTCGGAAGCGATCGGATCGGACATCTGCAGCTCTCCCTGGAAACAGCCGGCGAACCTGAAAACAGGCGGTGAACAGCCCGCCGCCGCCCACACCTTGCGATGCGGACGGCGGCGGAACAGAAAACGATCAGGACCCGACTCAGGCCTCGGCGCCCTCGGCCTCGGCCTCCGGAGCAGCCTCCTCGGCCTGCGCGGCCACGATCTGAATGACCACCGCGTCCTCGTCCATGTCCAGCACGGTGCCGGCCGGCAGCGTGATGTCCTTCGCCAGGACCGAGTCACCCGCGTCCAGACCCGCCACCGACACGGTGACCGACTCCGGAATGTGCGTGGCCTCCGCCTCGACGGTCAGCGTGTTCAGCACGTACTCGAGCAGGTTGGCGCCCGGCGCCAGGTCGCCCTCGGCGTGCACCGAAACCTCGACGGTGACCTTCTCGCCGCGCTTGACCGCGAGCAGGTCGACGTGGGTCAGGTTGCGCTTGATGGCGTCACGCTGCACGGCCTTCGGGATGACCAGCTCGGTGCGACCCTCGATGTCGAGGCTCAGCAGAGCGTTGGCCGTCTTGAGCGCCATCATCAGCTCGTGGCCCGGCAGGGTGACGTGAACGGTGTCCGCACCGTGACCGTAAATGACCGCGGGAACCTTGTCCTCGCGACGGATCTGGCGGGCGGCGCCCTTGCCGAACGCGGTACGGATCTCGGCGGTGAGCTTGACCTCAGCCATGTGGCACTCCTCGAAGGTGACGAAAAACGGATGGGTCACCCGGCCACGTATCGCGGCCTGCTACGAAGAGCGCGTCGATAACGGAGCGCCCGTACCAAAAGTACGGCCTCCCTCGCCGAGCAACTCCGTGAGTCTACCCGGCGAGGGAGGCCGTACTGAAATCGATCTACAACCTATGTCCGACGCACCTACGCCTGCTCCTCGAAGAGGCTCGTCACCGAACCGTCCTCGAAGACCTCACGCACCGCACGCGCGATGGTCGGCGCCATCGACAGCACCGTGATCTTGTCCAGATCAAGATTGCCCGGATCGGGCAGCGTGTTCGTGAAGACGAACTCGCTCACCTTCGAATTCTTCAGCCGGTCCGCAGCCGGACCCGACAGCACACCGTGCGTCGCCGTCACGATGACATCCTCCGCACCATTGGCGAACAGCGCGTCGGCCGCCGCACAGATCGTGCCGCCCGTGTCGATCATGTCGTCGACCAGCACGCACACCCGGCCCTTCACCTCACCGACCACCTCATGCACGGTGACCTGATTGGCGACGTCCTTGTCACGGCGCTTGTGCACGATCGCCAGCGGCGCGCCGAGCCGGTCGCACCAGCGGTCCGCCACCCGCACCCGGCCGGCATCCGGCGAGACGATGGTGAGCTTCTGCCGGTCCACCTTGGCGCCCACGTAGTCGGCGAGGATCGGCAGCGCGAACAGATGGTCCACCGGGCCGTTGAAGAAACCCTGGATCTGATCGGTGTGCAGATCGACCGTGAGGATGCGGTCGGCACCCGCGGCCTCCATCAGGTCCGCGATCAGCCGCGCGGAGATCGGCTCACGGCCACGGTGCTTCTTGTCCTGGCGGGCATAGCCGTAGAACGGCACGATCACCGTGATGGACCGCGCCGAAGCCCGCTTCAGCGCATCGATCATGATCAACTGCTCCATGATCCACTGATTGATCGGAGCGGTGTGGCTCTGCATCAGGAAGCAGTCCGCGCCACGGGCCGACTCGCGGAAACGGACGTAGATCTCACCGTTCGCGAAGTCGAAGGCCTTCGTCGGCACCAGATCGACACCCAGTGTGTGTGCGACCTCCTCGGCCAGCTCGGGGTGGGCGCGGCCGGAGAAGAGCATCAGCTTCTTCTCGCCGGTCGTCTTGATCCCGGTCACAGCACAGTC
This sequence comes from Streptomyces sp. NPDC051322, assembly GCF_040689485.1. Lineage (NCBI taxonomy): Bacteria > Bacillati > Actinomycetota > Actinomycetes > Kitasatosporales > Streptomycetaceae > Streptomyces > Streptomyces sp. NPDC051322. The sequence goes on along the minus strand of NZ_JBFBAK010000009.1, from coordinate 151,324 downwards.
TCCTCAGACGGGTTGTATGAAAAGCGGGGTGGATGCGCCTATCACGTTACGCGCAGATGAACGGGACTGTTTCCGGTCAGCTTCCGCCACCGGACTCACCGGCCGCGGACTGAGCCGCCTGCGCGGCCGCACTGCCCGGGCGCTTACGGGCCACCCAACCGTCGATATTCCTTTGCTGGCCCCGGGCAACGGCCAGCGCACCGGCCGGCACGTCCTTCGTGATCACCGAGCCGGCCGCGGTGTAAGCACCGTCCCCGACCGTGACAGGCGCCACAAACATGTTGTCCGAACCCGTCCTGCAGTGCGACCCGACCGTCGTGTGGTGCTTGTCCTGACCGTCGTAGTTCACGAAGACACTCGCCGCACCGATGTTCGTGTACTCACCGATCGTCGCATCGCCGACATACGACAGATGCGGCACCTTGGTGCCCTCGCCGATCGTCGCGTTCTTCGTCTCCACGTACGTCCCGATCTTGCCCTTGGCACCGAGCCTCGTACCGGGCCGCAGATACGCGAACGGACCGACCGTCGACTCCTCACCGACCTCCGCCCGGTCCGCCACCGTGTTGTCCACCCGGGCGAACCGGCCCACCGCGGTGTCCGTGAGCCGCGAGTTCGGACCGACCTCCGCACCCTCCGCCAGATGCGTGCTCCCCAGCAGCTGCGTACCGGGATGAATCACCGCGTCCTGCTCGAAGGTCACCGTCACATCGATGAACACCGACGACGGATCGATCACACTCACCCCCGCCAGCATCGCCCGCTCCAGCAGCCGGGCATTCAGCAGCGCACGCGCCTGGGCCAGCTGCACCCGGTTGTTGATGCCGACGATCTCCCGGTGGTCCCCGGCGACCGACGCACCCACCCGGTGCCCGGCCTCGCGGAGAATCCCCAGCGCATCGGTGAGGTACTCCTCGCCCTGGCTGTTGTCCGTACGCACCTTGCCCAGCGCATCGGCCAGCAGCCGCCCGTCGAAGGCGAACACCCCCGAGTTGATCTCCCGGAGCGCCAGCTGGCCCTCCGAAGCGTCCTTGTGCTCGACGATCGCCGTCACCGCGCCACTCGCGTGATCCCGGACGATCCGCCCGTACCCGGTGGCGTCCGGCACCTCGGCCGTCAGCACGGTCACCGCATTGCCGTCCGCCGCATGCGTCGCGGCGAGCGCGGTCAGCGTCGCGCCGGTCAGCAGCGGAGTGTCCCCGCAGACCACCACCACGGTCCCGTCCGGCACCTCGGCCAGCTCCTCGAGCGCCATCCGGACGGCGTGCCCCGTGCCGTTCTGCTCGTGCTGCACGGCGGTCCGGACGCCAGGGTCGATCTCGGCCAGGTGCGCCCGCACCTGCTCCCGCGCGTGCCCGACGACCACGACCAGCTGCTCGGGGTCCAGCTCGCGGGCCGCGGTGACCACGTGCCCGACGAGCGAGCGCCCGCTGATCTCGTGCAGGACCTTCGGGGTGGCCGACTTCATGCGGGTGCCCTCACCCGCTGCGAGGACGACGACCGCCGCGAGTGGGGTCTCCCCTGTTCGAGTGGAGCCGAGAACTGGGGGGAAATTGGTGCTCACGGTGAACCCTTCGGCTGCGGGTGGTGGACAACCGCAGGATACCGGGGGGCTTCTGGGCGGAAATGCGGGCGGGCCCTGACTGGTGACAGCCAGGACCCGAACTGTGGCTCCGCCGGCTGGATTCGAACCAGCGTCTCAAGGCTCCAAAGGCCTGCGGGATGCCGCTACCCCACGGCGGATCACAGCGTCCGACCCTACCCGAGGTGCATCTTCCACAATGCCACGCCACCATCCCTCGATACGTCGGTACAGGTCGGCTCCCTTCGCGACCCGGATGATCAGGCAGCCCCGGTAGTTCTCGCCCGTGTTCTTCCGAACCGTTTTCGGGTTGTGCTTCTTCAAGGTCGCCTTCTGGAAGACGCTGGCGTCGACGCCGACCAGATCGGCCCAGTAGAGCGTCGCTGCCTCGACGTCGCCGCTCTCATGGATCGAGAGGCGATAGCACAGGCGGTCCGGCTCTACTTCGAGGAGCTTGAGCCATGCCAGGTAGACTTTGATCACTCCTGGGTCGCTGTTGATGAACGTGACGTTCTCTCGGCGGTCGTACGGTTTGTCCTTGCCACCTTCCGCCCAGTACAGGGCGACCCCGGTGAGGAAGAGTTCCCGTCCAGACACGTCCCGACGTCGCTTTCGGCATCCGCCTTCGTCTTCTGACGCTCGCGGTCACGCACCGCCAGTTCGTGCTCCCACCGCATGCGGTTGGCCATCTGTGCCTGCTCGACCGCCGTGCGGCTGCGTTCCGGCTTCGGCAGATCCCGCACCCACAACGAGATCGAACTCTTCGAGCACCCCAGCTCCAGCTGTATCTGGTCATAGGTCAGGCCCTGCAGCCGAAGCTCCCGCGCCTTCGCCCGCAGGTCGTCCTTGGCGCGGGGCCGCTTCGTCCACTCCGGCGCCGGCTCGCCCTCCAGCAGTCGGTTGAGGATGTCGTTGTTGTCGACGAACAGCCGGTCCCGGATCTGGCGTCGGCTCAGCCCCTCCCGCCGCAAGGCGATCGCCTGCTTCCGCAGCCCCTCGAAGTCGCTGTACTTGCTGCTGATTTCCGTCATGTGAAGAGCGTCGTCCGGAATGCGAACCTCCGGGTCGAAAACCTGGGCGATTCACCGGTTCGAGTGGATGGCGGTTATCGGACGTAACCTCCCGCAATGAAACTCGTGGGCGGAAGCGGCCCCCGCCCGTACGCTGGTGGGCATGACCGCAACGGGGGCGTACGACGCCACGGCGACGGGGCTGACCACCCGTGGCTGGTGGTGGTGGGAGCGGCGGCGGAGCGCCGTGCTCGATGTGGGGCTGGCCTTCGTGTCGGCCCTCGAGTGTGCGTTGGAGGGTGTCGACTTCTCGGGGCAGTCCGGTCTGCCCGTGCCGGTCGGGGTGGTGTTCGGACTGCTGGCCGGGGCGGTGCTGGTGTTGCGGCGCCGGTGGCCGATCGCGGTGGTGCTGGTGTCGGTCGCGACCACGCCGGCCGAGATGGGCTTCCTGATGGGCATCGTCGGGCTGTACACGCTCGCCGCGTCCGATCTGCCGCGCCGGCTGACCGGGTCGCTGACCGCCATGGCGATGGTCGGGACGCTGATCGTCACGTTTGTGCGGTTGCGGCACGGGATCGGTACGGATGCGGACGATCCCGGGATGTTGTTCGTCGTGCTCGGCTCGGTGTTCATGTCGCTGGGCCTGACTGCGCCGCCGGTGTTGCTGGGGTTGTACATAGGGGCGCGCAGGCGGCTGATGGAAAGCTTGCGGGAGCGTGCGGACAGTCTGGAGCGGGAGCTCTCGTTGCTGGCGGACCGGGCCGAGGAGCGCGCCGAGTGGGCGCGGACCGAGGAGCGGACGCGGATCGCGCGGGAGATGCATGACGTGGTCGCGCATCGGGTGAGTCTGATGGTGGTGCATTCGGCTGCGTTGCAGGCGGTGGCGTTGAAGGATCCGGCGAAGGCGGTGAGGAACGCGGCGCTGGTGGGGGAGATGGGCCGGCAGGCGCTGACGGAGTTGCGGGAGATGCTCGGGGTGCTGCGGTCGGGGGAGCCGGTGCGGGCGCCGGCCGCGGTGCCGTTGGCTGCGGTGGGGGCGGCCGCTGCGGCGGCGGCTGCGGCTGCGGGGGAGGACGGGCCGTGTCTGGACGAGCTGGATGTGCTGGTGGGGCAGTCCCGGGCGGCGGGGATGGTGGTGGAGTTCCTGGTGGAGGGTGAGGCGGGGGCGTACGGCGCGTTGGTGGAGCAGACCGCGTACCGGGTGGTGCAGGAGGCGCTGACCAATGTGCACAAGCATGCGGCGGGCGCCAAGACGTGGGTGCGGTTGGCGCATCGGGGTGCCGAGGTGGCCATGCAGGTGGAGAACGGGCCGTCGGATGCGGGGGTGGCCGATGCGGGGCTGCCGAGCGGTGGGAATGGTCTGGTGGGGATGCGGGAGCGGGTGACCGCGTTGGGCGGGGTGTTCGTTTCGGGGCCCACGGAGGCGGGCGGTTTCCGGGTGTCGGCGGTGCTGCCGGTCTGAGCGGGAGCTGCTGAGCCGGCCGGGTCAGCTGCCGCCGAGGCGGATGGGCTGGAGGCCGGTGATGAGGGTGGTGAGGCCGTGGTCGATGGTTTCGCCGAGGTACCAGTCGCCGGTGTGGTCGATGCTGTAGATCCGGCCGTGGAAGTCGATGGCGAGCAGGGCTTGGCTGTTGCCTTCTTCGCCGAGGGGCGCCATGTCGGTTTCCAGGGCGCGGCCGAGGTCGGCGAGGGTGCGGGCGAGGTGCAGTCCGGCGAGTGGGTCGATGTGGACGGGGGTGGGGGCGTTCTGCCGGCCGGGTGGGGGTCCGGTGATGCGGAGTCCGCCGAATTCCGCCCAGGCTTCGACGGCCGCGGGGAAGACGGCGTGCCGGTGGCCTGCGGGGGAGGTGTGGGCGCGGAGGGCGTCGGCCCATTGTTCGGCGCCGCGGATGTCCCAGCGGCCGGGTTGCCAGCCGGCTTCGCGCAGTGCGGTGTCGACGGTGTCGGGGAAGCGGGTGCCGGGTGGGTCGGCGGGGTGCGGTCCCGTGGGCGGTGCCGTCAGCGGCTCCATCTGCGGCTCCATCTGCGGTGGTTCAGTCCTTCTCGGCGGCGGGGTCGACGGCGCGTACGCCGAAGTGGGCGAGCATGGCCGTGCAGGAGCGGCAGGGCGGGGCGTAGCTGCCGTGCAGGGGGTCGCCGTCCTCGCGGATGTGGCGTGCGGTGATCTTGGCGTGTTTCAGGGTACGGCGGGCTTCGCCGTTGGTGAGGGGTTTGCGGGCGGCGCGTTTGGAGCGTCCGGCTTCGGCGGCTGTGAGGTGGCGGGAGAGCAGGATCGCTTCGGGGCAGCGTCCGGTGAAGCGTTCGCGTTGGCCGCTGGTGAGGGTGGCGAGGAAGTCCTGGACGAGGGGGTGCAGGGCGGGCGGCTGGTCGGCTTTGCCGGCGGTGGAGGTGAGGGTGTCGGCGCCGCGTACGGAGAGTGCGGCGGCGACGGTGGGCAGGATGCCGTCGCGGCGGTGGCGGAGTTGTGGTGGGCGGGTTTCGCTGGTGGACCAGCGCAGGCGTGGGTCGCCGGTTGGTCCGGTTTGTGGTGACTGTGTGGTGTGCATGGTGTGTTACCCCTCCCACCCCGCAGCGGGCTACTGCTGGTGTTACGCCCCCGAGTTGCGGGGTCAGCCTGCCAAATGTGGCGGGTGGTGCGGAAGCTGGGGCGGTGGTTCGGTGTGTTGTGTCGGCGTGGGGTCACTCGAACGTGACAGTCCGTTACGGCGGTGGAGGTGCGGGGCCGGGTCTTGCCGCACCGCATAGTCTGTTCGCTACTAAGCCATTCGCAGCAAGGGGCAACCGCCATGACGACAGGTCGGCTGGGGCAGCAGACCGCGCCACCGAATGCGGCCTACGCCGGGCAGCTGGTGAACTTTCCGGATCCGGTCCGGGCCTCGCGTCACCCCCGGGGTGTGCGGGTGGACGAGAACGGGTTTCCGGTGTTTTCGCCGTATGCGCGTGCCGCCGCGGAGATCGCTGATCCTCCTGAGGGGTTCGGCGTCGATGAGTTGCGGTTGACGGATTACGTGTCGGCGAATGCGGCGCTGGCCGCGTCGGGGCATGAGTTGTGGGACACGATTCCGGCGGTTGCCACTCCGCATGGCTGGACTTGGCACCATGTGCCGGGTGTGCGGCGGCTGGAGTTGGTTCCTGTCGAGGTCAAGGCGTTGCTGCGGCATCACGGTGGTCTGGCGACGGCGGCGGTGGATCAGTCGAAGCGGGGGACGCGCCCGCTTCAGGACACCCGTCCCGCGCATTTCGGTCTGCCGAAGGGGTCGGTGGCCGTGGGCGAGCAGCAGGTGCTGGGCGCCGAGGAGGATCTGGGGTACCGGTTGCCCGGTGCGTACCGTTCGTTCCTGAAGGCGGCGGGTGGTTGTGCGCCGGTGGGTACGGCATTGGACGCGGAGTTGGGTCTGTTGGTGGACCAGCCGTTCTTCACGGTGCGGGACGAGGCCGCGGTGAACGATCTGGTGTACGTCAACAAGTGCTTGCGTGATCACCTGACGAAGGACTATCTGGGTGTCGGTTTCGTCCAGGGTGGTCTGCTCGCGGTGAAGGTCAAGGGCGGCGGGATGGGTTCGGTCTGGTTCTGTGCGTATGACGATGCGCGGGACCGGGACGAGTGGCCGCCGCCGGAGCGGGTGGAGCGGCTGTTGCTGCCGTGCGGTGATGATTTCGACGAGTTCCTGAGCCGTCTTGCGGGTAATCCGCCGGAGTTGGAGACGGTGGCGAACCTGATGGTGGACGGCGGCTTCGCGCAGGCTGTTCCGGTTTCGGCCGAGGGGTGATGAGCCGATGGTGACGTTCGCGCAGGCGCAGGAGCGCGCGGAGGAGTGGGTCAATGGGGACGTTCCGGCGTATCAGCACCGTGAGGTGCGGGTGCGGGAGTTCGACCTCGGGTTCGTGGTGTGGGCGGAGGACCGTGATGGGGGCACCTCCCAGGCCGAAGGCTCTGGGGGAGGCCCTTCGGGCGGGGGCGGCCGGCAGCGTCTGGTGATCGCTCGGGACAGTGGCGAGGCGACGCTGTGGCCGGGGCTACCGGTGGGTGAGGTGGTCCGTCGGTACGAGGAGGAGTACGGGGCGCCGGATGATGCGCCGGCGGCGCCGGGGCCTGCGCAGCGGATTGATCTGAACCAGACGTCGTTCCTGCTGACGCCGCCGGAGTGGTTGCAGGACGCGGCGGACAAGTTGGGTATCCCGGACCGGCGTTCGGATTCCGGCCCGGGTACGTCTGCGGGGGCCGGTACGTCTGTGGGCGGGGCCGGTACGCCCGGGGCCGACCGCGAGCCGGCGGCTGATGAAGGTGTTACGGCGGGCGGGACGCCGTGGGCCGGGATCGACACCAGTGTCGCTTCCGACGGTGACGACGCGTCGGTGCCGTTGCCGGCGACGGTGTTCGCGCCGCCGCTGTCCGATCCCGGCGAGTCGGCTCCGCCGCCGCCCGCTGCGGCGCCGGAGGCCAGGACCGCGTTGCTGTCGGGCGGCAGTCAGCTGCCGCCCACCGCGGTCGCTCCGGCGGTGAACGCGCCGGACCCGCAGGGGCCGCCGCCCCAGCAGCAGCAACTGCCCCAGCAGCAACCGGCCCAGCCGCTGCCGTTGCCGCAGCAGTCCGCGCCGCCTGCTGCTGACAGCAGTGACGGTTCCGGTGATATTTACGATGCCGCGACCAGCAAGGCCGTGTCGCCTCCGCGTTCGGCGCGGACTCCGCGCGGCGGTGGCGTGAGCACGCCGCCGCCGCCCGGTGCCCCGGGAACCCCGGGTGCGCGTCCTGGCGCGGGCGCTGTGCCGTCCACCGGGGCTTCGGCCGGTGGTGCCGGCGGGTACGTGCCCACGCAGTTGGTCTCGCAGCAGGGCCCCGAGGGCCCGCAGCCGCCCGGCCCGCCGACGCCGCCGGCCGGCGGTGGTGGTGGTCTGCACCAGGCCGCGACGATGTTCGCCGACCCCAGCCAGGGCGGTCAGTCGGCCGGACCCGGCGTGCCGAGGCCGCCGGGTCCGCCCGGGGTTCCCGGTGTCCCGCAGCCACCGGTTCCGCCCGGCCCGCCCGGTCCGCCGACGCCGCCGGCCGGCGGCGTCGGTGGGGTGCACCACGCCGCGACGATGCTCGCGCATCCGAGCCAGGGCGGCCCCGCCGGGCCCGGCGCACCGCAGCCGCCCGGCCCACCCGCTCCCCCCGGCCCGCCGACTCCGCCGCGGGGCAGTGCGGGTGGCGGGGTGCACCATGCGGAGACCATGCTGGCCGGTCCGGGACCTGTGGCCGGTCCGCCGCCGGTTGCAGGTCCGCCGCCGGTGGCCGGGACCCCGCAGTACGGCTATCCGCCGCAGCAGCCCTCCGGCGTGCCGACGGTGGGCCCCGGCTATCAGGCGGTGCTGCGCTTCCGTGCGCCGGACGGGTCCGAGCAGCAGTTGATCCGCCGTTCGGCGCCCGGTACTCCGCATCCGGAGTGGCAGATGCTGCACGAGTTGCGGGCCATGAATGTGCCTCCGCAGCAGGTCATCGAGCTGCATACGGAGCTGGAGTCGTGTGAGCTGCCCGGTGGGTACTGCGCGCGGATGATCCGGGAGACCTGGCCGCAGGTGCGGATCACCAGCGTGGCTCCGTACGGCAGGGATCACGCCAGTCGTCAGCAGGGCATGCAGCATTTGCTCACCCACCAGGGTGAGTTGCACCAGGTGGCGGACGGTCCGGCGCGGCCTGCGCCGGTACGGGCTCCGTTGCCGGCGGTCCAGCCGGTGCCGCCGATTCCCCCGGAGGGGGTCGCGCACGAGCTGGCGCAGAGTTTCGGGCCGGGGGTCTTCCGTTTCGACCAGCGGGCTGTTTCGCGTCAGGGTGTGCCGGATCTGGTGGCGCAGACGCTGGTGTGGGCGGGGTTGCCGGTCGATTTCGGTCCGTTCTTCTGGGCGCAGGCGGTGCCGGGGCAGCCGGTACCGACGTTGGCGGAGCTTGCCGCGCAGCGGCAGGTGCAGCCGGCCCCGGACGCGGGTTCGTATCTGGTGATGGGCTCGGACTTCGGGCGCGCGATCTGTGTGCAGTACGGGACGGCGCATGTGGTGGCCGTGCCGGTGGAGGCGGGCCCGGGTGGTCAGCCGGTGCCGCCGCAGTTCGTGAATTCGGGGCTGCCGGAGTTCGTCCGGTCGCTGGCGCTGCTGGGCCGGATGTGGCGGCTGCGGTTCGGGCTGACGCCGGAGCAGGCGGGCCGTTGGACGGTCGATTTCCAGGCGCAGCTGATGATGCTGGATCCGGCGGCGCTGGGTTCGCCGGAGAACTGGTGGTCGGTGCTGCTCGAGCAGATGTGGGACGGCTTGCTCTGAGCAGGTGAGCTGATCGTGTGGGCGAGGCGCCCGGCCGCAGAGTGCGGCCGGGCGCCTTCGTCGTGTGCGCCGGGGTGTCCGGATGCGAGGGGTGTTCGGCGGTGTGATGCCGACTTACGGGGCGAGGTGACGCATCCTGGTGGGGTGGGATGGGCGGAGTGTCGCATTATGAGTGCTTCGTGGTGATCCAGCAAGATGTGCGCGAGTCGCGCCGAGCTGCGTCGAGTGTCGTACCGGTGCTTGCGGGGTGGGTGCTGTGTCGGTTGCCGAGTTGCGTGCCGTGTCGCGTGTCGTGTCGAAGAGGGGCTTGAAGGATGAGTGCAGCATCGGAGTCACCGCATGGCTTCGCGGGTGTGCGGGGCCGTGGGTACCGGGCGGAGCAGGTGGACCGGTTCGTGGCCGGGCTTTCCGCGGAGCGTGATGAGGCGTGGGAGCGGGCGGCGCGGCTGACCGTGCTCGAGAAGGAGATGGCCGCTGCCACGGCGGAGCTGGCCGAGCAGGTGGCGGCGCTGCCGCCGCAGACGTACGAGTCGCTCGGGGAGCGGGCGCAGGCGATGATCGCGCTGGCCACCGAGGAGGCCGATGAGCTGCGGTCGGAGGCGCGGGCGGCCGCGCAGAAGTTGCAGGACGAGACGGCTGCAGCGGCGCGGCAGGTGCGGGATGCGGCGCGTGCGCATGCCGACGCGGTGCTGGCGGCGGCGGAGGCGCATGCCCAGCAGGTGCTGACGGCCGCGGCGGCCGAGTCGGAGAAGCTGCGGGTCGGGTCGCGGCAGGATGTGAAGCAGTGGCGTGCCGAGGCGCTGGCGCTGCTGCGGGAGACGCGGGAGCGGACGGCGGGTGAGCTGGCCGGGCTGGAGAAGGGTCACCGGAAGCGCTGGGAGAGCGCGGAGCGTGAACTCGTGGCGAGGGACACCGAGTTCGACGCCCGGCACGCCGAGTTGATCACCCGGGCGGAGAGCCGTCTGGTGGATGCTCAGCGGGCCCTGACGGAGACCGAGGAGGCGGCCAGGCACGGTCAGGAGGAGGCGGAGGCCCGGGCTGCGGAGTTGGTTTCGCGGGCGGGTGTGCGGGCGGAGCGGGTGGAGCGGGAGACGGAGCGGCTGCTCCGGGAGAACGCGGCCGCGCAGGAGGAGCTGCGGGCGCATCTGACGCACGTGCGCAGCAGCCTGGCGGCGCTGACCGGCCGGGCGCCGGCGGAGGGCTGACCGGCTTTCCCGGCCCCCGCCCGGTCCGGGGGCCGCCGGTGACCCCGAGAGCGGCCCCGCTCGCGGGGTGAGGTCCCTTAAGGTCCGTCCCCTACTGATGGCCGGGGGGCTGTTCGTCCACGCGGAGGACGAGCGGAGCCCGGCCGGTCCTTAGCGTTTGTTGATGGCTGCCGGGGCGTCCGCCCGAGGGTTCGGGTGGGGAAAACCCCAGGGCGCAGTCGGATACGTGCACCAGTGTGCGGGCGTGGTGAGCTCGGCAGACTCCTGGTGTACCGGCTGACCGGCACGTGAGACGGACCGACTGAGGAGATTGACCGTGACAACGGCTGTGAGCATTCCCAGGCACGGGGGCACTGGAGGGCGTACGGCCGTTGCCGCGCGGGCGCGGCAGGTCGTCAAGGCGTACGGCTCGGGGGAGACCCGGGTGGTTGCCCTGGACCATGTCGATGTGGACATCGCCCGGGGCGAGTTCACCGCGATCATGGGTCCTTCGGGCTCGGGCAAGTCGACGTTGATGCACTGCCTGGCGGGTCTCGACACGGTCAGTTCGGGGCAGATCATGCTGGCCGACACGGAGATCACCGGGCTGAAGGACAAGAAGCTCACGCAGCTGCGCAGGGACCGAGTCGGTTTCATCTTCCAGGCGTTCAATCTGCTGCCGACGCTCAACGCCATCGAGAACATCACGCTGCCGATGGACATAGCGGGCCGCAAGGCTGATGTCCAGTGGCTGCGTCAGGTGGTGGAGACGGTGGGTCTCGCCGACCGGTTGAAGCACCGGCCGACGCAGTTGTCCGGCGGTCAGCAGCAGCGGGTCGCGGTGGCGCGGGCGCTGGCGGCGCGGCCGGAGATCATCTTCGGGGACGAGCCGACCGGGAATCTGGACTCGCGGGCCGGCGCGGAGGTGCTGGGCTTTCTGCGGAGGTCGGTGTCCGAGCTGGGGCAGACGATCGTGATGGTCACTCATGACCCGGTGGCCGCCTCGTATGCGGACCGGGTGCTGTATCTGGCGGACGGCAGGATCGTGGACGAGATGTACGGTCCCACCGCCGACCAGGTCCTCGACCGTATGAAGGATTTCGACGCGCGCGGGCGGACGTCATGACCGTCTGGAAGACCTCGATGCGCAACTTCTTCGCGCACAAGGGGCGGATGGCGCTTTCCGCCGTCGCGGTCCTGCTGTCGGTGGCGTTCGTGTGCGGCACGCTCGTCTTCACCGACACCATGAACACCACGTTCGACAAGCTGTTCTCGGCCACGGCGCCGGACGTCACCGTCTCGCCGAAGTCCGCGAAGGGCGCGGACGAAACCCCGCGGAACGGCAAGCCGGTGTCGTTGCCGGCTTCCGCGGTGCGGCAGGCGGCCAAGGCCGACGGGGTGAAGTCGGCCGACGGCACGGTCAGCAGCATGAGCGTGACCGTCGTCAACAGCGCCAACAAGAACATGGGTTCCAGCACCGGCGCGCCGACCATCGCGGGTAACTGGACGGCGAGCGACGCCAAGTCGATGGAGGTCACCTCCGGTCACCGGCCGCGCGGTCCGGGCGAGGTGATGGTGGACGCGGACACCGCGAAGAAGCACCACCTGAAGATCGGTGACCCGCTGCGCACCATCGCGGTGACCGGTGACATCCGGGCCAGGATCTCCGGTATCGCCACCTTCAAGGTGACCAATCCGGGTGCGGCGATCGTGTACTTCGACACCGCGACGGCGCAGCAGAAGCTGCTGGGCGGGCGGGGCCTGTTCACCGGTATCGCGGTGACCGCGAAGCCCGGCGTCAGCGACGTCCAGTTGAAGCGGAACGTGGCCGCGGTGCTGCCGGGCCCGTACAAGTTCCAGACGCAGAAGGAGAACGCGGACGCCAACCGCGACTCCATGGGGTCGTTCCTCAATGTGATGAAGTACGCGATGCTGGGCTTCGCGGGGATCGCCTTCCTCGTCGGCATCTTCCTGATCATCAATACGTTCTCGATGCTGGTGGCCCAGCGGACCCGGGAGATCGGCCTGATGCGGGCCCTGGGGTCCAGCCGTAAGCAGGTCAACCGTTCGGTGCTGGTCGAGGCTCTGCTGCTGGGTGTGTTCGGTTCGGTTCTCGGGGTCGGTGCGGGGGTCGGGCTCGCGGTGGGGCTGATGAAGCTCATGGGCGCCGTGGGGATGGATCTGACGACCGGTGACCTGACGGTGAAGTGGACGACGCCGGCCGTGGGTGTGCTGCTCGGCGTGATTGTGACGGTCGTCGCCGCGTATGTGCCGGCCCGGCGGGCCGGGAAGACCTCGCCGATGGCGGCGCTGCGGGACGCCGGTACGCCGGCGGACGGCCGGGCCGGGCTGGTGCGTGCGGTGATCGGTCTGGTGCTCACCGGCGCCGGCACGGGGAGTCTCTTCCTGGCGGCGGGCGCCGACAAGTCGGGTGAGGGTTCGCTCTGGCTGGGTCTGGGCGTGGTGCTCACGCTGATCGGTTTCGTGGTGATCGGCCCGCTGCTGGCGGGTGTGGTGGTCCGGGCGATCAGTGCGGTGGTGCTGCGGTTGTTCGGCCCGGTCGGGCGGCTCGCGGAGCGCAACGCGCTGCGTAACCCGCGGCGTACCGGGGCTACGGGTGCCGCGCTGATGATCGGACTGGCGCTGGTGGCCTGTCTGTCGGTGGTCGGCTCGTCGATGGTCGCTTCGGCGACCGACGAGCTGGACAAGTCGGTGGGCGCCGATTTCCTGGTGCAGAGCGACGCCGGCGGCCCGATCGTGCCGGCGGCGGCGAAGGCGATGGCGTCGGTGCCGGGCCTGGACCACGTCACCCAGTACAAGGTGATCGACGCGACGCTCACGGCGCCGAACGGCGTCAAGGAGACCACCACGGTCACCGCCGCCGACCCGTCGTACCAGAAGGACCTGCAGCGCAAGACGGTCTCGGGCGATCTGACGGGTGCGTACGCCAAGAACTCGATGTCGGTCGGCGACGGCTACGCCAAGGCCAAGCACGTCAAGGTCGGTGACCGGCTGAGTGTGGACTTCCAGGACGGGCGCACGGCGCGTCTGACGGTCGCGGCGATCACCTCGGACGACACCGTGGTCGACCAGGGCGCCATGTACATGAACATCTCGACGGCCGAGCGGTACGTGCCGGCCGCGAAGATGCCGCTGAACCAGATCATGTTCGCGGGAGCCAAGGACGGCCAGGAGAAGCAGGCGTACGCCTCGCTCAAGCACGCCATGGCCGCCTACCCGCAGTACCAGGTGCGGGACCAGACGGACTTCAAGCAGAACCTGAAGGACCAGATCGGTCAGCTGCTCAACATCGTCTACGGTCTGCTGGCGCTGGCGATCATCGTCGCGGTGCTGGGTGTGGTGAACACCCTGGCCCTGTCGGTGGTGGAGCGGACCAGGGAGATCGGCCTGATGCGGGCGATCGGCCTCTCCCGCCGTCAGCTGCGCCGGATGATCCGGCTGGAGTCGGTGGTCATCGCGCTCTTCGGTGCGCTGCTCGGCCTGGGCCTCGGAATGGGCTGGGGCGCCACCGCGCACCAGCTGCTCGCCCTGGAGGGCATGCGGGTGCTGGACATCCCGTGGCCGACGATCATCGGGGTCTTCGTCGCCTCGGCCTTCGTGGGACTGTTCGCCGCGCTGATCCCGGCCTTCCGGGCGGGCCGGATGAACGTACTGAACGCGATCGCCAGCGACTAGCGAAGCCGGGGGAACGGGGACGGGGGTGCGGCCCCGGTGAGCGCCAGGTGCGCTTGCCGGGGCCGGATCATGTCCGGCCCGGCCGGGGCGGGGCGTCAGCGATGAGCGGCTCCGAGCGGCGGCCGGTGCTCGGCACGTCGTACGCTGGAGAGCCCCGGCCCGTGACACGTGTCGGGCCCTTCGCGTTGCCCCCCGCGTTGCCCCCGGACGGAAAGCGTTCTTCATGAGCCTGCACGGTCTGCTCGATGCCACTCTGTCGGACCCCGCGCTCGCCGAAGCGGTGAAGGCCGCCACCGACGGGCACCGTAGCCATGTCGACCTGGTCGGTCCGCCCGCCGCGCGGCCCTTCGCCATCGCGGCGCTGGCACGGGAGACCCGGCGGACCGTGCTCGCGGTGACCGCCACCGGGCGGGAGGCGGAGGACCTGGCGGCGGCGCTGCGCTCGCTGATGCCGGCGGGCCACGAGGACGCGGTGGTGGAGTATCCGTCCTGGGAGACGCTGCCGCACGAGCGGCTCTCCCCGCGCTCGGACACGGTGGGCCGGCGGATCGCGGTGCTGCGCAGGCTTGCGCACCCGCAGGCGGACGACCCGTCGGCGGGGCCGGTCAGCGTGGTCGTCGCACCGATCAGGTCGGTGCTGCAGCCGCAGGTCAAGGGGCTCGGCGACCTGGAACCGGTGTCACTGCGCTCGGGGCGGTCGGCGGACCTGAGTGAGGTGACCGAGGCGCTCGCGGCGGCCGCGTACGCCCGGGTCGAGCTGGTCGAGAAGCGGGGCGAGTTCGCCGTCCGCGGCGGCATCCTCGATGTGTTCCCGCCCACCGAGGAACATCCGCTGCGGCTGGAGTTCTGGGGTGACGAGGTCGAGGAGATCCGCTACTTCAAGGTCGCCGACCAGCGTTCCCTGGAGGTCGCCGAGCACGGTCTGTGGGCGCCGCCCTGCCGTGAGCTGCTGCTGACCGGTGAGGTGCGGGAGAAGGCCGCCGCCCTGGCGGTGGCCCATCCCGAGCTCGGCGAGCTGCTGAACAAGATCGCCGAGGGGATCGCGGTGGAGGGCATGGAGTCACTGGCTCCGGTACTCGTCGACGATATGGAACTGCTGCTCGACGTGCTGCCCGCGGGTGCGATGACCGTGGTGTGCGACCCGGAGCGGGTACGCAGCAGGGCGGCCGACCTGGTGGCCACCTCGCAGGAGTTCCTGGAGGCGTCCTGGGCGGCCACCGCCGGTGGCGGCGAGGCACCCATCGACGTGGGCGCCGCATCGCTGCGGGGGATGGCGGACGTCCGCGACCGGGCCAGTGAGCTCGGCATGATGTGGTGGTCGGTGAGCCCGTTCGCCGCCGACGAAGAACTCGACGGAGACACCCTCAAACTGGGCATGCACGCCCCCGAGTCCTACCGCGGCGACACCGCGCGCGCCCTCGCCGACACCAAGGGCTGGCTCGCCGACGGCTGGCGCACGGTGTACATCACGGAGGGCCACGGCCCGGCCGGCCGTACCGTCGAGGTGCTCGGCGGCGAGGGCATCGCCGCCCGCCTCGACCAGGACCTCGGCGAGCTCGTCCCGTCGGTCGTGCACGTGTCCTGCGGGTCGCTCGACTACGGGTTCATCGACCCGGCGATCAAACTGGCCGTGCTGTCCGAGACCGACCTCACCGGTCAGCGCACCGCGTCGAAGGACCTGGGCCGGATGCCGGTCCGCCGCCGGAAGACCATCGACCCGCTGACGCTGGAGACCGGCGACTTCATCGTTCACGAGCAGCACGGCGTGGGCCGCTACATCGAGATGGTGCAGCGCACGGTGCAGGGCGCGACCCGCGAGTACCTGCTCGTCGAATATGCCCCCGCCAAGCGCGGCCAGCCCGGTGACCGGCTCTACATCCCCACCGACCAGCTGGAGCAGGTCACCAAGTACGTCGGCGGTGAGGCGCCCACCCTGCACCGGCTCGGCGGCGCCGACTGGACGAAGACCAAGGCACGGGCCAAGAAGGCCGTCAAGGAGATCGCCGGGGACCTGATCAAGCTGTACTCGGCGCGGATGGCGGCGCCCGGCCACGCCTTCGCCACGGACACCCCGTGGCAGCGGGAGCTGGAGGACGCCTTCCCCTACGTGGAGACCCCCGACCAGCTGTCCACCATCGCCGAGGTCAAGGAGGACATGGAGAAGACGGTCCCGATGGACCGGCTGATCTGCGGCGACGTCGGCTACGGCAAGACCGAGATCGCGGTGCGCGCCGCGTTCAAGGCGGTCCAGGACGGCAAGCAGGTGGCGGTGCTGGTCCCCACCACGCTGCTGGTCCAGCAGCACTTCGGTACCTTCACCGAGCGGTACGCGCAGTTCCCGGTGGTCGTGCGGGCGCTGAGCCGTTTCCAGACCGACACCGAGGCGAAGGCCACCCTGGAAGGACTCCGGGACGGCTCGGTCGACCTGGTCATCGGCACCCACCGGCTGTTCTCCTCGGAGACCAGGTTCAAGGACCTCGGCCTGGTCATCGTCGACGAGGAGCAGCGTTTCGGTGTGGAGCACAAGGAGCAGCTGAAGAAGCTCCGCGCCAACGTCGACGTGCTGACGATGTCGGCGACGCCGATCCCCCGGACCCTGGAGATGGCGGTGACCGGCATCCGCGAGATGTCGACGATCACCACGCCCCCCGAGGAGCGCCACCCGGTGCTGACCTTCGTCGGCCCGTACGAGGAGAAGCAGATCGGGGCCGCCGTCCGGCGTGAACTGCTGCGCGAGGGCCAGGTCTTCTACATCCACAACCGGGTCGACTCGATCGACCGGGCGGCCGCCCGGCTGCGCGAGATCGTGCCGGAGGCGCGGATCCGGACGGCGCACGGGCAGATGGGGGAGAGCGCGCTGGAGCAGGTGGTGGTGGACTTCTGGGAGAAGCGGTTCGATGTGCTGGTCTCCACGACGATCGTCGAGTCCGGTATCGACATCTCCAACGCGAACACGCTGATCGTGGAGCGCGGCGACAACTTCGGCCTCTCCCAGCTCCATCAGCTGCGCGGCCGGGTGGGCCGCGGCCGTGACCGGGGGTACGCGTACTTCCTGTACCCGCCGGAGAAGCCGCTGACGGAGACCGCGCACGAGCGGCTCGCAACGATCGCCCAGCACACCGAGATGGGCGCCGGCATGTATGTGGCGATGAAGGACCTGGAGATCCGCGGCGCGGGCAACATGCTCGGGGGCGAGCAGTCCGGCCATATCGCGGGGGTCGGTTTCGACCTCTACATCCGGATGGTCGGCGAGGCGGTGGCGGACTACCGCACCGCGGTCGACGGCGGCGCGGAGGAGGAGCCGCCGCTGGAGGTCAAGATCGAGCTGCCGGTCGACGCGCACGTCCCGCACGAGTACGCCCCCGGCGAGCGGCTGCGCCTGCAGGCCTACCGGTCGATCGCCTCCGCCAACTCGGAGGCGGACATCAAGGCGGTACGCGAGGAGCTGACCGACCGCTACGGCAAGCTTCCCGAGCAGGTCGAGAACCTGCTCCTGGTGGCCGGCCTGCGGATGCTGGCGCGGGCCTGCGGGGTCGGCGAGATCGTCCTGCAGGGCTCCAACATCCGTTTCGCTCCGGTGGAGTTGCGGGAGTCGCAGGAGCTGCGCCTCAAGCGTCTCTACCCGCGTACGGTCATCAAGGCGTCGGCCCACCAGATCCTGGTGCCGCGCCCGACGGCCGGCCGGATCGGCGGCAAGCCGGTGGTGGGGCGCGAACTGCTGTCGTGGACAGGGGAGTTCCTGGCAAGCATCCTGGGCTCCTGACCTGCTGTCCGGGCCTGCTGTCCCGACCGGCGGTCCTGAGGGCCGGTCGGGTGTCCGGTCACTGCTCCCGGTTCCTGCGGCGCTTCAGCAGACGGCGGGCGACGAACACGGCCAGGGCCACGGCGACCGCGACGACGACCCAGATCGTGTAGCGGCTGATCTGCTCGTAGATGGTCCCGATGTGTGTGCCGGTCAGATAGCCGAGGCTCGCCCACAGCCCGACCCACAGCACCGCGCCCAGCGTGTTGAAGACGAGGAAGCGCCGCCAGGGCATGCCACTGGTTCCGGCGATGATGCCGTTGGCCTGGCGCAGTCCCTCGATGAACCGCGCGACGGTGACGATCTTGCCGCCATGCCGGGTGAAGAAGTCCTCGGCCTTCTGGAACCGGGCGGGGGTGAGGAAGACGTAGCGGCCCCAGCGGTGCACGAAGGCACGGCCGCCGGTACGGCCGATCAGGTAGCCGATGTTGTCGCCGAGGACGGCTGCCAGCACCGCGATCACGGCGACCAGGATGATGTTCAGCTGCCCGGCTCCGGCGTACACGGCGGCGGCGATCAGGATCGTCTCGCCGGGTACCGGGACGCCGAAGTCCTCGATGCAGATCACCACACCGACGGCCAGATAGCCGTAGTCGTCCAGCAGCGGAGCCAGGGCGGCCAGCGGGCCGGGCAGCGGCGGGGCCATGCGCTTCACCCTACGCGCGGGCCGCCGGTGTCGCCCGTACCGGCGCGATCACGTCAGCCGGTGGATGTGGCCGGCGCCTCGGTGGGGTTGCCGCCCGACGGCAGCTTCAGGTCCGGGCAGCCCTGCAGCACCCGCTCCATCGCGTCCTTCTCGGCCTGCGTCACCCACACCCCGTACTTCTTCTTGACCGCCGTCTGGCCCGCCACATAGGTGCAGCGGTAGGACTTGTTGGCGGGCAGCCAGGTCGCCGCGTCGCCGTCCCCCTTCTGGCGGTTCGCGGAGGAATCGGCGGCGACCAGATTGAGCGGGTCGTTTATGTCGGCACCCGTAACTGTCTCACCAGTCGCCCCGTTATCTGTGCGTACGACATGTCTCACAGGGGGAGGGCGACTTGCACGCGACGGACTCCGACGATGCTGGTACCGACGTGGAATCGACGGTTCTCCTCCATAGGACGGTGCTCAACCCTTCCCCGAAGGATGAACCTCCCTTCGACGCGAGCACCGTGCTCCGCCGAGCCGGGGCCGATGACCAAAGACCTTTCATCCTCGGCCCCGACGGCACTTACGACCTCCACCTCAACCGGTTCCTCCGCGATCTGGAGAACTGGGGCGTGCGATCGGAGAACAGCCGCATCGCCTACAGCACCGACGTCATGCTCTACTGCCGCTTCCTCCACGAGTCCCGGAGCGGCAAATCCATCTGGAACTCGGACGGCGCCGACCTGCGCGCCTACAAAGCCGTACGGCTGCACGGTGGCGGTCAGGGCAAGGTGTCGGTGGCGACCTGGAACCGGGCAATCGCGGCGCTCGACAAGTGGGTGCAGTGGTCGCTGTACGAGGAACTGCTACCTGCCGAGCCGTTCCGGTACGTCGACAAGACCGTGGTATCGCCGCAGGGACCGAAGCGGGTTCGGGTCAACGCCGCCGCCGAGCCCGAGGTGCCCCGGCAGCCGATCAGGTTCCTGTCGCACGAAGACTTCATGCTCTGGCGGGACATCGGCCTGCGGGGGCTGCTGCCGGACGGCTCCCCCGATCCCGCCTGGCGGGGACGGAACGGCGAACGCAACGCCCTCTTCGCAGACTTGCTGATCTGTACCGGCATGCGCCTGGGTGAAGCCACGAGCCTGCTGACGGCGGAACTGCCGCCGGTCACCGGAAGACGTGTGCTCGGCGACATCACTGTCTCGGCCGCCGTGGCTAAGCGCAATAGGGCACGGACGGTGTATGTCCGCCCCCGGGTCGCCCGCGACCTGCACCACTACGTCGGTATCGAGCGGGACGAGCTCGTGCAACGGCGGCGCGTCGAGGGGGTGTACGAGGCGTGCGCGGATCGGCTTCCGGTGCGCCGGGCGAACCGGCACGCCCTGGCGCTCGAGTCCGGCACCAGCTGGTCGTATTCGCGGATCGGCACGATGGACCGGGCACGGCTCCTGCAGCTCGACGGTAATGGCCGTGCCAGCGGACCCCTGTGGCTGTGGCTGGGGGAGAACGGGCTGCCGCTCCGCGCCAGCACCTGGCAGTCGGTGTTCCGGCGGGCGAACGAGCGGTGCTCAGCCCTCGGCCTTGACTTCGATGTCCACCCGCACACCCTGCGGCACTCCTTCGCCGTCCACATGCTCGGCCTCCTGCTGCGGCAGACGGTCCGGGCGCTGGGCATGCAGGAGGACCGACGGTTCACGCACGCCGAGGTGAAACGCCTGCTCATCGGCAACCCTCTGCGCAGGCTCCAGCTGCTGTTGGGCCACCGTCACGAGGCGACGGTCTACACCTACCTGGACGTGCTGGACGAGGCCCAGGAGATCGTTCTTGCGGCTCTCGACGACTGGGACGAACAGGCCGCAGCCTTCGAGCAGGTACGCACGGAGACGGAGGAGTACCAGTGAGCCCGCGCCGCGTCCGCTTCCCCGCCGCGGTCAACGCCCCTGCCCCGGCGGATCCCGTACCGTCGATCGGCCCCGTGGTCTTCGCCGTGGATCTGGACGGAACTCCCGAGCACATCGATCTGTCGGAGCTTCCATGTCCGCGTCTCACCCGCGCCCTGGCCGGTGCCCTCGCCGACGTCATCAGCAGCCCCGGCACCATGCGTGACCGCAACGGCGTCCGCTACGTCGTCAGGCGCATCCGTGAGTTCGTCGAGTTCACCGCCGCGGCATTGCCTGCGGCCGCCGCTGATCTGCACCTCGGTGACCTGGCCCCCGACCTCCTGGACGCGTTCGAGCAGAAGCTGATCATCCAGTACGGGGAGCGGAGCAAGGAGCCGTACCTCACCATGACGTACCTCGTGCGGCTGCTGAAGCTGGTGCACGAGGCGCACCCCGACGCCTTCGACGCCACCTTTCATGCACGGCTGGGATTCACATCGGCCTCAGCCCACCGGGCGACGAAACCGCTCGACGCGTATCCGTTCCCGGTGCTGGACGCGCTGGAGAGTGCCGCCCGGGACGACATCGCCCGCATCCGCGACCGGATCCTGGAGGGCGAGAAGCTGGCAGCCACCGGCCGTGACCCACGTCAGCACGGCTGGGACCGAGTGGAGAACGTCCTCTGGTACATCGCCCACCACGGGCCGTTGACCGCCGACGACATCTCGTACAAGATCCTGCGACCCTTGGGCGGCAGACCGGAGATCAACGGCCGTCTCCACCTCACTGCGCGGGACCTGGTGCCCTTCCTCCTCCTGCTGGCCTGCCAGACGGGTATGGAACCCGAGAGCCTCCGGCAGTTGCGCTCAGACTGTCTGGTCAGCCCGGCACGCGGCTTCGTCAGCGTCGCCTACGTCAAGAAGCGTGCCCCGGGCTCCACGCACAAGACGATCAGGGTCTCCGACGGTGGCTCGCTGCACTTTCCCGGCGGCGTGATCCGGCTGGCCTTGCGTCTCACGAAGAGGACACGTGACCTGGTCGGCACCGACGCGCTCTGGTGCGACGTCAGCAGCCACGGACAAGCACGCGCACCCTTTGGCGGGCTGACCCCATGGTCGGGCGCGACGCGGGAGTGGATGTCCAGGCGGGGGCTCGACCGCCTCACCGACAGCAACGGCGAACCCGTCGCCCTTGACCTGCGCCGAGTACGCAAGACCGTCAAGTCCCGGCAGTACCTGAGGGCCGGCGGGGTGCTGGAGGACTTCGCATCCGGTCACACCCGGCCGGTCGCGGCGAAGCACTACGCCGATATCGATGCCCACAAGGAGACGCACGAGCAGGCGGTGGAGGCAGGTCTTGAACAGGCGCTCGGCGCGGCTCTGGCCCCGCCGGTGGTGCTCTCGGACGTCGGCGGTCGACTCGACGACGGTGAGGCCGCGCTGAGCGCGCAGGAGATCGAGTCGGCACTCTCCGGTGAGCAGGACGTGTGGCTTGCCTCCTGCCGCGACTTCTTTGCCTCCCCGTTCGCCCGCAAGCCGGGAGCCGCCTGCCCGGTACCGGCCTGGGGCTGTCTGGAGTGCCCGAACGCGGTGTTCACCGGCCGTCACCTGCCGAGTCTACTGTCCTTCCTGGACTTCCTGGAGCGGCAGCGCGAGGAGTACCCCACCGCCGAGTGGGATGCACGGTTCGGTCTCGCATGGGATCGCATCGTCCATGGTGTCCGTGCCCGCTTCAGTACGCGACAGCTCGCCACGGCCCAGGCCATCGCCGAGGCCGATGGTGATCGCCTGCTCCTGCCTTCGTCCTTTCTGGAGGTCATCTCGTGACTGCCGTACCCCACCCCAGGTCGGGGCAGCAGGACCTGACACCGTCCGAGGGCTCCGCGGAGTTCGTGCTCCCCAAGCGCCTCACGGTCGGGCTGCCGGGCCGTGGCCCGCGCCTGGCCGAGGACATCTGGGACCTACGGTGCGTGCTCCCCCGCACTTGGCGGACGTGGCGGCTCGACTTCACGCAGATCGTCGACCCTGTGACGCGACGCGCGGCGAAGGAGTACATCGCCTCCCGCCTGAACAGGGGTTCGCTGGGCCTGGGGCCGCTCAAGGCGACGACGGCAGCCACCGAGCTGCGCACGTTCATCGTCGTCATGGAGGATCTGCAGGCCGTGGGCGCCGCACGAATGCCCGACGTGGAACACACCCACCTGGACGCCGCGCTGAAGAGGTGGCAGAGCAGCCCGCACACCGCGGTTCGAAACGTGACCTTCCTGAAGCACTTGTCGGCCCACGGACCGTTCCTGTCCGAGGCCAGGCTGGGCGTCCTGCCGTGGAACGGCCGGAGCGCCTACGGTGTCGTCGGACTCCAGCGCGTAAAGGGCGAGAACACCACGCCCCGCATCCCTGAGGAGGTCCTCGCTCCCCTGCTGCGAGCGGCAATCTTCTACGTGGAGACGGCGAGCGGGGACATCCTCGCCGCCCAGAAAGAGATCGACGCGCTCGAAACAGCACGCGACAGCCGCTGTCTGGCCCAGGGCCGGGCGCGGGAACGTGTGCTGTCCTTCATCGCCGAACGGCGCGAGGCCGGGCGGGGCATCCCCGCAGTACCGCTCGGGACGGCCCACACCGTGCCCGGCGCCGTCGTCGTCGACGGCGTGCCACAGGTGCCCAACCACAGCCTCGTCTCCCTCCTCGCCGGTGTCGCCAAGACGTCACAAGTGCTTGCGCTCGTGGTCGAGGCCGGGAAGGAGATCGGCTACGAGGAGGGCGGGCTCGACACACCGATGTCGCCATGGTCCGGCTCGGCCGGCCCCTGGCGGCCGAGGCTCAGCCCCTTCACCCTGGCCAACGAGCTGTCCCTCTTGCGAACGGCCTGCTGGATCGTCATCGCCTACTTGTCGGGGATGCGGGACGTGGAGGTGCGTGAGCTGGGCCGGGACTGCGCCATCACCGAGCGCGGAGCCGACGGACGGACCCGGTACAAACTCCGGGGTCGGGTCTACAAGGGCAAGGGGCGCGACCTGAGCGGGGAGGAAGCCGAATGGGTCGTGCTGGATGTCGTCCACCGGGCCGTCGCCGTACTCCGCGAGATCAACGACGACCCCGGCCACCTCTTCGGCTACGACGGCGGTGGGCGCAACGGGTACGTGCTGCTCAGCAACATGCCACGCCGCATCCGGGCTTTCCGGGACCATCTCAACGAGCTGTTCAGCACACCGGAGGGGCTCTACGTACCCACGATCACAGCAACCCCACCGCCCGATACCGGCCCGATCACCGACGCCGCGGTTCCGAACGACACAGCGGAAGAGGCAGCAGTAGCAGAGTCCACAGCTCTTCCATGGGCCTTCGACACCCGGCAGTTCCGCCGGACCCTCGCCTGGCACATCGCCCACCAGCCCTTCGGCGTGGTTGCGGGCGCCCGCCAGTACAAGCACGCCGCGATCACCATGTTCGAGGGCTACGCGGGAACGTCCGCCTCCGGTTTCGCCGACGAGGTCGCGGCCGAGGAGGCCGTGGCCAAGCTCGATTACGTCGAGGACCTCTACCACGATTGGAACGACGGCGGCCCCTCAGCGGGCGGTGCCGCCCGGCGCATCGAGGTCGAGTTCGACCGCATCCGCAGCGAACTCGGCGACCTGCCGGGCGTGGTGGCCAGCCCCTCCCGGCTGAGAACGCTGCTGCACCACCTGACGAAGACCCTGCATCCCGGCGTGCTGAACGACTGCTTCTACCAGGCGGAGACGGCCGTGTGCCGCAAGCGGGCCAAGCCACTGGGACGCCCCGTCCCCATGCTCGACATGTGCATGAACTGCCCTAACTCCCGCCGCTCCGCCGTCCACCTGCCCTGCCTGGAACGAGCACACGACATGGCCCGGGCCGAATTCGGCGAGGCCGCCGACCTCCCGCGACTCCAGCAGCTCGCCATCGCCGAACACCTGTCCACGCTCACCCGCCTGATTGCCGAGATCGACCACGAGGACTCCTGACGATGACCGGCTCCATGGACGAGACCCTTCAAGCCGTCCGCACCGCCTTCGCCCGCCTGGCCCGGGAGAACTCCGGCCTGACCGACATCGACCAGCGGATCACGCGCGCCTTCGAGCAGCTCATGCTCGGCCGCCCCGAGATCACCGACGGGCGCACCTCAGCAGTGAACATCGCCGCCGAGGCAGGCGTCTCCCGAGCCTCGTACTACCGCTCTCCCGTCGCGGCAGTCATCAAGGGGATTCTCAGCTCGCCTGAGGCCAGGCGTCCTGAGTCCGACGAGCTAAGGCAGGAAGTCGCGCGCCTGAAACAGTCCGAGCGGGAACTCCGCCGGGAGAAGGGCGCCGAGATCCGGGAGTTGCGTGCCACCGTCGCGGCGTACGCGAACCAGATCCAGATCCTCGCCCTGAGGAACGCCGAGTTGGAATCGGACGCCCGTCGCCTTCACGCTCAGCTTGCCGGGAAGCAGGGAGGGGTGGTCAAGCAGCTCAAAGGTGCCAGGACGGCCACGGGCTCATCACCAGTGCAGCCCTGACTCACTCACGCCGTCCTGTCGCGCTCTCCGGCTGCTGAAGGTAGCGCTGCCACGCATCCAGCCCGGGGTGGGCGGTCAGGCGTCGGGGTCGACTTCGGGGTGCGTGAACCGTACGGGCTTGCCCAGCGACCGGGCGTAGGCGATTTCGGCTCGGGTGCTGTCTCCGATGTAGTCGCCGACTACGAGCACCTCATCAGCGAGCCGGATCTTCGCCCGGTGCAGGTCGTCGAGTCGAACCTTCAGCGCCTCGGCCTCGACAGGATCGGACCAAAGTTCGTGCGGCGACTTCATGTCACAGCCCGGCTTGACGACAATCTTTCCGGCTTTGGTCTCCCGCAGATCGGCCTCGGTCATCTCGGTCATGAAGCGGGTGGAACCGCAGATCACCACGATACGCGGGAGGCTCAGCTGCTTCTTCGCGTCGGCGAGTTTCTCCTCAGCGGTGAGCGGTTGCGGGTACGACACTGGTTTCTCCTGGTGGTGCGGTCCAAAGGATGCCTGCAGAGACGAGAACGAGGGTGCCCAAGCCTGACAGCAGCGGCCTGCAGAGCTGCCGAACCTCTGGAACCTCAAGCGCTGCACTGCTGCAGCATCATGGTCTTGTCCGCCGACGTCACGGGCAGTTCGTACTTGGCTGCCACTTGCGCGAACCGTACCGCGTACGAGCAGCGGATCGCCTTGTTCGGCGGCAGCCAGGATGCCGGACCGGAGTCCCGCTTGGAGGAGTTCGTGGAGCCCGAGACCGGCAAGAGGTTCAGCACGTCGTTGGCCAACTGCCGCCGCTTCTCCTTGCTCCAGCGCGCGGCGCCCATCTGCCAGGCGTACGACAACGGCACCACGTGGTCTATCTGCACCTCGGTGGCCTTGGCCTTCTTCCAGGCGATGTCCTTGCCGGTGTACGGGTCGTACAGGTCCATCGACACGACAATGCAGTCGGAACCCGTACGGAACTCGACGTTCCGACCGTGGAGTTTCAGCAGATCGTTTCGTGTGTCACAGCCGTTTCGCGCCAGCGGCACCCCGTCCGCTGTGTCCATCCACGCGTAGCCGAACTCGTCCCGGTCGTATCCCGTCTTCGGCCCTCTCCCCTTGGTCGTCACCTTGGAGATCAGCGCCCGTGCTGTCGCCTCGTCCTTCTCTGCCGAGATCGGGGCCAGTCCCGGCTTGGTTCCGTCAGGATCGGCCAGGGGGCTCGTCCCGTACCTGGCGGACGTGCCGCCACCTGATGAAGCGCTCTCGCCGGAGAGTTCACCTCCTGTACAGCCCGCCAGGACCGTCCCGACAACCAGTACAGCGCCGGCATGCATCACGCCGCTCGTGAGACACCGCTTGGTCACACGACCACTCCTCCCCTGAGACACATCACCGTGAGACATCTATGCCGCCAACATAAGGTCGTTGGCGAAAGCACGCCGCTTTCCGTCGTCCCACTGCTGCGCGCCCTTCTGCCAGGCGTCGGACAGGGCGACGAGGTGGTCTATGTCGACCTTGCTGTGCCCCCGTACGTAACGGACGCGGGTGCCGGTGTAGGGGTCCGGGTCGAGCGTTCCGCTCAGTACCTTGCAGCCGTCCGACGCCCGGGTGGCCGACCGGAGTTGACGGGCCAGGATGTCGTCCCTGGTGCCGCAGCCGTTGTGATCGGTATCGGCCCAGGCGGAGCCGAACTTGTCCCGTTCGTAGCCGGTCTTGGGCGCCCGCCCCTTCACGGGGAGACCTTCGACGGCCCGCAGCGCGGTCCCCGTCAGCGCGGCTCCCGTGGTCGCGGAGGCGGGCCCCCCGGGGTGCGAGTCCGCAGGCCCGGTACCGGCCTTGCAGCCGGCCAGCGCGAGTGCGCCCATCAGCAGGACAGCGACCGGTATGAGTGGGTGGGTGCGGCGGGTGGCACGAGGAGGTATCACGGCGGTCCAGGGGTGAGATGTCGGGAGCCGGCGCTCATGTCGTGGCTGCGCCCATGAGCTCACCAGTATGCAGTGACCCGGCGGGCTCCCGGGCCCGGCGGTGTGAGTTGATGTGATCAGTCGGACAACGGTTCCGTACAACCGATGACCGGTTGTCGGTGTCGGTGTATACGCTCGAATCCACGTCCCACCAGGTCCCAGGAGCAGCCATGTTCGGCCCCAGCCCCGCGCCGCCCTCGCCGCCTTCGTCGAGCGCGGGCAGCAGGATCGCTCTGCGCGTGGTCTTCGCCGTCGCTGCCTTTCTGACCTGTGGCTTGCTCTCCTGTCTCCCGCTGTTCCGGATCGCGATGATGCGGGGGCGCTGGTACGACTGGACGGCGGCCTGGCTGAGTCTGCCGGTGTCCATCAGCGCTTTCGCGGTGGTCGGTTCGCTGCCCGAATCGAACCACGGGACCGATGTGGCCCTGGCCTGTGTCCTGCTGCTCGGGGCAGGCAGCGCCGTCCACTTCGTCATCTTCGACATACGGGACCTGGAGCGGCAGCGTTCGGCGGCCCCGTCGTACTTCGCGTCGCGGCCGGGGTACAGCGCGCCGACGCAGCCGCAGGTCAATTACGGCTACCCGCCGCAGGCCCCGACCCCGGTCCCCGGCGCGCAGGCGCACCCGCAGAGGCAGCGGCCGCAGGCGCCACAGCCCCCGTTTCCGCACCAGGCTCCGTACGCCCAGCCGCAACCGCAACCGCAACCGCAACAACCGCAGCCGCAACCGCAGCCGTCCCTTCCGGCGGACCGGCCGGCGCATCGCATCGATCAGGTCCGTGCCGAGCTCGACGAGCTCAGTGACCTGCTGCGCAAGGACACCGACGGACGCCGGGGGGAGAGCCGTTGACCGGTGGACGCGTCGTCGCCGAGCGCTATGAGCTCGCTGCGATTCTCGGCCAGGGCGGCATGGGCCAGGTCTGGACGGCGTACGACAAGCGACTGGACCGCCGGGTCGCGGTGAAGCTGCTGCGGCCCGACCGGGTCGCGGGCTCGGCCGACGCCGAAGAGTTGCGCCGCCGCTTCGTGCGGGAGTGCCGGGTCACCGCGCAGGTCGACCACCCCGGCCTGGTCACCGTGCACGACGCGGGCAGCGACCACGAGGACCTCTACCTCGTCATGCAGCACGTCGAGGGCGCCGACCTCGCCGACCACCTGGCCGAGCACACCCCGTACCCCTGGCCGTGGGCGGTGTCCGTCGCCGCCCAGCTGTGCGCGGTGCTGTCCGCCGTGCATGCGGTGCCGATCGTGCACCGTGACCTCAAGCCGCGCAACGTGATGGTGCGTCCGGACGGTACGGTCACCGTGCTCGACCTGGGGGTCGCCTCGGTACTCGACACCGAGACCGACACCACCCGCCTCACCCACACCGGTACGCCCATCGGTTCCCCGGCATACATGGCACCCGAGCAGGCGATGGGCGGCGCGGTCGGCCCGTACACCGACCTCTACGCCCTCGGCGTGGTGCTGCACGAACTGCTCAGCGGGGACGTGCCGTTCGCCGGATCGACCGCGCTCGGTGTGCTGCACCGCCACTTGTACGAGCCGCCGCTGCCGGTCCGCCGGGCCCGGCCCGAGGTCCCCCCGCAGCTGGAGAACCTCGTACTGCGCCTGCTGGCCAAGGACCCGCAGCACCGGCCGGCGAGCGCCCAGGAGGTGTACGAACACCTCATACCGCTGCTGCCCGCCCGGGGATCCGGACAGCCGTCCGGCCCGCTCGACCCGACCCGCCCGTTTCTGCGCCCACAGGCACCGTGGCCCGACCGCGTCACCACCCCGCCCGCCGCGCTACCGGCCCCGGTGGCGGCCAAACCGGATGTGGCGGCCGCAGTCGACGAGGTCAAGAAGCTGCTCGGGGAGGGCCGGATCACCCAGGCCGTCGACATCCTCGGCGGCATCCTGCCGGCGGCGGCCGAGCAGCACGGCGAGCGGTCACCCGTGGTCCGCATCCTGCGCAAGCAGTACGCGGCCACCCTGATGGACGACGGCCAGTACCGCCGGGCCCTGCCCGAACTGCGCAAACTGACCGACATCCGCACATCGGAGTCGGGCACCGCGGACGAACAGGCGCTGCAGTTCCGCTTCGACGCCGCGCAGTGCCTCGAGCAGCTGGGCGAAGCGGCCGCCGCCCTGTCGGAGTACCGCGCGATGCTGCCGTACTACAAGAACCAGTACGCGACCGGCAACGACCCGGCCCGCTCCTTCGAGATCCGCCACCGCATCGGACACCTGCTGCTCGCCCTGGGCGACCACGCGGAGGCGCACCGCCAGCTCGAGGAACTGCTCTACGACACGGAACGCCTGTACGGCCCGCACCACCCGCTCCCGGTGGAACTGCGCCGGGCGCTGCTGCGGAACCGCGAGATGCGGCGGGGTTGAGGCGCGGGTCGGCGTACCCGCAGGGCCTCGCACACACACGGGGCCCTGGGGGTCGGCTCAGGCCTTGCCGTTGAGCGCGGAGACTATCCGAGCGGTCAGCTTCGTCCCTTCGGCTGCGCCGTTGTCGGTGCCGTTGCTGGAGAGCACGGTGACCACGGCGGTGCCGACGCGCGCCGCTGTCAAGGTGGTGCCGACGCGACCGCCCATGGCGGTTGTGGTGCACGCCACATGAGTCCGGCGTCACGTTGTGGCAACCTTTCACAGCTTTCACAGGTCACACATGCGCAACCAACAGCCCCGCCCGTGTGCCGCCACATCCACGAGGGGCCCTTCATCGTCGGCACGGCGCATCGTCTGGTGCGCCGCATCATTACGAGGTCTGCATGAAGCTTCGCCATGCCATAGCTGTCGCTGCCGCGACGGCTGCCATCGCACCGGCCGCTCTCCTGGCGGCTCCGGCCGCATTCGCCGCCGACGACCCTGCTCTTGCGCAGTCGGCCCCGGCCGAGAGCGGGAGTGGCTCCCCGAGCGCTTCCGAGTCGGTGGACACCACGGCTCCGGAGACGGCCTCCGAGGACACGCCGTCCAAGGACACGCCGTCCAAGGACACGCCGTCCGAGGACGGGAAGCCGAGTACGTCGGCGTCGACTCCTTCCGGGAAGGACACGTCGTCCGGGAGCCCGTCAGGCACCCCGTCCGGCACCCCGTCGGACGCTGCGAGCACGCCGCCCGGCGGCGGCGAGCCGCCCAAGGCGTGTGAGAAGGCGCAGCTCGACCTCACCATCAAGGGTCTGCCGGGCAAGATCTCCGCAGGCAGCGGATGGCACAAGTTCACGCTGAACGTGTACAACTCCTCGGACGCGGTCGCGAAGGGCGTCGCCTTCTTCGCCGGAGCGTCCTCCGACAAGAACGGCGACAAGCTCTTCGCGTCCAAGAAGGTCGCGCTGCAGGCCCTCAACCCGCAGACCAACGTCTGGGAGGACCTCAGCGAGGACGGCCAGGCGGTCGGCTACGTCGGAGAGACGGACCAGCTGAAGCCGGACTACGAGGTCAACATCCCGCTGCGGATCAACGTCACGTCGTCCGCCCCCGCCGGAGCCGGCTTCACGCTCGGCGCGGGCGTCTATCTCGGCGCCGACGACTGCGTGGGCACCGACGACGTGGCGTACAAGTTCCGGATCGTCGCGGCCGGTACCGACACCAGTGGCACCAAGCCGCAGGAAGGCGGCGAGGCTCCGGTCCCGACCAAGAAGCCCGACACCTCCACCACCGTGCCGGTCGAGGGCAGTCTCGCCGAGACCGGTTCGTCGTCCATGGTGCCGACCATCGGGATCGCGGGCGGCGTCGCCGTGGTGCTCGGTGCCGGTGCGCTGTTCGTGGTGCGCCGCCGCAAGACCGGGCCCGTCGCCTGACCGGTGACCGGGTAGCCGTATGAGCAAGGGGGCCGCACTCGCGAGGAGTGCGGCCCCTCCCCCGTCTGGCAACCACCCGTGTGCGGACGGTTGTTCGGCAATGGATTCACCAAACTTCCGCAATGTATTCGCGCATCACCCTCACCAGGGGTTCCACCAGGGGTCCGGCGTGAGACTGTGATCTGCCGCTGAGCCCGCTGTCGATGCGCGCGGCTCGGCTCCCCTTTCTTTTCTTCTTCGAGAACCGTCGAGGTCTCTGTGTCGAATCACCGCATATCCAAAAAGCGGCGCTATATCGGAATGTCCGTGGCGGGCCTGGCCGTTCTGGTCGGTGGCGCGTTCGCCGCCGAGGCCGCCACCGCGACCACGGTCACCCGGCCCGCGCCGAAGATCTTCACCGGCCACGCCTTCGACACCTGCACCGCCCCGTCGCTGACCGCCATGAAGGGCTGGTACGCCACGTCGGTGTACCGCGGGGCCGCCGTGTACGTCGGCGGGAAGAACCGAGGCTGCGCCCAGCCGAACCTCACCGCCTCCTGGGTGAAGTCGGTCAGCGCCACCGGCTGGAAGCTGGTCCCGCTGTATGTCGGCGCGCAGCCGCCCTGCCAGACCAGCAACAACCCGGAGAAGATGACCGCGTCGAACGCCACCTCACTGGCCGCCGCCGATGCCGCGGACGCGGTGAAGAAGGAGTCGGCGCTCGGAATGAAGGCCGGCAGCCCGGTCTATCTCGACATGGAGTACTTCGACCCGAAGAACACCTCCTGCGTGAACACCGTCCTCTCCTACATCCGGTCCTTCGACAAGACCGTCAAGGCCAAGGGCTACTGGTCCGGCTTCTACGGCTTCAGCAACTCCAGCGCCGCGGTCGTCGCCAACGCCAAGACCCGGACGGACCTGCCGGAGATCCTCTGGTACGCCCGGTACGACAACGTCTACTCGACCACCAAGGGCTTCCCGTACGCCTCGACGCTGTACACCGGGCACCGCCGCGGGCATCAGTACGCCGTCAACAAGAAGGTCACCCACACCGGGGGCACGCTCACCATCGACCGCAACGCGTGGGACGCGCCGGTCGCGATCGTGGCGTCATGAACAGCCGTCGCAGACGCCAAGTCCTGGACGCCGCCACCACGCTCCTGATCGCGGGTGAGCAGATCGAGTTCACCGGTCTGGCCAAGGTCGGAACCGTGTCGGTGAAGCGTCAGGTGCTCACCAGCGCACTGGTCGGGGTGCTCAGCGCGGGCACCGTCATCGCCACCGTCCAGCCGCGTCCGATGTATCTGGCCCTGACGGACCGGCGGTTGCTGTTTCTCGATGGCGCCACCACGAGCGGCAAGCCGGGCAAGCCGCTGATGTCGCTGGAGCGTGGGCTGATCGCCGCGGCGCCGCTGACCAAGGCCCTGCTCGGTCTCGGTCTGAAGACGGTCATCACCGTGCACGGTGAGACGGACGGCCTGAAGTTGGTCTTCCCGCCCGCCTTCAAGGCCGACGGCCGCGAGCTCGTCAGCCGGCTCCCGGCCGGCGCCTGACCGGCTGCCGCACGCTGATGCACGGCGGAGGGGCGTCCTGGTGGACGGCCCCTCCGCCGGCAGTCGTCCGGTGTCTTGTCCGAGTGCCTCGTTACGGCGCCTTGTTGTAGACGGCGACGTAGTCGACGTTCATCTGACCGCCGGACACCGTGGCCGCGTTGGGGCCGCCGCCGAACGCGTTGGGGAAGCCGCCGCCCATGGCGAGGTCGTAGATGATGAAGAACGGGTGGTCGACGGCGCTCGACCAGGTCGCCGCGTCGACCTTCGTGGAGTCGATGCTGAAGTACTGCTTGCCGTCGAGGTAGTAGCGGATCTGCTCCGGCGAGACCGAGCGGTCGATCTGCACGGCGTACGTGCGGTAGCCGCTCTGGCAGCCGGCGCAGGCCTGTTCGCCGCTGCCGATGCCGGTGCTCTCGTTGCAGGGGCCGCCCGGGTTGGTCCCGCAGTGCAAGGTGCCGAAGACCGAACTCCGGCCGTTGATGTCCTCCATGATGTCCACCTCGCCGGAGGTCGGCCAGGTGGTGCCGGTACGCAGCGTGGAGCCCAGCATCCAGAAGGCCGGCCAGTATCCGGCGCCGTTGGCGGTGCTGACGTCGGGCTGCTGGATGGACGACACCATCTCGACCACCCCGCCGGCCGGGGCGCCGAAGGTGGCCGCCTGGGTCTCGACCCGTCCGGAGGTCCAGCCCGCTGCCGGGTCGCTGCCGCTGTGGTTGGCGCGCAGGACGAGGTGGCCGTTCCCGTCGTGGAAGACGTTCGCGGTGGAGTCGGTCATCGTCTCGATCTCGCCGGTGCCGAAGCTGCTGCCCGGCCCGGTGTCGTACTTCCAGGTGCCGGTGTCAAGCCCGGTGCCCGACGCGCCGTTGAAATCGTCGCTCCAGGTGGTGGTGAAACCGGCGGGCGGCGCCGGTACTTCGCTCTGCGCCGCAGCGGCCTTCGTGACGGCGGCTTTTGCGGCAGCCGTCGGGGTGGCCGCGCCGCCGGGCGCCGCGATGACTCCCAGGCCTGCCGCAGCCAGCGCGCCGACTGCCAGCGCGGCGAGCGTGATCCGCGCCCGTGACCGCCGTGACCGGTGGGCGCCGCCGCTTCCCTGGCCGGGTATCCGTTCCTGCTCCGGTGTCTGTCCGAGGTGCATACGGGGTTCTCCTCAGGTGGGGGTGCGCCCGCGCTGCACGGTGGGGTGCGATGTGGGGGGTACGGCATCGGGCGCATGACGGGGAGGCCGACATCTCTTTGAGAGCGCTCTCAAAGAGGCTTGTTGTCTACAACTCTGACTGGTCCACGTCAAGCATTTGGTCATCACGCGCAGGTCGGACGGGTCGTCCGCCTTGCCCGCGCCGGCTCAGTCGATGTCTCGGAGCGTAGGGTTCGACTCGGCCTTGAGCTCCAGCATCCTGCGTGCTCCGTCCGACCGGAGGATCTCGCTCCGTACCACCGTCTCCAGGTCGCGCAGGAACTGTCCGCGGTCCTCATTCACGAGCACGTAGTCGTACACCCAGGCCCAGGTGAGCTGATCGGTGCGGATGCGCAGCCGCTGGTTGGCCTCGTCGCCCTGCCCGCGGCGGTGCAGCCGCTGCCGGAGCTCGTCCTCGGACGTGGTGGTCACGAAGATGCCGATCACCCGGCGCCGGGACGCGGCCCGCACCCGTACGAATCCGCCGGGGTCGAGCTCGGTGAGCAGCGGCTCGGCCTGGTCGTCGGCGAGCAGCCGCTGCGGTGAGCCGTAGTAGCTGGCCGAGTACGTCCGGGTGTACTCGAAGATCGTTCCCTCGTGGTGCAGCCGGAAGAACTCGTCCTCGCCCACGAAGATGTAGTCCATCCCCGGTTTCTCGTGCACGCGCGGCTGCCGGGTGGTGTAGGTGGGGACCCGCTGGAGCAGGGACTGGCCGGTGAGGAACCGCAGCGCCGTCCCCTTGCCGGCGCCGCTGGGGCCGGAAACGACGAACATCAGTGGCCGCGCGTCCAGATGGGTCATCGCTCGCTGCTCCTCGGTCGCTCGGGCGAGTGGTCCATCGATTGTGGCGCGGCGGGGCATCATCCCGCTCAGTCAGAGATCGTCGGGCAGGATCCGGAAATGCGTCCGCCTGCCTCCGAGCGGCCTGACGGTCCGGAAATCGCGGATGCCCCGGGTCAGGACGGCGTCCGTCTCGTACTCGGCAGCCAGCGCCACGTTCACCGCGTCCACCAGGTCCAGGTCGAGAGCTCCGTATCTCGCCCGTACGGAGAGGGCGGCATCCAGAATCTCGGGCGTGGACGGTGCCAGGACCAGCCGCATCTGCCGCATGCGCGCCGTCAGTGAACGCAGGATTCCGTCGGCGGCGGCCCTTCCGGCCCGGTTGGTGGCCACCTGGTGGATCTCCGTCAGAGCCAGGGGAGTCGCAACGAGGAGGCCGCACTGGTCAGCGGCCTTCCTGGCTGCGTCGTGGTCCGGATCCGCGCGGTTGAAGAGCGTGAGCAGGCCGGACGTATCGGCGATGGCGATCACGCCGCCCTTCCACCGTTCCGGCGCTCCCGTGCGTCATGGGAGTCGTTCGCGGCGGAACGGATGTCCTCTCCGGTGACGGGCCCGCCCAGGTCGAAGGTCTCCTCGTCGGTGACGAACGGTTCGTTCCAGACCCGATGGGCCAGGGCGATGCGGTGGATGCCCTCGCGGATTATTTCCGCCTCCGAGACGCCGAGGCGCGCCGCCGCCTCCTTGATCAGGCTGAGGTCGCTGTCGTCTGCGTAGACATTGGTGCGCTTCAAGGCCATATCTCCACGGTACAGGTTGTGTACTACTTCGGTCGGGCTGCTGCGGGTCAGGCCGCCACCGCGGCGTATGAGGCGCAGTCCCGGCAGCGGCCCGGCTCCGGAGCGCGGAAAGCGCGGTCGCAGGTGTCGCAGTTCTGCAGCGGATACGGGTGTGCGGGTGCCGCTGGTACGAGCGGAAGCGGTGGCGGCAGCAGCGCGGTGAGGCGGTGTGCGAGGAACCCGGCCGGGTGGCGCAGAGGTCCTTGGGGCAGGGATGCCGTGAGCGTGTGTTGTACGGCGGCGGGGTCGATACCGCGCTCCAGCCAGGCCGACACCGCCCCGGTGAGACGGTCGATGTCCCGCGCCGAGAGGAGAAGCCGGGGGTCGCGGGCGCGGAGACCCGCCAGGAGCTCGGCGGCCGGGCACGGATGGCTGCGGTCCGGGTCGGGGACACGCGGAGCCGGGAGCAGCGCGGAAGTTGGCCGGACGGAGGGCGGCACCGACTCCTGGGCCGGCACGATGCCGGGCTCCGGTGCTGGCGTCGGCATCCACTCGGGATCCGGAGCGTTGGGCGGCGCGGGCGGTGTGAATGCGGTCAGCGGCGCGCGGGCGGGCTTCGCCGGTCGCAACGGGAGGGTTGGTGCGCCGTGAGGAGTGTTGTACGAGGTCGTACGGGTCACGATCTGCCCGGACGGCAGCCGTTCCTTGGTCCGGGACACGTAGCCGAAGGTCTCCAGCTCCCGCAGCGCGGAGGCAACGCGGGCCGCACCTTCCTGGAACTTCGCGGCGATGGCCCTGATGCTGACCCGCGCACCGTCCGGCAGCGACTGGATGTGGGTGGCGAGACCGATCGCCGTCAACGACAGATCGGGGTGCTGGGCGAGGTGGTTTCCGACCATGGTGAACCGATCGGGGTGGTGTTGATCCAGGTGCCGGAGACCGGTTCGTGAACGGGCGGACGGGGCGCGCGAAGGCGCGTTAAGCTGCTGCTCAGCCATCTGGGAAGGGCCTAACTTCCTTGGTGGTCAGGCCCTCGTTCGGGATCACTAGTCCCGGCGGGGGCCGTCTCATGTGCGGATTGTCTGCTGCGGGCGACCCTGCCCTACCAAACCGCCTGGGCGCCAGCCGAGTTGGCGCTGATCACCCGTGTGGGTGACGAGGTGGAGGAGGGGTGGGGTCGGGTTGGTTCTTTCTTCGGTTCTTTGGTCTTTTAGCGTTGCGCGCGGCCGGTGCCCGGGTTTCCGGAACCCGGTGCCCATCAGGCAGGATCCAGCTCCGCCCAGACCGTTTTGCAGGGTGCGGGGCCGTCGTCGACACCCCACCGGTCGGCGTACGCGTCGACCAGGAGCAGGCCCCGACCGGATTCCGCGTCCCCGGTATCCGGTCGGGCCAGGCCCGGGAGACGCTCGGGGCGTGGATCGGTCACCGCGATGCGTAGCGATCCGTTGTCGTGCACCGAGAGGGTCAGGCGGAATCCCCTGCCGTGTACATGGCCGTGCGTGGCCGCATTCGCGGCGAGTTCGGCCACGACATGGGCCGCCGCGTCGAACGGCAGCTCCCAGTCGATGAGTTGCTGCACGCTCAGTAGACGTGCCAGCCGGACGCCCCGGCGGGTCGCGGACAGCAGCACGCTGAAGTGCCGTACGGGGGTGGATGCGAGGGCGATTTCCTGATTCACGTCACTCAGCGTGTCCGGTCGTGCATACCCTGAACAGGCTTGGCGCCCGTACGGAGCGTCACTGTCCGGGTGCTGTCCGGGGCCGCCCGGTTCGAGTACCCCGTGTGGAGGGTGGGCGGACATGGACCAGTCGACGGACGACGAGTCGGCAGCCGTACTCAAAGCGGTCGGCCGGCAGCTCAAACTGTGGCGGGAGCGTGCGGGCCTGCGGCAGTCGGAGTTCGGTGAGGCGGTCGGGTACGGCGAGGAGCAGGTCTCGTCGGTGGAACGCGGGCGGCGGGTGCCGAGGCCGGAGTTTCTGGACCGGGCGGACGAGGTGCTGGGCGCGGGCGGCATCATCGCGGCGATGAAGAAGGACGTCGCGGAGGCCCGGTACCCCAAGAAGGTGCGGGACCTGGCGCGGCTGGAGGCGGCGGCCGTCGAGTTCGGGGCGTACAGCAACCACAACATGCCCGGCCTGCTCCAGACCGAGGAGTACACCCGGGCCCTCTTCGAAATGCGGAGGCCCGGCTACTCGCCGGACGAGATCGACCGGCAGGTCGAAGCGCGCATGGGGCGCCAGGAGATCTTCGGGAGGGCGGGCACCACACTCACCTTCGTGCTGGAGGAGGTCACCCTGCGACGCCCGCTCGGCGGCCGGCCCGTGCTGCGGCGGCAACTGGAACGGCTCGGTGCGGTGGGGGAGTTGCGCAACGTCGAGATCCAGGTGATGCCGACGGAGCGCGAGGACCATGCGGGAATGGGCGGCCAGATCCAGGTGCTGAAGCTGGAGGACGGGTCTACGGTCGGGTACACGGAGGCCCAGTTGGCCAGTTACCTGATCTCCGATCCCAAGGAGCTCCAGATCCTCGAATTGCGCTATGGGATCATCCGTTCGCAGGCTCTCACGCCTCGTGAGTCGCTGGCCTTCATCGAGAAAGTGCGGGGAGAGACGTGACCAACACCGAACTGCAGTGGTTCAAGAGCAGCTACAGCGCAGGCGACAGCAATGATTGCGTCGAGGTCGCGTCCGCGACCACCTCCGTCCATGTCCGGGACTCCAAGAACAAGGACGGCGAACGGCTGGCCTTCCCGCGCGGACCGTGGGCCGACTTCGTGGCGTACGCGTCCGGGCGCTGACACCGGCTTGCACGCTGTACCCAGGGGACGGTGCCCCGAGCCATGGCCGACCTTTTGAAGCTTCGCGAGTCCCGGCTGGTAACAGCGGGACCGGTTCCCGGACTTCAACTCTTGGCTGCGCCAGGCCGTCGAGGACCTCATCGAGCACGGCGTGAAGTCGTGCCCCCTGCAGGGCCTTCTCAGCGAGCCCCGTCGCTCAGTGACCGCCGCGGGGTTCGAAGCGGTCTCCAGGAACCGGCCGTTGACCTCGGCCAGGTAGTTGTTCGGCTGGGTGAACACGGTGACGCAGGCGTCGTGACGGGACCGCAGGGCGACACGGGCGCCCTCGGGCCTGACTGGGCCACGCCGAAGTCGACGAGCGGCGGGCCCCGCTCGATCAGCCGGACGGTGCGGCCAAGGACCACACGCCGAACCACTGCTCGGCGCCGTATGCCTCGAACCGCTCCACCTCGGTGAAGCCCAGCTTCGCCGCGAGGCGCATCGAGCGGTCGTTGGCGGTCTGGGTGTACAGCACCACCGGCTCGCCGGGACGCACGTCGGCGAACCAGCCGAGTGCTGCCGCGCACGCCTCGGTGCCGTACCCGTGTCCCCACGCCCCGGGCAGGAACAGGTAGCCGAGCTCGGCCTCCCCGACACCCTGACGGACGTGCCCCGCACCCTCCGCGCGGTGCCGTTTGAGCTCGACCATGCCGATCATCGTTCCGTCGAGATCGATCACGAAAAGACCGGGCCGCTGCTGGGGAATCTCGGGCATCTCACGCTCGAGCACATCACGCGACCGGGGGCCACCGAGGTAGACATGCACCTCGGATGAGGCGAGCAGTTCGATGAACGCCGCCCTGTCCCGGGCCTCCGGCTCACGGAGCACGAGCCGCTCGGTTCCTATCGGGGCAGGTGGCCAGGCGACGGATCCGGGTTCAGTCATGGCGGGCAACCTATCGCAGGCCACCGAGCCACCCGCCCGCTCAGCGATCGTCCCCGGATGTGGTCCTCGACCCCACGGACCTGCTTGCCGCCTGACAGCGGTGAGTGGCACGGTGGTGCGGACCCGGGGACTCCCGGCGGCGCGAATCCCAGGAGCCCTGCACAGATGACCGGCCGCCTCGCGCAGATGGTCCGCTTCGCCTGCGTGGGCGTGGTGAACACCGGCACGTACTACGCGTGCTACCGGGTGCTGCTCACCGGGCTGCCCTATCTCGCCGCGCACACCCTGGCGTTCTGTCTCAGCATGATCGGGTCGTTCTTCCTCAATGCCCGGTTCACCTACCGGGTGCGGCCGACCTGGCGGAAGTTCGTGCTGTTCCCGCTGACCAATGCGGCGAATTTCGTGATCACGACGAGCGGGGTGTACCTGCTGGTGGGCCTCGGACACGTCAGTAGTCACTACGCGCCGCTGATCGCGGCAGGGGCGGCCGTTCCGAGCACATTTGTCGTCTCACGGATGATCATGCTCCGCCCCGACAACCGGGAAGCCTCCGAATCGTTGGTCGAACCAGTGGCCCCCGCCACGCCAAGTGCCTAACATCATTTCCCGCAAGGTCTTGTGAACCGAGGCACAAACTCGCGCCCCCCAGGAGGCCCCTTTGCACCGCCGCCGTCGCACTGTGCTCTCCGTATCCGCCGTTCTCGCCCTCGCGTCCCCGCTGCTCGCCGCCTGTGGCGGCCAGGCCCATCCGGGGGCGGCCGCCGTCGTGGGCAAGGACCGGATCACGGTCGCTGCCGTTCAGGCACAGGTCAGGGACGTGCGTGCGGCCCAGAAGAAGTCGCCGCAGGCCGCTGAGATGATCAAGAGCAGCAACAACCTCAGCGGGATGAAGCTCGGCAACATGATCTTCGACCGGGTGCTCGCCCGGGCGGCGAAGGACGCCGGTGCGACGGTCAGTCGCAAGGAGGTGCAGGACGCGCGGGCGCAGCTCGTGCAGCAGGCCGGCAGTGAGGCGCGGCTTCAGCAGGTGTATCTGGAGCAGAACGGTGTCGCCCCCGGTCAGATCGACCAGGCGCTCCAGGAGCAGGTCACCGCGAACAAGCTTGCCCGGGCGCTGGGCGCGGATCTGGGCACATCGGCCGGGCAGGGGGCCGTGCTGCAGGCCATGACGAAGGCTTCCCAGGCGCTGGGCGTGGACGTCAATCCGCGGTACGGGGTCTGGGACGCGAAGAAGAGCCAGCTCGGCCCGTACAAGGCGCCGTGGATCACCCAGGTCACCAAGCAGCAGTCCGCCGAAGCGGGTGCGTAGCGGGGGGAGGTAGTTTCGACGGGTGACCGTTGAAAACGCCCCCGACACCGCCGACCAGGCCGACCGCTCCGGCCGGATCGTGCTGCTCACCACCAGCCACCGGGTCGCGCCGGGGCTGCTGTCCTGGGCCGCCTGGCAGCTGCTGCACGCCGCCGACCGGGTGCTGTGTCCGGACGAGGCGCACGTCCAGTTGCCGTACCTGCGTGAGGCCGGCGTCACCGTCGAGCATGTGTCGCCCGGTGCGGAGCAACTGGTCGAGGAGTGTGCCGGCGGGCGTACGGTCGTGGTCGTCCTCTCGGGCGAGGGCGACCGGCGGCTGACCGACGGTCTGGCCCGGCTGGCCGGCAGCGGCCGGGTGCAGATGCCGGATCTCGAGCTGCTGCCCGGTTCGTACGATCTGCCGGGCGCGCGCCTGTTGGACCTGGTGCAGGTGATGGATCGGGTCCGCCGCGAGTGCCCGTGGACGTCGCAGCAGACGCATCAGGGGCTCGCCAAGTACCTCATCGAGGAGGCGTACGAACTCGTCGAGGCGATCGAGGCCGGGGACCGGGAGGAACTCCGCGAGGAACTGGGTGATGTGCTGCTGCAGGTCGTCTTCCATGCGCGGATCGCGCAGGAGGACGCGGAGGAGCCCTTCTCGATCGACGATGTGGCGGGCGGCCTGGTCGAGAAGCTGGTCCACCGCCACCCGCACATCTTCGGCGACGAGACCGCGGAGACCGCGGAGGACGTGCACGCACACTGGAACCGCACGAAGGCGGCCGAGAAGCAGCGTGACTCGGTGACCGAGGGAGTGCCGGTCGGCCAGCCCGCGCTGGCACTGGCCGCCAAGCTGGCGTCCCGGGTCCGCGGTGGTGGCCTGGAGGTTCCGCTGCCGGAGGGGGAGTCCGTCGGTTACCGGCTGCTCGCGATGGCGGTGCGGGCCGAGGCGGCGGGCACCGACCCGGAGGCCGCTCTGCGGGCCGCGGCGCGGGCGTACCGGGACGCGATCCTGGCCGCGGAAGGGGCCGGCAGGTGACGGCAGGACCCCAGCCCGAGCTGTTCACCTGGGAGTTCGCGACCGATCCGTACCCCGCCTACGCGTGGCTGCGCGAGAACGCGCCCGTGCACCTGGCGACGCTGCCCAGCGGGGTGGAAGCCTGGCTGGTGACGCGCTATCAGGACGCCCGGGCCGCCCTGGCCGAGCCCCGGCTGTCGAAGAACCCGGCGCACCACGCCGCCTCCCCGCACGCCAAGGGCAAGACCGGCATTCCGGGGGAGCGCAAGGCGGAGTTGATGACGCATCTGCTGAACATCGATCCGCCGGATCACACCCGGCTGCGGCGGCTGGTGTCGAAGGCGTTCACCCCGCGCACGGTGGCCCAGTTCGCGCCGCGGGTGCAGGAGCTGACGGATCAGCTGATCGACGCGTTCGTGGAAAAGGGCGAGGCAGACCTCATCCATGAGTTCGCCTTCCCTCTCCCTATTTATGCGATCTGCGATCTGCTGGGGGTGCCGCGGGAGGACCAGGACGAATTCCGCGACTGGGCCGGAATGATGCTGCGCCATACGAAAGCGGGCCAGGGCGGCGGCCCACGCGGTGGCGTGGCCCGCTCGGTGAAGAAGATGCGCAGCTATCTCGCGGAGCTCATCCACCGCAAAAGGGAGAACCTGGGCGACGATCTCATTTCCGGGCTGATCCGGGCGAGCGACGGCGGCGAGCATCTGACGGAGAACGAGGCCGCCGCGATGGCGTTCATTCTGCTCTTCGCCGGTTTCGAGACAACCGTCAACCTCATCGGCAACGGCGTGTACGCGCTGCTGCGCAACCCGGACCAGCGTGCGCGCCTTCAGCAGTCGCTCGCCGCCGGCGAGACCGATCTGCTGGCCACCGGTGTCGAGGAACTGCTGCGTTACGACGGCCCGGTTGAGCTCGCCACCTGGCGGTTCGCCACCGAGCGGCTGACGCTGGGCGGCCGGCAGGTGGCCGAGGGCGATCCGGTGCTGGTCGTCCTCGCGGCCGCCGACCGGGACCCCGAGCGCTTCACCGAACCGGACACGCTCGACCTCGCGCGCGTCGACAATCAGCATCTCGGTTACGGGCACGGAATTCATTACTGTCTGGGCGCCCCGCTGGCCCGGCTGGAGGCGCAGACGGCTCTCGCCACCCTGCTGCGGCGGCTGCCGGATCTGCGGCTTGCGGTGGATCCGGCCGATTTGCGATGGCGCGGCGGACTCATCATGCGGGGATTGCGCACCCTACCGGTGGAGTTCGACCGTCATGTTCGCTGACTCACCGTCAATAATGTGACTTTCACGTGATCTGCGCTGCATCGACTTGTGAGGGGCATTCGACTACGGCTACGTTCACCGTTCGAATCATCCGTCACACGGAAGGCCACCGCATGCGCACCGGGAACGGTCGGCACCGACGCCCCCGTCAGGCTCCAGCCATCGTGGTAGCGGCAGGAGTTACGGGATCCGCCATCGCCATTCCGCTGCTGGGCGCAGGCGGCGCACACGCAGCGGATGCCACCACCTGGGACCGCGTAGCGCTCTGCGAGACCGGCGGCATCTGGAGCGCCGACCTCGGCAACGGCTCCTACGGCGGCCTGCAGTTCTCGCAGGACACCTGGGACCAGTACGGCGGTGGGCAGTACGCGTCCCGGCCGGACCTCGCCAGCCGCTCCCAGCAGATAGCCGTGGCCGAGAAGGTCTACGCGGCCGAGGGTGCCAAGCCCTGGCTCAGCTGCGCGACCGTCGCCGGCCTGACGAAGGACGACGCCGCGACGGCGTCGGTGGACCCGGGCGTTCCGGACACCGCGAGCCCCACGCCGTCGGACGCCGGCCAGGACGCCCCCTCGGATGCGCCGTCGGACGAGGCGACGGATGACGCTTCGGCCTCCGCGACGCCGTCGGACTCGACCGACGGTTCGGATGCGGGCTCGGACGCCAGTTCGGCCTCGCCGTCCGACGCGCCGACGGCTGCCGCCACGGACCCCGCCACCGACTCCGGTTCGGCTTCCGGTTCGGACGCGACCGGCAGCCGGCGGTCATCGGATGCCGACTCTCCCGAGCCCACCGACTCCCCGGCCCCCACCGGCTCCGCGAGCCCCTCCGGCCCGGCGTCGGCCGCCTCGGAGACCCCGGCGCCCTCACAGAGCGCGACCACCGGCAAGCACCGCGGCGACGAGGCGAACGAGCCATCACACGACGCCCGGGTGGGCGACGACGCCGGTCGGCACGCGTCGCGTTCCGAAAGTCCGACACGCGACGACGCTCGTTCGGACGACAGCTATACCGTCCGCCCGGGTGACAATCTCTGGGCAATTGCGGATGCACACGATCTGCCCGGCGGATGGCCCGCGCTGTACGCCGCGAACCACCGCACGATCGGTGGCGATCCGGATCTCATTCTCCCTGGCCAGGCCCTTGATCTCAGCCCGAAACAGGGCTAGTTGATCCGACTATGTCCGGTTTTGGCGGCGGTGAGACATGACTCTCGTTCGTCTCTGCGGATGGCCGGGCCGACGGCGCCGCCCGGGCCGCGCCTCACCTGCGGAAATGCCTTCTGCACAGGTGCGACGCGCCGAGCACTCCCTCCGATGTTCATCTTTGAATATCGGAGGGATTTGTGTTTCGGTCAGAACCGCTCGCACCGCGGGCACCCTCGATCGTCACGCCGAATCCTGCCATCGGTCGGGGGAAGACACAGTCGACGCGTAACGCGCCGTAGGCAGGAGCGGGGGACCCAGGTAAGCGCCGGGTCCGGCCGCCCACCCGGAGTCCGAATCATCGGAATCCGGGACGGGATGGACGGAAACGGCTTGGGGTGAAGCTGTGCGCAGGTAGCGCAGCCGGGCAACTCATTGGCCCGAACCCGACAGCTCACCTCGTAGGCGTCGGTGAGGAGATACGCCATGCTCTTTTCTGCCAGCAAGTCCAAGCACCGCCGTCCGTCCAAGGCCGTCCGCTACGCCACGCTTGCCGGCGTCACCGGTGCCGCCGTGGCCGTGCCGCTGCTGGGTGCGACTTCCGCTTCGGCCGCTTCCGTCTCCACCTGGGACGCTGTCGCCCAGTGCGAGTCCGGCGGCAACTGGTCGATCAACACGGGTAACGGCTACTACGGCGGCCTGCAGTTCTCGAACTCCAGCTGGGCCGCCGCCGGTGGTACGAAGTACGCCCCGCGCGCCGACCTCGCCACCAAGGACCAGCAGATCGCCGTCGCCGAGAAGCTGCTCGAGATGCAGGGTCCGGGTGCCTGGTCCTGTGCCGGTGCC
This sequence comes from Streptomyces sp. NPDC051322, assembly GCF_040689485.1. NCBI lineage: Bacteria > Bacillati > Actinomycetota > Actinomycetes > Kitasatosporales > Streptomycetaceae > Streptomyces > Streptomyces sp. NPDC051322. The sequence continues at coordinate 107,456 of NZ_JBFBAK010000009.1, read as the reverse complement.
GGTGGCCTGACCAACGACGGTGTGGACCCGGGCGTGAACCCCTCCGGCTCCAGCTCCAGCTCGAAGCCCGCGGCGCAGCAGGAGACCCACAGCACCGCGCAGTCCGCTTCGCGCAGCGAGGCCCGTAAGGCCCCCGCGAAGCACGCCGCCCCGGTGAAGGTCAAGAAGGGCGACGGCGAGTACAAGGTCAAGGCCGGCGACACGCTCGCCCGGATCGCCAAGTCCCAGCACGTTTCCGGCGGCTGGGAGAAGCTTTACCACCTGAACAAGGACATCGTGCAGGACGCCGACCTGATCTTCCCCGGTCAGCAGCTGCACCTGAGCTGATCCCGGCTCCCCCGAGCACCCCGGTCCGGCGCGACTCCCCCGTACGCGCCGGACCGGGGTTTCTTTCGGTCAGTTCTGTTACCAGCAAGTATATTTGCCGAGATTCGGGTAGTAATAAGGTCTTTTGGGCGCTTTTTCGTCCCAGGGGCCGGGCGCCCCGCCGGTCGGGGGCCGCGGGCCGGTTAGGCTCATGTCGCAAGGCCAAAGAGACCCTGCACCCATAGCGTCACATCCCAGAAGGAGATGCTCGTGCCGTCCATCGACGTCGTCGTAGCCCGGGAAATCCTGGACTCCCGAGGTAACCCCACGGTCGAGGTCGAGGTCGGCCTCGACGACGGCAGCACGGGTCGTGCTGCAGTTCCGTCCGGCGCCTCCACCGGTGCTTTCGAGGCCATCGAGCTTCGTGACGGTGACCCCAACCGTTACCAGGGCAAGGGTGTCGAAAAGGCCGTCCTCGCCGTCATCGAGCAGATCGGCCCGGAGCTCGTCGGCTACGACGCGACCGAGCAGCGGCTGATCGACCAGGCGATGTTCGACCTGGACGCGACCGACAACAAGGGCTCGCTGGGCGCGAACGCGATCCTCGGCGTCTCGCTCGCCGTGGCACACGCCGCCTCCGAGGCCTCGGACCTGCCGCTCTTCCGTTACCTCGGTGGCCCGAATGCGCACCTGCTGCCGGTGCCGATGATGAACATCCTCAACGGTGGGTCGCACGCCGACTCCAACGTCGACATCCAGGAGTTCATGATCGCGCCGATCGGCGCCGAGTCCTTCTCCGAGGCGCTGCGCTGGGGCGCCGAGGTCTACCACACGCTGAAAAAGGTCCTGAAGGCCAAGGGCCTGGCGACCGGCCTCGGCGACGAGGGCGGCTTCGCGCCGAACCTCGATTCGAACCGGGCCGCACTCGACCTCATTCTCGAGGCCATCACCGAGGCCGGTTACGTCCCGGGCAAGGACATCGCACTCGCGCTCGACGTCGCCGCGTCCGAGTTCTACAAGGACGGCTCGTACGAGTTCGAGGGCAAGTCCCGTTCGGCCGCCGAGATGACCGAGTACTACGAGGAGCTCGTCGCCTCGTACCCGCTGGTCTCCATCGAGGACCCGCTGTTCGAGGACGACTGGGCCGGCTGGCACGTCCTCACCGGCAAGCTGGGCTCCAAGATCCAGATCGTCGGCGACGACCTCTTCGTCACCAACCCCGAGCGGCTGGCGCGTGGCATCGAGGAGGACTCGGCCAACGCGCTGCTCGTCAAGGTCAACCAGATCGGTTCGCTGACCGAGACCCTGGACGCCGTCGAGCTGGCCCAGCGCAACGGCTTCAAGTGCATGATGTCCCACCGCTCCGGTGAGACCGAGGACGTCACCATCGCCGACCTGGCCGTCGCCACCAACTGCGGCCAGATCAAGACGGGCGCCCCGGCCCGCTCCGAGCGCGTCGCCAAGTACAACCAGCTGCTGCGCATCGAGGAGATCCTCGACGACGCCGCGGTGTACGCGGGCCGGTCGGCCTTCCCGCGGTTCCGCACGAACGGCTGAGCGCCGCAGGGCTGATGCCGAATCACCCAAAAAGAACTGAATAAGCAGCAAAGGCGCAGCGCAGTGCAGCCGTCCCCGGACACCGTCCCGTACCGTGTCCGGGGACGGACGTGCGTGCGTATACGGGGAGGCGGCATGGCAGGGAACCGGGACCGGTTCTCGACCGCGACCAGGCTGAAGGTGCTGGGCGAGCAGACTGCCGCCCGGGTGTACCGCTCCCAGTCCAGGCGTCAGGCCCGCCGCCCGCGGCTGACCGGCCGGGCGGCGATACTGCTGATGGTGCTCTGCACGCTGGTCGTCGCCCTCGCGTATCCGATGCGGCAGTACGTCTCGCAGCGCAACGACATCGCCGACCAGCGGCAGCAGGTGCGCGACGCGAAGGCCCGGGTCGAGCAGCTGCGGGACGAGAAGGCGCGGCTGCAGGACGACGCGTACGTGGAGCGGTTGGCCCGTGAGCATCTGCACTACGTACGGCCGGGGGAGACGAGTTTCACCGTCATCGACCCGGACGCGCGCAAGCGGGCGCCGCGGGACCGGGGAGCCACGGACCGGCCCTGGTACACCAACCTCTGGGACGGCGTGGACACCGCGGACCGGGCCGGCGACCGGTGACCGGCTTCCCGTAAGCGCCCGCCTGACACCCTCACAAGTAGATCTGGATCCAAGGCACCATGGAAACGCCCCCTCCGCAGACCGACCGCACCGAGCCGACCGATGTGGACATCGCCGCGTTCCAGCAGCAGCTGGGCCGCCCGCCGCGTGGCCTCCGCGCGATCGCCCACCGCTGCCCGTGCGGCAACGCCGACGTGGTGGAGACCGCCCCGCGCCTCGAGGACGGCACGCCGTTCCCCACCACGTACTACCTCACGTGCCCGCGGGCGGCCTCGGCGATCGGCACCCTCGAAGCGAACGGCGTGATGAAGGAGATGACCGAACGCCTCGCCACCGACCCGGAGTTGGCGGCTGCGTACCGGGCCGCCCACGAGGACTACATCGCCCGGCGGGACGCGATCGAGGTCCTCGAGGGCTTTCCCAGCGCCGGTGGCATGCCGGACCGGGTGAAGTGCCTGCACGTCCTGGTCGGCCACGCGCTGGCCGCCGGCCCCGGGGTCAACCCGCTGGGGGACGAGGCGATCTCGATGCTGCCGGAGTGGTGGGCGAAGGGTCCGTGCGTGACGCCCTGCCCGGCGGAGGACGTCTGAGCGGGACGGGTGGTCAGGCCGGCGGGTGCAGGTGGCTGCGCTGTCCGTCGTGGTCGAGGATGACCAGAATCTCCGCCGGGCCGCCGTGCGCTCTGATGACGTGCGGGATCTTGGTGGAGAACTGAGCCGCCTGGCCCCTGGGCCGCCCGCCGCCCGTGACCCTGCGGCCGCCCGGCGGACCTCCCGGCGGTAGCCGGCGCCGATGGAGGTCATGATTGAGGCAGGGACGGCGCGGCCCGCGCTCGGGCGGGCCGGTCGTCCATGGGCTGCCCCCGACCACCGGGGGCGGGCCCGGGTAGCGGAGAGGAACCCCTTATGACCCGCGTTGCCGCGATCGACTGCGGTACGAACTCCATCCGGCTGCTTGTCGCGGACGCCGATCCGGCAACCGGCGAGCTCACCGACCTCGACCGGCGGATGACCATCGTCCGGCTCGGCCAGGACGTCGACAGGACCGGACGGCTTGCCCCGGAAGCGCTGGAGCGGACGTTCGCCGCCTGTAAGGAGTACGCCGAGGTGATCAAGGCGCACGGCGCCCGGCACACCCGCTTCGTCGCCACATCCGCCTCCCGGGACGCCGAGAACCGCGACGAGTTCGTCCGTGGCGTGGTGGACATTCTCGGCGTCGAGCCGGAGGTGATCACGGGGGACCAGGAGGCCGAGTTCTCGTTCGCGGGGGCCACCCGGGAACTCGCGGGCCGGGGCGGCAGGTATCTGGTGGTGGACATCGGCGGTGGATCGACCGAGTTCGTCGTCGGTGAGGACCACGCGGGCGCCGCCCGGTCCGTGGACATCGGATGCGTGCGGCTCACCGAGCGGCACGTCCGGCACGACCCGCTGACCCTCGGCGAGATCACCGCGATCCGGGCCGACATCGCCGCCGCGCTCGACCTGGCGGAGGAGACCGTCCCGCTGACCGAGGACCGTACGCTCGTCGGGCTCGCCGGATCGGTGACCACCGTCGGCGGCATCGCGCTGGGCCTCGACGCGTACGACTCCGCCGCGATCCACCACTCGCGGATCACCGCCGAGCGGGTGGGCGAGGTCGCCGCCATGCTGCTCTCCTCGACCCACGAGGAGCGCGCGGCGATCCCCGTGATGCACCCCGGGCGGGTCGATGTGATCACCGCGGGGGCGCTGATCCTGCACGAGGTCATGCGGCGGACGGGGGCCTCCGAGGTGGTCGCGAGCGAGCACGACATCCTCGACGGGATCGCTTGGTCGGTCGCCTGACGGGCACCGCCCGAGCAACTTCGTGAAGTTCTTCACAAGGAATTGGGGCCCAGTGGCCGAAGTTTTTCGGCCGTTGGTCCTTTCCGGGGGCCCGGAGGTCCCGGCGCCGGGCGGGCCGCACTACCCGACGCGTGTGACGGGCGGATGAACTCCGACCGTGGTTCGGCCGGTCCGGCGCGGTGAGGTCCAGCTCAGGAGGGGTGGGCGGCGGGCATCCGGTGCTGTGGTTCCCCCGTGGGGCGATGGCCTCCGGCAAGCGAGCCGCGCAGTGTAGCAGAGGGGGCACCCGACCTTGTGAAGGGGCGCACGAGGTACCCCCCTCGATGAGGTGGATACTCGTTGCCATGAGCACCACGGAGCGTCCCAGGATCCTCGTAGTTGGAGGCGGGTACGTAGGCCTGTACGCAGCTCGTCGCATTCTGAAGAAGATGCGCTACGGCGAGGCGACCGTCACGGTCGTCGACCCGCGCTCGTACATGACGTACCAGCCCTTCCTCCCCGAAGCTGCTGCCGGCAGCATCTCGCCTCGGCATGTCGTCGTCCCGCTGCGACGCGTGCTGCCCAAGGCTGAGGTTCTCACCGGTCGAGTCACCACCATCGATCAGGACCGCAAGGTCGCCACGGTCGCGCCGCTCGTCGGCGAGGCCTACGAGCTGCCGTTCGACTACCTGGTCATCGCACTCGGTGCGGTCTCCCGTACCTTCCCGATCCCCGGCCTTGCCGAGCAGGGCATCGGCATGAAGGGCGTCGAGGAGGCCATCGGCCTGCGCAACCACGTGCTCGAGCAGCTCGACAAGGCCGACTCGACGACCGACGAGGACGTCCGCCGCAAGGCGTTGACCTTCGTCTTCGTCGGCGGTGGCTTCGCAGGCGCGGAGACCATCGGCGAGGTCGAGGACATGGCGCGGGACGCGGCCAAGTACTACACCAACGTCAAGCGCGAGGACATGCGCTTCGTGCTGGTCGATGTGGCCGACAAGATCCTTCCGGAGGTCGGGCCGAAGCTCGGCGCGTACGGCAAGGAGCACCTGGAGTCCCGCGGTATCGAGGTCTACCTCAAGACCGGCATGGACTCCTGCGTCGACGGTCACGTGGTTCTGAACAACGGCCTCGAGGTCGACTCCAACACCCTGGTGTGGACCGCGGGCGTCAAGCCCAACCCGGTGCTGGCCCGTTACGGCCTGCCGCTCGGCCCCCGTGGCCACGTGGACACCTCCGAGAAGCTCCAGGTGCAGGGCACCGACTACATCTGGGCCGCGGGCGACAACGCCCAGGTCCCGGACATGGCGGCCCGCGAGGCCGGTGTCGAGAACGCCTGGTGCCCGCCGAACGCGCAGCACGCGCTGCGCCAGGCCAAGGTCCTCGGTGACAACGTCATCTCGGGCATGCGGGGCTTCCCGCAGGGCACTTACAAGCACGCCAACAAGGGTGCGGTGGCCGGCCTCGGCCTCCACAAGGGCGTCGCGATGATCGTCATGGGCAAGATGAAGATCAAGCTCAAGGGCCGTCTCGCCTGGTACATGCACCGGGGCTACCACGGTCTGGCGGTGCCGACCTGGAACCGCAAGATCCGCGTCGTCGCCGACTGGACCCTCGCGATGTTCCTCAAGCGCGAGGTGGTCTCGCTGGGCGCCATGGAGACCCCCCGCGAGGAGTTCTACGAGGCGGCCAAGCCCGCTCCGGCTCCGGTCGCGGTCAAGCCCGAGAGTGAGAAGGCCAAGGCCTCCTGACCCGGCTTCAGTAGTTCAGGTTCCCGTCCGAAGGGGCCGTCCGCCATCCGTGGTGCGGGCGGCCCCTTCGGCGTTCCGCGCGAAATGTATATGTATCAACCATGGATTTTACGGAGCCGTTACGTGGTATGGGGACTTCAAGGGCAGGTATTCGTTGTTCTCCTGCTGTTGAGCCTTTTCCCGTCTGTACGGAGGTGTGCGCCATGGCCGACGCCGCGCTGCGGCTGACCACTCTCGCCGAGGACCTGCTGGGAGCTCCGCTCCCGATAAGGATCCGGGCCTGGGACGGCAGCGAGTCCGGACCTCCGGGTACGCCCGTTCTGGTGATCCGGCATCGCCGGGCACTGCGCAGGTTGTTGTGGAAGCCGGGCGAGCTCGGACTCGCCCGCGCCTGGGTGGCCGGTGAGATCGACGTGGAGGGCGATCTGTACGCGGCCCTGGAGCTGCTGGCCGGACTGATCTGGGAGCGCGACGACGAGCAGGACGGGAAGCGGCCGCTGCACCCGCTGCTCGACTCGAGGCTGCGGACGGCCGCCCGCGGGCTGCTCGACCTCGGCGGCGCGCTGCCCCCGCCGCCCCCGCCCGCCGAAGAGATCCGCAGACGCCGCGGGCCGATCCACACCAAGCACCGCGACAAGCAGGCCATCAGCCACCACTACGACGTGGGCAACGACTTCTACGAGTTGGTGCTCGGCCCTTCGATGGTCTACTCGTGCGCCTACTGGGCCGACGACTCCACCCTGGAGACCGCCCAGCGCGACAAGCTCGACCTGGTCTGCCGCAAGCTGGCGCTCGAGGAGGGCATGCGACTGCTCGACGTCGGCTGCGGCTGGGGCTCGATGGCCATCCATGCGGCACGCGAGTACGGCGTTCAGGTCACCGGTGTCACCCTTTCGCGTGAGCAGGCGGCGTACGCCCGTAAGCGCATCGCCGACGAGGGGCTCACCGACCGGATCGAGATCCGGGTGCAGGACTACCGGGACGTCAAGGACGGTCCGTACGACGCGATTTCGTCGATCGGCATGGCCGAGCACGTCGGCTCGGTCCGCTACCGGGAGTACGCCGACGATGTGTTCGCCCTGCTGAAGCCGGGCGGCCGGCTGCTCAACCACCAGATCGGCCGCCGCCCCGAGCGGGACGAGTCCGCCTACGAGATCGACGGCTTCATCGACGCCTACGTCTTCCCCGACGGGGAACTGGCGCCGGTGGGCCGCACGGTGGCGACCCTGGAGGAAGCGGGCTTCGAAACCCGCGACGTACAGGCGCTCCGCGAGCATTACGGGCTCACCCTGCGCCAATGGGTGGCCAACCTGGAAGCGCACTGGCAGGAGGCGGTACGGCTGACGAGCCCGGGGCGGGCCCGGGTCTGGCGCCTCTACATGGCGGCGTCGGCACTGGCCTTCGAACGCAACCGGATCGGCGTCAATCAGATCCTGGCGGTGAAGACTCCGGTGGAAGGCGCGTCGGGGGTGCCGCGCCGGGTGTACGACTGGCGCTGAGGAGCTACGCACAGGCGGGGCCGGCCCGGAACATCGTCCCGGGCCGGCCCCGCCTGCGTATCCGCGGATCCGCGTACGGCTACTCGGTCTTGATCGCCGTCAGCATGTTCAGCCGGGCGGCGCTGCGGGCCGGCCACAGCGAGGCCAGTATCCCGACGAACGCGGCGAGCAGCAGGAAGACGCCGATTCGCGTCCACGGCATGACCAGCACGTAGTTCGGGATGCTCGACTTGATCGTCTGTCCGATCGCCCAGGCGAGGAACGAGCCGAGCCCGATGCCGATCACCGCGCCGAAGACCGATATCACCACCGCCTCCAGCCGGATCATCCGCTTCACCTTCGCGCGGTCCAGGCCGATCGCCCGAAGCATGCCGATCTCCTGCTGGCGTTCGAAGACCGACATCGCCAGGGTGTTGATGACCCCGAGCACCGCGATGATCAGGGCCATCGCGAGCAGCCCGTACATGATGTTCAGCACGGTGTTGATCATGCCGCCGAACTGGTTGCGGATGTCCTGCTGGTTCCAGATGGAGATGGCGGGGTTGTCGCCCATGGCGTCCACCAGGGCCTGCTGGTTGGCCTTGCTCTCACCGCCGTCCGTCTTCACGAAGATCTGCCGGATGTCCGGCTTCTTCTCGTGCGGGGCCAGCACGTCGGTGGCGACCAGCACGGGGGAGACGAAGTCGTTGTCCTTGTAGACCGCGCCGACGGTCAGCTCGCCCTTCTTGTCGTCGAGGTACTTCACCGGCAGCTTGGTGCCCGTCGTCCAGCCCTGCTTGTCCGCGGTCTTCTCGGCGATCGCGATCCGGCCCCGGCCGAGCGAGTCGAGCGAACCGGAGACGGTGTCGAGGGTGACTACCCGCTGGATGTCGCCGGGGGTGACGCCGGAGACCGACTCGTCCCGGCCGTCGATGACGATCTGGCTGCCGGTCTGCGGTGAGGCGGCGGTGACGCCCTTGGCCTGGTGCAGGGCGGTGACCGTGGCGGGGTCGAGCGACATGCCGTTGGCCATCTCGACCATGTAGTCGCCCTTGAAGTTGTCCGTGGTCATCCGGTCGACTGCCTGGCCCATGGTGGCGCCGAGCACCGAGAGCCCGGTGACCAGGGTGAGCCCGATCGCCAGCGCCGAAGCGGTGGCCCCGGTGCGGCGCGGATTGCGCACCGCGTTCTGGCCGGCCAGCTTGCCGGACACCCCGAACAACCGGTGCAGCAGCGGCCGTACGACGGCGATCACCGGGCGGGACAGCAGCGGGATCAGCACGATCACGCCGATCAGTGCCAGGAATGCGCCGGCCGCGATCATCATCCGGCCGCCGGACCCGGCCGCCGCCCCCGCGACGATCACCGCCGCGCCCAGCAGGGTGATGACACCGCCGATGGAGTTCCGCCACACGAGGGACTTGGTGGTCGCCGGGAGATGGGCGCTGCCCATGGCGGCCACCGGGGGGATCTTCGCCGCCCTGCGGGCCGGCAGCCAGGCGGCCAGCATGGTGATCACCACGCCGACACCGAACGCCGCCAGCGCGGTGGTGGGCGCCACGACCAGCGGACCACCGGGCACCTTGGCACCGAACGCGCCCATCGCCGAGCGCAGCCCCACGGCGAGGCCGATGCCCAGGCCGAACCCGATCGCCGATGCGACCGCGCCGACCACCAGGGCTTCGGCGAGTACCGAGCGGGTGACCTGCTTGCGCGAGGCGCCGACCGCACGCAGCAGCGCCAGCTCCTTGGTGCGCTGGGCGACCAGCATGGTGAAGGTGTTGGAAATCAGGAAGATCCCGACGAAGAGCGCCACACCGGCGAAGGCGAGCAGCAGCTGGCTGAGACCGGACATGCCCTTCTCGATCTGCTTGGCCTGGTCGTCGGCGAGCTGCTTGCCGGTCTGTGCGTCGGCGTTCTTCGGCAGCAGCGGCTTGACGTCGGCCAGGATCCGCTGGGCCGAAGCGCCATCGGCGGCGGCCACGTTGACGTCCTCGAAGTAGCCCGGCTCCAGATACAGCTTCTGCGCCACGGCCGTGTCGAAGAGCACCAGGCTGCCGCCGGCGCTGACCGCACCGTCCTCGGTGTCGAAGATGCCGGCGAGCTTGTACTCCCGCACCGGCCCGTTGGTGGCGACCCGCACGGTGTCGCCGACCTGGTAGCCGCCCTTGTCGGCGGTGGACCGGTCGAGGGCGATCTGGCCGTCGCGCACCGGGCCCGAGCCGTCGGTGAAGGTGTACTGGCTGTCCTTGCCCTGCTTGTCCGGGGCGTAGTTGCCCCCGGCGTTGGACCAGCCGTTGCCGATCAGCTTGCCGTGCTGGTCGGCGACGCCGGCGAAGCCGGAGACCCGGCCGGTGGCGGAGGAGACCCCGTCGAGGCCACGGATCCGCTCCAGCGTCTTCGCGCTGACGCCGGGGTTCTGGTGGGCGCCGCTGTCGTCGCTGTACGAGGTGACGGAGACCGCGACATCGTCGTAGCTCTTGGCGGACTGGTTGCGGAAGGCGTGGCCGAGGGTGTCGGTGAAGACCAGGGTGCCGGAGACGAAGGCCACGCCGAGCATCACGGCGAGCAGCGTCATCAGCAACCTGGCCTTGTGCGCGAGCACGTTGCGCAAGGCGGTACGGAACATGGTGTGGTCAGTCCTGAAGTTGTGGAGGCGTCCTGCGGGGCAGTGGAGTGAGCGGGTGTCAGCTGGTCCGGCCCCGGGCGTCGAACTCCTTCATCCGGTCGAGCACGCCGTCGGCAGTGGGGGTCAGCATCTCGTCGACGATCCGGCCGTCGGCGAGGAAGATCACCCGGTCCGCGTAGGCGGCGGCCACCGGGTCGTGGGTCACCATGACGACGGTCTGGCCCAGCTCGCGCACGGAGTTGCGCAGGAAGCCCAGCACCTCGGCGCCGGAGCGGGAGTCGAGGTTCCCGGTCGGCTCGTCACCGAAGATGATCTCGGGCTGCGAGGCCAGCGCGCGCGCCACGGCCACCCGCTGCTGCTGGCCGCCGGACAGCTGGGTGGGCCGGTGCCTGAGCCGGTCCCCGAGGCCGACCATCTCGATGACACCGGCCAGCCACGCCTGGTCGGGCCGGCGGCCCGCGATGTCCATCGGCAGCGTGATGTTCTCGGCCGCGGTCAGCGTGGGCAGCAGGTTGAACGCCTGGAAGATGAAGCCGATCTTGTCCCGGCGCAGCTGGGTGAGCTGCTTGTCCTTGAGCGTGCTGAGCTCGGTCTCCCCGATCCGTACCGAGCCGGAGCTGAAGGTGTCCAGCCCGGCCACGCAGTGCATCAGCGTCGACTTGCCGGAGCCCGACGGGCCCATGATCGCGGTGAACTCGCCCTGCCTGAAGTCCACGGTGACCTGGTCCAGGGCGACGACCTGGGTCTCACCCTGTCCGTACACCTTGGACAGTTCGACGGCGCGTGCGGCCACCGCGGTGGCGCGGCTGGCGGTGGTGTACGTGGTCACGGTGAAGCTCCTGTCGGGGCGGTCTGCGGGGACTTCTTCATCCTCGCTGCCGCCCGGCGCCCGGACGTCCGTCCGCATGCCCGTTCCCGGGGCCGCCTTGAGACTGACCGGGCAGCCGCCGCCTCCTCCTCGGGTATGACCCGGCCCCCGAGGCGGCCCTCGGCGGCAGCTTCTCAGTGCGTCCCGGTCCGGCGTGGCGGTGCGGTGCTGCCGCGGGGCACCAGCCGGGCGCGAGTGTGACCGGCGTCACCCTCCTGATCCGGCCACCCTGGGCACGCACCCGCTACCGCGCTGCGTCAACGACCGCACCGGACGGCCCGCACCGTCCCCCTGACCGGGCGGCGACTTTCCGTCATTCCTGTACTCCCGGGTACGGCGCTGTCACGGCACGTGGCAAGTGCCAATGGCGTTCCCGCCTACTGACGAGCCCTCAGGCACCAATAAAATAAGACAACATCGGGATCTTATTCGGCTGACCGGGGGTCACCTCCGGATAGGCTCTGATCTCGCGTAACGCGGAGCCGCGCGCCTTGCCCGGATGGTGGAATGCAGACACGGCGAGCTTAAACCTCGCTGCCCTCTCGGGGGCGTACCGGTTCAAGTCCGGTTCCGGGCACCTCGCCGAGCACCGAGGCTGAGCTGCATGAACGTCCTGTTCCCGCCGACATTCTCTGTATGGCCGGAGCGCTGCAGAGTGAGCGGTTCGATGACGAGGAATCGGCCGACGCTCGAGCTGTCGCTGGGTGGGGGCTTCGCTGTCCCTGGTGCGGTCGGCTCGCCGTGCCCGGCGCCCCGGAGCGCGGCCGGGCTCCGGGGCGTCTGGTGCTGTCGTCTCAGGCGCACGCCATATCGCTGGGCTGTCCACAATCCAGCTCGGCTGCTTGGATCGTGTCGAAGGCGCCTTGCCCCGTTGAGCGGGGTGCCTTCGACATTCTGTGGGCCGGTCAGGCGCCTGCTGGTTAGGCTCCCGCCCATGACTGATTACGTGCAGGTATCCACGGCCACGGAGACGAAGCAGCAGGCAATCGACCTGGCAGGTCCGGCAGTCCAGCAGCGGCTCGCCGCGGGTGCTCAGATCATCGGACCGGTCACTAGTGTGTTCTGGCACCTGGGCGCGTACGGCACAGGGGAGGAGTGGCAGCTCCTCCTCAAGACGACGACGGACCGCTACCCGGAGCTGGGGGCGCACCTTTTGGCGCATCACCCGTGGGACAACCCGGAACTGTGCGCCGTACCGATCGCTTGGGGTGCCGAGCGGTGTAAGCAGTGGATCAGCGACTCTGTGAAACAGTCCTAGCCGGCCGTTTGCTCCAGTAGGTCCCGGACCGCGGCGAGACCCGTGTGGGGGCGTAGCTGGTCGAGTAGCGGGGCGATGCGCTGCCGCGGTCGGATAGACGCGATGCCCGTTGAGAGTTCGAGCGCGCGGCCGACCATCGCGGCTGCCTGCTCGATCTCGCCGGCTGTGAGGTAGGCGTCAGCGAGCCAGGTGTCCAGACCGAACACGTTCAGCTTGATCTCTGCGACTGAGCGGACGTTGCCGGACACCACGGTCTGCCTCACGTTTGCGGCGGCGAGGGCCTCCAAGGCTGCCGCCGCACCGGCTAGTGCGGAACCCCGCTCCCGCAAATCCTGCAAGCGCGACAGGTGTTGCTCGGCGAGAGCTTGCGCGAATCGCTCGAAGTCTCTGCGATCGGTTGTGAGGCCATGCAGCTTCGCCGTCTCTCGGAAGATCACGGCCTCCGTGATCCCGTCGATGGCCGCTTGTTCCCGCACGGGCTCACCGGTCACCTGCTCGAATGCCGCCGCGGACAGCTCGCGCCCGACGCCGCCAGTCGCGATGAGTGTGTGGTCGATGTCCCACAGGAGCAGTCGAGGCATGCGTCGCCCCTCCCCAAAGATTGATCACAAAATCTGCCATGTCGTGGAAGGCTCCCAAATCCAGTTCGGCTGCGGGTCGTGTCGAAGGCGCCCCGCTTCCTTGAGCGAGGCGCCTTCGTCCTGTCTGGGAGTTGGTCAGCCGAGGGGCACCTTGGCTAGTGACTCCCACTCATACATCCGGTTGTCGCGGTGGATGGTGATCAAATCGGCGTGGCTGATCCGAGCCCGCGCGGGCTTGATGTCAGCTGATGCGATGGCCTCTTCGAACGGCATCTTGGGCCCCGTCGTGTTGCTGTAGCCGACGGAGACATGCGGTGTGAAGCCCTCGGCCTTTTCCGGAACTTCGGTGAGGACTTCACCGATCGATGCCCGGATGGCGTCTCGCACCGCACGGACGGGCCTGTCGGGCTGGACGGGAATGAGGATCGCCTCGGGGTCGACGACTGGCCTGGACAATGTCACGTCGAAGGTGGGGACAGCGGCCAGGCGCTCTCGTGCGGCGAGGACGATCGCCGTCACGTCCGCCTGGTCGACCTCGCCGACGAATCCGACGCCCTGCATGGTCAGGTGCAGCCATTCGTCGGGGATGGGGTCGATTCCTTCCATGGGGGCCAGCGCTGCCCGATACTGCGCTGCAAGACGGTGGACGTCGTCCTGGCCGTCGAAGGTGAGGTGCCAGGTGTAGAAGCGGCGGCCCACAGTCCAGCCGGGCCGCCACCACCAGTGATCGCGCATGTGCTCAGGTCCTGAGGTCATGCTCGAGATCCAATCAGCCCGCCGCCTCTCCTGACGAGAGGGCCAGTTGCTGTGGTGCGGAGTCGGAGCACCAGTCAACGATGGTTCGCCGGACAGCGGTGGTTGCGTTGGAATCCGCTACCGGACGGCCTGTCATGGTTGCTGCCAGCTCGCGCATGCGTTGCGTGACTGGCCCCATTCTTCGCTCGGCGGGCATCGCGAGTACTGGCAGCAGTGCTTCCATGACGCCTTCGGGGTGACCGCAGTCGAGGAGGGCTGCGGCCTGGCTGATGTGAATCTGGGCCTCGGTGCCGTACGCGCGGATGGGCTGCGAGGCCATGAGGTCCAGAGCTGTCTGGGTCTCGGCCAGAGCTGCCTGCGGGCGCCCGATCCGCAGGTGTACAGCTGCCGCGTAATTCTCCTGGCGCGCCTGTGGGCAGGAGAAAAGCCCGCCGACGTCATCGCCTCCCACAGCGTTGTCTCGGGCCTGGATGGCGCGGGTCAGCGCGCCTTCGGCTTCATCGACAGCGCCGAGGATGGACCAAGCATCAGCTTCCTGGCAGGCGAGGAGCGCGCCCACGGTCCCGTCGACGGTGACGAGCGCGCCACGCCGGGCATGGTTCACCGCGTCGCGCAGTCGGCCGTCCCACAGGGCGACCTTGGAGCGGGTGGAGCAGACCCAGGCCCGGAGCGCTGCGTGGCCGGCGTTCTCTGCGCAGAGCCATGCGGTGCGCCCGTGGGTGTCGGCCGCCCGCAAGTTTCCGAGGTCGGACGACATCCAGGCGAGGAGCCCGCACAGGTAGCCCGCGGACACGTACAAGTCGGCCGACTGGCGGGGCGGCTGGTGCCCTTCAAGGAGGCGGAACACACGGTCGCGGAGCTCGCGGGTGCGGCGGAACATGAGCAGGGGATCGCCGGTGAGGTAGTCGCCGGCCAGGGTCTGGACGTCGGCGAATAGCTGTTCCAGGGCAATGTCGCCGACGTTGGTCGACTCGGCCCGCTGCGCCCAGCTCGCGGACTCCGCAGCAGCTGCGAGGACCCGGTCGGGCGCCGGCTCGGGGGCGGCTGAGTGGACGACTTCCTGTGACTGCTGCGTCTGCTCGGGAACGTGGTGGTCGAGGACCCGGAGGTCTCCCTCGGGGAGCGCCCGGCGGTCTTCGATGTCGAGCAGGTCCTCGACTGTGCAGCCGTATGCGACGGCCAGGGCGGCGAGGACGTGCAGGGTGGGGCGGCGCGAGCTCGGCCCCGGCCATTTTTCCCACTTGGCGACGAGGGAGGCGTCTGCCGCGATGGCGGGTCCGGGGGCGGTGGACAGCCGGTCTGCCGCTTTCTGCAGGGTCCAGCCGAGCGCGTGGCGCCATGCTTCCCGTGGGCGCATGCGCCAACGGCTGCGCATCTCGACGGCGATTTGTTCCGTGGTGAATCCGCAGGCTGTCATTTCGTGGCGCAGGGCCTCACGGTCGGCTTTGCTGCCCTGCGGTGGTGGTGGAGTCATCAGCTCTCCCTGCGTGCGGGGGGATTTGCTCACGGTAGTCACTACGTCACTCGTACGGCAGCGGGTCGGCGGTGCTGAGGTCGCTGGACGGTCCACAAGGTGCCCCGGGTTGAGAGATTTGTGCAGGTCAGGGCGTTGTGGGATGACCAGAAAAGTTGGACACTGCTGCCCGCGACAGGAAGCCTGGCCGTTGGGACTGTTGAGGGGCCATCAGGATCAACGAACCCCGGGGGCTCCCGTGCAGACCACGACGGACGCAGAGATCACCAATTGGCTGTGCAGAGCCGGCGCGAGTCCTGCACGGTTCCGGCAGGAGTGGCAGGACGGAGGCATCGCACTGCTGCCGCTAGGACGGAGATTCGCCGCGGTCCGTGTCCCGGCGGAGGTCGTGCACGCTGCCGTGGACAGCGACGAGCCGGACGTCGTTTCAAGCGTCCTGGCCGCGGCCCTGGACGGTCCGGTCATCTGCGACCAGAGCAGCCACCGCTACTACGTCCTCGTACCACCTCGAACGACCGCTACGTGGGCCGTGCCCAACACGGAATGCCTGGGTGCGCCGACCTGGCTGGGCGTACCCAGGATGGGCGAGAACGGCCCCGGATGTAGGCGGGTCACGTACTGGTCCGTGCCGATGGTGACCGCTGGCCAGCTGTGCGGCCCTCTCCGCTTGTCGCAGTTGATCCGGGTCGGCCAGTTCCGTGTGGCCCGGCAGATGGCGGACCAGCTGTGAGCCCCAAGATGCGCGGGAGCGCCGGGCGTGCGCAGAGCGCCACGACCATCGAGTACGGCGTGGTCCTCGCCGAGTGGTCCAGGTACCTGGACCACACAGCGACGTGCGAGGAATGCAACGTGACCGGTCAGCACTGCGCCAAGGGCGCGGATCTGAGGGCTGACTACCGGTCCGCCCAAAAGGTAAAGGCGTGATGGTAACGAAGGGGCTGCCAGCTGAAGCACGCGTGGCGGTCACTGAGCAGACCAGCGCGGCGGGCGATGTCCTGGACGTGCCTGTGTCCCGTCACCCGGGTTGCCTCCACACGTTGTCGCAACCGTCCTGTTTCGGGTTCCTCGCGTTCATCGGGCTGCTCCTCGGGGGGTGCGGAATCGCAGATCTCGTCCACTGATCCGGTCATGAACTCCCGGGCCTTGCTCGTCACAAGTCCGGCCCGGGCGGCGTGGCTGCCCGACGGCGAGTAGCCCGGGCGGCTACCTATCAGCGCGCCAGGGTCGAGGCGGCGTCGACCCCCGACCGCAAACGAGACGGCAATCCACGAAGGGGGCGCAGTGCAACGGCAGGTGTGGGTCCTCGGTGAGTGCTGGCGGTGCGATGGCGCCGGCGTACCGGTGATGTGGCTCGGTCCAGTCCATACCGAGGTCTACGGACAGGGCCCCTTCTGTGCCTGTGAGCCGTGCCTCCGTGCCATCGAGGCGAAGGTCGCGGCGTACGCCGAGCGACGCGACATCCCGGCCTAACAGAATCCCGCCCCTGGTCAGCTGCTCCGCCCTCGCCGCAGGGGCGGCCAACCAGACCCGTCGATCCGTGGAGGCCCACGTGACCGCCGGACCCGCATCAGGCCCGAAACGATCCGACTCAACCAGGGAGGCACCTCGTGGGCGTCTTACTTCCCGCCTTCGTTGACCAGCTACTAGAACAGGGCCGAGACCCTGGCGGCATCCCCGACATCCCCGTAGCGGCCGCTACCGGATGGCTCGCACCTCTCACCTCTCGCATTCTGAGCGTCCTGGACACCGGCACGTACAGGTCGGCGGGCGCATTCCTGGCCCATGGCTATACCTACCTGCCTGTGCTGGCGAAGGCCGACTGCGGGGTTTACCTGCGCGTGGCCGCCAAGTCCAGCATGTCGCCATGGCCGGTGGACGCGCCTTCGGTTGTCCTCGTGGTCGCTGGCACTACTGCGATGGAGATGTATCAGGAGCCCGACGACCTGCGTGGCGGACGCCCGCAGTACGCGCGGAGCTTCGGCGCCGAGCAGGTGTTCGCCGTGTATCCGGGCGCCCTATGCGCGACACAGAGCAGCGACGACGGCCTCCAGATCCTCGCCACCAACCGCCCTCCAGCCGATGCGGACGAAGCGCTGTCCGGAGACGAATTCGCGGCCGCCGCCCGGCGGGCCCGCTGGATGCTCGAAAGCGTCGGCAGCATGCCGGCGGGTGGCCGATGCTGAGTACTGAGATGACGTGGCTCGACCGGGTGCCGTCCCTGGACCTTGATGACCTTCGCGAAGTGCAGCGCATCAGCCGCGGACTGCTGGACCGGCTCGCCGGGGACCGAGAACTGCTGACCCGGCTCGTTAACGAGGTGCTGCACGATGCCGAGCGCCTGGACAACAGCCGCGTCACGCTGTTGCTCAACCGGCTGTCGCTCTACCAGGCCCCGGACCGTGGATTCGAGATCCGCCTGAACCTGAACCCGAGGCCCGACAACCAGCAAGTGCCGCACGATCACTGCTACGCCTTCGCCACGCGCATTCTCACCGGTGGTTACGTGCACGTGGTGCGCCGCCGAACCAACGGATGGGACGGACCTTTCAGCGACACCGACCTCGAGCCCGCCATCGTGACCATCGAGCGGCCCGGCAGCGCGTACACGCTCGGTGATGCGATGGTCCACCAGGCCGTGATGGAGCCGGACACGGTGACCCTGTTTGTCCGTGGCCCGCGCCGCAAGAAGGTGTCCCATGCGGTCGAAGCGCTGATGCCTTCGCAGGCGACTTGGCCGGCGCCCGCTGCCCCCGGCGAGGAGCCGGAGGAGTCTCGCCCGGCCACGCTGGGCGAGTGCCTGGCAATGCGCGCGTATCTCGTCCAGCAGCGCCTCATCAACTGATGCCCCTTTTCTCGTAGCTGCGGCGCGTCGCACTCCCGTGACGCGAGAGGCTACGGCGAACCGACCGTGCAACACGAGGAGCATCCGATGACGAGCGTCCTGACGACTGAACACCCCGCTTGGCACATCCACGACGGCGCATGCGCGCGTGCCGCTCGTACGGCGTCGGGCATCTGGGCCCTGTCCCACGACCGGGATGGCGCGCACGTGCAGTGCGTGCACGGCTCCGAGGACGTGAAGCCCGAGTTCATCGCCACGGACCCCGCCTGTCTGCCAGCCGCTGTTCCCGCCGCGCTCCGGGACGGCCTGAACAAGCTCGGCGTCACTCAGCGTCTGGCGAATCCGTGGCTGTGGGACGCGATCACGACTGCGATCCTGCGGCAGGTCGTACGCGCCGACCAGGCCCGCAAGCTCTACCGCAACTGGTGCAGCACGTACGGCACCGGCGTGACGGGATCGTTCGGCACCCTCGCCGTCGCGCCCACTGCCGGCGACGTTCTCGCCCTGACCGACCAGCAGTTCGCCGACGTTGGTGCGAAGTTTCACCGGACTGCCCTCAAGGCGGCCGCTACGTCCTACGAACTCCACCACACCGAGTGGGAGGAGCTGGACGCCCCCGACTTGGTCGTGGCGCTCACCAGCATCCCCCGTATCGGCCCATGGACCGCAGCAGCTGCGGCCGCCGATTTCACCGGCGATTTCAGCATCTACCCGCACGACGACCTCGCTGTGCGCACCTGGGCCGCAAAGATCGCCCCCGCCTATCCCTGGCCCGACAAGACGGGAAAGGCATTCGGGCCCATGTGGACCGGCTGGGCCGGCACCGACCGCACCGCCTTGCACACCCTGACTCTCTCGACCCTCACCTGGGGCTCCCACGCCCCCGCTGACCTGGAGGACCCATGCGGAACTTAACGCTGATCTCGGGCGCCGACGACGCTCACACGCTCGACGCCCTGTTCGTCAACGCGCCGCTGCGCGACTACGGCTTGCGGCCGCGAACCAACGACTACACGCTCCCCGTGCTCGGCATGGCGTACATCGCTACGTACGCCCAGCGCTGCGGCTTCAACGTCGGAATCCTCGACGCCGAGGCCCACGGACTGGGCATTGCAGAGACAGCGAAGATCGTCAACACGGCCGCGCCGCGCTGGGCCGCGATGAACCTCCTCGCCCCCACCTACGAAATGTCCGCACGCACCGCAGCCCAGCTCGATCCTGATATCGCGCTCATGGTCGGCGGCCATCACGCCAAGGCCATGCCGGACCGCATCCTCGCCGACCGGCGCATGACCAACCTGCGGGCGCTCGTCCTAGGTGAGGGCGAGCTGCGTGTAGCCGCCCTCCTGGAGGACGAGCAGCGCCGCCGTGAACTGCCCGGAGTGATCTGGCGCGATCGTCTCCTCGGTACCCGGGCAACCGGCATCCCGACAGACCCCAGACTGAACGCCCGGATGCTCGGTCCGGACATCAACGCCCTGCCGTATGTGAATCGCGCGTTCCTGCCGCAGGACCCGTACCAGGCAGCGCCCACCGAGACGGACCGGCGCCTCGCCGGGAGCCGCGGGACCGTACTCCTCAAGGGGGCGGCCCGAACCGGTCACATGGAGGCCAACATCGTCGGCAGCCGCGGCTGCCCGTACAACTGCACCTTCTGCGGGGCCGCCGTGAGCGCCAACCCCGATGTCAAGATCCGCGTCCGTGACCCCGAGAACATCATCAGCGAACTCGACGCGCTCCACGACGAGTACGGCGTCACCGCCTTCCGGTTCGTCGATGACCTGTTCCTCGGTGTCAGCCGTGTCATCGAAGAGCAGATGGCGGCCTTCACGCGCCACAGGATCGGCGAGCGGTACGTGTGGGACGCCACCGGCCGCATCAACGTCCTCGACCGAGTCTCCGACAGCGAACTGGATCGACTCGTCACGAACGGACTGCGGGAGGTCGCCCTGGGCATCGAGTCCGGCAGCGATCGCATTCTGCACGCCATGGACAAGCGCATCGATGCAGAGATGACCGAGCGCGTCGCCCGCCGCCTGGTCGAGCACGGCATCGGGGTGAAGGGCTATTTCATCCTCGGATTCCCCGACGAGAGCCACGACGACATCCAGGCGACGGTTCGTCACATCCACAACCTCTGGAACATCGCCGACAACAGCCCCGGCGACATCCGAGCCAGCGTTTTCGAGTTCCGCCCCTACCCCGGGACCCCCGTGTGGCAGACCCTCACCGAAGCCGGCCACGACCCCGACACGCTCCTCGCATACGGCGACGTCGACCTGACCGAAGACGGAGCCGACGAGTCGATGCGTCAACGCGACGAGTTCAACTTCAGCGTCGGCATCCAGTTCGGAGACGTCCCCCTCACCAAGGTCCGCTCCACCTTGGCCACGCTCACCCGCGAGCAGCACGAACGGAACCAGGGCCGACAGGAGGCCGCGGCATGAAGTCCAGTCGCACGGGCTTCTTCGTCACCGTCGACGGCCCCAGCGGTATCGGAAAATCCACCACGGTTGACGAGCTCCACTCCCGCCTCGGCGCTCAAGGCGTCCCAGCCCTGCGAACTGTCGAGCCGTCCACCAGCGACCTGGGCGAATTCATCCGCAAGAACGCCAACCACATCCATGGGATGGCGCTGGCTTGCCTTGTCGCCGCGAACAGGTACGAGCACATCGACACCGACATCACGCGAGCGCTGCACGGAGGCGACCTCCTGATCTGCGACCGCTATCTGGCGTCAACGCTCGTCCTTCAGCAGCTGGACGGCGTGCCGCTGGAGTTTCTCCTCGCGCTCAACAAGCACATCGTGATGCCCGACCTCGCCGTGATTTTGACGGCGTCCCCCGGCAAGATCGCGGAGCGCCTGGCGGTACGCGGCGTAACCCACCGCTTTCACCTTGATCCGGCCACGCCGAGCCGGGAAGTCGACTTGTACGTCGACGCCGCAGCGCATCTGACCGATAGGGGCGTGAAGGTGCTGGTCCTCGACACGAGCGAGGCCACCCCATCGGAGGTCGCGAGTCGAATCGCCGACGAGATCCCGCCCCTGCCGCTACCGTCGGTGGCCTCAGCCACCGGCCCGACCCCCCAGGACTCATGAGCGCACAAGCAGCACAGCCCGTCATTGACACCCACGTCATCCTCCGCGACGGCGACAAGATCCTCTTCTCGCAGCGAGGCGGCCCGTACGGGTACGGGCGATGGCACATGCCGTCAGGCAAGCTCGACCAGGGCGAGCCCCTGACCGTCGGTGCCGCGCGGGAGTTGTACGAGGAAACCGGGATCACCGCCGACCCGGCTCAACTGCGCCTCGTGCAGGTCGTGCACCACCGTCAGGACGAGCAGGTGGAGCGGATCGGTTTCTTCTTCGAGGCCACCGATTGGGAGGGGCAGCCGGTCAACAAGGAACCGGAGAAGTGCCTCGCACTTGAGTGGTTCACCGTGCATGACCTGCCTGAAGACGTCATCGAGTACCCGAAGGCCGGTCTGCTCGGCTACCTCGACGATGCTGGCCCGCTCGTCGAACACAGCTGGCAATAGCGCATACCCCAGGCGGCCCGGGACGTCCGCTCTCCCCGGTAGCGGCGCCCTCACCCTCTCGCGCGGTGCGTGGTCGTTGAAAGCCGACTGACCAGCACGAAACCCTCGGGCTATGGCCCCGGCCGTCTGCTCCCCCTTGCAGACGGCCGGGGTGGGGCGCGCCAACCCCAGCCTCCAAGGAACCGCGCGTGTCCATGTCCCGTATCCCCTTCGAGCAGCTTCCCGTCGAAGTTCGCCAGGCCATGGTCGACAAGGCCGGCGTCGTGCGCCAGGCGACGACCGTGCGCGGCGGGATGAACTCCGGTATCGCCTCTGTGCTCGTTACCGACAACGGCAGCGTCTTCGTCAAGGGCATCACTGCCGATCACCCCCAGGCCGGTGCGCAGCAGCGTGAGGCTGCCGTGGCCCCGTGCCTGCCGCCCTCCTGCCCGCGCCTCTACTGGCACCTGGAGGTCGAAGGCTGGAGCCTCCTCGGCTACGAGGTGGTCGACGGCCGTCACGCCGACTACGCGCCCGGCTCCCCGGACCTGCTGCTCGTAGCCGCGGCGCTCACTGAGCTTCAAGGCATCTCTGCTCCGGCCGACGTCGAGATCAAACAGGCCGAGGACAGGTGGCAGGAGTACGCGCAGCCGGGCACGGTGCAGCACTTCGCCGGCGAGACGCTGCTGCACACGGACTTCGCCCCCGACAACGTCCTGATCGCCGAAGGGCGGGCCAGGCTCATCGACTGGGCGTGGCCGACGCGGGGCGCGGCGTGGATCGACTCGGGCGCGCTGGCGCTGCGCCTCATGGAAGCCGGCCACCCGGTGGAGGCGGCGGTCGCCTTCGCGCGCCGCTTCCCGTCTTGGCGCAATGCTGCGCCCGAAGCGCTCGCAGCGTTCGGTGCGGCGACGGCAGCCCTGTGGCAGGAGATTGCGGAGCAGGACGGCGTCGCGTGGAAGCAGGCGATGGCACAACAGGCGGCCACGCTGGGGCGCGCCCTCGGCGGCCTGCAGTAGTCGACCCCCGGTGGTGAGTGGCTAGAGCGGTCGCTGCACCACCGGTTCGCCGACTTTCGGACACTCGGCGAGTGGTTCGAGTTCCCCGTGAGCTGTGACTCGGTGGGCTTCGTATCCAAGGCCCCGAGGGCATCGCCGCAGGTCGACGACTCCCGCCTGTAACGGTGCGCACGGTGCGCCAAAACTTGGCGCACGCGCCCCGTGGTCCGGGTCAGGACGGGCTGATTCGGGCTAGGGACAGAGCGGTTCGGATCTCGTTGGCGGCTCGGTCCGCGTGCCGGCGGGGGTTGCTACGAGCGAGGTCGAGAAGTCGGCCGCCGGTTACGCCGGCGAGCTCGGCCTCGTCGAAGTAGGCGATCCAGTAGGGCTCGTCGTTGTCCCTGCTGACGCCCGAAAGCGCTTCGGATGCTCGGTCCGTTGCGCGCTGGAATCCAGCTAGTCGGCCCTGCGCTGCGTAGGCCCACGCCTCCCGGGTGGGGAGCATGGCCCGGACACGGGGGCCGACGACGTCGCGGGCGCCTTCCTGGGCCAGGTTGATGAGCTGGAGTGCGTCGTCCGGGCGGTCGCCATACAGCATCTGTCGGGCCATGCCTGCCAAGATGTTGGCGCCGAAGGCCACGTCGCCTCCAGCGTGAGCTGCGCGCAGCGCCAGAGTGGCGGCTCGACGGCGCGCCGCCGGTCGGCGTGGGACTTCGAACCCGGATGCACCAGGAGCCCGCCCAGCGGAGGGCTGGGTGGGCCGCGGGCGAGCTCGGGCCACGAGGACGATGGAGCGGCGCGGGCCGGGGGGGTGATGGCGTGACCAAGACCAGGTTGCGGGCGTTCTCATGAACGGCGCCACCTCCGGCGCCGACACGAACGAGCCGACACGAATGAACGGAGCAACCCTGATGCGTGGGACAAGTCTGGGAGCAGCCGCGTTGCTGTCCGGCGCGGCAATCCTGTGCGGCGCCGCGACGGCCATGGCAGACCCGGGGCAGACGGATGTCGCCCAGGACAACCCCGTGACCCGGCTCTTGGGCACCGTCCGGGGCCCGATGGCCGACACCTCCGCGCCCTGTGCTGCCCCGTATGCCAACCACGACATCCTCCTGGGCGACCGCGGCGGATGCCATAACGTGCAGATCAACCGGGCCGGCTGACCCTACCGGCGGCGCCGGGAACTGCGACCACGCAGGGCACGTCAGTAGGGGCATGAAGGAGCGAGCAGCACCCGCGGGTGCCATCGGCTGCCTCGTGGCGGCTGTCGGTATGTGTGTCGGGTTCGGGGTGTGGCTGCGGGGTGCCCGCCCGGCTCTTCGGGGGAGTTTCGAAGGCCAACGGGACTGGAGCCTGCTGTATGCGGAGCTGCCGTTCATGCTGCTCGGGGTTCCGGCGATCACGCTGGCGGCGTGGGCAGTCACCGGCCGCGTGCTCCGCCGCCGGGCCGGGAGAAGTGCGCGGAACGCGGTATCGGGTGGGGTGGCCGCGGTCACGCTGACCGCACTCGCCTGGGCATGTCTCGCGTGGCTGGACATCCGGGTCGACGCCTTCTTCCAGGGCGATGCGTGACCCGGGAGCGCTGTACCCGCAGCCGGCCGGCACCGGCGGCCCGCTGCCCCTGCTGGAGGTGCTTGCCGCGCGAGCCCGGGACGCCGGTCCTGCGGGCCCGTAGGAGGCGGTCTTCGGTCGGCGTGCAGTTCTCTGCGGGCGCCGGAGGGGCGGTGTTCGGATGCAAACGTTTGTGAGCGCTTCGGTTCGCTCCGTAGCGATGCGGTTGGGCGGTCCGTTATCGATGTCTCTGGCCACATCGGTCGAACCACTGAGAGCCGCAAGGAGGACGAGCTGATGAGATCGCCTCACCAAGCCACAGCTCGCGCAGCCGTGTTCACGCTGTTCAGACTGCTTGCCGTGTGCGCGCTGGCAGTAGGAACAATGACGACCGTCGGGTCGGGCCAGGCGCACGCGTCCACGAGCCAGTTCAGGGGCGTGAACTGGGCCGACCCGCGCGACAACTTCGTCAACGGCGTGCTGTACCCGTCCGGTCTCGGCTCGTCGGACACGCACGCTTCGGCAGCAACCGTGGCGGACCGGGTGGTCGGCCAGATGTACTCGATCACCGGCGCGAACACCGTCCGCATGCCGATCAACGAGCCCA
This sequence comes from Streptomyces sp. NPDC051322, assembly GCF_040689485.1. NCBI lineage: Bacteria > Bacillati > Actinomycetota > Actinomycetes > Kitasatosporales > Streptomycetaceae > Streptomyces > Streptomyces sp. NPDC051322. The sequence continues at coordinate 82,867 of NZ_JBFBAK010000009.1, read as the reverse complement.
CCGTCGCCGGCTATTGGCCGACGTACACCGGGGCCATCGACAAGGCGCTCAGCAAGGGCAAGGTGATCCTGGCCTATTGGGCGTACGCCCACGGCAAACCGGCCGACATGACCGGCTTCAACAAGATGTGGGACACCGTCGTCGCCAGGTACGGGAGCAACCCGAACGCCTACTTCGAGGTCATCAACGAGCCGTACGCCTACGGCACCTCCGACCTCGACAATCTGTACAACGACTGGCTGGCCAGGCACTCCCGGGTGCCGCGCGGCCGGGTGGTACTCGACGGGGCCGGCTACGCGCAGAACGTCGCGGCGGTCGGAGGGGACAGCCGCCTGAACAACACGCTGCTCGCGGTGCACGACTACTCGTTCTTCGCGAGCTACGAGGACGAGACCAGCTGGGCGAACCACCTCGCCGGCTACATCGGCGCCTACGCCGGCCGGACCATCGCCACCGAATGGGGCGGCCCGATGAGCCCCGGCAGCAAGAACGGCGTCCAGTACGACACCATCGACTACAGCATTCCGAGCGGATCGTTCTTCGCCGACTACATCAGGGGCGTCAGCGGCGAACTGCACCACCTCGGTATGGGCAGCGTGTACTGGCCCGGTCTGCGCGACGGCGACTGGTACAGCCTGACGACCAGGAGCGGGAGCGGCGCGGGTATCAAGCTGTCGCTGGCCAACCCCTCCGGGCTGACCCGGCTGCAGTACGCGTGGGGCATCGGCAACGGAGGCGGTAGCTACGTCAGGATCACCAACGCTGCCACCGGCCTCTACATCGACGGCGCCGGACGTACCGCCAACGGATCCGATGCCGACCTGTGGAGCGACAGCGGCAGCCGCTACGAGGAGCAGTGGACCATCGAGAACGACGGCAGCTTCGTACGCATCAAGAACCGGGCCACCGGGCTCTACCTGGACGGCCAGGGCCGCACCTCCGACGGTGCCGCGGTGGGCCAGTACGACGGGACCGGCAGCACCAACCAGCAGTGGTCGGTCCTGACCGACGCGAACAACGTGCGCATCAAGAACCGCGCCACCGGCCTGTACATCGACGGCATGGGCCGCACCGACGCCGGCTCCGATCTGGGGCAGTACGGCGACTCGAACAGCGTCAACCAGCAGTGGCGGATCACGGCGGTCGGCTGACCGGGGGCTGCCCCCGCTTCGCGAAGGTTCATCCCGCCCGATGACGGGCACCGGACAGGCCGACGGAGGGAGCGTTCCGGTGGCCGATCGAGATCCTGACCGAAGCCGGTCCCGGCCGCGGCCGGCGGACGCACAGCCCGGTACGGCCGGGCCGGACGAGGGTCCGTCGGCCGGGTCGCGGCGAGTCGTCCTGGTGGTGATGTGTGCGGGGTATTTCCTGGTGCTGCTGGACGTGACCATCGTCAACGTCGCGCTGCCGCACATCGCCGGCGCTCTCTCCACCGGCGGCAGCGGACTGCAGTGGGTCGTCGACGCGTACACCGTCGTCCTGGCAGCCGGCATGCTCAGTGCGGGCACGGTCGGTGACCTCTACGGGCACAAACGGGTCGTGCTGGCCGGTCTTGCGGTCTTCGGTCTGGCTTCGCTGGGCTGCGGCCTGGCTCCCGGCCCCGGGACCTTGATCGCGTTCCGCGCACTGCAGGGCGTCGGTGCCGCGCTCCTGCTGCCCGGCACGCTGGCCGTCATCACGCACACCTTTCCCGGCAAGGGGGAGCAGGCGCGCGCGATCGGCCTGTGGGCGGGCATCGGCAGCGTGGCCCTCGCGGCGGGGCCGCTGCTGGGCGGGGTGCTCGTGCAGTGGCTGAGCTGGCGCGCGGTGTTCCTGCTCAACGTGCCGATCGTGGTGGCGGCCCTGATGACGGCCGGCCGGGTGGTCCGCGAGAGCCGCGAGGCGCGCGGGCGGCGGCTGGACCCGCCGGGCATGCTGCTGGGAGCTGTGGCGCTGTTCGCCGTCACGTTCGCGTTCATCCAGGCCGGGCGCTCCGGCCGGGGGATCGCGGTCGATGTGGCGATCGGGGCGGCGGTTGTGACGCCGGCCGCGTTCGTGGTCACCGAACACCTACGGGAGCAGCCGATGCTGCCGCTGCGGTATCTGCGCCGGCCGGCTTTCACCACCGCCAACGCCGTTGCCGGCGTGATGAATCTGGGCACCCTGGGCGCGCTGTTCGTCCTCACCCTCTATCTGCAGGTCGTCCAGCACCGATCGGCGATCGAGGCGGGCGCGGCGACGATTCCGCTGTTCCTCCCGCTGAGTGTGCTGGCCCCCTTCGCGGGACGGCTCACCGCACGCATCGGCCCGCGCATCCCCATGGCCGGCGGCCTGTTCGTGTCCGCTGCCGGACTGGCGCTGCTCGGCGTCCTGCACGCCGACTCCCCCTACGGCGAACTGCTGCCCGCCCTGTTGCTGTGGGGCATCGGTCTGGGGTTGCTCACCCCGGCGGTCGTCGCCGCCGGGATGTCGGCCGTCCCGGCCGAACAGGCCGGGCTGGCGTCCGCGGTCAACAACACCGCACGACAGACCGGCGGGGCCGTGGGCATCGCCGCGTTCGGCGCGCTCGCAGGCAGCACCGCCCACCCGCCGTCGTTCCTCACCGGCATGCACCAGGCGGCCTTTGTCGCTGTCGGGCTCTACCTGGCGGCCGCACTGGCCACCCTCGCGGCCATTCCCCGCCGGGGCCCGTCCGCAGGCTGACCGGCCCCAGGCGGTGGATCCGGCCTTGAGGCCGTGCGGGTGGCCCGGCGCCGGGGCCGGGATGAAACCCCCAGATCGGCGTCATAATCGTGAAAAGATCCTTCCCGGGCAGTAGAGCCATCCCTTTGCTGTCCCATTACTCTTGTTGCGAGGCCACGCCCGGTGGCCACTGAGGAGTGAGATGAGGAGCAGCAACCCGGTCTTCTCGCGACGGGGCTTCAGCCGTGACACCGGCTACGCGGGCTTCAACGCGGTGCCGCAGGCCGGGGGCCCGGCGGTAGGGACCAACCCGTACGCGACCAACCCGTACGCCACCGACCCCTACGCCCCGCCAGCGCCTCCGCGCACCAACGTGATGACGATGGACGACGTCGTCACCCGTACGGCCATGACGCTCGGCACCGTGGTGCTCGGCGCCGTACTGGCCTGGGTGGCGCTGCCGGTCACCGCGACCAGTTTCGGTCTGGCCTTCGGGTCCGCGCTGGTGGCCTTCGTCTTCGCCATGGTGCAGTCCTTCAAGCGCAAGCCGGTTCCCGCGCTGATCTTCGGTTACGCCATCTTCGAGGGCATCTTCCTCGGCGTGATCAGCGAGATGTACAACAGCCAGTGGTCCGGCGCGCCCTTCCAGGCGGTGCTCGGCACGATGGCGGTCTCGGCCGCCACGCTGTTCGCGTACAAGCAGCGCTGGATCCGGGTCACCGCACGGTATGCCCGTATCGGCATGACCATCGCCATCGCCTTCGTGATCGTGATGGTGGTCAACCTGCTGCTCGTCGTCACCGGCGTCGCCGACCACGGCGGCCTGCGCAGCTTCGGTCCGCTCGGCCTGGCCGTCGGGGTGCTGGCCATCCTGATCGGCTGCTTCTTCCTGACCCTCGACTTCAAGCAGATCGAGGACGGCATCGCCTACGGCGCGCCGCGTGAGGAGTCCTGGCTGGCCGCCTTCGGCCTGACGATGGCGCTGGTCTGGATCTACATGGAGATGCTGCGCATCGTCGCGATCTTCAACCGCTAGGTCCTGTCCGGCCGGTCTTGTCGGATCAGCCCGCACCAGGCGTTCCGGGTCCGGCAAAGATCGGCCGGACAGGACCTGGCCTTCTGCGGTGAGGTGAGGGCCCGTCCGGATTCGCTCCGGGCGGGCCCTTCCGTACGTCTCAGGCCAGCCGCCGCGCGGCGCGCCTCAGGTCGTACTCGTGGATGATGGCCTTGGCGTGACCGTAAGCCAGGTGGTGTTCGGTCCTCAGCCAGCTGACCTTCTCGTCGAAGCGGACGAGGGTGGGTCCTTCGTCGACGGCACGGAGCCAGTCGGACACTTCCCGCCCTGTGCACTGGGGGATGCGGGAGAGCAGATTGCGGTGGGTCTCATCGGAGAAGACTTGGGACATCGGCGCCTCCGGAGGCATTGCGCTGAGTCGGCCGTAGACCGTCCTTCCATGCACCGTGCCTGAGCTTCGGCCCGTTGGCAACAGTCGGACGCGGGCGCGTAGGGTCGCGGCGTGCTTGATACGACCCCCCTCACTACCGCGGTGGCCCGGTTCGCCGACCGACTGCGGTCCGCCCCGCAGAGCCGGCTGCAGCGCGGCGCCGCCGCTGAAGGGCTCGCGCTGGCCAGAGAACTCTCCTTGCGGGCACAGCGACTTGAGGATCCGGACGCCCCGGCGCGGATCATGCCGGACGCCGGGATGTTCGTCGTGGCCGATCAACTCGTCGTCGCCGGGAACGACCTGGCCGAGGAACTGCGGACGGCCCCGTCCGAGGAGCTGGACGAGGCCGTGAGGATCGTGGAAGCGGCGGCGGGCGCAGCGGGACTGTGACGGCGGTCCGCTGCGCGGGGGACGCCCGGGGCGCGGGAGTCCCGGTGGGGGCTCCCGGCGGGGCTCAGAGTGAGGCTATGACGCGGTCGGCGAGGATGTAGACGTTCTCGTCCCCGCACATGAAGGTCAGTGCGAACGCACCGGAGATCCCGGAACCCCCCAGCAGTACCGGCGCTTCACCCAGACGGAGTGCTTCGGCCAGGCGTTCGGCGGTCTCCCGGTGGCCCGGCGTCATGCAGAGCGTGGTGCCGTCCGTGAAGACGTACACATCGAGGGTGCCGAGCGGTCCGGGGCGCACGTCGGTGAGCGCGGTGCGGGTCTCGGCGAGTGCCTCGAGCCGGTTGACCATGCGCTCATGGTCCGACACGGCGGGTGCCTGGGCCGGAATGAAGTCCGGATGCGAAGGGTGCCGGCGGCGGGCCGCGGCCAGTTCGGCGCTCTCGTTGGCGAATTCGTCGGCGGCCGGTTCGTCATCCGTGCCGGCGGCCGGCTCTGCCGCCGGCTCCAGCTCGGTGCCGAAACCCGTCTCGAAGGCCGTCTCGAAGGCCGTCTCGAGTCCCGTTTCGGCGGCGGCGTCGAAACCCGCGTCGAAGCCGGTGAAGTCCGCCTGGCGGGGCAGGAAGAACGCGGCATCCTCGCCGAGCCCGGCCAGACCGCCGAGCAGCGACGGCGCGTCCGCGGCGTCACGGGACTCCTGCGCGGCCCAGAAGGCTCGTGCTTCCGCCAGTTCACGTTCTCGTTCCTCGGCCAGCGCTTCGGCGACCGCGGCGCGTATCTCGACGGCCGGAGTCTCCCGCGCGGCGGGTACGGTCACGCCCCGGGCGCCGCCGGCCGTCACGGCCAGCTCGCCGCGGAGAGCGGCGATCTGGCGGCGCAGGCCGTGTGCGGCGTGCAGGGACGCAGCCCCGACAGCCGTGGCGGCGGCCGTCGTCAGCAGCAGGGCAATAGACAAGGCGCTCACTGACTTACTCCCGGATTCAATGGTTCCCCGACTTACTACATCAGCTTGTCGTGGGAGTGTGCCGCCTGTCAGTGCATTACGTCATGAATTGGACAGGTCTTTGGGCCCGAGGTTAATCAGCGATACCTCTGTGACCTGCGGGAACGGCTCTCCCCCAGGAGATAGGTCACATCCTGGGGGAGATTCGGTCACGACTGGGACGCGAAAGGTGTATTCGGCGTCCTATTGTCACGGACCGGTGATCTTCCATGTCTCTGGGTGATCGAAACCACCGTCCGGCGGCCCGCTCCGGGTCAGCTCAGGCGCTCGATGACCATGGCCATGCCCTGGCCGCCGCCCACGCACATGGTCTCCAGACCGAACTGCTTGTCGTGGAACTGCAGGCTGTTGATCAGCGTGCCGGTGATCCGCGCGCCGGTCATCCCGAAGGGATGGCCCACCGCGATGGCGCCACCGTTGACGTTCACCTTGTCCAGGTCGAGTCCCAGGTCGCGGTACGACGGGATCACCTGGGCGGCGAACGCCTCGTTGATCTCGGCGAGATCGATGTCGCCGACGGTCAGCCCGGCCCGCTTCAGCGCCTGCTTGGACGCCTCCACCGGGCCGTAACCCATGATCTCGGGCGACAGGCCGGTGACACCCGTGGAGACGATCCGGGCCAGCGGGGTCAGCCCGAGCTCGCGCGCCTTGGTGTCGCTCATGATGACCAGCGCGGCGGCGCCGTCGTTGAGCGGGCAGCAGTTGCCGGCGGTGACCCGGCCGTCGGGGCGGAAGACCGGCTTCAGACCCTGCACGCCTTCCAGCGTCACTCCGGCGCGCGGGCCGTCGTCCTTCGAGACCACGGTGCCGTCCGGAAGGGCGACCGGGGTGATCTCGCGCTCCCAGAAGCCGTTCTTGATGGCTTCCTCGGCGAGGTTCTGCGAGCGGACGCCGAACTCGTCCATGTCCTGGCGGCTGATGCCCTTGAGGCCGGCGAGGTTCTCGGCGGTCTGGCCCATCGCGATGTACGCGTCGGGCACCAGGCCGTCCTCACGCGGGTCGTGCCAGCTGGCGCCCGCGGTCTGCGCGACGGCCTCGGTACGGGCCTCGGCCTCCGCGAACAGCGGGTTGTGCGTGTCCGGCAGGCTGTCCGAATTGCCCTTCACGAAGCGCGACACCATTTCGACGCCGGCCGAGATGAAGACGTCGCCCTCGCCCGCCTTGATGGCGTGCAGCGCCATCCGGGACGTCTGCAGGGACGACGAGCAGTAACGGGTGACCGTGCAGCCGGGAAGGTGGTCCATCCCCATCTGTACGGCGACGATCCGGCCGAGGTTGTTGCCCTGCTCGCCGCCCGGCAGGCCGCAGCCGAGCATCAGGTCGTCGATGTCCTTCGGGTCCAGCTCCGGGACCTTGGCGAGGGCGGTGCGGATGATGGTCGCGGTGAGGTCGTCGGCGCGCAGGTCCTTCAGCGACCCCTTGAACGCACGACCGATCGGGGAGCGGGCGGTTGAGACGATCACGGCTTCGGGCATCACGTGCTCCAGAGGGCTCGGGGTGGCAGGCGCGGGGGCCTGGTGGGGTGGGTCCGGTCACGGGTGGGCAGGCTGTCTGGAAGTTACCCGCCCGTAGTGCAGAGGTCACCGGACCTGGCGTGTGATACGGGACTCTTTTCTAAGCGACCGCTCAGAATGTAGTCCGTTTGCGGCCGGGACACCACCGGGGGCAGCACCGGGACGCCGCCGGGACGCCAGAAGGAGGCCATTTCACCCCTGCGGCGCGGCGTCCGCGGGCTCCGACGTGTCGGGCAGCCGCCGCCGACGCCGGTGCTTCAGCAGCGCCCACGGGGCCCGCGCCCCGGTGACCTCCGTGCCGGACTCCGCCGCGGCGGCCGAAGCGGCCTTCGCCACCGGCAGCATGTCCTCGTCGCGCGTGGCGTCCAGGTGGTCCGTCTCCGGCCACAGCCCCAGCGCCGCACACAGCGTGGGCAGCACGGCCATCGCGGCCGTCGCATAACCCTCCGCCGACGGGTGGTAATTGTCCGGCCCGAACAGCTCACGCGGGTTCGCGGCGAACTCGGGCCCCAGCAGCTCGCCCAGCGACACCGTGCGCCCGCCCTGCTCGATCACCCCGATCGTCTGCGCCGCCGCCAGTTGCCGGGACACCCGTCGCGCCAGCCAGCGCAGCGGCTGGTACACCGGCTCCACCGTGCCCAGATCCGGGCAGGTGCCCACGACGACCTCGGCGCCGGCCGCACGCAGCCTGCGCACCGCCGTGGTGAGATGGCGGACCGACTGGGTCGGCGGCATCCGGTGGGTCACGTCGTTCGCGCCGACCATGATCACGCACACCTCCGGGAGGCGCTCCGGATCATCGAGGATCAGGGCCACCTGACGGTCCAGATCGTCCGACATCGCACCCGGCAGGGCCACGTTCCGCAGATCCACCGGGCGCTCCGCCACCGCGGCGAGCCCCGAAGCCAGCAGCGCGGCCGGCGTCTGACCGGCCCGCCGCACGCCCTGCCCCGCCGCAGTGGAGTCGCCGAGCATGGCCAGCCGCAAGGGCTCCAGGTGGCCGCTGCGCCCGGCGAACGCCAGTCCGTACCGCCCGTCCGCGTTCGGCGCCTGGGGGGCGCGCCCACCGCCCACGGACCGCTTCGCCAGTTGCACCTCGGCGAGTACCACGCCCACCGCTGCCGCCCCGACCAGGCCGATGCCGCCTCCGCCGTATGCCGCGCCCGCGGCGATCCGCCGTGCCACCCTCGCTCTCGACACCGCCACCTCCTCATAGCCGTACATCACCTAACTGCCCGGAGACAGGTGCCGCCCAATCTTGTCCAATACGCTGACCGTCATGGTGCACTTTCACGACTCGATGATCAGCCTCGTCGGCAACACCCCGCTGGTGAGGCTCAACAACGTGACCACGGGTATCAGGGCGACCGTCCTGGCCAAGGTCGAATACTTCAACCCGGGCGGCTCGGTGAAGGACCGCATCGCGGTCCGCATGATCGAGGCGGCCGAGCAGAGCGGCGAGCTGCAGCCCGGCGGCACGATCGTCGAGCCGACCAGCGGCAACACCGGCGTCGGGCTTGCCATCGTGGCCCAGCAGAAGGGCTACAAGTGCATCTTCGTGTGCCCGGACAAGGTCTCCACCGACAAGATCAACGTGCTCCGGGCGTACGGCGCAGACGTCGTCGTCTGCCCGACCGCGGTGGACCCGGACCACCCCGACTCGTACTACAACGTCTCCGACCGCCTGGTCAGGGAGACGCCGGGCGCCTGGAAGCCCGACCAGTACAGCAACCCGAACAACCCGCGCTCGCACTACGAGACCACCGGCCCCGAGCTGTGGGAACAGACGGACGGGAAGATCACCCACTTCGTCGCGGGCGTCGGCACCGGCGGCACGATTTCCGGTACCGGCCGCTACCTCAAGGACGTCTCGGACGGCCGGGTGAAGATCATCGGGGCCGACCCGGAGGGCTCCGTGTACTCCGGCGGCTCGGGACGCCCGTACCTGGTCGAGGGTGTCGGGGAGGACTTCTGGCCGACGGCGTACGACAGCTCCGTCACCGATGACATCGTCGCGGTGTCCGACAAGGACTCCTTCCAGATGACCCGCCGCCTCGCCAAGGAGGAGGGCCTGCTGGTCGGCGGCTCCTGCGGGATGGCCGTGATGGCTGCGCTGCACGTGGCCAAGGACCTCGGTCCGGACGACATCGTGGTGGTGCTGCTGCCGGACAGCGGGCGCGGCTACCTCAGCAAGATCTTCAATGATGAGTGGATGAACGACTACGGCTTCCTGGAGCAGCCGGGGACGGATCCGCGCGTCGCCGACGTCCTCGAGTACAAGTCGCACGGCATTCCGCATCTCGTGCACATGCACCCCGAGGAGACCGTCGGCGAGGCCATCGACGTGCTGCGCGAGTACGGCGTCTCGCAGATGCCGATCGTCAAGCCGGGCGCCGGGCATCCGGACGTGATGGCCGCCGAGGTCATCGGCTCCGTCGTCGAACGCGAGCTGCTCGACGCGCTGTTCACCAAGCGGGCCCTGCTGGGGGACGCCCTGGAGAAGCACATGTCCTCCCCGCTCCCGCTGGTCGGTTCCGGCGAGCCGGTCGGGGACCTGATGTCCGTGCTGGGCAAGGCGGACGCGGCGATCGTCCTGGTGGAGGGCAAGCCGACGGGTGTGGTGACCCGGCAGGACCTGCTGGCGTTCCTGGCCAAGAGCGACGCCTGAGGGCCGCCCCGTAATCCCTGGCGGATCCCTTCTCGACAGTGGTACGAGCCCGACATGTTCACGCAGCACGCTCTTAACACGGCCCGGGCACAGTAGTGGATGTCGGAAGGGCGGCCTTCCGGCGGCACGAACGGCGTCACGGACCTCCGGAGCGGCTCCCGGCCTCCAGGACGCCATGGGCGCGGCAACGGTCCCTGACCCGTCACCGCGTCCTCGCGGGGACCGCCGTCGTCCCGCCCTCCGGTTCGCCGGGGGTGCGGCGGTCCCCGTCATCCGGGCCGGGTCACTTCCGCGCGGGGGTCGTCCAACTCCCCAGCAGGGCCAGGCGCTCCGCCGTCGCGGAGCCGGGTTGCGGGGTGTAGGCCACCAGCAACTGGTCCGGGTCGCCCGGCAGGGCGAGGGTTTCGTACGGAAGGGACAGTTCGCCCACCACGGGGTGAGCGATGCGTTTCACTCCGTAGGTCTTCTCCTTCACCAGGTGGTCCGCCCAGAGTCGGCGGAAGTCGTCACTCTTCAGCGACAACTCGCCCACCAGAGCCGCAAGTTGCTTGTCATCGGGGTGGCGTCCCGCGTCCAGTCGCAGATGGGCGACCGTCTCGGCCGCCACCGCGTCCCACTCCGGATACAGCTCGCGGGCCTCCGGGGTGAGGAACACCTGCCGGGGCATGTTCCGATTCTGCGGTGTCATCCGGCCGAAGCCGTTGACCGCGTCCGCCAGCGCGTTCCAGCCGAGGACGTCCATGCGCCGGCCGAGCACGAAGGCGGGCGCCCGCTCGATGGTGTCGAGCAGCAACTGGAGCCCGGGCCGCACCCGCTGGCGGACCACGGGCGAGGTGCGGCGCGGACGGGCCACCTCGCGGAGATACTGCTGTTCGGTCCCGTCCAGCCGCAGGACCCGGCCGACCGCTTCCAGTACGGCGTCCGAGACGCTCGTTCCGCGGCCCTGCTCCAGACGGATGTAGTAGTCGACACTCACCCCCGCGAGCTGCGCCACCTCCTCGCGCCGCAGCCCCGGCACCCGGCGGCGTCCGTGCGCGGGCAGACCCACCTCCTCGGGCTGTATGCGGGCGCGCCGTGAGCGCAGGAAGTCTCCGAGTTCACCGTCCATGGCGCCGAGCCTAAGGGCCCGGCCCTCAGGACATGGCGCCGGTGGCAACCTGGTACTGGCAGACCCAGGAAAAGGTCAGCCCTGGGTAACCCGCCGGGCCCCCGGCAGAGTGGTCTCCGTCAGCAGGAACACCCCTGCGGAACCCCGCAGGAAGCCGAGGGAGCCACGCATCATGACGTACGAGAACCTTTCCGGCCGGACCGCGGTGATCACCGGAGCGGCCAGCGGCATGGGCGAGGCGACGGCCCGGCTGCTGGCCGCCCGCGGAGCCCGGGTGGCGCTGCTGGCCCGGCGTGCCGGGCGGCTCGATGAGCTGGCCGAAAAGATCAGGGCCGAGGACGGGCAGGCGCTGGCCGTGACCGCGGATGTCACCGACCAGCAGTCGGTGGACGCCGCCGTGGCCCGGGTCCACGAGGCGTACGGGCCGGTCGATCTGCTGGTGAACGGGGCAGGCGTGATGCTGCCGAACCCGGTCGATGACGGCCGTATCGACGAGTGGCAGCGGATGCTGGACACCAATGTGACCGGCGCGCTGCGCATGATCCGTGCCTTCACCCCGGACCTGCTGGCCGCCGCGGCGGACGGCCGGACGGCCGACCTGGTCAACATCTCCTCGATCGGCGCGCACGTGATGTTTCCGAACTACGCCGTCTATGGTGCGACCAAGGCCGCGCTCACCTATCTTTCCGAGTCGCTGCGCACCGAACTGGGCCCGCGCGACGTCCGGGTGACCAATATCGAGCCCGGCCTGACCGACACGGAGCTCGGCGGGCACATCGACAACGCCGAGCTGTCGGGGCAGCTGAACGGCATGTCCGATGCCATCGGACCGCTGGCCTCGGACGAGATCGCGGACCTGGTCGGATACGTCACGAGCCGGGCCCGGCACATCAACCTGCGCCAGGTGATCGTGCTCCCGACGCGTCAGGCGTGAACCCGGACGCTGTGCCCGGTCATTCCTCCCAGTCCGACGCGGAGGAGGACGTGCCCCGGCGGTGCGGGAACAGGCCGCCGTCGCGGGCCGCGTGGACCACGTTGACGCCGACGATGCCCGCCCAGGTCACCAGCAGTCCCGCGAGGTGGGCCTGGGCGGCGCCGATGGCGGACAACGGGATGGCCACGATCAGCGTGATGATGCCGAAGCCGAAGCGCTCCCCGAATCCGCTCTCGGACTGCGGCGGGCGGCTGCCCCTGGCCACCACCAGCTGCTGCTCGGCGAGCTGGCGGCGCACCCGGCGGTCCACCGTGCCGTCGAGACGCTGCTCCACTTTTTCCAGGAACGACTCGACCAGCGCGGTGTCGTAGTCCGCGCCCAGTTCCCTGCGGGCGTGCAGGGTGGCGTCGAGTTCCTTCTTCAGCTCCGGTTCGCTGGCTTCCATGGTGAATACGGTACGAATCCGGGGCCGCCGGGGCAGTGGGGCTAACCCCCCAATGCGGTGGGGGCCCTCCTCCGGACGGGTCCCGGCGCGCTAACGGGACGCCGGGGCGGAGGCCGCGGCGGTGCGGATGGTGGCCGGCGGGATGTGCGCGGTGTTGCGGTGGGCCAGCAGCCAGTACAGCGCCGCGGGGATCAGCAGACCCACGATCCAGGAGATGTCCGCTCCGCCGAGCGGGGCGACCAGGGGGCCGGTGTAGAAGGACGTGGCCAGGAAGGGGAACTGGGCCAGCAGGCCGACTCCGTAGACCAGCAGGGCGTCCCAGCGCCAGGAACCGTAGCGGCCGTGCGGGTCGGAGAGGGCGGGGATGTCGTAGCGCTCCCGGGAGATCAGGTAGTAGTCGACCAGGTTGATCGCCGACCACGGAGTGAAGAAGGCCAGCAGGAAGAGCAGGAAGTCCTTGAAGGAGTTCAGGAAGCTGTCCTTGCCGGCCAGGGCCACCACGGTGCCCGCGATCATGATGATCAGGATGTAGATCGTGCGGCCGCGCGGGGTGAGGGTCTTCTGGCCGCGGAAGCCGCTGATGCTGGTCACCATCGACATGAAGCCGCCGTAGGTGTTGAGCACATTGATGGTGAGCTTGCCCAGCGCGATGACGAAGTAGAGCACCGAGGCCATCAGGCCGGTGCCGCCGAGGCCGACCACGTAACCGACCTGGCTGTTCAGAAAGGCGTCGCCGGCGGTGGCGGCCACCAGGACGCCGAAGGTCATCGACCACTGGGAGCCCAGCGCGCTGCCGCCGAGCGTCCACCAGAAGGTGGCACGGCCGCTGGTGGTCCTGGGCAGATAGCGCGAGTAGTCGGCGACGTACGGGCCGAATGCCAGCTGCCAGGAAGCGGAGAGGGAGACCGCGAGGAGGAAGAGCGGGAACGAGAAGCTGTGGTCGTGCAGGACGGTCGAGAGGTCGATGCGGTCCAGCAGGCGGATGCCGAGGTAGACGAAGGCGACGGCGCAGACGATGCTCGCCACCCGGCCCAGGGTGTGGATGATCCGGTAGCCGATGACGGCCATGGCGGCGGTGACCACGGCGAAGACGACGATGCCCGTGGTGTCGCCGAGATGGGTGAGTTTGCCGACCGCCTGGCCGGCGAGCACGGTGCCGCTGGCGAAGAAGCCCACGTACATGAGGATGACGAGGACGAGCGGGACGACCGCTCCCTTCACGCCGAACTGGGCGCGCGAGGAGATCATCTGCGGCAGCCCGAGACGGGGGCCCTGCGCCGAGTGCAGGGCCATGACCGCGCCGCCGAGGAGATTGCCCAGGAGCAGCCCGACGATCGACCAGAGCGCGCCGCCGCCGAAGACCACGGCGAGCGCGCCGGTGACGACCGCGGTGATGTGGAGGTTCGCGCCGACCCAGAGGGTGAACTGGGAGAAGGCCGTGCCGTGGCGCTCCTCGTCGGGTACGACGTCGATCGAGCGCTGTTCCACCAGGCCTGCCATGGACGGCCTCCCTCTCGTTCCCCACATCACTGCGATACATCGCCGCGATGTATCGATCTATGCAGCGTGAGCCGAGATGAATGGAAGGTCAATAGGTGCAGGCTGCGGAGTGTGTCTCGTCAGGCGGCCGGAGCATCCATGGGGCGCAGTTCATCCGCATAGGAGACAGATGTCCGGCGCATCAGTCCGTCGTCGCTGATGTCGTACTGGCCGAGCCGCCAGAGCGGCGGCGAGTACGCGTGGATCGACACCGCGTCGTCGCTCGCGCCGGTCAGCCGGTGGATGTGGTCCGGGCCGAAGCAGAACGATTCGCCGGCGCCGACGGCGGTCGCCAGGTGACGGCCGCCGATCCGCGGATTCGACTCGGTGAGCAGCCCCTGCACGACCCGGACCGCGCCGGACGAGATGTCGTGGTCGTGCCAGCCGGTGTCGTTCTGCCGGGTCCAGCAGAGCAGCCAGATGTCGACGTACTCGTCGCGGTGCAGGGATGCGTAATGGCGATCCGTGTCGGAGAAAGCGACGTCCGAGCGCCAGAGCTCCGGCCTGGTGGCGAGATCGTCCACCAGTGCCTGCAGTTCGCGCTTGTCGAGATTGCGGTCGGGCAGGGCGGCGTCATACGTCATAGGGCTGCTCCCTTCAGGAGGCGGGCGGGGTTGGCGGTGCGCAGGGCGTGGACGGCGGCGTCGGCACCCAGGTCCGGGACGGTGGGGGGTGCATAGGGGCGGTCGCTGCCGGCGACGATCGCGTCGATGCCGACCGCTCTGGCCAGGGCGTCGACGGCGCGCGTGCCGTACGACGAGGTGTCGTAGAAGACATCGCGGTCGACCGTGCCGCGACCGCCGCCGCGCGCGGCGAGCCGCTCGCCGTGCAGCGGGGCGAGGCCCGCCAGCGCGGCGAAGCAGACCCGCAGGGTGGGGTGGGCGCGGCGGCCGAAGGCGCGGAAGGCGAACCAGGCGGCGTGCAGTTGCTGGACGTACGGCACCAGGGCCGGCCACCAGGGCGGCGCCCCGGGTGCGGCGGGCGGGGCGGCGCCGGGATGCACGAAGAGCGGCTTGCCGGCGCGGGCGACGGCGTCGATCAGCGGTGCGCAACGCGTCCAGCCGGCCTCGTCGAGCAGTGCGGTGGCGGGAAGCTGCAGGCCGACGCAGCCGCGGCCCAGATCACGGGTGAGCGCCTCGGGGTCCGGGGTGCGCAGGTGGGCCGACGCCCAGACGCCGAACGGTGCGGGGAGGGCGAGTGCGCCCTCGTGGAACGCGGACAGCAGGGGGGCGGCCTCGTCGGCCGGCAGGTATTCGATGCCGAGCGGGCTGGAGAGCGAGACGAGGGCGAGCCCCAGGCCGTCGGCGCGGACGAGCGCGGTGCGGGCCGCGATGTCGTGATCGGCGGGGTCGACCGGGTACGGCGGCTCACCGTGCAGGTGCAGCGTCCAGCCGTCGAGGTACGGAGCGGTGGTGCGGGTGCGCAGCAGTCCGGTGAAGGCGGGTGGCCAGAGGTGTTGGTGGACGTCCGTGGACAACGTGCCCCTTTCTTGTGCGGGGAGCTCCCTTGTTAAGCGCTTCAGTGATGCGCTTAAGTGAATCGCTTAACCAAGCGGACTGTCAAGGGCGCCCGGTAGGCTTCGCGGCATGGCCAGGCCCAGCAAGCGCACCACCCTCCGCGAGGTGGCCGAGGCCACCGGCCTCTCCACGGCCGCCGTCTCCTACGCCCTGCGCGGCAAACAGGTCTCCAAGGAGACCGAGGAGCGGGTCCGTAAGGCGGCGGCCGAGCTCGGTTACGAGGCGGATCCCATCGCCCGGGCCCTGGCGAGCGGCCGCACCAGCATGGTCGGCGTGCTGGCGGGCGACCTCCAGGATCTGTGGCAGCAGCAGCTGATGGCGGCGATCGGGCGGGAACTGCTGGCGGGCGACCGCTATGCGCTGATCCTGGACGCCGGTGGCGACCCCGGGCGGGAACTGGCGCTGGCGAAGCAGCTCCGCGACCAGCGGGTGGACGGTCTGCTCGTCTCGCCCGTCGACCCGTCGGCCGAGGGCTGGGCGCGGATCGCCGACGCGGTGCCGGTCGTCTCGATAGGCGACTCGCTGCGGCAGGCCCGGACGGCCGGTGAGGTGCTCTTCGACAACCGCGCGGGCATCGACGCGGTGCTCACGTATCTGGCGGGGCTCGGGCATCGGTACGTGACCGTGCTGACCCCCACCGGGCCCAGTACGCCCGACCGGCCCGCCGACGTGTATGTGCGGGAGGCCGCGGACCGCCTCGGCCTGGCGGTGGAAGTCCTGCCGTGTGCACAGGAGTTGGGTGAGGCGACCGCCGTCGCCCGGGGTGTTCTGGCGGGCCGGTCCACGGCGGTGTTCTGTTTCTCGGACTCGATCGCCTACGGCGTGTACGCGGCGGCCGCGGAGGCCGGCCGGATCGTCGGCCGGGACGTCTCGCTGGTCGGCTTCGACGACCATCCGGTCTCCCGGGTGCTCACACCGGCGCTGACCACGCTGGACTGGGGGCTCGCCGAGATCGCCGCCGGGGCGGCGCGGCTGGCCGTGGCGGCGATCGAGGGGCGGCGGGTGCGGCGGAAGCGGGTGCTGTGCGCGCCGCGGCTGGTGGAACGGCACTCGGCGGGCGCGCCGCCGCCCCTCTGATCGGCCGGTTCAGCGGTCGAGCGGCCCGTCTGCCTCAGGCCACCAGCTTCTGCTTCTTCAGCCACGCCTCCGCGACCCGGTCCGGGTCCTGCTTCTCCTTGTCGACCAGGCGGTTCAGTTCCGTCAGCGCTGCCGTGGTGAGGACATTGCCCAGCCGGGCCAGCGCCTTGCGGACCTTGCCGTCGGCCTTGCGGGCGGCGATCAGCGGTACGACGTGCTGGGCGGGCACCAGGTGTTTCGGGTCGGCGAGGACCACCCAGTGGTTCGCCGCCACGTCGACGTCCGTGGTGAAGACGTTCGCGACGTCGACGTCGCCCTTCTTCAGCGCGCCCTTGACCAGCGGGCCCGACGAGTCCAGGGCCTTGAACTCCTTGAACTGCACGCCGTACTGCTCCTTGAGGCCGACCACCCCGACGACCCGCTTCTTCATCTCGGCGGCCGCGCCGAAGACCAGTTTGCCGTTTGCCTTCTTCAGGTCGGCGAGGCTCTGCAGGCCGTACTTGTCGGCGGTCTCCCGGGTGACCGCGAAGCTGTCGCGGTCCTCGGCCGCGGCGTAGGGCAGGACCTCCAGACCGGCCGGGAGCACCGCGGCCAGTGCGTTCTGCATGGCACCCGCCTCGGTCTCGGTGGCCTTCGGGTTCAGGTAGAGCAGCAGACTGCCCTGGTACTCGGGGAGCAGATCGATGTCGCCGCCCTTCAGCGCGGGGACGATGATCTCGCGGGAGCCGAGGTTGGGTTTGACGGTGGTCTTGATGCCGGCGGCCTTGAGCACACCCGCGTAGAGGTAGCCGAGGATCTGGTTCTCGGTGAAGTTGGCGGTGCCGATGACCAGGCCGCCGGCGCTGGACCCGGTGTCACCGCCGGAACCCTGCCCGTCGAGCGAGGTGATGCCGGACGAGCAGGCGGCGAGCAGCGGCGCCGAGGCACCGGCCAGGAGTGCGGTGAGAGCGGTACGGCGATTCATCTGAGGATCTCCAGGAAGGGCTGGGAAGTCATCGGGCGTTGGCGGGGCGGCCGCGGAGCAGCAGTCGCTGCACCCCGCCGAGCGCCAGGTCCGCGGCGACGGCGAGCACGGCGACGAGTACCGCGCCGCCCAGTACCTGCACCAGGTCGCGCTGGGCCAGGCCGTCGAACACGTACCGTCCCAGGCCGCCGAAGCTGACGTAGGCGGCGATGGTCGCGGTGGCCACCACCTGGACGGTCGCCAGCCGGATGCCGGTCATGATCAACGGCAGCGCGAGCGGGAGTTCCACCTGCCAGAGGACCTGATGGCCGCGCAGTCCCACTCCCTTGGCCGCGTCCTTGACCTCCGGGTCGACGGCGGCCATGCCCGCGTACGTGTTGGTGACGATCACCGGTACGGCGAGGGCGACCAGGGAGATGTACACCGGCCAGATGGAGAGCCCGCCGGCCAGGAAGACCAGGGTGACCAGGCCGACGGTCGGCAGGGCACGGCCGAAGGAGGCCAGGTTGACGGCGAGGAACGCGCCGCGTCCGGTGTGGCCGATGAGCATGCCGATCGGCAGTGCGATGGCGGCCGCGATCGCGGTGGCGAGCAGCGAGTACTGGAGGTGTTCGACGAGCCGGTTGGCGATGCCTTCCGAGCCGGACCACTGGGACGAACTGGTCAGCCAGGAAGCGAGGTTCTTGAGGAGTTCCAGCACGGGTCAGGCACCTCTCTTCGGTGAACGACCCCGGCGGGTCCACGGTGTGCACAGCCACTGGACGGTGACCAGCAGCGCGTCCGCCACCAGGGCGAGCAGCAGGGTGAGGATCACTCCGGCGACCACCGGGGTCGGGTAGTTGCGCTGGAAGCCGTCGATGAAGAGCTGGCCGAGGCCGCCGTAGCCGATGTAACTGGCCACGCTGACCAGCGAGATGGACATCACGGTGGAGACCCGGATGCCCGCCATGATCACCGGAAGGGCGAGCGGAAGCTCCACGGTGAGCAGGGTGCGCAGCGGCCGGGTGCCCATGGCGGTGGATGCCTCACGCACCTTGGCGGGCACCGCGTCCAGGCCTTCCACGGTGTTCCGCACCAGGACGACCAGGGTGTAGGCGGTCAGTCCGGTGATCGCGGTGGTCCTGGTCAGTCCGGTGATCGGGAGCAGCAGCACGAAGAAGGCGAGGGAGGGAATGGTGTAGAGGATGTTGGACAGGCCGAGGACGAAACCGCGCAGCGGCCGGATCCGGTGGGCGATGACCGCGAGGGGGAGCGAGATCAGCAGGCCGATGAGGACGGCGGGCACCGCGGTGGAGAGGTGGTCGGCGGTGAGGTGCGCCATTTGTCCGGTGTGGTCGGGGAACCAGCCCCAGTCGATGGTCATACCGTGGTGCCCGTGGGCGCCGCGGCGCCGGCCGTGAGGTGTGCCTCGCCCGCGTGGTGATGGATGTCGGCGCGTGCGGTGACACCGGTGAGCACGCCGTCGGCGTCGACCCGGGCGACCAGGCCGCTCGGTGACGACACCGTCTCGTTGAGCGCGGAGAGCAGTGAGTCGGTGTCGCGCAGCGCCCGTACCGGTAGCAGCGGGGCGTCGCCCGCGGTGCCCGAAGCGGGGGCCGTCTCGGTGTCGAGCCAGCCGAGCGGTCTGCCTTCGGCGCTGGTGACGAGCTGCCAGCGGTCCGCCCGCTTCGCGCGTGACATCTGCTGGTCGGCCTTCATGCTGACGGCCGCGGACTGCGGTACGGCGGCAAGGGTGGTCAGCGACAGCAGCTTCAGGCCGCGTTCGGCGCCCAGGAAATCCGCCACGAAGGCGTTGGCGGGCCGGGCGAGCAGCTCGGCCGGTTCGGCGCACTGGACGAGGTGGCCGCCGGTGCGGAAGACCGCTATTCGGTCGCCGAGCCGTACCGCCTCGTCGATGTCGTGGGTGACGAAGACGATGGTCTTGCTGAGTTCCTGCTGCAGCCGCAGCAGCTCGTCCTGGAGCTGGGTGCGGACCACCGGGTCGACCGCGCCGAACGGCTCGTCCATCAGCAGCACCGGCGGATCGGCGGCCAGTGCGCGGGCGACGCCGACACGCTGCTGCTGGCCGCCGGAGAGCTGGTGCGGGTAGCGCTTGCCGGTGTCAGCGGTCAGACCGACCGTTTCCAGCAGTTCGGCGGCGCGGGCGCGCGCCTTCTTCCTGCCCCAGCCCAGCAACAGCGGGACGGTGGCGACGTTGTCCAGAATGGTCCGGTGCGGGAAGAGCCCGGACTGCTGGATGACGTAACCGATGCCGCGCCGCAGCTCGGCGGCGTCCGCCTGCAGAATGTCCTTGCCCGCGAGACGGATGGTGCCGGAGGTCTGGTCGACCATCCGGTTGATCATCCGCAGCGTGGTCGTCTTGCCACAGCCCGAGGAACCGACGAGGACCGTGATCTGTCCCTCCGGCATGTCCAGGGTGAGGTCGTGGACTGCTGTGGTGCCGTTCGGGAAGCGTTTGTGCACGGCTTCGAATTCGATCATCGGTCATCCCTTGCCCGGCTGCATATGGTCATGCAGAGTTCTCGTTGTCTGAATAACTTGTCAATGGGCTGCGGTAAAACACTGGTTACGGTGGTCCGGCGGGCAAGACCGTATGTCGCAAAAGGAGGCATTCGCGCATGATGCCATCCCACATGGTGGACACTCCGACCAGCATCGTGGTCCTCGACGGTGAGTCCCTTCCGGTCGCCGATGTGGTGCGCCTCGCCCGCGGCACGGCCAGGCCCGTACCCGGAACCGAGGCATTGAAGCGCGTCGAACTGTCGTGGGACGCGGCTCGTGAGCTCGCCGCATCGGGTCGGGTGTACGGCCGCTCCACGGGTGTGGGTGCCAACCGTAACGAATCGGTTCCCTCGGGCGCAGCGGCCGACCACGGACTGAGGCTGCTGCGCTCGCACGCCGGAGCCATCGGCGACCCGCTGCCCGCGCACGAAATCAGGGCGATGCTCGCGATCCGGGCCAACCAGCTGCTGGCAGGCGGGGCCGGGCTGCGGCCGACCGTGGTCACCGCACTCTGCGAGGCGCTGGAGTCCGGCGCCCACCCGGTGGTCCATGAATTCGGCTCGGTGGGCACCGGTGACATCGCCGCCCTCGCCCAGATGGGTCTCGCCCTGGCCGGCGAGCACCCGTGGCGGGGCGGCACCCCGCCCGAGGCCCAGCCGCTCGACAACAACGACGCACTCGCGCTGATCAGCAGCAACGCCCTCACCCTCGGCCAGTCCGCGCTCGCCCTCGACGAACTGCGCCGCCTGGTCGCCGCTACCCAGGTGGTGGCCGCGCTGTCGCTGCTGGCCGTGGACGGCTCCTTCGAGGCGTACGCCGAGCCGGTGCACGCGGCGCGCCCGCACCCCGGTTCGTACGCGGTCGCCGCCCGCAGCCGGTATCTGCTCGGCGCACCCGAGCGGCCCACCCCGCCGCTGGGCCGCATCCAGGACCCGTACGGCTTCCGCTGCGTCCCGCAGATCCACGGCCCCGCACAGGACGCGGCCGACCTGCTGGAGCGGACCCTCGCCATCGAGATCAACGCGGCGGCCGAGAACCCACTGATCTGCCCCACCACCGCGCTCAACGACAGCCCGGCCGCCTACCACCACGGTGGCTTCTACCTGGCTCAACTAGCGCTCGCCCTCGACCACTTCAGGCTGGCCGTCACCCAGGCGGCGCGGCTCTCCACCTCCCGGCTCGCCGCACTGAACGAGCCGGCTCTCACCCGGCTGAGACCGTTTCTGGCGGACGGTGAGGCGGCCTCTTCGGGTGTGATGATCCTGGAGTACGCGGCCGGTGCGGCGCTCGGTGACCTGCGGGCGTTCTCCGCGCCCGCGTCGCTCGGGCATGCTGTCCTCTCCCGCGGTGTCGAGGAGCAGGCCAGCTTCGCCTCGCTGGCCGCCCGGCAGTCGCTGCGGGCAGGGAGGGCGTTCCGGTATGTCGTCGGCTGCGAACTGGTCGCCGCGGTACGGGCATTGCGCCAGCGTGAGCTGCGGATCGACCCCGGCCTGCCGGTCGGCCGCGCCTTCGACCTGGCGGACGCGGTGCTCGACCCGGACCTCGCGGACCGGCCGCTGACCGATGACGTCGAGACGGCGACCAGGCTGCTCGACCGGTTCAACGAGCTCTGACTCACGGAATGAACGAACGCGAAGTGGATGTGCATCTTGAGGGGAACGGTATGAGCGACAGCGCGGCCGCACGGCTGCAGCAGCTCTTCGAAGGGCACCGGCTGACACCGACGCAGCGGCGGATCGCGCACTGCATGGTGCGCCGGGCGGCCGACGCGCCGTTCCTCTCCTCGGTGGAGCTGGCCGAACTGGCCGGGGTCAGCCAGCCGTCCGTCACCCGCTTCGCCGTGGCGCTCGGCTTCGACGGTTACCCGGCGCTGCGCAGGCATCTGCGGGAGGTCGCACCGGCCGGACGCGCGACCGGCGGCGACAGCCTCAACGAATACCAGCAGGCGGTCCAGGCCGAGATGGAGAACCTGCGGCAACTGGCCGAGATGCTGGCCGATCCGGTGCTGGTGGAGCGGGCGGGGCGGCTGCTCGCCGACTCGCCGGTCCTGCCCGTACTGGGGCTGCGCGCCGCCTCCTCGCAGGCCCGGGGGTTCGCGTACTTCGCGGCCAAGGTGCACCGGGACGTCCGGCTGCTCGACGAGGGCGGCACGATGCTGGCCGACCGTATCGACGCCTCGGTACGCGCCGGCGCCACGGTGCTGCTCTGCTTCGCGCTGCCGCGCCATCCGCGCGAGGTGGTCGAGGCGCTGGCGTACGCCAAGGCCTCCGGCCTCACCGTGATCACCGTCGCCGACTCGGCCTTCGCGCCGGTCGCCCGGGACAGCGACATCCTGATCCCGGCGGCCGTCGGCACCGGGCTCGCCTTCGACACGGCGTGCGGGCCGATGCTGCTCGGGCGGGTGCTGCTGGAGGCGATGTGCGACGACCTGCCCGAGGCGCAGGCCCGGCTGGAGGAATTCGACGCGCGGGCGTCGGTCCGGGGCCTCTTCGTGGAGTGACCAGTGGCGCCCGCGCTTCGCAGCCGGCACCTTCTCAGCCGTGCCTTCTCAGCCGTGCCTTCTCAGCCGGTACTCAGAATGCCTCGGTAACCTCCCGCTCGTTTCGGACCGGACCGCGGAGGGAGTACGGAAGTGGGGCGCGCAGCGGCGCAGGGACAGCGGCAGGGACAAGGTGAGAAGTCGGGGCACAAGCAGGGCCAGGCGCGGGCCGTGGCGCGGGTCGCGGTGCTGGTACGGGCCGGTGCGGCCCCCCTGTGGTGGCTGGGGCTGCTCGCCGCGGCTCTCGGAGTGCTGCTGCCCGGGCTCACCGGGCGCAGGATTGGGCTGCAGGCCGGTGCGGCGCTCTTTCTGATCACCGCGGCGGTTGTGGCGCTGGTCCGCAGGCGCCGGTTCGAGCACCTGTCGAAGACGCCGGTCCGGGCCGGCCGTTCGGACTTCCTCCAGGACCGGGCGGTGACCCTGCGGAACTGGCGCCGCTCGCACCGGTGGTGGCTGCTCGCCGCGTTCGCCGTGGCCCTGGCCTCCTCCCTCGCCCTCCCCGCCGCCGGCGGCCTCACCCTCGCCGGGGCCGGCGCCGGGCTCTGGCTGAAGGCGGTCCGCCTCGGGCGCCGGGAACGCACGGACGACCTGCTGTTCTGGGTCCGCACGGACTGGATCGCGCGGGGGCCCGCCGGCCGGCCGGTCAAGGGCTACCGCTCGACGGGCGTACTCGCGGGCGACGCCGCGCCGGGCGGGGCGCGGCGTCGCTGATCTCCACGGGACCGGCCGGTCTCACATCTCCAGCTCGGCCTCGATCCTCTTCAACTGGTGCCGGGCCATGGCCAGGTTGGCGCGGCCCCTGTCGAGCGCAAGATAGAGGAACAGGCCGTTCTTGCCCCGGCCCCTGAGCAGCCGGATCAGGTGGTACTGCTCGCCGAGGGTGATCAGGATGTCCTCGATCTCGTCCTTCATTCCGAGGAGTTCCATGGTCCGCACCTTGGCGCGCACCACATCGGTGTTCCCCGCGGCGGCCACCGACAGATCGAGGTCCTTGCCGCCGCCGAGGATGCCGAGGGCCATCCCGCTGGTGTAGTCGACGAGGGCGGCTCCGAGTGCCCCGTCGATCGAGGTCATCGCTTCCTTGAGTGTGGTTTCGGTGTTCGCCATGAGGCTCGCACTGCCTTTCTTCCTGGTATTTCTGGGTTGGGTGGACCCGGTTCGGGCGGTCCTGGGTTGAGTGGTTCTGGTCTGGGGCGTCCTGGCCTGTGCGGGTTCGGACCGGGTGGGTCGGGACGGGATGTCGGTCATGGGCTCTCCGGCCGTTCGAGGGCGCCGTCGACCAGTTCGCCGATCCGGGCGCCGGCCCGGCGGGCTTCCAGGTGCAGACGGCCTACGTTGATGCGCGGCTGAGCGAGCAGCGTGAGCACCGCGGACGGGCCGGCGGCATAGGTGGCGACGTAGCCGCGTTCGCCCCGGAGGAGCAGTTCGCGGAAGTCGCCCTGGCCCGTGATGTCCGTCAGCCGCTGGGCCACGCCAAGGGCCGCCGCGGTGAGCGCCGCGATGGACTCGGCCTCCGACGAGGCGGTGTCCTGGGCCAGCACCAGCCCGTCGGCGCTGGCCGCGAGCGCCCCGACGACCAGCGGGACCCGGGCTCGCAGCCGGTGCAACTCGTCGAGGACTTCGGCCTCTGCGGACATCAGCTGTCTCCTCTCAGCGCGCTGCCGCAGGGCGCGGATCACAGCGTGGCCTCCAATGCGTCTCGCAGCCGGCGGAGCAGGGCGACATCCGGGTCCGGCGTCATCCCGGCGACCCACGCGGGGACCGGGTGCGCCTGCGGTACGGGTGCGCGCGGGGTCTCGACCGCGCCGGCGGCTGCCAGCCTGCGGATGTCGATCAGAATGTGGAACGCCGGACGGCCCAGTGCGCGGGCGATGTCCTGCGGGGTCATCGCGCCGTCCGCCAGGGCGAGTACGGCCCGCTGGCGTGCGGTGACCGGGGTGTCCGGGCGGCGGCGGGTCCGTACCACCGGGGCGTTGTCGACGTCCGGATACGGCCAGAGCCGGTCGAGCAGGTCCCTCCGGCGGGCGGCTTCGCGTTCCACCGCCTCGGCGGACACCGGGTGCACCGGACCGATCCAGTGCGCGACCCCGTAACGGAAGCGGGTGGGCCCGCTGCTGGGGGCCAGGGCGAAGAACGCCGCGTCGTGCAGGGCGCCCAGATGGCATATCTCCAGTTCCCCGCCGGCCACCTGGCCGCTCTCCACGAGGAATCTGCCGACAAAACCGTGGGCGCCCGCCCGGTCGACGGCCTGCTGCCAGCCCTCGGGCCGCAACCGCCCGGTGGCGGTGAGCAGAATGTCGATGCCCGGTGCGGCGGGGCTCTCGGCGTGCACCACCTGGCCGTCCACCAGATAGAGCGTGCCGCGGTCACGGAGCAGGGCACCGGTCGCGCGCTCGCCGGCGAGCCGGACCAGCATGGGGGACACGGTTGCGGGGCTCATGCCAGGACCAGTCGCTCGGCGAGATCGCCGAGCCGTAACCGGGCGAGGGCGAGGTTGCCCTGGTCGCGGTCGAGCCAGAGGTGCAGAAAGACGCTGCTGTCGAAGGTCGTCTCGACGAAGCGCAGGATGTGGTACCCGGTGCGGGTGGTGATGATGACGTCCTCGACCGGAAGATCCCTGGCCGCGGCTTCGTCGCCGGGGGCGGGTTCCTCCGGAGCGAAGGCGGGTTGTTCGGCGGCCATCCGCGCCAGCTCGGCGGTCTCGGCTGCCGTTGCCTCATGGTCGTCGGTCGGCGAGTCGCCGATGGTGCCGAGGGCGAGCCCGCTGGTCCAGTCGACCACGGCGGCGCCCATGGCACCGGGCAGCCGCATGGCTTGCAGCAGACACTCGTCGATTCCGGGCACGCGTGACTCTCCCCCCAGCGTGGTATGCGGCAGCGTGGTGTGCGGCAGTAACCGTGAAGTTACGCAACGTTCGCTCTGCTGGTGGGAGTTCTGGCATTTTCCGGCGGAACATGCGGCGCGAGGCTAAAGTCCGGGTTCCGCCGCTCGGATGCGGGCGTCGGCCGGGCAGTCATGCCCTGCGGACGTCACTCCGGAAGCAGCGCGTCCCGGTGCGCTCCACCCGCCTCCGCCACGATCTCCGCCACAGTCTGCGCATCCCGCACCACCACGAACCGCACCCCGTCCTCCCGGGCAGCGAACCCGTAGACCGCCGGCCGGCCAAGGCTGTTGTACGCATAGTGGTGGGCGAAGTAATACGCCCCCGTATCGAGTACCGCCGCATAGTCCCCGGGCGCCAGCATCGGCAACTCCCGGTTCTCAGCCAGCAGATCACCGGCGAAACACGCGGGCCCCGCCACGTCCTGCGCCACCGGGGGACCGGACTTGGGACGGCCCTTGGCGTCATGGGCGGCGATCCGCAGCGGCCAGGAGATGGGCGCGTACACCGTGCGGGTCGCGACCTGGACGCCCGCGTGGGTCACTGCGATCGGCCGACCGCCGGCCGACTTGGTGTATTCGACGCGGGCCAGGATCGTGCCGTGCTTGGCGAGCAGCGAGCGGCCGAACTCGGTGATCAGGCCGTAGCGGCCGTCGAACAGTCCGGGGGCGGTCTCCTTGAGAAGGCGGGCGTATTCGGCGTAGCCGGGGGTCTCCTCGTCGGAGGAGAAGTTGACGGGGAGACCACCGCCGATGTCGATGGTGTCGATCTGCTGCCGGCCGGCTGCCGCGTTGATCTCATCGGCGAGCTCGTGGACGGTCCGGACGCCTTCGGCCATCAGGGCGAGCGGTACGCCCTGCGAGCCGGAATGGGTGTGCAGGCGGTTCAGCCAGGGCCGGTCCAGGTAGGCGCGGACGACCCACTCGCGGGCCCCTTCGTCGCGCAGTGCGATCCCGAACTTCGATGTCGCGGTGGCGGTCGACAGTGCCCCGATGGACCCCGCGCCGATCTGCGGGTTCACCCGCAGGCCGAGCGGGGTGCCGGTCGGCGCGGCGGCGACCAGTGCGTCGATGCGGGCCAGCTCCTGCGGATTGTCCGCGTTGACCGCGATCCCCAGCGCCAGGGCTTCGCGCAGCTCGGCCGGGGTCTTGGCGGGCGAGTCGAGCACGGTGTGCTCCGGCTGTACGCCCGCGGCGCGGGCCAGCCCCAGCTCGCCGGGGCTGGCGACCTCCGCTCCGATGCCCTCGTCCCTGAGCAGCCGCAGCACCGGCACCAGGGGTGCGGCCTTCACGGCGAAGGCGTGCAGCACGGGGGTGCCGGCCGGGGTGACCGCGGCGAACGCGGCATGCAGGGCGGCCGCGCTGCTGCGGATGCCGGCGATGTCGAGGAGCCCGACGATGGGGGCCTCCGGGCCGGTGATGCCGGTCTCCACCGCGGCCAGGACCGCCTGCTCGCGCCGCAGGGCGGCGGCTCTTCCGTGCGGTGTGTGGTGCGCCGGGCTGGGGGCCGGTCCGTGCGCCGCGCCGGGGGGTTCGGCGGTAGCCGCCTCGGGAGCCGATTCAGAAGCCATGGGATCCAGCCAATCATCCGTCCGGGTGCAGTGGGGTACCGAGCCGTATTGACTAGCTCTATTCAGCCCGTCAATATGTGAATAGTTAATGCAATAGTCGTGGATCGAGGAGGCACGCCATGTCAGGACCCCGGCCGGTACGGGCACCGCGCGGTACGGAGCTGAGCGCCCTGGGATGGCAGCAGGAAGCCGCTCTGCGGATGCTGCAGAACAACCTCGATCCCGAGGTCGCCGAACACCCCGACAAGCTCGTCGTCTACGGCGGCACCGGCAAGGCCGCCCGTGACTGGCGCTCCTTCGACGCGATGGTGCGCACACTGCGGACGCTGAAGCAGGACGAGACGATGCTCGTCCAGTCCGGCCGCCCGGTCGGTGTGATGCAGACCCACGAGTGGGCTCCGCGGGTGCTGATCGCCAACTCCAACCTGGTCGGCGACTGGGCGAACTGGGAGGAGTTCCGCCGCCTTGAGTCGCTCGGCCTGACCATGTACGGCCAGATGACCGCGGGTTCCTGGATCTACATCGGCACTCAGGGCATCCTGCAGGGCACCTACGAGACCTTCGCCGCGGTCGCCGCCAAGCGGTTCAACGGCACCCTCGCCGGGACGATCACCCTCACCGCCGGTCTCGGCGGCATGGGCGGCGCCCAGCCGCTGGCCGTGACGATGAACGACGGCGTCGCCATCTGCATCGACGTCGACCCGCGCGCCATCGAGCGCCGGATCGAACACCGCTACCTCGATGTGAAGGCCGACAGCGCGGAGCACGCGCTGCGGCTCGCCGTCGAGGCGCGCGACGCCCGCAAGCCGCTCTCCATCGGGCTGCTCGGCAACGCGGCCGAGCTGCTGCCTCGGCTGCTCGCCGAGGGCGCTCCGATCGACATCGTGACGGACCAGACATCCGCCCACGACCCGCTCGCCTACCTCCCCGTCGGCGTCGACTTCGACGACATGGCGGCGTACGCCGCGGAGAAGCCCGCCGACTTCACGCTGCGCGCCCGCGAGTCGATGGCCCGGCACGTGGAGGCGATGGTCGGTTTCATGGACGCCGGCGCCGAGGTCTTCGACTACGGCAACTCCATCCGTGGTGAGGCCCAACTTGCCGGTTACACCCGGGCGTTCGACTTCCCCGGCTTCGTTCCGGCGTATATCCGCCCGCTGTTCTGCGAGGGCAAGGGCCCGTTCCGCTGGGCGGCGCTGTCCGGCGAGGCCGCGGACATCCACAAGACGGACAAGGCGCTGCTCGAGCTCTTCCCGGAGAACGAATCGCTGCACCGCTGGATCAAGATGGCAGGCGAGCGGGTCCACTTCCAGGGGCTGCCGGCCCGGATCTGCTGGCTCGGCCAGGGGGAACGCGACAAGGCGGGGGCCCTGTTCAACGACATGGTGGCGGACGGCACCCTGGCCGCCCCGCTGGTCATCGGACGCGACCACCTCGACTGCGGCTCGGTGGCCTCCCCGTACCGCGAAACGGAGGCCATGCTCGACGGCTCCGACGCGATCGCCGACTGGCCGCTGCTCAACGCCATGGTCAACGTCGCGTCCGGCGCCTCCTGGGTCTCCATCCACCACGGCGGCGGGGTCGGCATGGGCCGCTCCATCCACGCCGGCCAGGTGTCGGTGGCGGACGGTACGGCGCTCGCGGGCGAGAAGATCCGCCGGGTGCTCACCAACGACCCCGGCATGGGCGTCATCCGCCACGTCGACGCCGGATACGACATCGCCGAGCGGGTGGCCGACGAGCGCGGCGTCCGCATCCCGATGCGTGAGGACTCCCAGTGACGGCGAGCAGCGCGGCGCCGTCCTTCCAGGACATGTGGCGCGACCTCGCCCCCCTCGGCCGCGACGCGGACAGCGGCGGATACCGCAGGTACGCCTGGACCGCGGCGGACGCCGACTGCCGCGCCTGGTTCAGGGGCCAGGCGGAGCTCCGCGGCTTGACGTACGAGCTCGACCGCAACGGCAACCAGTGGGCCTGGCTCGGGGACCCGAAGGGCGCCGATGCCGTCGTCACCGCCTCGCATCTCGACTCCGTCCCGGACGGCGGCGCCTTCGACGGTCCGCTCGGCGTGGTGTCGTCCTTCGCGGCGCTCGACGAACTCCGCGGCCGGGGCGTGACCTTCACCAAGCCGCTGGCCATCGGGAACTTCGGCGACGAGGAAGGCGCCCGCTTCGGCCTCGCCTGTGTGGGCTCCCGGCTGACGGCCGGCCGGCTCACCGTCGAGAACGCGCACGCGCTGCGCGACGGCAACGGCGTGTCGCTGCCCCACGCGATGGAGCAGGCCGGATACGACCCCGAGTCGATCGGCCCCGACCCGGAGCGGCTGGCCCGGATCGGCGCGTTCGTCGAACTGCATGTGGAGCAGGGCCGCGCCCTGGACCTCAGCGGCGACCCGGTCGGCATCGCGTCCGCGATCTGGCCGCACGGCCGCTGGCGGTACGACTTCCACGGCGAGGCCAACCACGCGGGCACCACCCGCCTGGTGGACCGCCGCGACCCGATGCTGACGTACGCCGAGACCGTCCTCGCCGCCCGCCGGGAAGCGGAACTCGCCGGCGCCGTCGCCACCTTCGGCAAGATCTCCGTGGAGCCGAACGGCGTCAACGCCATCCCCTCGCTGGTCCGAGGCTGGCTCGACTCGCGCGCCGCCGACCAGTCCACCCTGGACACGGTCATCGCCGGCATCGAACAGGCCGCCCGGGAGCGTGGCGAGCGCGACGGGGTGGACGTCCGGGTCACCCGGGAGTCCTTCACTCCGGTGGTCGAGTTCGAGCACGCGCTGCGCGACGAACTCGCCGAGATCCTCGGCGCAGGCGACAGCGGCCGGGACGGCCGCGGCATACCCGTCCTCGGAACGGGGGCGGGACACGACGCCGGAATCCTCTCCGCTTCGGTCCCTACCGCCATGCTGTTCGTACGCAACCCCACGGGTGTTTCGCACTCCCCGGCGGAGCACGCCCGGGAGGACGACTGCCTCGCCGGGGTGACCGCACTCGCCGATGTACTGGAGGGCCTGGCGTGCAGGTGACGTACTGGCTGGAACATGCCTGGCTGGACACCCATGTCGAGCCGGGTGTCGTCCTGGAGACCGACGGCGGCCGGATCACCGCCGTCCGCAAGGAGGTCCCCACACCTCCGCCAGGTGCGACGGCGCTGCGCGGCCTGACGCTGCCCGGCCTCGCGAACGCGCACAGCCATGCCTTTCACCGCGCCCTGCGCTCCACCGTCCAGGTCGGCTCCGGCACCTTCTGGACCTGGCGCGACGTGATGTACGGGGTGTCCGCCCGGCTCACCCCGGACAGCTATCACGCGCTCGCCCGCGCCGTGTACGCCGAGATGGCGCTGGCCGGTATCACCGCCGTGGGTGAGTTCCACTATCTGCACCACGGGCCGGGCGGCACGCCTTACGACGAGCCGAACGCGATGGGTGAGGCGCTGATCGCGGCCGCTGCCGACGCGGGCATCCGCATCACCCTTCTCGACACCGCTTACCTCGCCTCCGGACTGGTGGACAGGCGCCGGGGCGCCGCCCCCACCCAGCACCAGCAGCGCTTCTCCGACGGCACCGCGCAGGCCTGGGCCGAGCGGGTGTCGCTGCTGAAGGACCGCGAGTACGCCCGGATCGGCGCGGCCGTCCACTCGGTGCGCGCGGTGCCCGCGAGCCAGCTCTCCACGGTGGCCGAGTGGGCCGGTGCGCGCAGTGCGCCGCTCCATGTGCACCTCTCCGAACAGACCGCGGAGAACGAGGCATGCCAGACCGCCCACGGCTGCACGCCCACGCGGTTGCTCGCCGACCACGGTGTGCTCGGCCCGCGGACGACAGGGGTCCACAACACGCATCTCACCGCGGGCGATATCAGCCTCATCGGCTCGACGCAGACCGGCACCTGTATGTGCCCGACGACCGAACGGGACCTCGCCGACGGCATCGGCCCCGCGGTCCGGCTCCAGCAGGCGGGCAGCCCGCTGGCCCTCGGCAGTGACAGCCACGCCGTGATCGACATGTTCGAGGAGGCGCGCGCGATGGAGCTCAACGAGCGCCTGCGCACCCGTACCCGCGGTCACTGGACGGCGGCCGCCCTGCTGCGCGCCGCCACCGCCGGCGGCCATGCGGCCATCGGCTGGCCGGAGGCAGGGACCATCGAGCCAGGCGCTCTCGCCGACCTCACGACGATCGCGCTGGACACGGTCAGAACAGCGGGGCCGCTGCCGCGGCTCGGAGCGGAGACCGCGGTATTCGCCGCCTCCGCGGCGGACGTTCGCCACACGGTCGTGGGCGGACGCCAGGTCGTGCGCGACGGAGTGCACGTCCTGGTCCCGGACGTGCCGCAGGCTCTGGCCCGGTCCATCGACGCACTGCACGCCTGAGCCCGGACCGCCCGAGCCGGGACCACCCGCGCCCCGCCCCGTACGCGTAGGAGCACACCGCGATGACGACAACCACCGCACTCACCAACATCGGCACTCTGGTCACCAACGACCCCTCCCTCGGATGGGGGTCCCCCCGTTCGAGCAAATTCGAGCACGGGGGATGTTCCCCCCTCGGACTGATCCAGGACGCGGCGCTCGTCATCGACGGCGACCGCATTGCCTGGGTCGGTGAATCCAGCAAAGCACCCGCCACTGACAACGCGGTCGACGCCGGCGGGCGTGCGGTGATCCCGGGCTTCGTCGACTCCCACTCGCATCTGGTCTTCGCGGGTGACCGGACAGCCGAGTTCAACGCCCGGATGTCGGGCCGCAGCTATTCGGCGGGCGGCATCCGCACCACGGTCGCCGCCACCCGGGCGGCGTCCGACGAAGAACTGTCGGCCAACGTCGAGAAGTACCTGCGGGAGGCGCTCCGACAGGGCACCACCACCCTGGAGACCAAGTCCGGTTACGGCCTGACCGTGGACGACGAAGCGCGGGCGCTGCGCATCGCAGCCTCACACACCGACGAAGTCACCTATCTGGGCGCCCACATAGTGCCGCCCGAGCAGGCCGACGACCCGGCAGCCTATGTGGCGCTGGTGACCGGCGCGATGCTCGACGCCTGCGCCCCGCACGCCCGCTGGATCGATGTGTTCTGCGAGCGGGGAGCCTTCGACGGCGACCAGGCCCGCGCGATCCTCACCGCGGGCCGGGCCAAGGGGCTGCATCCACGCATCCATGCCAACCAGCTCAGCTACGGTCCCGGAGTCCAGCTGGCGGTGGAAATTGACGCGGCGTCGGCCGACCACTGCACCCATCTCACCGACGCGGACGTGACCGCCCTGGCGAGCGGCAACACGGTGGCCACGCTGCTGCCCGGGGCCGAGTTCTCCACCCGGGCCGCCTGGCCGGACGCCCGCCGACTGCTGGATGCCGGCGCCACGGTCGCCCTCTCCACCGACTGCAACCCCGGCTCGTCCTTCACGTCCTCCATGCCGTTCTGCATCGCGCTCGCGGTACGGGACATGGGGATGACCCCCGACGAAGCGATCTGGTCGGCCACTGCGGGTGGCGCGGCCGCCCTGCGTCGCACCGATGTGGGCCGCCTCACGCCGGGCTCCCGCGCCGACCTGGCCCTGCTCGACGCGCCGTCACCGGTCCACCTCGCCTACCGCCCCGGCGTCCCGCTGGTCTCAGCGGTGTGGCAGCGCGGTGAGCGCGCACTCTGACATGCGCATACAGCGGGGTCACAGCCCTGGCATTTCTCCCGGCAGGCCGCGGTCGGCGGCAGCGGCAGGCGAGCCGCTTGTCGTAGGTCACAACGGCCGTGAGGGCCTGTTCGACGCGGAAGAGCCGGTCCCGACGAGCGGGACCGGCTCTTGAGCCGAGGGGCCGGGGCCCCTCGTGGGCGTGCTCACTGCTCCAGGGTCAGCCCCTTGCGCAGCTTCACCAGGGTGCGCGACAGCAGCCGCGACACGTGCATCTGCGAGATGCCCAGCTCGTCGCCGATCTCGGACTGCGTCAGATTGGCGACGAAGCGCAGTGAGAGGATCTGCCGGTCGCGGGCGGGCAGCCCGGCGATGAGGGGCTTCAGCGATTCGATGTACTCGACGCCTTCGAGGTCGTGGTCCTCGTAGCCGATCCGGTCCGCCAGCGCGCCTTCCGAATCGTCCTCCTCGGGCTGCGCGTCGAGCGAACTCGCGGTGTAGGCGTTGCTCGCCGCCATCCCCTCGACGACCTCTTCCCTGCTGAGGTCGAGCCGCGCGGCGAGTTCCGCCACGGTGGGGGAGCGGTCGAGCTGCTGCGCGAGTTCGTCGCCCGCCTTGGCGAGGTCGAGCCGGAGCTCCTGGAGGCGGCGCGGTACCCGCACCGACCAGGAGGTGTCACGGAAGAAGCGCTTGATCTCGCCGATGATGGTCGGCATCGCGAAGGTGGGGAATTCCACACCTCTGCTGAGCTCGAAGCGATCGATCGCCTTGATCAGGCCGATGGTGCCGACCTGGATGATGTCCTCCATCGGCTCGCTGCGGGAGCGGAAGCGGGAGGCGGCGAACTTGACCAGCGCGAGGTTCAGCTCGACCAGTGTGTTCCGTACGTAGGCGTATTCGTGCGTTCCCTCTTCGAGGGACTCGAGACGCGCGAAGAGCGTCTTCGACAGGGCCCTGGCATCCAGCGGGCCCACCTCGTCGTACGGCGGAATCTCGGGAAGGTCCTCGAGTCCGGTCTCGATCCGGTTGGGCTGGTCAGTCTGGTTTGTCGACGCACCACTGCGGTATTCGTCGAGCCGGGGTGACATGGTGTCCTCCATGGTTCTCGGCGTATGGCTGCCGATGCCTGTTCGTTCGTCCGCGGTGTAGCGGCGCCTCCAAAGCCGGTCGTTTCGAATGGTGTGCGTACTACCCCTATCGGCTGGGTAGGTACGAGCGCAAGTGACAAATGTCCGTATTGGTCCCGCTTGTTGGGGTTGTTCGGCTACCGGACGGCGTGCTGAGGGCGTAGTCTTCGTTGCTGCACGTCAAGACATCTCCCACCACGGCGAAGAGGACGGACACGGACATGGACCGCGGGACCGTCGGCAGCGCGAACAGGGGCCGGCTTCTGGTCGAGGTCCGCACCGAGGGCCGGAGTGAAGTCGTGACCCCGGCGGGTGAATTGGACCACCACACTGCCGAGTTGCTGAGCGAACCACTGGACGAAGCTCTGGAGCGCGGCCGCACCCGTCTGGTCGTCGACTGCTCCGAGCTCGAATTCTGCGACTCCACCGGGCTGAACGTGCTGTTGGGGGCCCGGCTCAAGGCGGAGGCCGCCGGTGGCGGGGTGCACCTGGCAGGTATGCAACCGGTGGTAGCCAGAGTGTTCGAGATCACAGGTGCCGAGGCGGTCTTCACCGTGCACGATTCCCTGGACGACGCCTTGCGCGACTGAGCCCACACACTCTGTCGAAAGAAATGGGTGTTGTCACCATTCGGCAGGGCAGGAGTCCCTCCGCAATCTTATGTACCGCTGACTTTCTTGAACCGGTGAATCGGTGAGGTGAAGCGCTGATGAGCACCACCCGGCAGCAGCCGCCGGGGGACCTCGGCCCCGAGCGTGACGGCGCCGGACCAGGCTTTACCATGTCCGCCGACGGCCGCAGCCGCACGCTCTCCCTGCAGAGCGCCAGCGGCATTGTTCCGCTGGCGCGTGATTTCACGCGCCAGGCGCTGTACGACTGGGCCTGGCTGCCCGCGGAGAGCGCCGAACGGCGCGCCGCTGCGGAGGATGTCCTGCTGGTGGTCTCCGAGCTGGTCACCAACGCCTGCCTGCACGCCGAGGGGCCCGATGAGTTGCGGGTCTCGTACGGGCAGAAGGTGCTGCGGCTGGAAGTCGCCGACCGCGGCGCGGGCCAGCCCGCCCCGCGCAGCCCGCACCGGGCGGGTCGGCCGGGCGGGCACGGCATGTTCATCGTCGAGCGGCTCTGTGTGGACTGGGGCGTCGTCCGTACGCCCGGCAGCCCCGGCAAGATGGTCTGGGCGGAGCTCTCCGCCCCCGCGTAGCCGCACCGCGAACGCCACAGACCTCTGACGACAAGAGGGCCCGGCGACACCGAAATCGGTGCGGCCGGGCCCTCCGTACAGCATGCGGACCTCGTCAGTGGACGTCGCCCATGAGCTCCTTGACCTTGCCGCGGTTCATCCACACGGCGACACCGGCGAGCACCGCGACGATCGCCTCGACCGCGACGATGCCGCTCTTGTTGAGGTCGAGGCTGAACGGCGGCAGCGAGAGCATGCCGGTGATGCAGTCGCCCGCGGTGACGGCCAGGAACCAGACACCCATCATCTGGCTGGCGTACTTCGCCGGGGCCATCTTCGTGGTGACCGACAGGCCGACCGGGGAGAGTGTCAGCTCGCCGACGGTCTGTACGAAGTAGATGGCGACCAGCCACAGCGCGCCGGCCTTCGCACCGTCCGTGGCGATCGCCAGCGGTGCCAGGAAGACGAAGAACGAGGCGCCGATCAGCACCAGGCCGGACGCGAACTTCACGACCGTGCTGGGCTCCTTGCCCTTGCGGTTCAGCGTGAGCCAGAAGGCGGCGAAGACCGGGGCCAGCGCCATGATCAGGACCGGGTTGACCGACTGGTACCAGGAGACAGGGAAGTTCCAGCCGAAGACCGCGTTGTGGGCCGAGGAATCGGCGAAGATCGACAGGGTCGATCCGCCCTGGTCGTAGATCATCCAGAAGACGGCGGCGGCGACGAAGAACCAGATGTAGCCGGACATCTTGCGCTGCTCGGTCTCGCTGAGCTCCTTGTCCCGCTTGATCCGGGTCAGCACCACCAGCGGAATGATCAGGCCGGCCAGTGTGATCGGCATCAGCACCCAGTTGAGGGTGTAGACGCCGGTGACGACCGTGCCGAGGTAGAAGACGGCGGCGACCGCCATCCAGATCATGGCCTTGCGCAGCGAGGACGACCGCTC
This sequence comes from Streptomyces sp. NPDC051322, assembly GCF_040689485.1. NCBI lineage: Bacteria > Bacillati > Actinomycetota > Actinomycetes > Kitasatosporales > Streptomycetaceae > Streptomyces > Streptomyces sp. NPDC051322. The sequence goes on along the minus strand of NZ_JBFBAK010000009.1, from coordinate 47,239 downwards.
GGCCGCCGAGAGCGGCTTCGGGACGACGCTGCTGCGCTCGCTCAGGTGGCGGGTGCCGATCAGGAACTGGACGAGGCCGAGCGCCATGCCGAGTGCGGCGAGGGCGAAGCCGAAGTGCCAGTTGACGTTCTCGCCGACGGTGCCGATGGTCAGCGGCGCGGCGAAGGCACCGAGGTTGATGCCCATGTAGAAGACGGTGAAGCCGCCGTCGCGCCGGGGGTCGTCCGGTCCGTCGTACAGGTGCCCGACCATCGTGGAGATGTTGGCCTTCAGCAGGCCGGAGCCCAGTGCGACCAGGCCGAGACCCACGAAGAAGGTGCCCTGCGAGGGCAGCGCCAGGGTCAGGTGCCCGAGCATGATCACGGCGGTGGCGACGGCGACCGTTTTGCGCGGGCCCCAGACCCGGTCACCGAACCAGCCGCCGGGCATGGCGAGCAGATACACCAGGGACAGATAGACCGAGTAGATCGCGGTGGCCGTCGCCGGGTTCATGTGCAGCCCATTGGGCGCGATCAGATACAGCGGAAGGAGGGCGCGCATGCCGTAGTAGGAGAAACGCTCCCACATCTCGGTCATGAAGAGAGTCGCCAGGCCGCGGGGGTGGCCGAAGAAGGTCTTCCCGGTATCGGCCGTGCTGGCCGGGTCCTTCGTCAGGCTGGACGCCATGGTCGTTCCTTGCTTTTCGGGACGCGCCGCGAAACGGAGCAGCGCCCGGTGGGGGGTGGCCGGCACCGGCGTGGCCCCTCCCCGCCCACGCCTTGGGGTCCCGGCCGGAGATGCTCCGGGCCGAGGGGGAAAACCACACCGGGATCTACACCCCGCACGCGCTTCGGCGTGCGCGGCCCGGCCGCTAGGTCATTCGCTGGTCATTCACTGTCCACGAGGCCGGCGATGCCAACCTCACACAGAAAAAGGACCTTTGGCATGTCATAGCAGGCCAAAGAGTCCCGAGTGGTGCTACAGGCGTATCGACACCATAAGGAGCCAGTCATGGCATTTGGAAGTACTTGAGACATGGATCACAGGTGAACATGGAACCACGTTCCCACATTCGAAGGTTCAAACCAGCGTTCTGGCGCACACCTGCAGGGGTTGTCGATCACCACACGAGCAGTACCCGTCGCGGACTACCATCACCTCCATGACCCGTGTACTGCTCGCCGAGGACGACGCATCCATCTCGGAGCCCCTGGCCCGCGCACTGCGTCGGGAGGGTTACGAGGTCGAGGTGCGGGAAGACGGTCCGACCGCGCTCGACGCCGGCCTTCAGGGAGGTGTGGACCTGGTCGTCCTGGATCTGGGTCTGCCCGGCATGGACGGTCTCGAGGTGGCCAGGCGGCTGCGTGCCGAAGGGCACGCCGTGCCGATCCTGGTGCTCACCGCCCGCGCCGACGAGGTGGACACGGTGGTCGGCCTGGACGCCGGTGCCGACGATTACGTCACCAAGCCGTTCCGGCTGGCGGAGCTGCTCGCCCGGGTACGGGCCCTGCTGCGGCGCGGCGCCTCCGAGACGGCCCCGCAGCCCGCCACCCACGGCGTCCGGATCGATGTCGAGTCGCACCGCGCGTGGATGGGTGACGAGGAGCTCCAGCTCACCGCGAAGGAGTTCGACCTGCTGCGGGTGCTGGTCAGGGATGCCGGCCGGGTCGTCACCCGGGATCAGCTGATGCGCGAGGTGTGGGACACCACCTGGTGGTCCTCGACCAAAACCCTCGACATGCACATCTCCTGGCTGCGCAAGAAACTCGGCGACGACGCGGCGAACCCGCGCTACATCGCCACCGTGCGCGGTGTCGGCTTCCGTTTCGAGAAGAGCTGACGCTTTCGAGAAGAGCTGACGCTTTCGAGAAGAGCTGACGCTTTCGAGAAGAGCTGACGGTCCGCCGCGGAGAGCGGCTGCGACACTGGCGGCATGCGCCGCCGCCTGATCAGTTCCACGCTCGCCGTCGTGCTCGTCGTGATCGCCGTCTTCGGCGTCTCGCTCGTCATCGTCGAGACGCGCACCATCAGCAGCAGCGCCCAGGAGAGCGTGGACTCCGAGGCGCTGCGGCTGTCCAGCATCGTGGAGAGCCGGCTGGTCGGTGACGAGCGGGTCACCAAGGACATCCTTCGCGACCAGGTGGACGCCAACCGCTACGCGGTGGTCCAGATCCCCGGCAAGGGAACCATCCGGCTCGGCACGGAACCGCAGGGCAGCGTCATCCGCGGTACGGCAACCGGCGGGCGCGGCGAGAAGATCTCCGTCGAGGAACCGGCCTCCACCGTCACCCGCGAGGTGGGCCGAACCCTGCTGATCATCGCGGCGGTCGCGCTGCTCGCGATCATCTCGGCGGTGCTGCTCGCCGTGCGCCAGGCCAACCGGCTCGCCTCGCCGCTCACCGATCTCGCCGAGACCGCCGAACGTCTTGGCTCCGGCGACCCGCGTCCGCGGCACAAGCGGTACGCGGTACCCGAACTGGACCGGGTCGCGGATGTGCTGGACTCGTCGGCCGAGCGGATCACCCGCATGCTGACCGCCGAGCGCAGGCTCGCCGCGGACGCCTCGCACCAGCTCCGGACGCCGCTGACCGCGCTCTCCATGCGGCTGGAGGAGATCACCCTCACCGACGACCTGGACACGGTGAAGGAGGAGGCGACCATCGCCCTGACCCAGGTGGAGCGGCTCACCGACGTGGTGGAGCGGCTGCTGACCAACTCCAGGGACCCGCGCACCGGCTCCGCCGTCACCTTCGATCTCGACGAAGTCGTCAAGCAGCAACTGCAGGAGTGGCGCCCGGCATACCGCAGCGCGGGACGCGCGATCGTACGGTCCGGCAAGCACGGCCTGCGCGCCGTCGGTACCCCCGGCGCGGTGGCCCAGGTGATGGCCGCGCTGATCGAGAACTCGCTGATGCACGGCGGGGGCACCGTCGCGATCCGCACCAGGGTCACCGGCACCCAGACCGTCGTCGAGGTGACGGACGAGGGCCCCGGGGTGCCGCCCGAGCTGGGGGCGCGGATTTTCGAGCGGACCATCAGCGGCCGCAACTCCACCGGGATCGGGCTTGCCGTGGCCCGCGACCTGGCCGAGGCGGACGGCGGCCGTCTGGAAATGCTGCAGCAGCACCCACCGGTCTTCGCGCTCTTCCTCAGCCGGGTGTCCCAGGGGCTGACGGCCGCCTCCGGTCCGGATCAGGAGAAGCCGACGATCAGATGAGGCGGGTCACCGCCCGGCGGTCTGCATCGCTTCCTGGGCGGGCAGCGCACGGAACACCCAGGTTCGGTAGGACCAGAAGCGGAAGACGGTGCCGAGGCCCAGGCCGACGACGTTCTTGGCCATGTTGTCGGCGAGCGTCGAGGTGAGGCCGAAGCCGTAGTGCGACAGGGCCAGCGTGCCGTTCTCGATGACCAGACCGATACCGCTGAAGAGCAGGAAGAGCGTCAGCTCCCGGGTCCGCTTGCTGCGGTCGGTGTGCCGGTAGGTCCAGTAGCGGTTGCCGACATAGTTCGTCGCGATGGCGACGCAGGTGGCGATCACCCCGGATCGCACCACCGCGAGATCAAAAGAGTGCGTGCAGATATTGAAAACGACCGCATTGACTACAAAACCGATCGCCCCGACCGCCCCGAACTTGGCGAGCTCGCGAGCCAGCGCGTCCACCCGTATCCGCAGCGCGCCCCGTTCGCTCATGGTGTGGCTCAGCCCCGTCCCGTACCGCCGGCAGGTGCGCCGGTCGCCTGCCGTCACTCGGTCGTCAACCCCGCCATGCTAGACGAGCGCCTACCGGCCCGCGCTGCGGGTGGCCGAGCGGTGGCAGGGCTGTGACAGACCGGCGGATACCCTGGGTGTGTGACGTTTCCCGTAGTCGGCATGGTCGGTGGCGGACAGCTCGCCCGTATGACCCACGAGGCAGGCATCCCCCTCGGCATCAGATTCAAGCTGCTCAGTGACACCCCGCAGGACTCGGCCGCTCAGGTGGTGAACGAAGTCGTCGTCGGCGACTACCGTGATCTGCCGACGCTGCGCGCCTTCGCCCGCGGCTGCGACGTGATCACTTTTGATCACGAGCATGTGCCGATCGAGCATCTGAAGGCCCTGGAGGCCGACGGCATTCCCGTCCGGCCCGGGCCGGACGCGCTGGTGCACGCCCAGGACAAGGGGGTGATGCGCGAGCGGCTCACCGCCCTCGGCGCGCCCTGCCCCCGGCACCGGATCGTCTCGGACCCCGGCGACGCGGTGGCCTTCGCGGACGAGGTCGGTGGCTTCCCGGTCATCCTCAAGACCGTCCGGGGCGGTTATGACGGCAAGGGCGTGTGGTTCGTACGCTCCCGGGCGGACGCCGAAGCGCCCTTCAAGGCGGGCGTCCCGGTGCTCGCCGAGGAGAAGGTGGACTTCGTACGGGAGCTCGCGGCGAACGTCGTGCGCTCCCCGCACGGCCAGGCGGTGGCCTACCCGGTCGTGGAGTCCCAGCAGGTCGACGGGGTCTGCGACACGGTGATCGCACCGGCCCCCGGCCTGGACGAGGAGCTCGCCGGCCAGGCCCAGCAGCTCGCCCTGCGGATCGCGGCGGAGCTGGGGGTGACCGGCCACCTCGCGGTGGAGCTCTTCGAGACCCGCGACGGCCGGATCCTGGTCAACGAGCTCGCGATGCGCCCGCACAACTCCGGTCACTGGACCCAGGACGGCTCGGTCACCTCGCAGTTCGCCAACCACGTGCGAGCCGTGCTCGACCTGCCGCTGGGCGACCCGCGCCCGCGCGCCCGCTGGACGGTCATGTGCAACGTCCTCGGCGGCGACTACCCGGACATGTACCAGGCGTATCTGCACTGCATGGCGCACGATCCGCAGCTGAAGATCCACATGTACGGCAAGGACGTGAAGCCGGGACGCAAGGTCGGCCACGTCAACACCTACGGTGACGACCTGGACGAGGCGCTGGAGCGCGCCCGTCACGCCGCCGGATACCTGCGAGGGACACTGCTCACATGAATGAGCCCGTCGGTACGACCACCCCGCTCATCGGCATCGTCATGGGCTCGGACTCCGACTGGCCGGTCATGGAGGCCGCCGCCGAGGCGCTGGACGAGTTCGAGATCCCCTACGAGGTCGATGTCGTCTCCGCACACCGGATGGCGCACGAGATGATCGCGTACGGCGAGGAGGCCGCGGGTCGTGGTCTCAAGGCGATCATCGCGGGTGCCGGGGGAGCGGCTCACCTGCCGGGCATGCTCGCTTCGGTGACCCCGCTTCCGGTGATCGGCGTGCCGGTGCCGTTGAAGTACCTGGACGGCATGGACTCGCTGCTGTCCATCGTCCAGATGCCGGCCGGCGTCCCGGTGGCGACGGTCTCGGTGGGCGGCGCGCGGAACGCCGGCCTGCTCGCCGCGCGGATCCTGGCCACCGCCGATCCGGAACTTCTCGACAAGATGCGGGAATTCCAGCAGGAGCTGAAGGAGCAGGCCACCGAGAAGGGCAAGCGGTTGCGTGCGAAGGTCGAAGGGGCAGGTTCCTTCGGATTCGGAAAGTAGGCGGAAGCCATGTCGGCTCATCTCACCGAGGCCCTCGATGTGCTCGCCGACCACCCGGTCGTCGACGGGCACAACGACCTGCCGTGGGCGCTGCGCGAACACGTCCGGTACGACCTGGACAAGCTCGACATCGCGCGCGACCAGACGGGCCGGCTGCACACCGACCTGCACCGGCTGCGCAAGGGCTGTGTCGGCGCGCAGTTCTGGTCGGTCTACGTCCGCAGCGACCTGGCGGGCGACGAGGCGGTCAGCGCCACGCTGGAACAGATCGACGTGGTGGACCAGCTGATCGCCCGCTATCCGGGTGACCTGGTCCGGGCGCTGACCGCGGACGACATGGAGTCCGCCCGCGGTCAGGGCCGTATCGCCTCACTGATGGGGGCCGAGGGCGGCCACTCCATCAACAACTCGCTGGGCACCCTGCGCGCGCTGTACGCGCTCGGCGTGCGGTACATGACCCTCACCCACAACGACAACATCGCCTGGGCGGACTCGGCGACCGACGTGGAGAAGGCACACGGGCTGACCGCCTTCGGCCACGAGGTCGTACGGGAGATGAACCGCACCGGCATGCTGGTGGACCTCTCCCATGTGTCGGCGAAGACGATGCGGGCCGCGCTGGAGACGTCCACCGCGCCGGTGATCTTCTCGCACTCCTCGGCCCGCGCGGTCTGTGACCATCCGCGCAACATCCCGGACGACGTGCTGGCCCAGCTGCCGGTGAACGGTGGGATCGCGATGGCGACCTTCGTTCCGAAGTTCATCCTCCCCGAGGCGGTCGAGTGGACCGTCCGGGCGGACGAGAACATGCGCGCCCACGGCCTGCACCACCTGGACACGACGCCCGCCGGCATGAAGGTGCAGCGCGCCTTCGAGGAGGCGCATCCCCGGCCGATGGCCACCGTGTCCACCGTCGCCGACCACCTCGACCACATGCGCGAGGTCGCCGGTGTCGACCACATCGGCATCGGTGGCGACTACGACGGCACCGCGTTCACCCCGGCCGGTCTGGAGGACGTGGGCGGCTATCCGCATCTCATCGGCGAGCTGATCCGCCGGGGCTGGTCGGTGGACGAGCTGTCCAAGCTGACCTGGCTGAACGCCGTACGAGTGCTGCGCGCGGCGGAGGACGTCGCGCGCGATCTCCAGTCGCAGCGCGGCCCGTCCAACGCGACCCTGGCCGATCTGGACGGCTGACCGCCCGGCGGCCGCCGGCTACGCCCGCGGCCGCCCCATGGCGCGATACGTCCACCCGGCGTCCCGCCACGCTGCGGCGTCCAGCGCGTTGCGCCCGTCCAGCAGTATCCGCTCGGCGGCCACCGCCCCCAGCTCCACCGGGTCCAGCTCCCGGAACTGGCGCCACTCGGTCAGGTGCAGCACGACGTCCGCCCCGCGTACCGCGTCCAGCGCGGACTCCGCATACCCGAGGGTCGGGAAGAGACGGCGGGCGTTCTCCATGCCCTTGGGGTCGTACACGGTGACCTGGCCGCCCTGCAGATGAATCTGCCCGGCGACGTTCAGCGCGGGCGAATCCCGTACGTCGTCCGAATCCGGCTTGAAGGCCGCACCCAGCACAGCGACCCGCTTGCCGAGGAACGAACCGCCGCCGACTGCTTCCCGGGCCAGCTCGACCATGTGCCCGCGCCGCCGCATATTGATCGAGTCGACCTCGCGCAGAAACGTCAGGGCCTGGTCGGCGCCCAGCTCGCCGGCGCGCGCCATGAAGGCCCGGATGTCCTTGGGCAGGCACCCGCCGCCGAAGCCGATACCGGCCCGCAGGAACTTCTTGCCGATCCGCTCGTCATGGCCGAGTGCCTCGGCCAGTTTCGCCACGTCGCCTTCCGCGGCCTCGCACACCTCGGCCATCGCGTTGATGAACGAGATCTTCGTGGCCAGGAACGAATTCGCCGCGGTCTTCACCAGTTCGGCGGTGGGGAAGTCGGTCACCACGAACGGTGAGCCCTCGCCGATCGGCCCCGCATACACCTCGCGCAGCAGCTTCTCGGACCGCTCGCTCCGCACCCCCACCACGATCCGGTCCGGGCGCAGGGTGTCCTGCACGGCGAAGCCCTCGCGCAGGAACTCCGGGTTCCAGGCCAGCTCGACGGAGTCACCCGCCGGGGCGAGCCCGCTGAGCAGCTCCGCCAGCCGCGCCGCGCTGCCGACCGGCACGGTCGACTTGCCGACGACCAGTGCGGCCCGCTTCAGATGCGGGGCGAGCAGGCTGAAGGCACTGTCCACGTACGACATGTCGCAGGCGTACTCGCCGTGCTTCTGCGGGGTGTTCACGCAGACGAAGTGCACATCCCCGAACTCCCCGACCTCTTCCCACGAGGTGGTGAACCGCAGCCGCCCGGTGGACCCGTCGAACCCCGCGACGTGACGCTGCAGGATCTCCTCGAGACCCGGCTCGTACATCGGGACCCGCCCCTGCGAGAGCAGCTCGATCTTCTCGGGCACCACATCGAGACCGAGCACGTCGAAGCCCAGCTCCGCCATGGCCGCGGCATGCGTGGCGCCGAGGTAGCCGGTGCCGATCACGGTGATTTTCAGGGCCATCAGCATGCTCCAGAGGGCGTACGGGTTCGGGTGCGCGCCCGAGCATATCCGGGGCGCCCCCGACGGCCGGATTCCCGCTGTCGCCAACCTCACGTACGACGGCGATATACCGGTGATGGCTCGCCGTCTAAAATGAAGTTACTTAACGGTAGTTAGCATCCTGGGGAGTGAGTGACCTTGGCAGGTTCGCCCGATTTCGACCTGTACCGCCCGGCCGAAGAGCACGCCATGCTCCGTGACTCGGTCCGCTCCCTGGCGGAGGCGAAGATAGCGCCGTTCGCCGCAGCGGTCGACGAGGAGGCCCGCTTCCCGCAGGAGGCGCTGGACGCCCTGACCGCCGCAGACCTGCACGCGGTCCACGTACCGGAGGAGTACGGCGGCGCGGGCGCCGACGCGCTCGCCACGGTCATCGTCATCGAGGAGGTGGCCCGCGTCTGCGCGTCGTCCTCCCTCATCCCCGCCGTGAACAAGCTCGGTTCGCTCCCGGTGATCCTCTCCGGCTCCGAGGACCTCAAGAAGAAGTACATGACCCCGCTCGCCCAGGGCGACGGCATGTTCTCGTACTGCCTCTCCGAGCCGGACGCCGGCTCGGACGCGGCGGGCATGAAGACGAAGGCCGTCCGCGACGGTGACTTCTGGGTGCTCAACGGTGTGAAGCGCTGGATCACCAACGCCGGTGTCTCCGAGTACTACACGGTGATGGCCGTCACCGACCCCACCAAGCGCTCCAAGGGCATCAGCGCCTTCGTCGTCGAGAAGTCCGATGAGGGCGTCTCCTTCGGCGCCCCGGAGAAGAAGCTCGGCATCAAGGGCTCCCCGACCCGCGAGGTCTACCTCGACAACGTCCGGATCCCCGCCGACCGCATGATCGGCGCCGAGGGCACCGGCTTCGCCACCGCGATGAAGACCCTCGACCACACCCGCATCACCATCGCCGCCCAGGCCCTCGGCATCGCCCAGGGCGCTCTGGACTACGCCAAGGGCTACGCCCAGGAGCGCAAGCAGTTCGGCAAGCCGATCAACGACTTCCAGGGCATCCAGTTCATGCTCGCCGACATGGCCATGAAGATAGAGGCCGCCCGTCAGCTCACCTACGCGGCGGCGGCCAAGTCCGAACGCCTCGACAGCGACCTGACCTTCGCGGGCGCCGCGGCCAAGTGCTTCGCCTCCGACGTCGCCATGGAGGTCACCACCGACGCGGTCCAGATCCTCGGCGGCTACGGCTACACGCGGGACTACCCGGTGGAGCGGATGATGCGGGACGCGAAGATCACCCAGATTTATGAGGGCACGAACCAAGTTCAGCGCATCGTCATGGCCCGCAACCTGCCGTAACCCGGCGGATCAGTGGCCCGGCTCGGGGCGCCCTTCGGGGCGCCCCTCGGCGTTTGCCCGGCCGGACCTCAGGAGGTCGGGGCCGCTCGGTCCGCAGTCGTCCGGTCCGGGATGGCGCTGCCCGCCGGGGCGTCACTGCGGCCGTAGTGGTGGGTGGTGAACATGTACAGGAGCCCCACGATCAGGACCACTCCGCCGCACAACAGGACGATCCAGTTGTCGTACCACGGGGCCTCGGGGGTGCGGGCCCAGGAGATGTTGACGATGGCGAAGATGCCGTAGGCCAGCGCCGCCACGTTGACCGGCAGGCCCCAGCGCCCCATCCGGAACTCCCCGGCCGGCTGCCAGCCCTTGAGCCGGGCCCGCAACGAGGCCAGCACGACCATCTGGAAGGACGTGTAGATGCCGAGAATGGCGAACGAGACGATCTTGGTGAGGGCGTCCTCCGAGAACAGCGAACCCAGCGCGATCAGGGCGGGGATGACCGCCGCCAGCAGCAGGGCGAACTCCGGTACGGCACGGGCCTTGGAGAAGCGGCGCAGCAACCGGTGGCCGACGATCATCTCGTCGCGAGCGTAGGAGTAGATGAGGCGCCCGGCCGCGGCCTGCAGGCTGATGGTGCAGGACAGGAACGAGATGAGGACGACGGCCATGACCAGCCTGGCCCCCGCCTCTCCGAGCGCGTCGAAGAGCACGCGCACCACCGGGTCGGTGTCCTTGCCGGAGATGACGGCCCGGTAGTCGGTGACGGACAGCAGCAGGCTCAGGCAGGTGAACGTGGCCGCGGCGCCGCCGACGTAGATGGTGCGGCGCATCGCGCGGGGGATGACGCGCCCGGGGTGGTTGACCTCCTCGGCGGTGTCGCCGCACGCCTCGAAACCGTAGTACTGGTAGAAGCCGATGATGGCGGCGGCCAGGAACACCGGCGTGTACGAGCCGCCGCCGGAGGTCCCGAAGTCGTCGACGATGACGCCGATGCCGTGCTCGCGGTGGGTGGACAGCAGGTAGACGCCGACGATGAGGGCGCCGATCAGCTCGGCGCTGAAGCCGATGATGGCGGCCATGGACAGGGCTTTGGTACCGGCCCAGTTGACCAGCGCGGCGATGAAGATGAGGACGATGGTGCACAGCACGGTCGTGTGCACGGTCGGCCGGAAACCGATGAGGATGGCGATGTACGGGCCGGCGCCGTACGCCACGCTGGTGATCGTGACGAGCAGCGCCCACATGTACATCCAGCCCGTCATCCACGCCCAGCGTTTGCCCCACAGGCGGCGCGCCCAGGGGTAGACGCCGCCGGCGATGGGGAACTGGGCGACGACCTCGCCGAAGACGAGGGTGACGAGGAACTGTCCGGCGCCGGCCATCAGGAACGCCCAGATCATCGGCGGTCCGCCGGTGGCCAGCGCGGTGGCGAAGAGGGTGTAGGTGCTCACCACGGGCGAGAGGTAGGTGAAGCCGAGCGCGAAGTTGGCCCAGGGCCCCATGTCCTTGCGGAACTCGGACTGCTCCGCCCCGGCGGCCCCGCTGTTTCCGCCGTGCCCGCCGGGCTCCTCCGCCGCGCCGCCGGTCTGCGGCAGCCCGGACGTCATCGGCGTTCCGTTCCGGTGGGCGCGGGACCGTCCCGGCCGGTCAGCAGGTCCGCCGCGCGTTCGGCGGCCAGCAGCACGGTGACCATCGGGTTGATCGCCGGCATGGTCGGGAAGAGCGAGGCGTCGACCACCCGCAGCCCGTCCTGGCCGCGCACCCGCAACTGCGGGTCGAGCACGGCCGTCGGATCGTCCTCGGCGCCCATCCGGCAGGTGCCGGCCGGGTGGTACACGGTGTGCGCGGCCCGGCGCCCGTATTCCGAGAGCTCCCGGTCGGTCCGTACGTCCGGGCCGGGCGCGACCTCGCGTCGCAGCCAGTGCCGCAGCGGTTCCGTGGCCGCCACCTCGCGGGCCAGCCGCAGCCCGTCGACGATGGTGCGCTCGTCGTGGCCTTCCGGGTCGGTGAAGTACCGGAAGTCCAGGGCGGGTTTGTCGCCCGGGTCGGCACTGCGCAGCCACAGCCGCCCGACCGAACGGGCCTTGGGCACGTTGGGCGTCATGCAGACGCCGTGGTCCGGCGTCGGGTAACCGAGCCGGGCCGTGTTGACGGTGAACGGCACCTGGTAGAAGTGGAACATCAGGTCGGGCCGCGACAGGGCCGGGTCCCGTCGTACGAACAGTCCGGCATCGGAGTCCATGGCCGAGTTCGGCGGCAACGGCCCGTCGGTCTCCCACACGATGACCGACTCGGGATGGTCCAGCAGGTTCTCGCCCACGCCGGGCAGATCGGCCAGTACGTCGATGCCGAGGGCGCGCAGCTGGTCGGCGGGGCCGATGCCGGACAGCAGCAGCAGCCGGGGCGTGTCGATCGCCCCGGCACACAACAGCGTCTCGCGCTCGGACCGGAGGGTGGCGGTGCTGCCGTCGGCGTGACGCACCTGGACGCGGGTGAGGCGACCGGAGGCGTCCGGCAGCAGGCGGTACGCCCAGGTCTCCAGCTTCAGCGTGAGGTTCGGCCGGTCGAGCACGGGGTGCAGGTAGGCGACGGACGCCGAGGAGCGGTGGCCGGTGGCCGGGTCGTAGGCGACCGAGAAGAAGCCCGCGCCGTCCGCGAACGGGCGGCGGTTGAAGTCCTCGACGACGGGCACGCCCAGCGCTTCGGCGGCAGCGGTCACGAAGTCCTGGGCGATCGGGTTCCGGTCCTGCTCCGCGACCGGGACGATGTGGTTCCGCAACCGCTGCCGGTAGGGCAGCACGGTGTGGGCGTCCCAGCCCGTGCAGCCGCGCAGTGCCCACTCGTCGAGGTCTTCGGGGAACGGCAGGAAGCTGATGAGCGTGTTGTGCGAGGAGCAGCCGCCCAGCACCCGGGCCCGGGAGTGCAGGATGTGCGAGTTGCCGCGCGGCTGCTCCTCGGTGGTGTAGCCGTAGTCGAACTCGGAGTCGAGCAGGTTGATCCAGTTGCGCAGCGCCAGGATGCGCTCGTCCCCGACGTCGCTGGGGCCGCCCTCCACGACGCACACCCGGCAGTCCGGATCCTCGGTCAGCCGGGCCGCCAGTACACAGCCGGCTGTTCCGCCGCCGACGATGACGTAGTCGTATCCGCTCTCGTCACTCATGTCAGCCCTTGAACCAGCCGGACGGCGCGGGGCGCAGATTCTGGTAGATGTGCTTCGCTTCCTGGTACTCGCGCAGACCCGTCGGCCCGAGCTCCCGTCCGATGCCGGAGCGGCCGAATCCGCCCCACTCGGCCTGTGGCACGTAGGGATGGAAGTCGTTGATCCAGACCGTGCCGTGCCGCAGCCGGATCGCGACGCGCTGGGCGCGGCTCGCGTCGCTGGTCCACACGCCGCCGGCCAGCCCGTAACGGGTGTCGTTGGCCAGCTCGACGGCCTCCTCCTCGGTGCGGAACCGCTCCACGGTGACCACCGGGCCGAACACCTCCTCCTGCACGATGCGCATGGACCGGTCGCAGTCGGCGTAGATCGTGGGGAGCAGGAAGTACCCGCGGGCCAGTTCTGGATCGTCGGGACGGCGCCCGCCGGTGACCAGCCGCGCCCCTTCGGCATCGGCGATCTGCAGGTAGCTCTCCACCTTCTCGCGGTGCGCGGCGGAGCTGAGCGGGCCGCTCTCGGTCTGCGGGTCCAAGCCGTTGCCGAGCCGGATGGCCTGCGCGCGGGCGGCCAGCCGCTCCACGAAGCGGTCGTGGACGGTGTCCTGGACGATGAGCCGGGAGCCGGCCGAGCAGACCTGCCCGGAGTGCAGGAAAGCGGCGTCCAGCGCGTAGTCGACGGCGGCGGCGAAGTCGGCGTCCTCGAAGACGATGTTGGGGTTCTTGCCGCCGAGTTCGAGTGCGATGTTCTTCACATCGGGCGCCGCGGCCTCCATGATCCGGCGCCCGGTCGCCAGTCCGCCGGTGAAGGAGACCAAATCCACCTCCGGGTGCGCGGACAGGGCGGCACCGACGGTGGCGCCGGGCCCCAGCACCAGGTTGGCCACACCGGGCGGTGCGCCGGCCTCCTCGATGAGCCGGATCATGGCGATGGTGCTGAGCGGCGTGGTCTCGCTGGGCTTGAGGACGAATGTGTTGCCCGCCGCGAGCGCCGGCGCCACCTTCCACGAGGCCTGCAGCATCGGGTAGTTCCAGGGTGCGATCAGCGCGCACACGCCGACCGGCTGGTGGACGACCCGGCTGAAGACATCGGGGCCCACGTCCACGACGCGACCGCCGTCCTTGTCGGCGATCTCGGCGAAGTAGCGGAAGGCGTTCGCCACGTCCTCGACATCGATCCGCGCCTCGGTCAGGGTCTTGCCGGTGTCCAGGGTCTCGGTGCGGGCGATCTCCTCCTGGTCGCGCAGCAGCAGATCGTGCACGCGGTGCAACAGGTCGGCGCGGTGGCGGGTCGGCGAGCCGGACCAGTCACCGCGCTCGAAGGCACGTTTCGCCGCCCGTACGGCGCGGTCGACGTCGCTCGCGTCGGCTTCCTCGACGGAGGTGATGACGGAGGCATCGAACGGGTTGATCACGTCCCGTCGGCCACCTGCCGCCGCCCGGACCCACTCGCCGTCGATGTACAGCTGAGTCACCGCCTGCTCCCTCACCTCGCGTGGCACCCGCGGGACGGCCGGCCCGCGGCCCGTGCGCAGTCCGGCGGCCCGTAGCCCGTACGGGGACCAACTTGGTGCAGGGCGGGGCCGGCGGGCGCGGGGCACACCGCAGGGACGGCAGGCGAGGCGGCTACGTGACCGGGACGGCCTAACGGCGGAGCGAGTCAGTTACCCGACACGGTCACCTTGTCGTCGTTCTGCAGCTCCTGCACCAGCTGCTTGACCTTGGCCTGGTCCCAGACCAGGTTGCCACCGGTGGAGCCGGAGACCGGCATGTTCATCTGCTTGCCGTCGCCGCCCGAGACGCCCTTCATGGCCCAGAACATGGACGCCAGGTTCCACAGGCTCATGTCCTTGTCCACGATCAGGGTGTCCAGGCCCGCGCCCATCACCGGGTAGAGCTTGAAGGGGTTCAGGACCGTGGAGGGGGTGGCGGTCTGGCCGGCCAGGGCTGCCAGGAACTTCTGCTGGTTCTTGGTGCGCTGCAGGTCACTGGCGGCGAAGGCGTGGCGGGTGCGGACGAAGGCGAGGGCCTGCTGGCCGTTGAGGGTCTGCTTGCCCGACTTGAAGTCGGCGCCCGAGTACTTGTCCTTGAAGCCCTGCGGGAGGTTCATCTCCACGCCGCCGACCGCGTCCACGATGCTCGCGAAGCCGTCGAAGCCGATCTCCGCGTAGTGGTCGATGTGCAGGCCGGTGTTGAACTCGATGGTGCGCACCAGCAGCTCCGGGCCGTCCTCGGCGTAGGCGGCGTTCAGCTTGGTGTGCTTGCCGGTGCCCGGGTAGGTCTTGCCGGACTCCGAGCCCTTGAAGGTCGGTATCTCGACGTTCGAGTCGCGGGGCAGCGAGACCATCGTGTTCCCGTTGTCACCGACATGCAGGATGATCATGGAGTCGGTGCGCTTGCCCTCGGCGGAGCCGGTGTGCAGCTTCTTCTTGTCGGCCGCGGACATGCCTTCGCGGCTGTCCGAACCGACGATCAGGTAGTTCGTGCCCTTGCCGGTGGCGGGGCGGTCGATCACCTTCGAGAGGTCGACCTCACGGCGGAGCTTGCCGTCGGCCCAGAAGTACGTGCCGATGGAGACGCCGAGGATGGCGACGACCAGGACCAGCGCGCCGACCCTGATGCGACGGCCCCAGTTCGGAGCGGCGCCGGGGCGCTCGCCGGAGCGGGGGCCCGGGATGCGGGGGCCGCCGGGACGGCCGGGGCCTCTCCGGCCGTCCTGGCCGTAGACCTGGCCGGTGTTGTAGCCGCTGTCGTACGGGGCGTCGTAGCCGTCGTCGTATCCCTGGGCGGGCGGCGGTACCCGGCGCTGCCCCTGAGCAGGGGGTGTCCGCGGCACCTGCCGCATGACCCGAGCGCCCTCGGGTCGCGCACTCTCGCTGCCGCGTCCGTAACGGTCCCTGTCATTCATACGGACCAGTGTGCAGTCACCCGGTGTGCTCATCACAGGGCGGGTGAGGGATCGGGGCAGGGCTGTTGCGAAGCTGATGCAAAATGGCGGTGGCGGGACCCGCATAAGCTGCACGTATGACAGATCTTCCGGGCAAGCCCACCTCGGCCTCCCGTACCACCTTGAGCCACATCATGACGGGCACGGACACCAACCTCCTCGGTACGGTGCACGGAGGCGTCATCATGAAACTGGTGGACGACGCGGCCGGTGCCGTGGCAGGCCGGCACTCCGGCGGGCCCGCGGTCACCGCCTCGATGGACGAGATGGTCTTCCTGGAGCCGGTGCGCGTCGGTGACCTGGTGCACGTGAAGGCCCAGGTGAACTGGACGGGCCGGTCATCGATGGAGGTCGGGGTCCGGGTCCTGGCCGAGCGGTGGAACGAATCGTCGCCGGCGCAGCAGGTCGGCAGCGCCTACCTGGTCTTCGCCGCGGTCGACGCGGACGGCAAGCCTCGGGTGGTACCGCCGGTGCTCCCGGAGACCGAGCGGGACAAGCGCCGCTACCAGGAGGCCCAGATCCGGCGTACGCACCGGCTCGCCAGGCGGCGCGCGATCAAGGAACTCCGTGAGCAGCGGGTCGCCGACGGGATCGACGACTGACCCGCGAGCCGGCTACCGCACCCACGCCGGACCGGACCTAGTGGCAGACCACCTCGTCGCCCTTCACCGCGTCGAACTTGTCCGGCGCCGGCTCGTCCGCCCGGACCTGGGTCACCGAGTCGAAGTCCGACCCGATAGTCACCTTGATCGTCCCGCCGATGCCGTTCACCGCCCGTAGTTCGGCGCCCGGCAGCGCCGCGGCCACCGACTTCACCGAGCGGTCCCAGCGCGGATCGTACTCGATGACGGTGTGCGGAACCTGCTGCTCAGCGGCCGCGCTCGTGGTGGCGGCGGTCGTGTGGGCCGGGCTCGTGGTGACGGTGGTCGGGGAGGCGGGGGCCGGGGCGATGGGGGCGACCGAGGCGAGGAAACCGGTGTCGTGCAGCTCCTGGACGGCGCGGGTGGCCAGGCCGTCCTTCGTGGTTCCGTTGGTCACCTGCACCAGGATCTGGTCCGGTGGCACGTCGACCCGGGCGGCCTGCCGCTGCTTCGGCAGCGGAGCCGCGATCGGCCGGTCCTCGCGCAGCGCCGCGAAGAGCTTCTCGGCCTTCGGGGTGTCCCATTTCACGGTGGAGCCGAGACCCTTGACCGGGAAGCTCGCCTTGCCGACCGGCACCGACGAGAACTCGGACGATGCCGGGGTGAAACCGCGCATGGCCTGGCCCAGTGCGAGCATCTCGTCGGTGCCGAAGCTCTTGTCCGCACGGACCGAGTCGAAGATCGTGGACGCCACCTCGCGGAACTTGACCGGGTTCAGCAGCACGCCGCTGCTGGTCGCCCTGGCGATCAGCGATGCGAGGAAGCGCTGCTGGCGCTGCATTCTGGCGAGGTCGGACGCGGCGTCGAGGTGCCGGGAGCGTACGTACTGCAGGGCCTCGCCGCCGTCGAGCCTGGTGGTGCCGACCGGCAGGTCGAGGCCGGTGTACGAGTCCTTCAGCGGGTGGGTGGTGCAGACGTCGACCCCGCCGAGCACATCCACCGTCTTCATGAAACTGGTGAAGTCGACCTCCAGATAGTGGTCGATCTTCACATGGGTCAGCTGCTCCACGGTCCGCACAGTGAGCCCGGGGCCGCCCTCCGCATAGGCCGCGTTGAGCTTGATCGGGTGGGCGGCGCGTTCCTTCCCGGTGGCCGGGTCGGTCCGGGCGGGCACCACGGCGTAACTGTCCCGCGGCAGGCTCACCACGCTCACCCGTGACCGGTCGGCGGAGACGTGCACGATCATGATCGTGTCGGTGCAGTGACAGGGGGCGCCGCCGAGGTGGTACTTCGCCTTCTCGGCCGGCGTGATCTCGTCCCGGCCGTCGGTGCCGACGAGCAGCACGTTCATGCCGCGGCCGCCGGCCGGGCGGTTCTTCATGTCGTGGAAGGGATCGACCCGGCCGATGTCGTCGAGCTGGCTGACCACCGCGTGGCCGACGCCGCCGGCACCCAGCACCAGGACGGACATCGCGGTGGCCATCCGCGTGCCCCAGCGGGGCCGTGCTTTCCGCCTGCTGCGGCGGGGTGGGGGCACGGGGGACATGGGGGCACCTCCGCGGAAGTCGGGCAGGGGACGCGAGCACCGTAGGCCGCTGTGATCAACGTCCCGGGGAAGCGACCCGGGCGCCGCGCCCGGTGTCCCTCGTTCGCGGTAACGTGACCTCCCTATGAACGCCACGCCCGCTGTTTCTGTGATCATGCCGGTCCTCAACGAGGAGCGGCATCTGCGCAACTCGGTCCGCCACATCCTGGAGCAGGAGTACGACGGCGAGATGGAGGTGGTGATCGCCATCGGCCCGTCGTCGGACCGCACCGAGGAGATCGCCGCCGAGCTGGTGCGTGAAGACCCCCGGGTGCACACCGTCGCCAACCCCACCGGCCGCACCCCGGCCGCGCTGAACGCCGCGATCAAGGCGTCCCGGCACCCCGTGGTGGTGCGGGTCGACGGTCACGGCATGCTGTCGCCGAACTACATCGCCACCGCGGTCCGGCTGCTGGCGGAGACCGGCGCGATGAACGTCGGCGGCATCATGCACGCCGAGGGTGAGAACGCCTGGGAGGAAGCGGTCGCCGCGGCGATGACCTCCAAGGTCGGCGTCGGCAACGCCGCGTTCCACACCGGTGGGCAGGCGGGTCCGGCCGAGACCGTGTACCTGGGCGTATTCCGGCGGGAGGCGCTGGAGCAGCAGGGCGGCTACAACGAGGAGTTCATCCGCGCCCAGGACTGGGAGCTGAACTTCCGGATCCGTGACGCGGGCGGCCTGATCTGGTTCTCGCCCGAGCTGCGCGTCCAGTACCGGCCCCGGCCGTCCGTCCGGGCACTCGCCAAGCAGTACAAGGACTACGGCCGCTGGCGTCATGTCGTCGCCCGCTACCACGAGGGTTCGATCAACCTCCGTTACCTCGCGCCGCCGGCCGCGGTCTGCGCGATCGCCGCGGGCGTCGTGGTCGGCGCGGCCGTCACGCCGTGGGCGTTCCTGGTGCCGGCCGGCTACGTCGCGGCCATCGTGGCGGGATCGCTGCCGGCCGGCAAGGGCCTGTCGCTGAAGGCGCGGGCGCAGATCCCGGTGGCCCTGGCCACCATGCACATGTGCTGGGGCTTCGGCTTCCTGACCAGCCCCAAGGCACTTGCCCGGAAGGTCATCGCCAGCCGCCGCCCGGCGGTGCGGGCGACGGCCTGACGATCACGTCACCAGGTGTACGCCGGGTCTACGTGCATGCACTGGGTCTTGTCGTCCCCATGGATCACGTCGGCCGTATCCGGGGTCTTGCCGTCGTCGTCGGCGGCGGACTTGTAGATCGTGTCGGTGCGCCAGTCGCTGCCCACCACGACGGTGACCCCGGATACGTCGGTGGATTTCTTCACCGAGCTCAGCGGCACCCCGATGGCCTGAGCCACGGACTGGGCGTCACCCTCGAGGTCGGCGCCGGGGAAGAGGATCTCGGTCGTCTTCTGCGGGTCCTGCCGGGTGTCGGAGGCGGCCCGGGTGAAGCCCTGGCCGCGGAGCAGGGTGGCGACGTCCGTCGCACGGTGGCTGGTCGGCATTGCCCCGTCCCCGCCGGTGCCGTTCCGCACGGTGATGCCGATCTCGTCCTTGGCGGCCGCCGGATCGTCCGAGAGCTTCGGGGTCTTCTTCTTCGACGCCTTGCCGTCCAGCGGTGTGTCGTCGCGGACCATCGCGAACAGCTTGTCCGCGTCGCCCGCCTTGGGATCGACCTTCTGACTGAACCCGGGCCGGGTGGAGTTCACATTCGGCATGGTGGTCATGGTGATCCGGGACGTGGGGACCTTCTGCAACTCGCCGGCCAGATCGTAGAGCTTCTTGGGGGTGCCGATACCGGTGTCGACGGTGACCGCCTTGGTGGCCGCATCGGCCAGGTCCATCAGCTTACCGGGATCGGTGAGCTTGGCGCCCTTGCGCAACTGCCGGACCATCGAGTTCATGTACTGGTGCTGGGCCCTGGTGCGTACGACGTCGGTGTCGGGCCAGAATCCGTACCGGGTCCGCAGCCACTGCAGCGCCTGCTGGCCCTTGACCGACGTGGTGCCGCGCTTCAGCTTCAGTCCCGAGCCGTGACCGTCGTGGGTGTGCGAGTACACGTTGGCGTCCACACAGACCGGCACCCCGCCGATGGCGTCCGCCATGGAGACTACCCCGGAGAAATCGATCTTCATGAAGTGGTCGATGTGGATGCCGGTGAGCTGTTCCCAGGTGGCGACGGTGCAGCCGGGGCCACCGCGGCCGAGGGACTCGTTGGCCAGCGTCCACCCGGTCGCGGGGTAGGTCTTGCCCTGCGGATCGGTGCACTTGGGAATCTTCAGCACGGTGTCGCGCGGCAGGCTCACCACCGACATGTTGCTGCGGTCGGCCGAAACGTGCAGCAGCATCTGCACATCCGCCAGCGGGGCGGCGCCGAAAGTGTTCTTGGCGCCGCCGAGCTCCTGGTTCTCCTTGGAGTCCCGCGCGTCCGAGCCGATGAGCAGGATGTTGAGCGGCGTCTGACCCGCCGCGTTCGCCTTCGTCTTGGGGACCTGGTGGTCCCCGAGGTTGAGCGCGTCCTTCTGCAGATTGCCGTTGAGATGGCGGTAGTAGAGATAACCGGCGCCTGCGGTGCCGATGATCACCAGGGACACGACGGCCGCCACCCAGCGAAGTATTCGGCGTTTCCCGCGTTTGCCGCGCCGACGGCCTCCGCCGTGCCGACGACCCCCGCCGCCCCCCGTGCGCGGTCCGGGCCCGGCGGCGCCGCGTTGCCCGGGCAGGCCGCCGGGCCGGGCGGTGTCCGGAACGCTTGGTCGCGTCCCCTCCCTCCGTGCGCTGCTCTGTGCCACCGGTCCCCCCTGCTATTCAGGTATCTCCATGCCCCGGTGACTTGGCGTCACTTGGCGCACACGGATTTGTCGGCATGTGTTTGCGGGATGTCCTTCGGCGCCTTCGTCGGAGCGGCGATCGGTGTTCCCGCTGCCTGGAAGTCGGCTCCCAGGATGAGAGTCATCGGAGTGAGACCGACCGCGTCCTTGGTGCCCGGCTTCATCGCCGTCGCGGGCAGCCCCATCATGTCGGCGAGCTTGCGGGCCTGGTCGGCCTGGTTCGGCGCGTACTTCAGGATGGTCTTCTTGAGATCCGGTTTGTAGTTCCCGCCGTTTTCGGACTTGAGTACGCCCTCGGTGTTCTGCAGCCAGTTCAGTGTGGTCTGCGCGGAGCCCGCGACGGCGCCGCCGTTGAGCACCTTGACCCGGACGTCGGACGCCGCGGCCTGGGTGCCCTTGAGGAGTGCCTCCTGCTTGCTCTTGGCCGCGCTCGCCTTCTGTTTGACCTCGGTGAGCGAGACGTCGTCATGCATCATCGAGAACAGCGGGTCGGCCAGGGTGGGGTTGATGACCACCGTCGCGTGGACCTTCTCCGCCGGGTTGTCGAGGACCGGCAGCGTCGCGAACGTGACGTTCTTCGGATTGACCTTCTTGAGGTCCAGCGCCAGTGCCTTGAGCTTGCTGATGCTGCCTATCTGTTTGTCGACGGTGAGCGCCTTGGTCGCCGCGTCCGCCAGCTTGTACAGCTTGGTGGGGCTGGTGAGCATGTCGCTCGACGTCATCTTCCGGATCAGCGAGGAGAGGAACTGCTGCTGCACCTTGATGCGGTCGAGGTCACCCTGGTTGCCGAAGCTGTGCCGGGTCCGTACGAACGCGAGCGCCTGCTCACCCTTCACCACGGACTTGCCCGCGGGCAGTTTGAGGTGCGATTCCTTGTCGTCGACGGGGTGGGCCACGCAGACCTCGACTCCGCCCACCGCCGTGCTCAGCGTCTTGATGGCGTTGAAGTCGGCCATCATGAAGTGATCGACGGTGAGACCGGTTATTTTCTTCACCGTCGCCATGGTGCAGCCGGGGTCCCGGCCGTCCTGGCCGAGGCTGGTGTTGAAGCGGACCTGCTGGGTGCCCGGGATGGTCCTGATGCTGCCGTCGGGCTGCTTCGTCTGGCAGTCCGGGATGTCGGTGATCAGGTCACGCGGGATGGACAGCGCGGTGGCGTTGGTGCGGTCCTTGGAGACGTGGAACAGGATGTTGGTGTCGGCGTGACCGACGCTGCCCTTGTCCCCGTAGCCCTCGTTGCCCTTGCCGGTGCGCTTGTCCGTACCGATCAGCAGGATGTTGACGGCCTGGTTGGCGGTCGAGCCGTTGGTGCCGCCGACCACGTCGACGGTCTTGATGTTGCCCTGGAAGTGCTCGTAGAGGAGATACGCCCCGACCGAGCCGCTGACGAGGACGAAGGCCATCACCCCGCCGGTCCAGATCAGCGCCTTCTGCTTCCGCGACTTCTGCGGCTTGCGCTTGCGGCGGCCGGGCTGCGGCGGGCCGTGCAGAGCCTCCTGGCCGGTACCGGCCCGCCGGCTGCGCTGCGCCGGCACATCACGGCGCGAGGGCTGCTGCGGCGCTGTCCGGCGCGACTGGCGGCCGGCCTGCCGGGGTGGCGTGTCTCTGCGAGGGGTGGATGCGGAAGCCGACCCGGAATCCCGGTTCCCCGCGCCTCCCGATTGCTGACCGGAAGGGTTCAGTCGCAGTTCGTAATTGCCGGTATTCGGGTTGAGCACCCATTGGTCTGCGGGATCGATATCGTCCGCCCGCCCACGGCTATGCGCGTCCACGGTTGCCTGTGTCCTCCGTCGGTGCCACGCGAGGCGCCCTCCCCCCCGGGCGCTCGGTCATTCGTTCCTGCGTTCCTGCAGTGCGCGACCACTTGGCCGGATGCACCGGATCGCGTCACACTATCTGCCCACTTCGACCTCGAGCGACGTGCGGGACACATTCCCCGTCCCTTACAACTGGGCATACCACCCAATCCACATGCGTCACAGATCCCCCCTTGAGAATTGTTTTACCCGCAGGCCCCCGCTGCGGCGTCGGTGCCCTTGAAAGTGGGCTGGGGGCTGGCTGTCTTCTTCTCCTTTCCTTCCGCCCCGCTGTCCGGCGAGGTGCTCGCGGAGGCGTTGGCACGGCCGTGACTGATCACTATCGGAGTGTCGTCGCGCAGTAGCTGGAAAAGCTTCTTCGCGGCCGGCTGCTTGAGCTGGTCCCGGTTCGGGTCGTAGGTGTACGGCTCCCGCGGCACGGTCAGGAATTTGACGTTCTGCGTCGGGATGTCACGAATCCGTCGCGTCAGGTCGTACAGGTCCTTGAGCGTGTCCAGTCCCGGGTCCGTGGTGAGCGACTTGGTCGCCGCGTCGAGCACCGGGTAGAGCCGGGTCGGATTGAGCAGCACACCGTTGCTCTGCACCTTCTTCACCAGCGACCCGAGGAACTGCTGCTGGCGGTCCATGCGTTCGGTGTCGCTGCCGTTGCCGATGGAGTGCCTGGCGCGGACGTAACCCAGGGCCTGCTCACCGTTCAGCGTCTGGCGGCCGGCCGGGAGCTTCAGGTGCGCGTCCTTGTCGTCGACCGGCTTCTTGAGACAGACCTGGACCCCGTCGACGGCGTCCACCATGCCCTTGAACCCCTCGAAGTCGATCACCATGTAGTGGTCTATGCGGATGCCCGTCATCTTCTCGACCGTGCGCACGGTGCACGCCGTGCCACCGAACTCGAACGCCCAGTTGAACTGCGCGAATTGCTGTTTGGTGCGGGTCCCGTCCGGCTTGGCGCAGCTGGGGACGGTGGTCATCAGGTCGCGGGGGATCGAGACAGCCGCCGCGTTCTGCTTGTCCGCCGACAGGTGCAGCACGATCGTGGTGTCGGAGCGCTGCGTCCCCGAATCCCTGCCGTACTTCTTGTTGTCGCCCGAACGCGAGTCGGAGCCGATCAGCAGAATGTTCTCCGCGCCGGCGGCGACCGGCGTCGGGCGCTCCTTCTCGTAGGCCCGCAGCTCCGCCGTCGCGGCATTGTCCGTCCTGATGTTGCGGTCGAGCTTGTGGTAGAACCACCAGCCGGTGCCCGCGGTGGCGAGGACCACGACCGAGACGCCGAGCGCGGTCCAGCGCAGCCAGTGCCGCTTCCGTCCGACGGGGGGCACGCCGGGTGCCGCCGGGTCTGCTTCCGGCGCATCCGTCTGCCGCTCGTCGTCGGGCTTGTCGGCACTGTCCGTCACGTCTGCGTCCATTCACGGAGTAGGCGAAGCGCTGGGCCGCCGGTCGAACGGATAGACGACTGAACCCCGCGCTTGGTTGTGCTCTCTCCCGATCATGTACCTGTGAGTGTGTGTCTCCTTGAGGACTCGGCACGCTTGGGCCGGACGAGTGGCGTTTCCACCGCCGGGTTTCCCGTTGTGGCTACGCCACGGAGTGCGTGACCCGCTCGCTCTCGGCGCGCTTCGCCAGGCCGTCCGGCGCGAGCTCCGCCAGGTTGCGGCAGAGCACCACGGAGGCGCCCGCCGCCAGCGGAGCGAAGAGCCCGGCGGACAGGCCGTCCCAGCTGTCGTACGGACGGCCCGACAGGAGCCGCGCGCCCGGGGTGAGTCCGAGCGCGGCCGCGTCTTCGCGGGCCCGCCCGACCAGTTCGGCGCCGGACAGCCGGAGTCCGCCGACCGTGAGCGCGGCTGCGTCCGGGTCCACCGGGGCGTATGGAGCGAAGCGGTCGCCCTGGGCGGGCACCTCCACCGCGTAATCGGCGAACCCGGCCGGCGTCTGCGGGAAGCGGCCGCCCAGCGGGCGCAGCGCCAACGCGACCCGCTCCCCGCCGCAGGCCCGCGCCCGGTCCAGCGTGTCGGGGCCGCTCACCACCACATCGGCCTGCGCCGGATCGCCGCCGACCTCCGCGACCACACCCACGGACGAACAGGCGAGCAGCCAGACGGCGCTCTGCCAGTGCGCCGGGAGCAGTAGCGCGAGCCGGTCGCCCGGCCCGGCGGCGAGCTCGCCCTGGAGCAGATTCGAGGTCTTGGCCACCCAATTGGCGAAGGTCGCGACGGACAGTTCGACGCGCTCGCCGGTGGCGTCGTCGTAGAAGGTGACCAGGGGGCGGGCCGGGTCTGCGGCGAGTGCGGATCGCAGCAGGTCGGCGGGGGTGCGGTCGCTGGAAGTCATCTGCGCAAGGGTACGCGGCGAGGCAGGCCGGGGAGTGCCTTGCGGGCGGATCGCTCGCCGGAACGGCCGATGGGTCGTCAGTTCGTGGATGGACAGATTTATCTGACTATGACAAGGATTGCTGGTATGCGTCCACTTATGTCCTCTGCTGTCCTGTCCGTCTCGATCACCGTGGCGTCCGCCGCGCTGGCCCTGCCGATCGCCGCACCGGCCGGCGCTGCGACATCGGCCGCCAGGGTGTCCGCAGCCGGGGTCCCCGGCTCCACGCAGTCGCTGCGACTCACCCCCCTCGCCT
This sequence comes from Streptomyces sp. NPDC051322, assembly GCF_040689485.1. Classification (NCBI taxonomy): domain Bacteria; kingdom Bacillati; phylum Actinomycetota; class Actinomycetes; order Kitasatosporales; family Streptomycetaceae; genus Streptomyces; species Streptomyces sp. NPDC051322. Next base: position 22,359 of record NZ_JBFBAK010000009.1, on the reverse strand, counting down.
CGTCCGATCGTTCGCCGACGCCCACCGTCGGGCTCCCTGCACGGTCCGTCAAACCGTTCTCGCTGGTCGGCGTGGTCTGGGACGACCCGAAGGCCGCGCTCGACGGCACCGCCCAGGTTAGGACCCGGCCGGTGGGCTCCAGCACCTGGACCGGCTGGCAGAACATCGAGATGCACAACGACGACCACGCGGCCGACCCCGGCACCGCGGAGGCCGACGCCCCCACCGTGCACGGCTCCACCCCCCCGCTGTGGGTGGGCCCTTCCAACGGTGTGCAGCTACGGGTCCAGCAGCACAAGCCGACGTCCGCACGGGCCGCGGTGGCCCCGCTTCCGCGCGGGCTGCACCTGGACCTCGTCGATCCCGGGCCCGACCCCGCACCGGAGAGCGCCGCCGATGTCCCGGCGGCCGGCAGCGCGGCCCGCGCGAGCTCCGAGGCGAACGCCGGGCTCGCGCCGCTCGGCGCGAACAGGATCCCGGCGCTCAGCAAGGAGGCCACCGAGAAGGCGCTGAACGACGCCACGAAGACCACCCCCGCCCCGGGCACCATGGGCACCTCACACACCACCGGCTTCAAGGCCTCGTTCATCGGACCCCGCCCCGGCATCATCACCCGAAAGGGCTGGGGCGCCGACGAGAGCATCAGAGAAGACGGCTTCCTCTACACCAACACGGTCAAGGCCGCCTTCATCCACCACACCGCGACCGGCAACAACTACACCTGCGAGCAGGCACCCTCACTTCTGCGGGGTATCTACCGCTACCACGTGAAGAGCAACGGCTGGCGGGACATCGGCTACAACTTCGCGATCGACAAGTGCGGCAACATCTACGAAGGCCGCGCGGGCGGGGTGGCCAAGCCGGTGATGGGTGCCCACACGCTCGGCTTCAACACCGACACCACCGGCATCGCGGTCCTCGGCACCTTCTCCACCGCCGACCCGCCCAAGGCCGTGACGGACGCTCTGGCCAAGCTCACCGCCTGGAAGCTCGGACTGACGGGCGCCAACCCGGACGGCAGGACCACCCTGACCTCGGGCGGCGGCAACCGCTACGCGAAGGGCAGCAAGGTCGGCCTCAACGTGATCTCCGGACACCGCGACGGGTTCGCGACCGAATGCCCGGGAGCGCGTCTCTACAGCGAACTCGGCGAGATCCGCACCGCGGCCGCCCGAGCACAGGGCCGCTGACCACGACCGCGATCCGCACCTCTGCCCGCAACGGCCCTGTCCCCTCTGCATACACTGGCCAGCCCGTGAACGGCCGACCCCAGCAGGAAGCAGAGACGTCAAGGTGACAGAAGCGATACTCCTGGTCGGCGGCAAGGGCACGCGGCTGCGCCCGCTCACGGTCAACACCCCCAAACCGATGGTTCCGGCGGCGGGAGTCCCCTTCCTCACCCATCAGTTGGCGCGGGCCCGCGCCGCCGGAATCGACCACATCGTGCTGGCCACCTCGTATCTCGCGGAGGTCTTCGAGCCGTACTTCGGTGACGGGTCCTCACTGGGCCTGCACCTGGAGTACGTCACCGAGGACGAACCCCTGGGCACCGGCGGGGCCATCCGCAATGTCGCCTCGCGGCTGCACTCCGGCCCTGACGAGCCGGTGCTGATCTTCAACGGGGACATACTCACCGGCCTGGACATCGGCGCCCTGGTCGCCACCCACGAGACATCCGGCGCCGACGTCTCGCTCCATCTCACCCGGGTCGAGGATCCCCGCGCTTTCGGCCTGGTGCCGACCGACAGCACCGGCCGGGTGACGGCCTTCCTGGAGAAGCCGCAGACCCCGGAGGAGATCGTCACCGACCAGATCAACGCCGGCGCCTATGTGTTCCGGCGCTCGGTCATCGACACCATCCCCACCGGCCGACCGGTCTCGGTGGAACGCGAGACGTTCCCCGATCTGCTGCTCACCGGCGCCCACCTCCAGGGCATGGTCGACTCGACGTACTGGCTCGACCTCGGCACCCCGCAGGCCTTCGTCCGGGGCTCCGCCGACCTGGTACTGGGCCGGGCGCCGTCCCCCGCGGTGGCGGGCCGCTGCGGTGACCGGCTGGTGCTGGACACCGCGTCGGTCGCCGTCGACGCCAAACTCACCGGCGGCACCGTGATCGGCGCCGGCGCGGTGATCGGCCCGGGCGCCCGGATCGACGGCAGCACGGTGCTGGACGGCGCGGTCGTCGAGGCCGGCGCGGTGGTGGCCGACTCGCTGATCGGCGCCGGGGCGCGGATCGGGGCCCGTACGGTGCTGTCCGGTGCGGTCATCGGGGACGGCGCGCGGGTGGGCGCCGACAACGAGCTGCGCGCGGGGGTCCGGATCTGGTGCGAGGCGGTCCTGCCGGACGCGTGCGTGCGTTTCTCGTCGGACCAGTAGCCTCTACCGGGTGGCAGGACGTTTCATCGCGAGGCGCGGCCCCGCCGACCTCGCACTGGTCCTCGGGGTGCTCCGTCGTGGCCAGGGGGACCCCACCTTCCGGATGACCCCGGACGGTGCCGTCTGGCGTGCCAGCCTTACCCCCGAGGGCCCCGGCACGCTGCGGGTCGCGGACGACGGGGCGGAGGCCTGGGGCCCCGGTGCGGACTGGCTGCTCGAACAACTCCCCGCCCTTCTGGGGGACTTGGACGACCACGCCGAGTTCGTGCCGCGGCACAGGCTGCTCGCCGACGTACACCGCCGGCACCCGGATCTCCGGCTCTGCCGCACCGGTCTGGTACTGGAATCGCTGATCCCGTCGATCCTCGAGCAGAAGGTCACGGTGAACGAGGCGTACCGGGCCTGGCGCCTCCTGGTCCGGACATTCGGCACCCCGGCGCCCGGCCCCGCACCCGAGCACATGCACGTCATGCCGGACCCGCGGACCTGGTCGCTCATCCCGTCCTGGGAGTGGCACCGCGCGGGCGTCGACAACAAGCGCGCATCGACCGTCCTGCGAGCGGTACGGGTCGCCCGCCGCCTGGAGGAAGCCGCCGCGATGCCGCTGGCCGAGGCGGCCCGCCGCCTGGAACTCATTCCCGGCATCGGCCCCTGGACCTCCGCGGAAACCCTCCAGCGATCCATCGGCGCACCCGACGCGGTGACCGTCGGCGACCTGCATCTCCCCGGCATCGTCGGTTACGCGCTCACGGGCCGCCGGGGTGTGGACGACGCGGGGATGCTGGAGCTGCTGGAGCCGTACGCCGAGTCCGGGCAGCGGCATCGGGCCGTGCGGTTCATTCTGCTGACGGGGCGGGTGCCGGGGCGGCGCGTGCCCAAGATGCCACGGGTGGACATCGCGCGGCTGTGACTCCCGGGGCTCCGCCCCAGGCCCCGCTCCTCAAGCGCCGGAGAGGCTGGATGCCGCCGGCCATAAGTGGATGCACCGCATCAACGCGGGCCCGCACCCATCACCGCACCACGACAAACGCCTCCGCGTCCCGCGCCCCCCGGGCAGGAGCCGCGGCGGCCGGGTGGCCCACCGACACCGCCCCCATCGGCTCCCACTCGGCCGGCAACGACAGCACATCCCGTACGACGTCCCGGCAGAACATCGTCGAGGACACCCACGCCGACCCCAGCCGCTCACCGGCGAGCGCCACCAGGAAGTTCTGCACACCCGCTCCCGTCGCGACGACGAACATCTCGCGCTCCGCCGCATCGCGCCGGGCGTGCCCGTAGGTGTGGGAGCCGTCCATCACCATGCACGGCACCACCAGGTACGGCGCCCGCCGCAGCACATCGCCGCGGCGCACCCGCTTGGCGATCGACTCCTCCGACTTGCCGTCGCTCCGCAGATCCGCGATCCAGGCGTCCCGCATCGCGTCGAGCAACCGGGTGCGGGCCTCGGCGGACTCCAGCAGGACGAAGCGCCACGGGGTGGTGTGGTGCGGCGCGGGAGCGGTGACGGCCGCGGCGACCGCGCGGCGTACCGCACCGGGGTCCACCGGTTCGTCGGTGAAATCACGGACCGTGCGTCGCTGGGTGACCGCCTCACGTACCGCCTCCGAGGTACCGAGCCGGAACATGTCGTCGGCGGCGACCCGGACCATCGCGGCGGCGCCCTCGTCCGTGGGAGCGACGACGTGGGGGAGACCGCGGACCACCGCGACCGGAAGGCCCTCCGCCTTGCCCTTCACCAGGTCGCCCGCCGCGGCGAGCTCATCGGCGGTGGCGACGACCGTGGCGCTGAGCGGATTGCCGTGCGCATCCGTGCCGCCGCGCAGGTCGTCGAGCACCCGCACCCCGGCGGCCCCGATCGCCACATCGGTGAGTCCGTTGCGCCACGGCCGCCCGAAGGTGTCCGTGACGACGACGCCCACGTCCACGCCCAGGGTGTCCCGCAGCCCCTCGCGGATCGCCCGCGCCGAGCGGTCGGAGTCCTCGGGCAGCAGCAGTACGGTGCCGGCAGGGGTGTTCGACGCGTCGACGCCGGCGGCGGCCATCACCAGGCCCTGCCGGTTCTCGACGATGCGGAGGGTGCCGCGGCGGGCCACCACGCGTACCGTCTCGGCGTCGATGGCCTCCTCGCGGTCCGTCGCGCTGACGATCCGGCCCTCGGCCTTCGAGACGATCTTCGAGGTGACGAGTACGACATCGCCGTCGACGAGTCCGGGTGACGTGCCGGCGATCAGCTTGGCGAGGTCGTCACCCGGCTGCACCTCGGGGAGCCCCGGCAGGGCCCAGACGCGGTAGGAGGTCACACCCGTACCTCTTCCGCCAGCGCGAGCGCCTCGCGGGCCATCGCCGCCGTGGCCTCCAGGTCGGACATCATCAGCGGTACGGCCCGGCACCGGATCCCCGCTTCCTCGACCCGGCCGGCGGCGGATGCGTCGACGGTGTCGACGAGCCAGCCGTCCAGCAGGCCCGAGCCGTAGTGCTCGGCGACCGCGGCTGCGGTGGACTCGACGCCGACCGCCGCGAGTACCTTGTCGGCCATCCCGCGCACGGGTGCGCCCCCGACGATCGGCGAGAGCCCGACGACGGGCACGCCCGCATCGGCGATCGCCTCACGGATGCCGGGCACCGCGAGGATGGTGCCGACCGACACGACCGGGTTGGACGGCGGGAAGAGCACGACGTCGGCGGATGCGATGGCCTCGAGCACCCCGGGCGCCGGCTTGGCCTGGTCGGCGCCGACCGGGACCACGGCATGCGCCTCGACCGAGGCGCGCAGCCGCACCCAGTACTCCTGGAAGTGCACCGCCTTGCGCTCGCCGTCCACGTCGACCGCGACATGGGTCTCGACGCGGTCGTCCGACATGGGGATGAGCCGGACGCCGGGCTGCCAGCGCTCGCACAGTGCCTCGGTCACCGCGCTGAGCGGGTAGCCGGCACTCAGCATCTGGGTGCGCACGATGTGCGTCGCGAAATCGCGGTCACCGAGGCCGAACCACTCGGGTCCGACTCCGTAGGCGGCGAGTTCCTCCTTCATGGCGAAGGACTCGTCGGTACGTCCCCAGCCCTGCTCCTCGTTGATGCCACCGCCGAGGGTGTACATCACCGTGTCGAGGTCGGGGCAGACCTTCAGCCCGAACAGATGGATGTCGTCACCGGTGTTACCGATGACGGTGATGTCCGCGTCGGGCGCGGCCTGCTTGAGGCCACGCAGAAACCGAGCACCACCGATACCGCCGGCCAGAACCACAATGCGCATGCAGACAGTGTGTCAGGCGAAGCCTGATTCCTTGAGGGGTGGTGGTCGGGCGACGGGTGGGCTGTCAGGCCACGCCCGAGTCCATGAGGGAAGCCGGGGTGCACCGGGCGTTGTGCATCGGCATCTCGGTCAGGCCCGGGAAGTAGACGTGCAGACTGACCGCCGGCTCCAGCGATTCGTTGACGACTTCGTGGGCGTAGCCCGGGGCGAAAACCCTCTGTGTGCCCCCGCTCAGCGTGCGGGAGCCGCGTGCGCTGTGCTCGGTCAGCCGGCCGTCGAGGACGGTGAGCACGCCGGAGGAGCGGCCGTGATCGTGCAGTCCGCTGCCCTGACCGGGGACCCAGCTGAGCAGCCAGACCTCGTAACCGAGCGGGGTGCGGTCGGCCCGAGGGGAGCCGGGGGCCTGGGGGACGCTGCGCAGCCGGTGATACCAGCGGGATGTCGCGTCGTACTCGACGAGGTGCTCCCACTGGGAGCGGTCGGCGGCGATGGAGCGGGCGAGCCCGGCGAACTCGGCCACGGTGGCCGGGTGTTCGGGCGCGGGCCGGAGCAGATGCTGGACGGAGAGGATGTCGCCGGCGATCTGCAGGTCGCTCTCCGTGGGCACGGGGCGAGGGCCGACCGGGGTGCGGTCGCCGGTGGTGAGGCTGTTGCTGTTCATGGTGCGGGGGTTCCTCGGCGGTCAATGCGCTGGGGTCGCAGGCCGGGCCGTCACAGAGCGTGCAGACGGTGCTGCGGGAAGGGCGCTGGAGCTTCAGTGGCTGGGGGCAGTCAGTGGCTTCAACAGCTGGAACAGCAACAGCGCGCCTGGACAGCGCTGCGGAACCCACGCACGTGGGTTGCGGAGAACGCTGCGGTCGCTGGCATGAGGTCAAGGAGAACGGCTCGAGGTCCGGTTGTCAACTCAATGGACGATTCGGCCGCAATGTTTCACCACATCCGGTTACTCCTTCCGGAGAAAGGTTTGTCCGGAAGGGCAGGTGGAGATGTGGCGCACCAAGTCCCGTCGTAAACGCTGCGGCACTCCCGTGATCGGACTGTGATCCGGGTCGCTTCCCCGGACGGGGCGCAACAAGATCGACCTCTGTGGCGTCTTCTCCCGATGAGTGGGAAGGCGTGCGGGTGAGCCAGTGGCGTGTGTCAGGTTTTTAGTGATTTGAACACTTTCTGCCCAGCCTTGGTTCTGCAGAGTGAATAAGGGACCCAATAGCAGATCTCGGCTTGACTGGCTCGCATCACACGCTTGTAATTTCACTCGTGTCGTTCGGCCGAAATCGGTAGCGACAGCAACACGGGGACGCAAAGACGGACAAGGGGCGCACATGACCGAGCTGTTCCAGCAACTGCTGGTCGAGGACGCGGACGAGGAATTCGGCTGGCAGGAGCGCGCACTGTGTGCGCAGACGGATCCCGAGTCCTTCTTTCCCGAGAAGGGCGGTTCCACCCGCGAGGCCAAGAAGGTCTGTCTGGCCTGCGAGGTCCGCTCCGAATGCCTCGAGTACGCCCTCGCCAACGACGAGCGGTTCGGCATCTGGGGAGGCCTCTCCGAGCGCGAGCGCCGGCGCCTGAAGAAGGCCGCCGTCTGACCCGGTACCGGAAACCCGGTACCCGGAACGCGACCACGAACGCGACCGCGAGTCCGTCCGGGACGGCCGACGTACGTCGCACCGAACATGCGGAACATCCGGTCCGCCGCCCGTCCCCACCCGACGGGCGGCGGACCGCTGCCATAGCCAGCCGTTAGTGTGGGGCCCCGTCCGCGATGCACCAACGTCCCCAGGGGACGCGTGCGTCCACCGCATCCGCAACCCAGCCTTCCGGGGGGACCGACCCCCGGACCCCGGCCGGAGGGGCCCGTACCTCGATGTCCGTGCACAGCCAATCGACGGCCCCTCACGAGGCCGCAACGCCAGAGTTCCCGCGCCATGTCGTCACCGCCGTGCTCGTCTCCCACGACGGCGCCCGCTGGCTGCCCGACGCGCTCGCCGGGCTGCTCGGGCAGGAGCGCCCCGTACAGAACGTGGTCGCGGCCGACACCGGCAGCGCCGACGCTTCGGCGGTCCTGGTCACCGAAGCGCTCGGCGCCGAGCGCGTACTGCACCTCGCGCGCCGTACCGGTTTCGGCACCGCCGTCGACGAGGCGGTCCGCACGGCAGGCGTCCTCACCCCCGAGGAACTGCCGTATCTGAAGCGGCCCAGCGGCTGGGACCCGGTGAGCCGCAGCTGGCGCGACGACGCCTATGACCTGCCCGAACTGCCGCACGGGGAACCGGTGCAGTGGCTCTGGCTGCTGCACGACGACTGCGCGCCCGCCCCGGACGCGCTCGCCGAACTGCTGCGGGTCGTCGAGAACGACCCGCAGGCCGCCGTCGTCGGACCGAAGCTCCGCGGCTGGTACGACCGCAAGCAACTGCTCGAGGTCGGCGTCTCGATCGCCAACAGCGGACGGCGCTGGACCGGGCTGGACCGGCGCGAGCAGGACCAGGGACAGCACGACCAGGTGCGCTCGGTGCTCTCCGTGTCGACCGCCGGAATGCTCATCAGACGGGACGTCTGGGAGCAACTGGGCGGCTTCGACCGGCGGCTGCCGCTGATGCGCGACGACGTCGACCTGTGCTGGCGCGCGCATGCGGCGGGGCACCGGGTCGTGATCGCACCCGACGCCGTACTGCGACACGCGGAGGCCTCGGCGCGCGAGCGCCGACCGATCGACTGCGTCGGCCGTTCTGTTGCCAACCCGCACCGCGTGGACAAGGCGGGCGCCGTCTACACCCTGCTCGCCAACACCCGGGGCAGCGGCCTGCCCTACGTGCTGCTGCGACTGGTCCTGGGCACGCTGCTGCGGGTGATCGCCTATCTGGTCGGCAAGGCGCCCGGCCAGGCCCTCGACGAAGTCGCCGGATTCATGGGCACCGTGCTGCGCCCCGAGCGGATCCTCGCCGCCCGGCGCAGACGCGGTACCGGCACGGTCGACGCCGGCGAGCTGCGACCGCTCTTCCCGCCGCCGGGCGCCACCGTCAAGGCCACCGCCGAGCAGGTCGTAAGCCATTTCGGCGGTAGCTCCGACGTGGAAGCAGGCGGGTCGCGGCACGGCGCCGTCGAGTCGGGGCCCGGCGGGGACGACGCCGACTTCCTGGAGGTCGAACAGTTCGCGCGGCTGAAGCGGCTGGCCCGTAAACCGGGCCCGGTGCTCTTCGCCGTACTGCTGCTGGTCTCACTCGTCGCCTGCCGGCAACTGCTCGGCTCCGGCGCGCTCGCGGGCGGCGCGCTGCTGCCCGCACCCGAACACGTCTCGGAGCTGTGGGACCGCTACGCCGACGCCTGGCATCCCTTCGGCACCGGCGGCAGGCAGACCGCGCCTCCCTATCTGGCCATCCTCGCCGCGCTGGCGGCCGTGCTTTTCGGACATATCGGGCTCGCGCTCACGGTGCTGCTGGTCTGCTCGGTGCCGCTGGCCGGCCTCACCGCCTACTTCGCCTCCCGCCCGCTCACCGAGTCCCGGCTGCTGCGGGCCTGGGGCGCCATCGCCTACGCCTTCCTGCCGGCCGCCACCGGCGCGCTGGCCTCCGGTCGGCTCGGCACCGCCGTACTGGCCGTCCTGCTGCCGCTGATCGCCCGTTGCGCGGTGGCCGCGGCCGGGCTGCGCGGGGCGCGCGGAAGCTGGCGGGCCGTCTGGGCGTACACCTTCCTGCTGACCCTCGCGATGGCCTTCACGCCGATCGTGTGGCTGCTCGCGCTGGTGCTCGGGATCGCCGTACTGGCGCTGAACCGGGCCGACATCACGGCGTACGGGCTGCGGTTCGTCGCGGTGATCGTCACCCCGCTGGTGGTGCTGGCGCCCTGGTCGCTCTCGTTGCTCACCTCGCCCTCCGCCTTCTTCCGGGAAGCGGGGATGGAGTTCGGCAAGGGTTCCGCGTCCGCCCTCGACCTGCTGGGGATGAGCCCCGGCGGACCCAAGGCGGCCGGCGGCGTGCTGCTGATCGGCGTGGTCCTTGCGGCCCTGGCCGCCCTGCTGCGCGGCGAGCGGCAGTTCGCGATCCGCAGCGCCTGGGCCGTCGCCCTGGTCGGCCTGGTCTTCTCGGTCCTCGCCAACAACTCGGGCTGGGCCGGACCCGCCACGCTGGTCTACGGCATCGCCCTGCTGTTCGCCGCGGTCATCGGTGCCGAAGGCGCGCGCGAGCGCGTCGCCACCCAGAGCTTCGGCTGGCGCCAGCCGGTCGCCGGGCTGATCGCCGTCGCCGCCGTGCTGGCACCGCTGATCGCCGCCTTCAGCTGGATGATCAGCGGCGCGGACGGCCCGCTGGAACGGCGTGACCCGGTGCAGGTGCCGGCCTTCGTCGCCGAGGAGAGCGGCACCCGCGACCAGCCCCGCACCCTGGTGATCGGTGGAAAATCTTCGGCGGAGGTCGGGTACACGCTGGTCCGCGGTTCGGGCGGCCGACTCGGCGACGCCGAACTCGCCCGCTCGGGAGGCGACAGCCCCCGGCTCGACAAGATCGTGGCCAACCTGGTCGCCGGATCGGGCGCCGACCAGTCCACTCAGCTCAGCGGCTACGCCGTGCGCTACGTACTGGTCCGGGACGGTGCACCGGCCCGGACCAGCCGGGTGCTGGACGCCACCCCCGGACTCAGCCGGCTGAGCCAGCTCGACGGCAGCGCGTTGTGGCGGGTCGACCGGCAGGTCGCGCGGGCCACGATCGTCTCCGGCACGTCGACCTCCTCCCCGAACGCCGCCGAGCCGCAGTCCGTCGCGGCCGGCCCGGTGGACATTCACACGACCATCCCGGCCGGCGCATCGGGACGGGTGCTGCGCATCGCGGACGCGGTGGCCCCGGGCTGGCAGGCCACCCTGGACGGTCACCCGTTGACCGCCACCACCGTGGACGGCTGGGCGCAGGGATTCCGGCTGCCCGAGAAGGGCGGCCGGCTCGACCTCACCTACGACACCCCGATCACCCGTACGGCATGGGTCTGGATCCAGTGCCTGTTCGTCGTCGTACTGCTGGTCCTGGCCCTGCCCGGCCGCCGTACCGAGGTCGACGACGACCTGCCGGAGGAGGAACCCGCCGCAGCGGCCGCGCCCGTCGACGGCGAGGGACGCAGGGCCCGCCGACTGCGTGCCGCTGCGCTGGCCGAGGCCGCCGACGAGCCCGAGCCCGAGCCGGAGCCGGGCCCGGCTCCCGCACCCGCGCCCGGCGGCGACTTCGAGCCGCAGTACGGGGCGGAGGTGCCGCAGCAGCCCGCATACGGTGAGTGGGAGCAGTCCGCGTACGGGACCGCCGAATACCCGCAGTACCCGACACCGGATCAGTACCCGACACCGGATCAGTACGCGGCGCCCGACCAGTACGCGGCGCCGGACCAGTACGGGGGCGATCAGTACGCCGGCCAGTACGGCAACGGGCAGTACCCCGGCAGTCAGTACCCCGGCAGTCAGTATCCCGCCGGTCAGTACGCCGACGAGCAGTTCGGCAACCAGCAGTACGACACCGGCCGGCAACAGGGCGTCACTTACGACGACGGCAGCTACCAGGACGGCGCCTACCCGGACGATCCGTACCAACAGCCCCCGCAGGACGGCTCCTACGATCCGTCCGGCTACCCGCAGCCGCCCCGACCGCCCCACCCCCCGTACCCCGACGAGAACGAGCACCGCCCCGACGGGAGCAATCAGTGAACCGCACCGCACTCGCCCTCGCCGCGGCCGTCACCGCCCTGGTGGCGATCACCGGATTCGCCTCGCTCACCGCGCCGTCGGGCAGCGACTCGACGGTGACGAAGGCGGCAGCCCGGCTGCCCGTCGAGCGGTCCAGCCTGCTCTGCCCGGCGCCCAGCACCTCGGATCTGGCGGAGACCAGATACACCTCCTTCACGCCCGCCGGGAAGGCCGGGAAGGACGGCGGGGCGACGGGCACGGCTCAGCTGCTGCCGTCCACCACCGACGACGGCAAGAAGGGCAAGGGGAGCAAGAAGTCGGCTTCGGACAAGCCGCTGCTGTCGCTCAAGGAACCTGGAAAGCCCGTCACCGACGAGGAGTCGGGCGGCGAGACGCCCGCCCTCATCGGCGCGGCCGACGGCCGCCTGGCCCCGGGCTGGGCCGCTCAGCAGACCACCACGGTCGACGCGGGCAGCTCACGCGGCGTGCTCGGAACCCGCTGCACCGCCCCGGACACCGACTTCTGGTTCCCCGGTGCGAGCACATCGGCGGACCGCCAGGACTACGTCCATCTCACCAACCCGGACGACACCGCCGCGGTCGCCGACATCGAGCTCTACGGCAAGGACGGGGCGATCAAGTCGGATGTGGGGGAGGGCATCACGGTCCCGGCCCGCTCGTCCGTCCCCGTGCTGCTCTCCACCCTGGCGCCGGATCCGGCCGACAACGTGACCGTCCACGTCAGCACCCGTACCGGCCGGGTCGGCGCGGTGGTGCAGTCCATGGACGACAAGGTGGGCAGCGACTGGCTGCCGGCATCGGCGTCCCCGGCCGGAAAGCTCGTGCTGCCGGGCATCCCGGCGGACGCCACATCGGTGCGCCTGGTGGCCTTCGCGCCCGGTTCGGACGACGCGGACCTGAAGATCCAACTGGCCGCGGAGGACGGCACGATCACACCGGCCGGGCACGAAAGCCTGCACCTCAAGGCGGGAATGACAGCCGCCGTCGACCTCGGTGATCTCACCAAGGGCATCGCCGGCTCCCTGGTGCTGTCGCAGGACGGTGGCGGGAAAGCGGTGCCTTTCGTGGCCGCGCTGCGCGTGGTGCGCGGCAAGGGCAGCAAGCAGGAAGTGGCCTTCATCCCGGCGACCGGCCCGGTCGGCGAGCGGGCCACCGCGGCCGACAACCGGTCCAAGGGGTCGGTGCTCTCGCTGACCGCGCCGGGTGCCACGGCCAAAGTGAAGGTCACGGCGTCGGCGGGCAGCGGCGGTGGCGAACCGGTCGTCAAGACCTATGTCGTGAAGGGTGGAACCACGCTCGCCACGAAGCCACCGGTGCCGTCCGGGCTCAAGGGCTCGTACGCATTGACGGTCGAGCCCCAACCGGGCGGCGGCCCGGTCTACGCGGCGCGCACCCTGGAACTCCCGCAGGGTGGCATTCCGATGTTCACCGTGCAGACTCTGCCCGACGATCGCGGGACCGTCTCGGTGCCGACGGCTCGGCAGGACCTGTCACTGCTGAACAACTGAGGCCTGCCGGACTGCCCGTGGGGACGTCAGTCCTGGCCGCACAGCTGTCAGTCCTGGCCGTACAGCTGTCAGTCCTGGCCGTACAGCGGGTCCACCGACTCCGGTGCCAGACCGAGCAGTTCGGCGACCTGTTCGACCACGACCTCGTGCACCAGCAGGGCCCGCTCGTCGCGGTTCTTGGTGCGGATCTCGACGGGCCGCCGGTAGACGACGATCTGCGCGGGCCGGTTCTTGGCGGCCGGGACCGCCACCCCGAGCGGTACGGAGGTCTCGCCCGGCCACTCGTCGGGACGGTCCGTGCTGTCCGTACGGGGCACGTCGAGCACCAGGAAATCCACCTCGGACAGCTGCGGCCAGCGCCTTTCCAGCCGCTCGACGGAGTCCTGCACCAGATCGCGGAAGGTCTCCGCCCGGCTCGCGGAAAGCGGCACCTGCGGTGGTGCGACAGGGCCGCGCATACCGCGGCCGTGCCGGTCGCGACGGCGCGGCCGGGGCTCGGTCGGCGGGGTCGGTAGGGAGCTGTCCATCACTGACGCAGGGTAGCTCTCCGGGCGACCCGGCGAAGCGGGATACCCGGCCACCCACCGCGATGTCACAGAATGTGCATACCGGACATGACTCCGATCGGTTGGCGGGCTGCTTTCGACCGGGTATCTCGCGGCGGGTGACCGGAAATCGCCGCACCGCGGACGGGATCGGTTCGGCGACTCCCTGGGCACGCCCGGTAGCCGTGCAGGTCAAGTGAGTTGCCCAGGGTGCTCGGGGGAGGGAGATCGCGCCACGACACGGTGGGGTGACGCCGGGGCGCGTCGTCGCGGCCCGCTCAAGAGTGCGGTACGGTCCCATACCGTGAGCCCTGTACGTCGCTGTTCTCGCACTGCGTGCGGCCGCCCCGCCGTCGCGACGCTGACGTACGTCTACGCCGATTCGACCGCGGTCCTCGGCCCCCTCGCCACCTACGCCGAGCCGCACTGCTACGACCTGTGCGCCGAGCACAGCGAGCGGCTGACCGCTCCGCGCGGCTGGGAGGTCGTCCGCCTCACCGACGGTTCCGCGCCCGCCAGGCCCAGCGGTGACGATCTCGAAGCCCTCGCCAACGCGGTACGGGAAGCAGCCAGGCCGCACGACCGTGCGGCCGAACCCGGTGGCGGACGGACGGCCAATCCGGTCGAGGCCGGGCGCCGCGGACATCTGCGGGTGCTGCGGTCCCCGGAGCCCTGAGCCCCGGCTGCCGGAGCCCCGAGCCGCCCGGAGCCCCGCCCCGAGCTGAAGACGGGGCGCTCGGCCATGTCACCCCTGCGGGTAGTTTGATGGCCCCGAAGCGGAACCCAGGAGGAGCGAAGTGGCTGCTGCCGTCGACCTGTCGCAGGTCGTGAAGGCGTACGACGTACGCGGAGTCGTCCCCGACCAGTGGGACGAGTCGGTGGCCGAGCTGCTCGGCGCCGCGTTCGTGCAGGTGACGGACGCCTCGGCGATCGTGGTGGGCCATGACATGCGCCCCTCGTCACCCGGCCTGTCCGGAGCCTTCGCCCGCGGCGCTGCCGCGCGGGGGGCCGACGTCACGCTCATCGGCCTGTGCTCGACGGACCAGCTGTACTTCGCCTCCGGCCAACTCGGTCTGCCCGGAGCGATGTTCACCGCCTCGCACAACCCGGCGCAGTACAACGGCATCAAGATGTGCCGGGCCGGCGCGTCACCGGTCGGCCAGGACACCGGCCTGACCGAGATCCGTACGCTCGTCGAGGACTGGGCGGTTTCCGGCGCCCCGGTGGCTGCCCGCACCCCCGGTACCGTCACCGAACGCGACACCCTGAACGACTACGCGGAACACCTGCGCTCCCTGGTGGACCTGACCGCGATCCGCCCCCTGAAGGTCGTGGTGGACGCGGGCAACGGCATGGGCGGCCACACGGTCCCCACCGTCTTCGCGCCGCTCCCGCTCGATGTCGTACCGCTCTACTTCGAGTTGGACGGAACCTTCCCCCACCACGAGGCCAACCCGCTGGACCCGGCGAACCTCGTCGACCTGCAGGCCCGGGTGCGGGCCGAGGGTGCGGACCTGGGCCTGGCCTTCGACGGGGACGCGGACCGCTGCTTCGTCGTGGACGAGCGAGGAGAAGGCGTCTCCCCCTCCGCGATCACGGCACTGGTGGCGGCCCGGGAGCTCGCCAAGCACCCCGGCGGCACGGTGATCCACAACCTGATCACCTCCTGGACCGTCCCCGAGGTCGTGCGGGAGAACGGCGGCGTCCCGGTCCGCACCCGGGTCGGGCACTCCTTCATCAAGCAGGAGATGGCCACCACCGGCGCGATCTTCGGCGGCGAGCACTCCGCCCACTACTACTTCCGCGACTTCTGGAATGCCGACACGGGCATGCTCGCCGCCCTGCACGTCCTGGCCGCGCTCGGCCACCAGCCAGGCACCCTGTCGTCCCTGGTGGCCCAGTACGACCGCTACACCGGTTCGGGCGAAATCAACTCCACGGTCGACGACCAGCAGGCTCGTACCGACGCCGTCCGGGCGAGCTATGCCGGTCTGCCCGGCGTCACCACCGACGAACTGGACGGCCTGACGGTGACGTCGAAGGACTGGTGGTTCAACCTCCGCCCGTCCAACACCGAGCCGTTGCTGCGCCTCAATGTGGAGGCCCGGGACGAGCCGACCATGGCCAAGGTGCGCGACGACGTGCTGCAACTGGTCCGCGCCACCTGAGGCGGAATCGCCGGCGCCCGTTGCGGGCAGATCGCCGGCGCGGGGCGAAGCGGGATCCCCGGCGTCCGCCAACCGCGCCGACACCCCGCACCGTCCCCGCCCCGGCGGTACGCTGACCAGGCCCAAACCGTATGTTCGAAGGGACCACCCCATGCCGCTCGAAGCCGGCCTTCTGGAGATCCTCGCCTGCCCGGTCTGTCACGCACCGTTCAACGACCAGTCGGCAGCCGAGGAGAACCCCGAGCTGATCTGCACCGGCAAGGACTGCGGCCTCGCCTACCCGGTCAGGGACGGCATCCCCGTACTCCTCGTCGACGAAGCACGCCGCCCGGCCTGACCGCCGCCGGCGGGCCGCCGCACCGCCGGCAGACCCTACGCCCGCAGACCCACCGTGCCGCCGTGCCTCACCGGCGCGGCAGCCGCGTTCCCGTACCCGCAAGGTGAATCGGAGGCAGACCCCGATGCTCGACGAGTCGTTGCTCGACGCCCCGGAGGAACTGGCCCGAGCCGACCGCCGCGGGCTGCTCCGCGGCGCCGCCGAGGCCGGAGCCCGCGTCCGCACCGCCGCCCGGCACGCCACCGAGGCCGGTCTCGCGGAGCTGAAACCGGAAGGGCGCCCGCGGGCCGTGCTGGTCGCCGGCGCGGGGACCGCCGCCAACGGCGTCGCCGATCTGCTCACCGCACTGGCCGGCGCATCGGCCCCCGTCGTCCGGCTGGCGCCCACCGGCGTGGCGCCCGCAGCGGGCGCCCTGCGCTGGTCCCTGCCCGGCTGGACCGGCTCGGTCGACCTGCTGCTGATCGCCACCGCGGACGGCTCGGAACCGGGCCTGGCGCTGCTCGCCGAGCAGGCGTACCGCCGCGGTTGCACGGTCGTCGCGGTGGCACCGGTCCGCTCCCCGCTCACCGAAGCGGTCGACGGGGTGCACGGCATGGTCGTACCGATGGCGACGGCACCGTACGAGGAGGAGACCGAAGCGACCGAAGCGCCGTTCACCGGGGCCGGTTCCGGGGCGTTGTGGGCCCTCTTCACCCCGCTGCTCGTCCTGCTCGACCGGGTCGGCCTCGTCACCGCTCCGCCCGAGACGCTCCAGCGGGTCGCCGACCGCCTCGACTCCACCGCGGAACGCTGCGGTCCGGCCATCGCGACCTACAGCAACCCGGCCAAGACCCTCGCATCGGAGCTCGCGGACTCGCTCCCCCTGATCTGGACCGAGGGCACCGCCGCCGGGCCGGCGGGCCGTCGTTTCGCCGCCGTGCTGACCGAGCTGGCCGGCCGCCCCGCCCTCGCCGCCGAGCTGCCCGAGGCGTTGCCCGCGCACGGCGCACTGCTGGTGAGCGCGCTGGCGGGGGACGCGGACCCGGAGGACTTCTTCCGCGACCGGGTGAACGAGCAACAGGCGCTGCATGCCCGAGTGGTGCTGCTCCGCGACCGGCCGGCCGGCGGTCTCAGCGCGGCCCCGGCAGCCCGCGAACTCGCCCTCGGCCAGGACACCGCCATCAGTGAGCTCGAACCGGAGGAGGGCAGCGACCTCGAATCTCTCGCGGAACTGCTCGCCGTCACCGACTTCGCCGCCGTCTACCTGGCCCTCGCCGCCTCGGCCTGAAAGCCCCCACCTGAAACACCCCGGAAAGTAGTGTCATGGACCGCCTCGCCAACACCGTGCGCCCTTACGCCTGGGGCTCGCCGACCGCCATCCCGGCCCTCCTCGGCACCGCCCCCACCGGCGAGCCGCAGGCGGAGATGTGGATGGGAGCACACCCGGGAGCCCCCTCCCGCATCGACCGCGGGACCGGCGCGGCACCACTGTCGGCGGTCATCGACGCCGCCCCGGAGGCCGAACTGGGGGAGGCCACGGTCAAGAAGTTCGGCCCGCACCTCCCCTTCCTGCTCAAGATCCTCGCGGCCGGCGCCCCGCTGTCCCTCCAGGTCCACCCGAACCTCGTACAGGCGAAGCAGGGGTACGAGGACGAACAGCGCAGCGGTGTCCCGATCGACGCTCCGCACCGCAACTACAAGGACGCGAACCACAAGCCGGAACTGATCTGCGCCCTCACCCCGTTCGACGGCCTCTGCGGATTCCGCGCCCCCGAGGAGTCGGCCGCGTTGCTGGCGGCGCTCGAAGTGGACTCCCTCGAACCGTACGTCGACCTCCTGCGCGCCCACCCCGAGGAGGCGGCGCTGCGCGAGGTCCTCACTGCGGTGCTGACAGCCGACCCGGAGGAGATGCACGCCACCGTCACCGAGGCGGCCACCGCCGCCGGACGGCTCGGCGGGGGGCACGCCCCGTACGCCGCCATCGCCCACCACTATCCGGGCGACCCGGGCGTCATCGCGGCGATGCTGCTCAACTACGTACAACTGCAGCCCGGAGAGGCGCTGTTCCTCGGCGCCGGTGTCCCGCACGCCTACCTCAACGGCCTTGGCGTCGAGATCATGGCCAACTCCGACAACGTGCTGCGCTGCGGCCTGACCCCGAAACACGTCGACGTACCCGAGCTGCTCCGTATCGTCCGCTTCGAGGCGACCGACCCGGGCGTCCTGCGCCCGGAGGCCGCCCCGGACGGTGAGGAGCTCTACGACACCCCGATCGATGAGTTCCGGCTCTCCCGCTACGTACGGCCGGAGGGCGCAGCCCCGCTCACGCTGCCCGCCTCCCCCGCTCAGATCCTGCTCTGCACGGCGGGAGAGCCCGGCGTCGGCCAACTGACACTCGCTCCGGGCCGGTCGGTGTTCGTCCCCGCGGGCGAGAACGTCACACTGTCCGGAGCGGGCACGATCTACCGCGCCACCGTCGTCGCCTGATGCGACAATATGCGGCCGAACAGCGGCCGCAGCACGCGGTGCCGGGGCCGCAGCAGCGACGAAGGGAATATGTCCACCTATGAGTGCGTCAGGCGGAACCAGGGCGATCGTGGCGGCGCTCGGCGCCAACCTCTCGATCGCAGCAGCGAAGTTCGTGGCGTTCCTCTTGAGTGGCTCGTCGTCGATGCTCGCCGAGAGCGTCCACTCGCTCGCCGACTCCGGCAACCAGGGCCTGCTGCTGCTCGGCGGTAAGAAGGCGCAGCGCGAGGCGACCCAGGAACACCCCTTCGGCTACGGCCGTGAGCGCTACATCTACGCGTTCCTCGTCTCGATCGTGCTCTTCTCGGTCGGCGGCATGTTCGCCGTCTACGAGGGCTACGAGAAGATCAAGCACCCGCACCCCCTGGACAACTGGTACTGGCCGGTCGGTGTGCTGGTGTTCGCGATCATCGCGGAGGGCTATTCGTTCCGGACGGCCATCAAGGAGTCCAACCAGACCCGCGGTGCGCTTTCCTGGTCGCAGTTCATCCGCCGTGCGAAGGCCCCCGAGCTGCCGGTCGTGCTGCTCGAGGACTTCGGGGCGCTGATCGGTCTGGCCCTGGCGCTGGCCGGGGTGGGCCTCGCTATCGGCACCGGAAACGGCGTCTGGGACGGCGTCGGCACGGTGTGCATCGGCGCCCTGCTCATCGTGATCGCGACCGTCCTGGCGCTGGAGACCAAATCCCTGCTGCTCGGTGAGGCGGCAGGCACGGAGGAAGTGGACAAGATCAAGGACGCGATCGTCGATCACGAGACCGTCACCTCCGTCATCCATATGCGAACGCTCCACCTGGGCCCCGAGGAACTGCTGGTCGCCGCCAAGATCGCGGTCCAGCACGATGACACGGCGGTCAAGGTCGCCCAGGCGATCAACGCCGCGGAGACCCGCATCCGGGCCGCTGTGCCGATCGCGCGGGTGATCTATCTGGAGCCGGACATCTACAGCGAGACCGAGGCCGCGGCAGGCAACGACCCCGCGGCGACTCCGGGCGGCCCTTCCCCCGTGCCGCAGCACTGACGGCAATGCCGGGGGACCGCGCGCCGGGACACCGGGACGAGAACCGGCCATACGGCCCGGCCGGGCTGGGGGCCGGCCGGCCGATCGGTGTAGATTCGATGAGAGCCAGACGTCGCTGCTGATGGCGGTCGGGCGGTCCGCGCTGCGGACCGGCCGAGGGAGAGAGGGCCTCCGACGGACTGCGCCGCGAGCGCTCGGGCATTCCTGTGCCTTCACGCCCGTCGCCGCAGCATCCAGCCCGGACATCCCAGCCGATACACCCTCGACCAACCTTCCGAGGAGCAGCCCATATGACGACTGACGCCATCACCCAGGACTTCAAGGTCGCCGACCTGTCCCTGGCGGCCTACGGGCGCAAGGAGATCACTCTCGCCGAGCACGAGATGCCCGGCCTGATGTCGATCCGCAAGGAGTACGCAGCGACGCAGCCGCTGGCCGGCGCCCGGGTCACCGGCTCGCTGCACATGACGGTGCAGACCGCGGTCCTGATCGAGACCCTGGTGGCTCTCGGCGCCGAGGTCCGCTGGGCCTCCTGCAACATCTTCTCCACCCAGGATCACGCCGCGGCCGCCATCGCCGTGGGCCCCAAGGGCACCCCGGAGGCCCCCGCCGGCATCCCGGTCTTCGCCTGGAAGGGCGAGACGCTGGAGGAGTACTGGTGGTGCACGGAGCAGGCCCTGACCTGGCCGAACACGCCCACCGGCGGCCCGAACATGATCCTCGACGACGGCGGTGACGCGACCCTCCTCGTCCACAAGGGCGTCGAGTTCGAGAAGGCCGGCGCGGTCCCCGATCCGGCCACCGCGGACAGCGAGGAGTACAGCCACATCCTGCAGCTCCTCACCCGCACCCTCGGTGAGAACCCGCAGAAGTGGACCCAGCTCTCCTCCGAGATCCGCGGCGTCACCGAGGAGACCACCACCGGCGTTCACCGGCTGTACGAGATGCAGCGCGACGGGCAGCTCCTCTTCCCGGCGATCAACGTCAACGACGCGGTCACCAAGTCCAAGTTCGACAACAAGTACGGCTGCCGCCACTCCCTGATCGACGGCATCAACCGCGCCACCGACGTCCTCATCGGCGGCAAGGTCGCGGTCGTCTGCGGTTACGGCGACGTGGGCAAGGGCTGCGCGGAGTCGCTGCGCGGCCAGGGCGCACGGGTGATCATCACCGAGATCGACCCGATCTGTGCGCTGCAGGCAGCCATGGACGGCTTCCAGGTCTCGACCCTCGACGACGTGGTCTCCATCGCGGACATCTTCGTCACCACGACCGGCAACAAGGACATCATCATGGCCACGGACATGGCCAAGATGAAGCACCAGGCCATCGTCGGGAACATCGGCCACTTCGACAACGAGATCGACATGGCCGGCCTGGCCAAGATCCCCGGCATCGTCAAGGACGAGGTCAAGCCGCAGGTCCACACCTGGACGTTCCCCGGCGGCAAGACGCTGATCGTCCTGTCCGAGGGCCGACTGCTGAACCTGGGGAACGCGACCGGCCACCCGTCGTTCGTGATGTCCAACTCGTTCGCGGACCAGACGCTGGCCCAGATCGAGCTGTTCACCAAGCCGTCCGAGTACCCGACCGACGTGTACGTGCTTCCCAAGCACCTCGACGAGAAGGTCGCCCGACTCCACCTGGACGCCCTCGGCGTGAAGCTCACGACGCTCCGTCCCGAGCAGGCCGCCTACATCGGGGTCGAGGTCGAGGGCCCGTACAAGTCGGACCACTACCGCTACTGATCCCTGTGGCAGCAGGAATCCGCAGCAGGAATCCCCAGCAGTAGGTACCAGGCAGGCCCCCGCACCCCCGTGTCGGGGGCCTGCCTCGTACCGGCCTCAGAAAGCTCCAAGGACCCCATGCCCCGCGGCCGTTATTCGCTCCATGATCTGCACGACCACACCTCCCTGGGTGAAGAACACTTCCACTGCGCGCCCGGCCCCTCCGGCTGGCGCTACGTCTCGCAGATCACGACCCCCTCCGGCGACCACGCGGGCTCCGTCGATCTGGCCATCGACGAACTCGGCCGCCCCATCCGTCTGGAACTCCACGCCGCGAACTGGCAGATCCGCGGCGCCGCCCTGGAGGGCGTCACCTGGGTCCGTACCGACCCCACCGGCGAACATGCCACCGAAGGCAATGCCCGTGCTCACGCCTTCACCGGCACGTCCCCCGCCTTTCTCGTCGCCACAGCCCGACTGCTCCGTCTCACCCCCGCCACCCCCGCCACTCGTGTCCGCCTCGTTGCTTTCACGGAACCCGTGCTGGCCCCCCGAACCGTCGACCAGTCCTGGGCGCTACTGAAGAGTGAAGCGCACGCCACTGACAATGGCCCCTTGATGGTGGACGAATACCAGGTCAGCGCACTCGACACCGGCGAGCAGTACACCGTCCACCTGGCGGGTGACGTAGTCCTGGCGGCCCCCGGCCTCGAGCTCGAAGACCTGGAAACTCCGCCTTCGGCATTCCCCTGACCAGACCGCAGTACCAGCGCCGCCCGCTACTACGCAGGCGGCGCGAAGCCTGTGGCCGGGGGCGTACGAGGAGCCGGACCGTGGGTCTCGGCGACACTCATCGACCCGGGGCCCCGTTGGGAGACCGGGGACCTCGAGGACACCGGTCGAAGCGCCGGGCCGCCGGTGGCTACGTGATGTGCGTACGGCCCTGCTGACCTGCTAGTGTCTCCTTCGCCCACAAAACCGTTGACACGGTTCGCGTGGGGAGGTAGATTTAATGGGTTGCCCGAACTGGACAGGTTCGGGACCATCAGTTAGCATCTCTCTCGCTCGCGGAAATCAAATTTCCTGCTGGGCCATCCGAAATCCAGAGT
This sequence comes from Streptomyces sp. NPDC051322, assembly GCF_040689485.1. NCBI lineage: Bacteria > Bacillati > Actinomycetota > Actinomycetes > Kitasatosporales > Streptomycetaceae > Streptomyces > Streptomyces sp. NPDC051322. The sequence continues at coordinate 133 of NZ_JBFBAK010000009.1, read as the reverse complement.
CACGAGGCTGATTAGGTCAGCGGAAATGATTCTGATAAAGTCGGAATCGCCGGAAAGGGAAACGCGAAAGCGTGGAACTGGAAAGCGAATCCCGCCGGCCGGGAATCGGACACGAAAGAGTCTGATAGAGTCG
>NZ_JBFBAK010000008.1:0-413251 GCF_040689485.1 Streptomyces sp. NPDC051322 | reverse complement strand
TCTTGCGAGACGGGGTATCAACATATCTGGCGTTGACTTTTGGCACGCTGTTGAGTTCTCAAGGAACGGACGCTTCCTTCGTACTCACCCGCAGACATTCTCTGGGGTTTTCCTCCGGGCTTCCCTTCGGTCTTGCGTTTCCGACTCTATCAGACTCTTTCGTGTCCGATTCCCGGCCGGCGGGATTCACTTTCCAGTTCCACGCTTTCGCGTTTCCCTTTCCGGCGATTCCGACTTTATCAGAGATTCTGAGTCGGAATTTCCAGCCCGTGTCGGGCCGGTCCGAGCACACGAGTGTGTTGGGGGGTCCGTTCAGGTGGAGCCGTAAACGTACTGGAGCAGGGCGCCCCGATGCAAATCGGGGTCCCCGCTCCGGTACGAACCGCTGTGTCGGACCTCGACCGGGTCAGACCTCGACGACGACGGGGAGGATCATCGGGCGCCGACGGTAGTTGTCGGAGACCCACTTGCCCACGGTGCGACGGATGAGCTGCTGGAGCTGGTGCGGCTCCATGACGCCGTCCTGAGCGGACTTGTTCAGCGCGTCCTCGATCTTGGGCACCACAGCGCTGAACGCCGCGTCGTCGATGCCCGAGCCCCTGGCTTGGATATAGGGCCCGCCGACGATTTTGCCGCTCGAGCTGTCGACCACGATGAAGACCGAGATGATGCCCTCTTCGCCGAGGATGCGACGGTCCTTGAGCGAGGTCTCCGTGACGTCACCGACCGAGAGGCCGTCCACGTACACGTAACCGGCCTGCACCTTGCCGACGATCTTCGCTTTGCCCTCGACCAGGTCGACGACCACGCCGTCCTCGGCAATGACGATGTGGTCCTTGGGGACACCCGTCAAGGCACCGAGCTCGGCGTTGGCCCGCAGGTGGCGCCACTCACCGTGGACCGGCATCAGGTTCCTGGGCTTGCAGATGTTGTAGAAGTACAACAGCTCGCCGGCCGACGCGTGGCCCGAGACATGGACCTTCGCGTTGCCCTTGTGGACGACGTCGGCGCCCCAGCGGGTCAGCCCGTTGATGACGCGGTAGACCGCGTTCTCGTTGCCGGGAATCAGCGAGGACGCCAGGATCACCGTGTCGCCCTGGACGATCCGGATCTGATGGTCGCGGTTGGCCATCCGGGAGAGAGCCGCCATCGGCTCGCCCTGCGAGCCCGTGCAGACCAGCACGACCTCGTCGTCCGGCAGGTCGTCGAGCGTCTTGACGTCGACGACCAGCCCGGCGGGGACCCGGAGATAGCCGAGATCGCGGGCGATGCCCATGTTCCTGACCATCGAGCGGCCGACGAACGCGACCCGGCGCCCGTACTCGTGCGCTGCGTCGAGGATCTGCTGGATGCGATGCACGTGGCTGGCGAAGCTCGCCACGATGATGCGCTTGGGAGCGTTGGCGAAGACCGTGCGGAGCACGTTGGAGATGTCGCGCTCCGGCGGTACGAAGCCCGGTACCTCGGCATTGGTCGAGTCTGCCAACAGGAGGTCGATGCCCTCCTCGCCCAGCTTGGCGAAGGTCGGCAGGTCCGTGAGGCGCCGGTCCAGGGGGAGCTGATCCATCTTGAAGTCGCCCGTGTGCACCGCCATACCGGCGGGCGTGCGGATGGCGACCGCCAGGGCATCCGGAATGGAGTGGTTGACCGCCACGAACTCGCAGTCGAACGGGCCGATCCTCTCCCGGTGCCCCTCGGTCACTTCGAGGGTGTACGGGCGGATGCGGTGCTCCTGGAGCTTGGCCTCGATCAGCGCGAGGGTCAGCTTGGAGCCGATCAGCGGGATGTCCTGCTTCAGCCTGAGCAGGTAGGGCACACCACCGATGTGGTCCTCGTGGCCGTGCGTGAGCACGATGCCCTCGATGTCGTCGAGGCGGTCCCTGATGGACGTGAAGTCCGGCAGGATCAGGTCGATCCCCGGCTGCTCCTCCTCGGGGAAGAGCACGCCGCAGTCGACGATCAGCAGTCGGCCTCCGTACTCGAAGACCGTCATGTTCCGGCCGATCTCGCCGAGACCGCCGAGGGGGGTGACGCGCAGGCCGTTCTTGGGAAGCTTCGGCGGCGCGCCGAGTTCAGGATGCGGATGACTCAAAAGACTCTCCTCACCACGCACGCCACGTACCTAAGGCACGTGGCGCGCATGACATTCGTGCACTTGCTGTTGTCAGATGGTTGTACGTATTCAGTTGTGAAGCCTGTGCTGACGTCCCGGTGCTGCTGTCCCTGTTCAGGAGCCGCGTTCACACGTCACGTGCAGAAGTCGGGTTGAGAACTCAGGTGCAGAAGTCCGTGTTCAAAGTTCTACCCCGCCGGCCGCAAGATCGATCTTGAGCTGGGCCTTTTCCTCCGAGGTGAGCTCAACCAGCGGCAGCCGCAGCGGGCCGGCCGGCAGTCCCTGCTGGCTGAGTGCCGCCTTGGTGGTGATCACTCCCTGCGTACGGAACATGCCGGTGAAGACCGGGAGCAGCCGCTGGTGGATCTCCGTCGCCTTCTGTACGTCGCCCGCCAGGTATGCCTCCAGGAGGGCGCGCAGCTCAGGGGTGACCAGATGTCCCACCACGGAGACGAAGCCGCAGGCGCCGACCGAGAACAACGGGAGGTTCAGCATGTCGTCGCCGGAGTACCAGGCCAGACCGCTGCGAGCGATGGCCCAGCTGGCCCGCCCGAGGTCGCCCTTGGCGTCCTTGTTCGCGACGATCCGCGGATGCTCGGCGAGTCGGACGATCGTCTCGGTGTTGATCGGGACACCGCTGCGGCCGGGAATGTCGTACAGCATGACCGGCAGTTCAGTGGCGTCCGCGATGGCGGCGAAGTGCCTGAGCAGGCCCTCCTGCGGCGGCTTGTTGTAGTACGGCGTCACGGCCAGCAGTCCGTGGGCGCCCGCGGCTTCTGCGGCGCGGGCCAGTTCGAGGCTGTGCCGGGTGTCGTTGGTGCCGACACCTGCGATGACGTGGGCCCGGTCGCCGACCGCTTCCCGTACGGCTCGTACGAGGTCGTTTTTCTCCGCGTCGCTGGTGGTCGGGGACTCGCCGGTGGTGCCGTTGACGACCAGGCCATCGTTGCCTGCGTCCACCAGATGGGCGGCGAGCCGCTGAGCGCCTTCGATGTCGAGCGCACCGTCCGCCGTGAAGGGCGTGACCATAGCGGTGAGGACCCGCCCGAAGGGGGTCTGCGGAGTGGAGATCGGAGCCATGGGTACCACGCTACTCGCTGCTCACTGCGGTGCGTGCCTTCGGGGACGCCTTCGGGGGACGGGAGCGACGGAGCCCGGCACTGCCTGCTCGGGGGTTCAAGCAGTGCCGGGTCCGTTTGATCAGCCTAGATGAACTTCTCTAAACGGTGCAATACGGACACTTCGCGCGGGTGACCCGCACACCAGTGCTCTACGGGGCGACCCGGCCGTTGGTGTTGAAGGCCGCATGGGTGAGTGGCATGAGCCTCGCCCAGTGCTCCTCCATCTGCTCCCCGACCATCTCGATCTCCCGTTGCGGGAAGGACGGCACCTTCGCCAGCTCGTGCTGGGTGCGCAGCCCGAGGAAGTGCATCAGCGAACGCGCGTTGCACGTCGCGTACATCGAGGAGAACAGGCCCACCGGCAGCACCGCGCGTGCGACTTCACGCGCCACGCCGGCGGCCAGCATCTCCTGGTATGCCTCGTACGCCTGGCGGTACGAGTCCTCCATCGCACGGCCGGTGAGCTCCTGCTGTGCGTCGGTGCCCTCGACGAACTCGTACTTCCCCGGGCGGCCCTGCTGGACCAGCTTGCGGGCTTCGCCGGGAACGTAGAAGACCGGCTGGAGTTCCCGGTAACGACCGGACTCCTCGTTGTACGAGTTGTGTACGACGATGCCGTTGGCGAGGAAGTTGTGCCAGGGGCCCTCCACCGACAGGTCGTAGGTCATCTCCTCGCCGTCTTCGGTGATCGAAACAATCGCGTCCGGCCGAGCTACCGCGACCTTCCCGCCCTGTCGTGCGAGCGCTTCCTCCTCCGCGCTCTTCCTCGCATGGCACTCCTGGCACGCGGGGGCAAGATTCGCCTCGTCCAGCGCCTGGGCCAGGTCGCTCGCCACCGGGATCACATGGTCGAGTGCGAGTTCCTCGCGGGGGAAGGAACCCCTGCAGAGATGGCATACGTCCACATCGTTGATCAGCTGGGAACGTTGCATCGAGGTCCATACGCCGATCCCGCGTCGCAGACTCGGCGGCACCGGCCGCTCGGTGGGCGCTGCGGCTGTGGCCGCGGCCATCACCGCGTCGCCGACCGACAGCTCCCCCGCCTTCCGCCACCCTTCCGGCGTGAGAACGGCGTGGTCCACGGTGGAGCGGAGCACGCGGCCGCTCTCAGTTGTGATCTTGATCAGCGGCTTCACACCGGACTCGATCACATCGACGATCGGGGCACGGGTCGCGACCAGCGTCTCCTCGTCGTAACAACGCACCTGGTTCCCGCGGACCGGCTCCAGCTTCGGGATCCGGGCGCTCGGGTGCTCTTCCCGGAACTCGACGACTGCCGACTCGGCCGCCTCACGGTTCTCGTACAGCCCCAGGTAGTGGTTCTTGTCGCCGCTGTGGACCTGCGCCATCCACTTACCTGCCCCGGAATGCCAGGTGACTCCCCCCGCGGAGTGCGGCAAACGGTCCTCGACGCCGAGGTGCCAGAGCCGGTACAGATCCGCGATCGTTCGGCGCCGGAGGTTTCCTGCCTCACTCTCCAAGGTGATTTCGGTGTCGCCCGCGAGACACCATCCGACCCGGTGACGCATGAACTCCCGGAAGACGAAGATCGGGGCGCTGACGAAGAAGGTCATCGAGTTGTGCTCGAAGGGGCTCCCGTGGCGGTCTCGCATCAGGAAGTTGATGAGCCCCTTGGAGCGCTCAGGATCCTTCTGCAGCTCTTCCAAGGACTGCTCACCCGCCGTGGAGACTCGGGCCGCCCACAGCACGTCGGAGTCGCTCGCGCTGTGCTTGACCAGCTCGACGGTGACGTCGCTGCGGAAGCTCGGCTTGGGGTCTGAGGTGGGAGTGTCGCTCACCGGCGGGGTCCTTCCATTTGCATCGCTCGGGCGGCGCCCACTCTACGGCGCGGCACCGACAACGCCGGACGGCCGGACCGACGGCAGAATACTTCGGCCGATCAGTCGTAAACGGGCACCGATCGACAGCTTTGGACGTCTGTATCTGTAGAAGCGGATGTATCCGGGGAAGAACCCAGCCGGATGACCGCGTGATGCGTGATCCGAGTCCAGAGTCAAGGAGAAGTGCCCCTATGTTCCGCCGGCGAGAGGCCGTCCCGTTCGCATTTGTCGCCGAGGCCGACCACTTCCGCAGCAATGTCGAGCCGCCGTCCCGTCCACGCCCGAGCAGGTCCCAGCTCGCAGGGCACGCCCTGATCGGCGTCACCGTCATCGCGGGTCTCGTCGGATCGCTGCTGCTCGGGCTGCCTGCGCTGGCGGCGGATCAGTCACCTGCCGCCACCCATCATTCGGAAGCCGCACACGGACACTGACTCGTCCGGACCCCCTGGGGTGGTCGGCCGATCATCTCATCGGTAGCCTCACCGGGCACAGCCAATGGAGCGTGCTTGTGAGTGAGGACCAGCCGTGCCCCTGCCTTTCCTGACGGCCGACCGTGCGTTCGGCGCAGCCGCCGATCATTCCGACGATGTTGCGCTGCCGTTCGACGACCATGACCAGTGGCGGCGGCCGTACCGTCCCGGCCCCTGGCGGGTCGGGACGGCCGCGCTGCTTCTGTTGCTGGCTTCCTTCATACTGCTGGCCGCCGTGATCATCGCTGTCGCCGGGGCCGTGCCGGGCGGAATCGCCTGCCTGGGCCTCGGCCTGGCCGTCATCGCGGGTGCCCTGCGGCTGCTGCGGGTCGGCACCTGGGTGAGCCGGCACGGAGTCCGGCGGGTGGGCTTCTTGCGGACCCACACCGTGCCGTGGCGCCGGACCGCCGCAGTACGTACCGTGCAGCAGCCGGTTCGCTGGTTGGGGCTGCCGCGGACCGTCCAGGGGGAGGCGCTGGTACTGCTGCAGCAGAACGGCGAGCAGCTCGCTCCGCTGCTCACCGACCACAATGCCGACTTCCTGGCCCGCCACGAGGCCTTCGACCGCGCCGCCGACACCATCGAGGCGTGGAACGCCGAGTACGCGCGCCGGTAACCGACCGGGTGCCCGGTCGCTGTCAGACGCTCACCGGACGGCCCGCGTGCAGTGCGATGGCGCGCTGCATCGCCTTACGGGCGCGCGGAGTGTCCCGGGCGTCCTGGTAGGCGACGGCGAGCCGGAACCAGCAGCGCCAGTCGTCCGGGCTGTCCTCGGTCTCCTCCTTGCGGCGGGTGAAGACCGCGTCGGCCGAGTCCCGGTCGATACGGCCGCTCGGCGTACGGACCAACTCGTCCACCGGCAAACCGCCCTCGGCGTCCAGTTCCGCAGCGAGCCGGTTGGCGCGCTGGACGAACTGCGTGTTCTTCCAGAGGAACCAGATGCCGATCAGCGGAAGGATCAGCACGGCCACACCGAAGGTAACCGTGAGCAGCGTGCCGTTCTGGATGAGCAGCACGCCCCGGCTGCCCACCAGGAAGAAGTAGAAGACCAGGACGGCAGCCGTGACGAAGTAAGTGATCTTTGCGCGCATGGTCGCCGTCAGCTCAGATCGAGGAAGTGTTCCAGGCCGAGGGTCAGGCCGGGGGCGGTGACCACGCGGCGGACGCCGAGCAGGATGCCCGGCATGAAGCTGCTGTGGTGCAGGGAGTCGTGGCGGATGGTGAGCGTCTCGCCGGCACCGCCGAGCAGCACCTCCTGGTGGGCCAGCAGGCCGCGCAGCCGTACCGAGTGCACGGGGACGCCGTCGACATCGGCGCCACGCGCCCCGTCCAGGGCGGTGCTGGTCGCATCGGGCTGCGGGTCGCAGCCGGCCTTCGTCCGAGCCGCCGCGATCAGCTGTGCGGTGCGCTGTGCGGTGCCGGACGGGGCGTCCGCCTTGTTCGGGTGGTGCAGCTCGATGACCTCGACGGATTCGAAGAATCGTGCCGCTGCCTGCGCGAACGTCATGGTGAGCACGGCGCCGATGGAGAAGTTCGGAGCCACCAGCACGCCGGTCCCCGGCGAGCCCTCGAGCCAGCCGCGGAGCTCGGCGAGGCGCTCGTCGGTCCAGCCGGTGGTGCCGACGACGCCGTGGATTCCGTTGCGTACGCAGAAGTCCAGGTTGCCCATCACCGCTTCCGGGTGCGTCAGGTCGACGGCGACCTGGGCCCCGGCTGCGGTGAGCGCCTCGAGTGTGTCGTCGCGGTCGATGGCGGCGACCAGTTCGAGGTCGGGGGCGGCGTCGACGGCCCGCGCGGCTTCGGAGCCGATACGGCCCCCGGCGCCGATGACCGCTACCCGCAGCTTGCTGCTCATGCTCTCTCTTCCTTCGTGCTCGGACCGCTGGTGCTCGAAACCGCTCGTGGTCGGATCGCCCGCGGTCAGGAGACCGCTTCGTGGAGGCGGTCGGCCTGCTTGTCCTTCAGCGGGCCGATAACCGACAGGGAGACCCGCTGGTCAAGGATGTCGCGGGCGACGGAGCGTACGTCGTCCGGGGTGACCGACGCGGTCCGTTCCAGGATTTCGTCGACCGAGATCTGGGAGCCCCAGCACAACTCGCTCTTACCGATCCGGTGCATCAGCGCGCCGGTGTCCTCCAGCCCGAGCACCGTGGAACCGGCGAGCTGGCCGATGGCGCGGCGGATCTCGTCATCGGTGAGTCCGTCGGACGCCACCTGGGCCAGTTCCGCGCGGCAGATCTTGAGGACCTCGTGCACCTGGCTCGGCCGGCAGCCGGCGTAGACCCCGAAGAGCCCGCAGTCGGCGAAGCCCGAGGTGTACGAGTACACGCTGTAGGCGAGGCCGCGCTTCTCCCGGATCTCCTGGAAGAGGCGTGAGGACATACCGCCGCCGAGCGCGGTGTTCAGCACGCTCATGGCCCAGCGCCGGTCGTCGGTGCGGGCAAGACCCGGCATGCCGAGGACGACGTGCGCCTGCTCGGTCTTCCGGTTCAGCAGATCGACACGGCCTGCGGGCCGAACGGTGCGGGAGCCCTCGCGCGGGCCCAGCGGGACCGCGTCCGTGCGGGACAGGGCGCCCGCACGGTCGAAGGCCCGGCGGACCTGGCGTACCACCGTGGCGTGGTCGATGTTGCCCGCGGCAGCGACGACCAGGTGCGTCGGGTCGTAGTGCTTCTTGTAGAAGCGGGCGATCCGGCCGCGGTTCAGGGCGTTGACGGTGTCCACGGTGCCGAGGACCGGGCGGCCGAGCGGGGTGTCGCCGAGCATGGTGGCCGCGAAGAGGTCGTGGACACAGTCGCCCGGGTCGTCCTCCGTCATGGCGATCTCCTCGAGGATGACGCCGCGTTCCGCGTCGACGTCCTCGGGCGTTATCAGCGAGCCGGTCAGCATGTCGCAGACGACATCGATGGCCAGTGGCAGGTCGGTGTCGAGGACCCGTGCGTAGTAGCAGGTGTACTCCTTCGCCGTGAAGGCGTTCATCTCGCCGCCGACCGCGTCGATCGCAGCCGAGATGTCGAGGGCACTGCGCTTGGCCGTGCCCTTGAAGAGGAGGTGCTCGAGATAGTGGGTGGCGCCGTTCAGCGCGGGCGTCTCGTCACGGGAGCCGACGTTCGCCCAGATACCGAAGGTTGCCGACCGGACGGAGGGCAGCGTCTCGGTGACGATCCGCAGACCACCGGGAAGGGTGGTTCTGCGGACGGTACCTGCGCCGTTCTCGCCCTTGAGAAGCGTTTGGGTACGGGCGACGGCCCGCACCTCCGAGGAGGTGCGGGCCGTCGCCGCGGAACTACGGGACGTCACTTGTCGGAGTCGTCCTTCTTCTGGTCCTCTTCTCCCTCGATCACGGGGACCAGGGAGAGCTTGCCGCGCGAGTCGATCTCACCGATCTCGACCTGCACCTTGGAGCCGACCGCGAGCACGTCCTCGACGTTCTCCACGCGCTTGCCACCGGCCAGCTTGCGGATCTGCGAGATGTGCAGCAGGCCGTCCTTGCCCGGCATCAGCGACACGAACGCACCGAAGGTGGTGGTCTTGACGACCGTACCCAGGTAGCGCTCGCCGACCTCCGGCATGGTCGGGTTGGCGATCGAGTTGATCGTGGCGCGCGCGGCCTCGGCCTGCGAGCCGGCCTGGGCACCGATGTAGATGGTGCCGTCGTCCTCGATCGTGATGTCGGCGCCGGTGTCCTCCTGGATCTGGTTGATCATCTTGCCCTTGGGGCCGATGACCTCACCGATCTTGTCCACCGGGATCTTGACGGTGATGATCCGCGGGGCGTTCGGGGACATCTCGTCCGGGACGTCGATGGCCTCGTTCATCACATCGAGGATGTGCAGGCGGGCGTCCCGGGCCTGCTTCAGCGCGGCGGCCAGCACCGAGGCGGGGATGCCGTCGAGCTTGGTGTCGAGCTGCAGCGCGGTCACGAACTGCTTGGTACCGGCGACCTTGAAGTCCATGTCGCCGTACGCGTCCTCCGCACCGAGGATGTCGGTGAGGGCGACGTAGTGCGTCTTGCCGTCGATCTCCTGCGAGATCAGACCCATGGCGATACCGGCGACGGCGGCCTTGAGGGGCACACCGGCGTTCAGCAGCGACATGGTGGAGGCACAGACCGAGCCCATGGACGTCGAGCCGTTGGAGCCCAGCGCCTCGGAGACCTGGCGGATCGCGTAGGGGAACTCCTCGCGCGACGGCAGCACCGGCACCAGGGCGCGCTCGGCGAGCGCGCCGTGGCCGATCTCGCGGCGCTTCGGCGAGCCCACGCGGCCGGTCTCGCCGACCGAGTACGGCGGGAAGTTGTAGTTGTGCATGTAGCGCTTGCGGGTCACCGGGGAGAGGGTGTCCAGCTGCTGCTCCATACGGAGCATGTTGAGGGTGGTGACGCCCAGGATCTGGGTCTCGCCACGCTCGAAGAGCGCCGAGCCGTGCACCCGCGGGATCGCCTCGACCTCGGCGGCGAGCGTACGGATGTCCGTGACGCCACGGCCGTCGATACGGACCTTGTCCTTGATGACGCGCTCGCGGACCAGCTTCTTGGTCAGCGCGCGGTAGGCACCCGAGATCTCCTTCTCGCGGCCCTCGAACTGCGGGAGCAGCTTCTCGCCGGCGATCTCCTTGATGCGGTCGAGCTCGCCCTCGCGCTCCTGCTTGCCGGCGATGGTGAGCGCCTTGGCCAGCTCGGTGCTGACGGCGGCGGTGAGCGCCTGCAGGACGTCGTCCTGGTAGTCGAGGAAGACCGGGAACTCACCGGTGGGCTTGGCGGCCTTGGCGGCGAGGTCCGACTGGGCCTTGCACAGCACCTTGATGAAGGGCTTCGCGGCCTCGAGACCGGCGGCGACGACCTCCTCCGTGGGGGCCTCGGCGCCGTCCCTGACGAGCTGGATGGTCTTCTCGGTGGCCTCAGCCTCGACCATCATGATCGCGACGTCGCCGTCCTCGAGGACGCGGCCCGCGACGACCATGTCGAAGACGGCGTCCTCGAGCTCGGTGTGCGTCGGGAAGGCAACCCACTGGCCCTTGATCAGGGCGACCCGGGTGCCGCCGATCGGGCCGGAGAACGGCAGGCCGGCCAGCATCGTGGAGCACGAGGCGGCGTTGATCGCGACCACGTCGTAGAGGTGGTCGGGATTGAGCGCCATGATCGTCTCGACGATCTGGATCTCGTTGCGCAGGCCCTTCCTGAAGGAGGGGCGCAGCGGGCGGTCGATCAGGCGGCAGGTGAGGATCGCGTCCTCGGAGGGCCGGCCCTCACGGCGGAAGAAGGAACCGGGGATCTTGCCGGCCGCGTACTGCCGCTCCTCGACGTCCACCGTCAGGGGGAAGAAGTCGAGCTGGTCCTTGGGCTTCTTCGAAGCGCTGGTGGCCGACAGCACCATGGTGTCGTCGTCCAGGTACGCCACGGCGGAACCGGCGGCCTGCTTGGCCAGCCGTCCCGTCTCGAAGCGGATGGTGCGGGTGCCGAAGGTTCCGTTGTCAATAACGGCCTCGGCGTAGTGGGTCTCGTTCTCCACTAGCGTTTTCTCCATACTCGTCGTCTTTCGTCCCCTCGCCCGTGTAGCGGAGGACGGTGCGGAGAAGCGCTCCCTGAGTGCGGGACCGGTCTTCGATCGAAGCACCCGGGCGTTTTCCCGGGGGCCACTACCGAGGACCGGTGGCGGCGGGGGTGCGCCTCTCCTCGTTCGCTGTCGCGTTGTAAGCCCAGGTTACTGAGCCCGGTGCGGGTTCCGCACGTACAGCAAAGGGAGCGGTCCCCTGGATGTGGGGCCCGCTCCCTTGCTCACAGGCGTACTTACTTGGCACCGCCGGCCGCACCGCGGCGGATGCCGAGGCGGTCGACCAGCGCACGGAAGCGCTGGATGTCCTTCTTGGCCAGGTACTGCAGAAGGCGGCGACGCTGGCCGACCAGGATCAGCAGACCCCGGCGGGAGTGGTGGTCGTGCTTGTGCGTCTTGAGGTGCTCCGTCAGGTCCGAGATGCGGCGGGAGAGCATGGCGACCTGAACCTCGGGGGAACCGGTGTCGCCCTCCTTCTGGCCGAACTCGGACATGATCTGCTTCTTCGTAGCGGCGTCGAGTGACACGTTTACTCCTCGTGAGTGTTCAGGCCACCGAGTGCCCCAGGTCGAATTCTCTGGGGATCTTCCGTAACTCGGGAGGCGGAGATCCGTTGGGCGCAGCCTCCGACGATCCGGAGGCGCGTACACAAACGGCCGCCACACAGAGTACCAGTCTTTCGGTACGCCCGATCAGCACCCTCGACACGCCCCGAAACGGGTGAATCTGGGGCGCCCGACCGGGGCTGCGCCATGCTCCTGCTTGTTTTTGGCGCATCGATCAGGAGGAACGTCGCTGTGACGACGAGGGCCACCGAGGGTTCGGCAGAGGAAGAGGCCACTTACGCGAACGAGGTGCCGGTACGCCGGAGACGTCCTGGCACGGTCATCATCTCCTGGGCCACCACCACCGATCATAAGACGATCGGCACGATGTATCTGGTCACCTCGTTCGCCTTCTTCTGCATCGGCGGTGTGCTGGCCCTGCTGATGCGCGCCGAGCTCGCCCGCCCCGGCACCCAGATCGTCTCGAACGAGCAGTTCAATCAGGCGTTCACCATGCATGGCACGATCATGCTGCTGATGTTCGCGACCCCGTTGTTCGCCGGATTCACGAACTGGATCATGCCGCTGCAGATCGGCGCGCCCGATGTGGCGTTCCCGCGGCTGAACATGCTCGCGTACTGGTTCTATCTCTTCGGCTCGCTGATCGCCGTGGGCGGCTTCCTCACACCGCAGGGCGCGGCAGCTTTCGGCTGGTTCGCCTACTCTCCGTTGAACAGCGCGGAGTACTCGCCGGATGTGGGTGCCGACATGTGGATCATGGGTCTGGCGCTGTCCGGTTTCGGCACGATCCTCGGCTCGGTCAACTTCGTCACCACGATCGTCTGCATGCGCGCCCCCGGCATGACGATGTTCCGGATGCCGATCTTCGTGTGGAACGTCCTGCTGACCGCCGTGCTGGTGCTGTTCGCCTTCCCGATCCTCGCCGGGGCCCTGCTCGCGCTGGAGGCCGACCGGCAGTTCGGCGCGCACATCTTCGATTCGGCAAACGGCGGCGCGCTGCTCTGGCAGCACCTCTTCTGGTTCTTCGGCCATCCAGAGGTGTACATCATCGCGCTGCCGTTCTTCGGGATCGTCTCCGAGGTCATCCCGGTGTTCTCCAGGAAGCCGATGTTCGGCTACATCGGCCTGGTCGGCGCGACGATCTCGATCGCCGGCCTGTCGGTGACGGTATGGGCGCACCACATGTTCGTCACCGGCGGGGTGCTGCTGCCGTATTTCTCCTTCATGTCCTTCCTGATCGCGGTGCCGACCGGGGTGAAGTTCTTCAACTGGATCGGCACGATGTGGAAGGGGTCGCTGAGTTTCGAGACCCCGATGCTCTGGTCGATCGGCTTCCTGGTCACGTTCCTCTTCGGTGGTCTGACCGGTGTCATCCTGGCCTCGCCGCCGATGGACTTCCACGTCTCGGACTCGTACTTCGTGGTGGCGCACTTCCACTACGTCGTCTTCGGCACCGTGGTCTTCGCTATGTTCTCCGGGTTCTACTTCTGGTGGCCGAAGTTCACCGGGAAGATGCTGGACGAGCGGCTCGGCAAGATCAACTTCTGGACTCTGTTCGTCGGCTTCCACGGCACCTTCCTGGTGCAGCACTGGCTGGGTGTCGAGGGCATGCCGCGCCGTTACGCGGACTACCTGGCAGCCGACGGCTTCACCGCTCTGAACACCGTCTCGACCATCAGCTCCTTCCTGCTCGGACTGTCGCTCCTGCCGTTCCTCTACAACGTCTGGAAGACCGCCAAGTACGGCAAGAAAGTTGAGGTCGACGACCCCTGGGGCTACGGACGCTCACTCGAATGGGCGACGTCCTGCCCGCCGCCGCGGCACAACTTCTGCACCCTGCCGCGGATCCGCTCCGAAGCGCCGTCCTTCGACCTGCACCACCCGGAAATCGTCACGCTCGACGAAATCGCCAACCGCCCCATTGCCTCCGCCACCGTGGCCCCCGGCGACAAGCAGAGCTGAGGAGCAGCCGGACGACAGCTGCTGAGGCGTATCCCCCGAGGAAGGAGATGGCGTGGAGGCCGATGGGGACATGGCGCGCGGTCTGGTGCAGATCGAGGGATATCTCCTGTGGAACGCCGAGGTCGACGAGGCCCGCCGCCAGGCGGTGTGCTTCGCCGAGCAACTGCCCTGGCTGACGGCCGCACAGCGCGAGGACGTGGAGCGGGTCTACACCGACGACCGGGTTGCCGTCTCCCGGGCCGTGCTCGTCCGGATCGCCGACCGGGCCGTCTCGCTGCGCGCCGAGTACACGGCGCGCTACCGGCAACTGAAAAGACGCTGTGTGGCGGTGACCGTGATGGCGGTCGGCGCGGCGGGTGGCACCTGTACCGCGATCGAGCTTCTCAGCCGCTGAAAACGTTCGTCACCGTGCACCGTGACGAAGGTGTGATCAGGCGCCGACCGCCCAAGTAGGGTGGGTCGGCAGCTTGTTCTTACGTCGGGAAGGGACCGCGCCGCCATGGCTGATGCAACGGGATCAAGCGAGAAGGATCGCAAGGAGCGCGAGAAGGACGAGCTCTACGCCCTCGACATCTCGGGGGTCGAATGGCAGAGCGCGCCCGGCACCTCGGAACACGAGGAGCGGGTCGAGATCGCCTATCTGCCCGGCGGGGCCGTTGCCATGCGGTCGTCCATCGACCACGGGACGGTGCTGCGCTACACCGAAGCCGAATGGCGTGCCTTCGTGCTGGGAGCCCGGGACGGCGAGTTCGATCTGGAGCCCGCGCCGCACAACGGCGGAACCGCAGCCGTAACGGAACAACGACCCTGATATCGTCCGCTTTTGGCGCCTTCCTTACGTTTTGATCGACGCGATGTGACGTAACTCGGCAGGTTCTGGGCCGGGCGTGACGTAAAGGTCACTGCTCCCGGTGCGCTCCGCCATGCCGTGCCGGTGCGATTGGTGATTAGGCTGGGACGGGGCGCACGTCAGAACCCGCGAGCGGGTCGTTCGCGTCCTTACGGGGAGAGCCAGGCGGATCGGACGACAGGAACGGTCGCCCCCCACCACTACGGCACGAGGGTGCTCGACCACCAGCGGGAGGCATTGTGAGCAGCGATCGGGACGAGATCCGCGGGGGCTCGAACTCACCCGTCGACGATCAGTCCGACGCGGAGCCTGTCGAGACGACAGGTGAGTTCACCATCGACTACACCCCGCCGGCCTGGTACACGCAGAACGCGTCGGACGCGCAGGCGAAGGAACCGGAGCCGGTGACGCCCGCGCCGGAGCCGACCCCGCCGCCGGCTCCCACTCCCCCGCCGCCGCGGGTTCAGGCCGGCCCGCCCCTCGGGGGGCCGGCCGCGGTGCCCGGCCTGCCGTTGACCGGGGGGTTCCAGCCGAGCTGGACACCGTCGCCGCCCGAGCCCGAAGCGGCTCCGGAGCGCGCGCCGGAGCCGGAGCCGGCCGCCGAACAGGAGCCCGAGCGGCCGGAGAAGGCTGCGGAGGCTCTCGGGGGTGGCGACGTGGAGAGCGGCGCGACCATGAAGTTCTCACCGGCCGCGCTGAAGCGTGAGTTCGAGAAGCTGGAAGCGGCCGCGAAGGCCGCCCGGGAGCGCGCCGAAGCTCCGGTGGTCTTCTCGGAGCCTGCCGATGAGAGCGGCGCAGCCCTCGCAAGTACCGAACAGACGGAAGCGAAGGAACCGGAGTCGTCCAGGAACGAGTCGGCCGTTGAGCCATGGAGCGGTGCCGACACCCGGAACGAGCTTTCCGAGACGGCGGACGAGACGGCGGACGGTACGGCCGAGACGGACGGGCCGACCGATGAGCCCGCCGACGCCGTGCCGGTGGACGTGATCAAGGACGCCGTCCCGCAGGACACGCCGCCGCCATCGGGGCAGCCCTGGTCGCCTGCCCCGTCGGACGGGCCGCAGAGTCAACTGCCGCCGCTGCCCCCGGCGTTTCAGCCCGCGACCCCGCCCCCCGCGGCGCAGTGGCCGATGCCCACCCCGACGGCCGATCAGTCCCAGCCGCAGGGCGGCCCCGCGGCTCCCCCCGCGGCATGGGATGCACCGGCCGTCCCCACACCCGACCTGCCGGGTGGTTACGGCTATCCCCGGTCGTCTGCCGCGCCGCAGCCCCCGGCCATCGAACCGCTGCAGCCGCCCGCCCCCCAGGCGCCGTCCCCGCAGGCGCCTCCTCCGCAGACGCCCCAGGCCGGTTACGGCTTTCCGCAGCAGGCACTACCGCCGGCCCAGCAGCAGCCGGAGCCGCAGGGCCCCCAGGCCGGCTACGGCTTTCCGCCGCCCGCGCCTCAGCCGCCGGCCGCGCAGCAACAGCCGCCGCAGAACCCGTATCCGCCGCACGGCGGTTACGGTTTCCCGCAACAGGCCCAGCCGCCCGCCCAGCAGCCGCAGCCGTTGCCTCTCCCGCCGCAGGCGTCCCAGGCACCTCAGGCACCGCCGGCCTCCGGCACGCCCCAGCCGCCGCAGGGCGGATACGGCTTCCCCCAGCAGCAGGCACCGCAGATCCCGCAGCAGCAGGCACCCCGGGCGGGTTACGGCTTCCCGCCGCCCGCCGAGAACCTGCCCGCTGCCCAGCAGCCGCAGGGCCCGCCGCCACCACGCGGACCGCAGGCCCCGCAGGTGCCCCACCCGCCACAGGGCGGATACGGCTTCCCGCAACCGGTTCCCGAGGCTCCCCACGGGCCGCAGCAGCCGCAGGGGCAGCAGCCGCCTCCGGGGCCCGTCGACCCGCGCACCGGGGCCGCCTGGCCGCAGCCCGTCGCGCACGATCAGCGCGAGCGTTCCGTCCCGGGCGGTGCACCGCTCGGCTATACGGCGGCCGTTGAGCTCTCGTCCGACCGGCTGATCCGGAACAAGCAGAAGGCGAAGAGCAGCCGCAGCGGCCCGGCCGGTGCGTCCCGCTTCAAGATCGGTGGCAAGAAGGAGGAGGCCGAGCGGCAGCGCAAGCTCGATCTGATCCGCACACCGGTGCTGTCCTGCTATCGGATCGCCGTCATCAGCCTCAAGGGCGGCGTCGGCAAGACCACGACCACCACCGCGCTGGGTTCGACGCTCGCCACCGAGCGACAGGACAAGATTCTGGCGATCGACGCCAACCCGGACGCCGGAACGCTCGGCCGCCGGGTACGGCGCGAGACCGGTGCCACCATTCGTGACCTGGTCCAGGCGATCCCGCACCTCAACTCCTATATGGACATCCGCCGGTTCACCTCGCAGGCGCCGTCCGGGCTGGAGATCATCGCCAACGATGTGGACCCCGCCGTCTCCACCACGTTCAACGACGAGGACTATCGACGGGCCATCGATGTCCTGGGCAAGCAGTACCCGATCATCCTGACGGACTCGGGCACCGGCCTGCTCTACAGCGCGATGCGCGGAGTCCTCGACCTGGCCGACCAGTTGATCATCATTTCCACTCCGTCCGTCGACGGTGCGTCCAGCGCGAGCACCACGCTCGACTGGCTCTCCGCGCACGGCTACGCCGAACTGGTCTCCCGTTCGCTGACGGTGATCTCGGGGGTCCGCGAGACCGGCAAGATGATCAAGGTCGAGGACATCGTGCAGCACTTCGAGACGCGCTGCCGCGCGGTCGTCGTCGTGCCGTTCGACGAGCATCTGTCGGCGGGCGCCGAGGTCGACCTGGACATGATGCGGCCCAAGACCCGCGAGGCGTACTTCAACCTCTCGGCCCTGGTCGCCGAGGACTTCCAGCGGGCGCAGCAGGCTCAGGGGTTGTGGACCGGAGACGGTCAGGCCGCGCCGCCGCACATGGCACCGCCGATGCCGGGCGGCGCGCAGCACCAGCCGTACGCACCACAGCAGCCACAGCCTCCCCAGCCCTACGGCCAGCAGCAGCCGCCTCCACAGCCGTACGGCGGCCAGCAGTATCCGCAGCAGTACCCGCCGCCGGGACAAGGCTGGCAGCAGCCCCCGCCAGCCCCTCAGCAGTAAGGCAATAGAGGTATAGACCACTGAAGGCCCACACCGTCTGCACGGTGTGGGCCTTCAGGTATTTCCGCAGCCCAGATGGGGTATGAGGCAACGTTGACACGTTTAGACCACCGCTGATAAACCTTCGCTTCACCAGCTGGCGACTCCATGATTCACCTGACGCGAGGTCAACGCCCCATGGACAGAAGAGCTCCGACCGGCACCATCCAGCACCGCTCCCGCACCCGTCTGCTTCTGGCCACCGGCGCCGCCGCGTTCGCATTGGCGGCGGCCGCCGCGACCCCGCTGAACCCTGCTCCGCAGCAGGCCCAGGCGGCCACGACCAAGGGCGATGCTCCGTCCGGCGGCAAGAAGGTCCTCACTGTCGCCGTGAACCAGAGCATCGACTCACTGAGTCCCTTTCTGGCCACCCGTCTGGGGTCCACCACCGCACTGCGGCTGATGTACGACTACCTGACGAACTATGACGTCAAGGACGGTCACACGATCCCGGGTCTCGCCACCGCCTGGAAGACCTCGCCGGACAAACTCACGTGGACGTTCACCATCCGCAAGAACTCCAAGTGGTCGGACGGCCGGCAGGCCACCGCCGACGACGCGGCCTGGACGTTCAACAAGATGATGACCGACGAGGGCGCGGCCACCGCGAACGGCAACTTCACCGCGAACTTCAGGAAGGTCACCGCACCGGACCCGCAGACGCTGGTCGTCCGGTTGAAGAAGCCGCAGGCCACGATGACGGCGCTCGACGTGCCGATCGTGCCGAAGCACGTCTGGGAGAAGGTCAAGGACTTCTCGAAGTTCAACAACGACAAGCAGTTCCCGATCGTCGGCAACGGGCCGTTCATTCTGACGGACTACAAGGTCGACCAGTATCTGAAGTTCAAGCCGAACAAGACCTTCTGGCGGGGCACGCCGAAGTTCGACGAACTGGACTTCAAGTTCTACAAGGACAACGATTCCGCGGTGGCCGCGCTGGAGAAGGGCGAGGTCTCCTTCGTCCAGGGCCTCACCCCGGCGCAGGCCGCCGCGCTCAAGACCGAGAAGAACATCAAGGTCAACGACGCACCCGGCCGCCGGTTCTACGCCCTCGCCACCAACCCCGGCGCCAAGGCCAAGAACGGCAAGAAGTTCGGCAACGGCAACCCCGCGCTGCTCGACCCGAAGGTCCGCAAGGCGCTCTTCGCGGCCACCGACACGAAGACCATCATCGACAAGGTCTTCCAGGGCCACGCCGTCCAGGGCGAGGGCTACATCCCGCCGCGCTTCTCCGGCTACTTCTGGAAGCCGGCCGCGGAGCAGAAGATCTCGTACGACCCGGCCAAGGCTGCCAGCCTGCTCGACGAGGCCGGCTACCGGAAGAACAGCGCGGGCAAACGCCTCGGTAAGGACGGGAAGCCGCTCAACTTCCGCATCCTCTGCCACGCCACCGACCCGAACGACAAGGCCATCGGCAAGTACATGAAGGAGTGGTGGGGCAAGCTCGGCATCGGCCTCACGGTCGACTGCCTGGACAACGTCTCCGACCCCTGGCTGGCCGGTGACTACGACCTGGCCTTCGACGGTTACTCGGTCAACCCAGACCCGGACTACGTCCTCTCCATTCACACCTGCGCCGCGCTGCCCGGCACGCCCAAGGACACCGGCGCCACCGACAACTTCATCTGCGACAAGAAGTTCGACGAGCTGTACGCCCAGCAGGGCGCCGAGTACGACCCGGCCAAGCGGGCCGATCTGGTGAAGCAGATGGAATCGCGGCTGTACGACACCGGGTACATGAATGTCATGGCGTACCCGAACGCCGTCGAGGCGTACCGTACCGACCAGATCAAGTCGATCGAGACGATGCCCGAGGCCGCAGGCAACATCTGGGGCCAGGACGGTTACTGGAGCTGGTGGTCGGCGGTTCCGGCGAGCAACAGCGCCGCCAAGTCGTCGTCGGGCTCCTCGACCGGCCTCATCATCGGCATCGTCGCGGCCGTCATCGTCATCGGGCTCGGAGGCTTCGTCGCCCTGCGCCGCCGTTCCACCGCGGAAGACCGTGAATAATCCATGAGCGCTGCAAGCACCACTCCGCTCGCGGAGGGTGCGGCCGACGGCCCGGTCCAGGTGAAGACCGGGCCGTCCGGCCCCCGCACCCGTAACGCGACCGCGTATCTCCTGTATGTGGGCGGCAAGCTCGCCGGCGCCGCCGTCTCGCTGTTCGCCGTGCTGGTCACCAGCTTCTTCCTGTTCCGGGTGATCCCGGGCGACCCGGTCCGCACCATGACGCACGGCCGCCCGGTCTCCCCCGCCCAGCTGGTGCATCTGCGTCAGCAACTGGGGCTCGATCTGCCGATGTGGCGTCAGTTCACCGAGTACTGCACCAAGGCGCTCAGCGGCGATCTGGGCACCTCCTACCAGTTCCACGCCCCGGTCTGGGACCTGATCACGCAGAAGCTGCCCGCGACGCTGCTGCTCACCGGTGTTGCCGTAGTGATCTACTCGGCCCTCGGTCTCTGGCTCGGCACCCGTTCCGCGTGGGGTCACGGCGGGCTCGGCGACAAGGTCAACACAGGGGTGGCGCTGACCCTCTGGTCGGTGCCGTCCTTCTGGCTGGGACTGCTGCTGATCATCATCTTCTCGGTCGGCATCGGCCCGATCCCCGGCATGTTCCCCACCGGCGGCATGGAATCCGGCGGCCTCACCGGCTTCGCGTACGTCACCGATGTGGCGCACCACATGGTCCTGCCGGTCATCACCCTGGTGGCGGTCGGTTACGCCCAGACGCTGCTGGTGATGCGCTCCTCGCTGCTCGACGAGATGGGCAGCGACTATCTGACGACGGCACGGGCCAAGGGACTGCGCGACGATCTCGTCCGCCGACGCCACGCGGTACCCAATGCGCTGCTGCCCACCGTCACGATGGTCTTCATCAACTTCGGCCATGTGGCGGCCGGTTCGATCCTGGTCGAGACCGTCTTCTCCTGGCCGGGTCTCGGCGGCCTGTTCTACCAGGCGCTGAGCGTGCCGGATCTGCCGCTGGTGCAGGGCCTGTTCGTGGTGTTCGCGGGCGCGATGATCGTGATGAACCTGCTCGCCGATCTGCTCTATCCGCTGCTCGATCCCAGGGTGGGCCGATGACGACCGCACAACAGACCGCCGGCTCGCTGGCCTGGGCCAGGCGCCGGCATTCGGTGGCCCGCTTCTGGCAGCAGTACCGCACGCACCGGGCCGGGGTCCTCGGACTCGCCGGGCTGGTGCTGATCGCGGTGATCGCGCTGGCCGCGCCGCTGCTGGTCGGCGCCGACGTGCAGAGCGTGACCAAGGCTCCCGGCACGGCCCTCGAGGCACCGAGCGGCGAGTTCCCGCTCGGCACCGACCAGTTCGGGCGCTCACTGCTCGGCCTGTTGGTGTGGGGGGCGCGTATCTCGCTCACCGTGGGGCTGCTCGCCGCCGCCCTCTCGGTGGCCATCGGGACGCTGGTCGGCATCATCGCCGGGCACTTCGGTGGCTGGTTCGCGACGGTTCTGATGCGGATCACCGACTGGTTCCTGGTGATGCCGACGCTGGTGCTCGCGATTGTGCTGGCGACGGTGCTCAATCACTCCGTGTGGACGGTGATCCTGGCGATCGGGGTCACCAGTTGGCCGACCACGGCCCGGCTCGTGCGGGCGCAGACCATCGCCGTCGAATCTCGGCCCTACATCGAACGCGCCAGGGCGCTCGGCGGCGGTCACGGCCACGTCATGTCGCGGCACGTGCTGCCCAACGTCGTACCGCTGGTGCTCGCCCAGACGACGCTCGGAATCTCCAACGCCATCCTCACCGAGGCGACGCTCGCGTTCCTGGGCCTCGGCGACCCGACGGTCATCTCCTGGGGCGGCATGCTCCAGGACGCGCGTGAGGCGGGCGCGGTCTCCTCGGGGCACTGGTGGTATCTGGCCCCGCCCGGCATCGCCATCGCGCTGGTCGCGCTCTCCTTCACCCTCTGCGGCCGTGCCGTCGAGGCCGTGCTCAATCCGAAGCTGGGGGTGGCCCGTTGAGCCTCCTCGAAATCAAGGGCCTGCACGTGACCTACGGGTCGGGGCCGACCGCGGTCCCCGCCGTACGCGGTGTGGACCTCACCGTGGGAGCCGGGCAGAAACTCGGCATCGCCGGTGAGTCGGGATGCGGGAAGTCGACCCTGGCGCTGGCGCTGCTGCGCCTGCTGCCCGCCTCGGCGAAGCTGACCGGTGAGATCCTGCTCGACGGCGAGGACGTGCTCACCATGAAGTGGGGCAGGCTGCGGGCCGTCCGCTGGGCCGGTGCGTCGATCGTCTTCCAGGGCGCGATGCACTCGCTGAACGCGGTGCACCGGATCGGCGACCAGATCGCCGAACCGCTTCTGGTGCATCGCCAGGCGACCCCGGCGGCCGCCCGCCGACGGGCCGGCGACCTGCTCGAGCAGGTCGGACTGCCGGCTGCCCGGGTGGACGCCTATCCGCACGAACTCTCCGGCGGTATGCGCCAGCGGGTGATGATCGCGATGGCGCTGGCCTGCGATCCGCAGCTGATCGTGGCCGATGAGCCGACCACCGCGCTCGATGTGATGATCCAGGCCCAGATCCTCCGGCTCATCGAGCAGTTGGTGGCGGAGCAGGACATCAGTCTGCTGATGATCAGCCACGACCTGGCCGTGCTCGCCGACACCTGCGACCGGCTGGCGGTGATGTACGCGGGCCGGGTCGTCGAGGAGGGCCCGGCCGAGCAGGTCTTCACCGCCGCCGCGCATCCGTACAGCAGTGCCCTGTCCGGCGCCTTCCCGCGGATCGGCGACGCCGCGTCCCGGCGCGCGCCCCGCGGGCTGCCCGGTGATCCGCCCGACCCGGCGGCGCTGCCTTCGGGCTGTACGTTCCATCCACGCTGCCCGGCGGCGCTGGACGTGTGTGCCACCGAGGACCAGGTGCTGCGGGATGCCGGGCAGGGTCGTCAGGCTGCCTGCGTGCTCATCGGGCCGACGGCGGCCGATCACCCCGGGGCGGCGCAGCAGGGCGCCGAGGAAGCAAGGAGCACCTCATGACCAGCACTCCCCTGATCGGCACGGCAGGGCTGGAAGTAGCGTTCCCCGGGCGGCGCGGAGGCCCCGAGGCACGCGCGGTCGACGGGGTCGACCTCGACATCCGGCCGGGTGAGATCGTCGCACTGGTCGGCGAGTCCGGGTGCGGCAAGACCACACTGGCCCGCTCACTGCTGGGCCTGGTCCGGCCGACGGCGGGGCAGATCATGTTCGACGGCAAGCCGTTCGACTACTCCTCGCGTGCGCTCAAGGCCTACCGCAAGCGGGTCCAGTTGGTGCTGCAGGACCCCAGCGGTTCGCTGAATCCGCGTCACACGGTGTACGAAGCGGTGGCGGAGGGCCTGCGCATCCACGGCTCCGCGGGAGACGAGCGGGCCGCGGTGGCCGAGGCGCTGTCGCGGGCAGGGCTGCGGCCGCCCGAGCGGTTCTTCCTGCGCTACCCGCACGAGCTGTCGGGCGGGCAGCGCCAGCGCGTGGTGATCGCCGGTGCGCTGGTGCTGGAGCCGGAACTGATCGTGGCCGACGAACCGGTGGCGTCGCTGGACGCGTCGGTCCGCGGGGAGATCCTCGCCCTGCTGCTCCGGCTGCGTGACGAGCTGGGTCTCTCCGCCCTGGTCGTCACCCATGACCTGGGGCTCGCCTGGAACATCGCCGACCGGGTCGCGGTGATGTACCTCGGCCGGATCGTCGAGACGGGCGAGGTGGACGAGATCCTGACGGCGCCCCGGCATCCGTACACGCAGGCGCTGCTGTCGGTGATGCCGGACGCCGAGGGCGATCCGGTGGTGCTCACCGGCGAGCCCCCGGACCCGTCCCGGGTACCGTCCGGCTGCCGGTTCCACGCCCGCTGCCAGATCCTCGCCTCCGGTGAGGCGGAGCGCGCCGGGGTGGCGGACGCCTGCCGTACGCAGGATCTGCCGGTGCTGCCGAGCAGCGGTACCGGGACCCGGGTGGCCTGCCACTGGGCGACTGCGCTCAAGGCGTCGGAGACGGTCGCCGCCTCCTAGGGCCGGGCTCAGGGCCGGGCGTCCCCGCCCGGTCCCGGCTCAGCGCTGTTCGTACGCCTCGATCAGGGCGGTGCAACGCTTCACGTCGTCGGCGATGGCCACCAGCAGCGCGTCGATGGACTCGAACTTCTCCATGCCGCGCACATAGGCCAGGAAGTCGACCGCGACGTGCATTCCGTACAGGTCGAGCCCGACGCGGTCGATGGCGTAGGCCTCCACGGTGCGCTCTGTGCCGGCGAACTGGGGGTTGGAGCCGACCGAGATCGCCGCCGGCATCCGCTCGCCGTCGGCGGTCAGCCAGCCCGCGTAGACCCCGTCCGCCGGGATGGCCGTGTGCGGCAGCGTCTCGACGTTCGCCGTCGGGAAGCCCAGCTCACGGCCGCGCTGGGCACCGCGCACCACGACGCCCTCGACACGGTGCGGGCGGCCGAGGATCTCCGCCGCGCCCGTCATGTCGCCCTCGGCGACCAGGCGGCGCGTCAGGGTCGAGGAGAACGGTTCGCCGCCGCCCGCCGCGCCGCTCACCGAGAGATCGACGACCTCGACCCGGTAGTCGTACGTCGTGCCGAACTCGGCCAGCACGTCGACGTTGCCGGCCGCCTTGTGGCCGAAGCGGAAGTTGGGGCCCTCGATGACCAGCCGCGCGTGCAGCTTGTCCACCAGGACCTTCACGATGAAGTCGGCGGGTGACAGCTGCGAGAACTCGGCGGTGAAGGGGAGGATCAGCTGCGCGTCCACGCCCAGCTCGGCCATCAGCTCGGCCCGCCGGTGGTGCGGTGCGAGCAGCGGCGGGTGGCTGCCGGGGCGCACGACCTCGCTGGGATGCGGGTCGAAGGTGACGACGACGGAGGGCACACCCAGTTCTCGGGCGCGCTGCACGGTCCGTCCGATGATCAGCTGGTGACCGCGGTGTACGCCGTCGTACGAGCCGATGGTGACGACGCTGCGTCCCCAGTCCTGGGGAATGTCCTCCAAGCCACGCCAGCGCTGCACTGAGACCCGCTCCTCGCCCGAACCCGTGTACATGATCATTACTGTGCACTCATGCAGGTCTAAGACTGCCATGTCATACGTGCGCGGTGTGCATCGGCATGTGCGCACCCAGCTTCTCGACCGTCCGAAGCGTGCTGGGCCCCACCAGCACGGCCCACTCCTGCGGCGCCACCGCGAGCCAGTCCGCGACCAGCGCGGCAAGTCCCGGCATCTCGCGGCAGAGTGCGACGAGCTGCCGGTCGAACCGCGCCGCGCCCTCCGGGGTACGGCCCATCAGCAGGCCTGTCCGGTGGACCAGGTCACGGGTTCGGAACTCGGCGCGGCGGCCGGAACCCAGCGCGGCGGCCCGCAGCAACGCTTCCGGTACCGAAGTGTCGTCCCGGGCCTCCACGCCCGCCCCGTAGCGCTCGTAGTCCAGGAGCAGATCGAGCAGCTCGTCCCGCAGGTGCTGTGCGCACCGGCGGCCGGGCGCGGCGAGTACCGCGGCCAGGGCGCCGCGCACGCGGGCGGGCCGGCCGTGCAGCAGGCCGGTGACCAGCGGGAGAAGGACGGCGCGGGGATCCGGAAGGACCCGGTCCGGAAGGTCCTGCTCGAGCAGGTGATCGATGAGGGCCGCCGCCTGTGCGGCGCCGTCGGGACGGCGGTCGGCACAGTCCCGGACGAGGACTGTGCGCACCGCCTCCGGACAGGTGGGCAGCGCTGCGGCGAGGGCGGCCGCGGGCAACGTCGGATGTCCGGCCGCGTAGAGCGCCATGGCCCGGGGCAGATGACGCTCCCGGGTCCGCGGATCCCTGATGAGCAGTTCCAGGGCGGGCCCGTGAAGTGACGCGTCGTCGGGGCGGGCCAGTAGTGCGCGTGCGGCATAGTGCAACAGCTCGCGATCGCCGTCGGTTCTCGCGTGCACGGCTGCCGGCCCGATGTGGGCGGCCGCGGCGACCCACCGCTCGGGCCGGTCGTCGTGCGCCCAACGGTCGACGGCGCGGCACATCGCCGACGGCTCGTCCTCGGTCAGCGCGGCGAGCAGTTCCTCGGCGCGGGGATGCGTGGTGGCCACCAGCGCCTCGGCGAGGTCGTCGACGGCGAGGCCGCGGCGTGCGTACAGCAGCGCCTGGGCGGCGCCCGCGACGGTGGGGCGCAGCTCGCTGTGTACGACGGAGGGCAGCGGCCGTTCGTCGGTGAACCAGCGGCACAGCAAGGGCTGTACGGACCGCGGATCGGCCGCGAGCCGCCGGCCCACGGCGTCCAGATAGCGGGGGCTGCCGGATCTGACGGGGCTGCCGGGTGCGCCATCGGCCGGTACCAGCCGCCGCAGCAGGTCGATGCGCCGGCTCTCGCCGATCCTCAGCTGTTCCCAGAAGGCGCTGCCGAAGCGCTGGAAGCCGCAAAGGCGCCCGGGATCGCCGGAGCGCACCGAGAGAAGGGTGATCCGGTCGGCGAGGAGCCGCAGCACGCCGAGCTGGCTGCGGGGGTCGGGCAGCCGCAGCAGGACGTCAGCCAGCAGACGGGCCGCCCACCACCGCGCCTCGCTGTTCTGATCCCTCTCGGCGCGCGGCTCGGCCTCGCCGGATGCGGGACCGTGCAACCGGTCCAGGGTTTCGATCAGGCCCCGCAGTCTGCGCTCCAGTTCGTGCGGGCCGTGCCGACGCTCCAGCAGGAGCAGCGCCTGCACCACGGGACCGATCCGGTGCCGGGGAACCACGGGCGCCGGCACCGGAGCGTCTTCCCACGGCCCGGTGGCGCCGCCCCCGGGACACCCCTCGGGGCCGGACCGGCGGTGCACCAGCGCGTACAGGGCCCCGTCCAGGTCGAGATGCTCGGCCTGCAGCCAGTCGGCGAGCTCACTGTGAGCGAAGCGGTAACCGGGTCCCGCGGGGGCCAGCAGGCCTTCCGCCAGTACCGCGGGTGCCCAGCCGGTGTGCCAGGGGAAGAGTTCCTCGAAGGATGCGCGGTCCAGATCGCCCTGGCCGGGCCCCAGGCAGCGTCGCGCCGCCTCGTGCACCTGCCCGGAGACCCGCGCCGCCAGCCGCCGTACCGCGCTGCCGCGCACAGCAGGCGTACGCGCTGCCAGGCCCCGGGCGGCAGCGATCCGTACCGCGATGCGCAGACACATCAGACTCAGGTACGCGGTGAAGACGTCTTCCCGCGTGGGACAGCCGTCCACGCCGCCGGGCAGCGCCGCCCGCACCTCGGCGAACATCCGCAGGGTCAGCGGGTGCACGGCGTCCTCGGCTGCGAGCGTCCCGTCGGGGATGCCGTAGCGCTGCCGTGCCACGGCGGCTTCCTGAGGGAGCAGGTCGCCCGTCGACACGCGTGGTGTACCCGGAAGCGGCAGCTGCTCCCAGTGTTCCGGCCGGCATCCGATGATCATCTGTACGCCGTGCGCACGCAGCCACCGCACCGTCCGCGCTGTCCACACCGCCGGCGCCTGCGCCGGCGGTGGCATCTCCTCCGGGCTGTCGAGCAGCACCAGCAGCGACTGCCCGGCCCCGGCGGCGATCCGGGCGACCTGCTCCGGGGTGGCGCTGCCCGTTTCTCCGGCGGCCACGATCCGACCCGCTTGCCGGAGGGTACGGGTCAGCTCATCGGCCACCGAGGTGTCGTCGGCCCGCAGATCCGCGCCGCGCAGCCAGAGGGTCGGGGCCGGCTCCGCGCCGAGGGCGCGCCGGGCGGCAAGGGCCCTGAGTACCGTCGTCCGGCCGGTGCCCGGGTCGCCGACCAGGCCGAGCAGGCAACTGTCACCGGCCGTGAACTCGGCCAACTGGCGGAGGACGGCGGCCCGTTCCACCGGCTCGGGCCGGGCGGCGGGTCCGCCGGACGATCCCACCGAGAGTGCGGTCAGTTCCAGCACTCCGGCGAGATTGAGGTCGCGCCCGTGTCCCGGCACGGTCGCGGCGTTGCGCCGCAGCAGCGGGGCGAGCGCGGCGCCGCGCAGCGGCACCGCCAAGCCGGCGGCCGGATGCGCGCCCCGCAGTGCGGTGCCGAGCACGCCGAGCACCGCCCCCGTGGTGGCGTCGACGACCGGGCCGCCGGCTGCCGCGCCTCCGGGCCGCAGCGCATCGCTGCCCTCCGTACCCATCGCCAACTCCAGTGCGGAGTCGAGCTGATGGCTGCGGCCGGCCGCCGCATACGTCACCGGTGCCACGCCCAGCACCCGTGCCTGGCGCCAGCCGTGTGCGGCGACCCGTACGTAGGTACCCGTCCGGACGGTCTCCCTGGTGGAGATGGGCAGCGGCCGCCCGCCCAGGCCATCGGTGCGGAGCAGCGCGAGTCCCAGCTCGGGCAGTAGGGTCATCGCATCGCTCTCGGCGAGGCAGCTCCGGCCGCACGGGGCGTGCAGCACGGCCCCGGCCAGCCCGTCGATCACCTCGTGGCCGGTCACCACCGTGCCCCGGTCGTCGGCGACGAAGCCGGTACCCCGTGGCCGCCCTGCCGGATCGCAGATGCGTACCAGCGTCTCCCCGCTTCCCATGTCATCGACGGTAGGCGCGGGATGATCGCCGGCAGAAGGACGCGGGCCGAAAGCGCCCCCCAACACTCCGGCCGTTCACTCCGAGCGCCTGCCCATTGGAGTGAATCGCGGAGACGGAATGGACAGACCCCTTCCGAGGGGGATCGTGGAGCGGACAAGCGGCCCTGTCCGCTCCACGGTAAGACACCGCGACGAGGCTTTGCGCCGAGGCCTCAGCCGAAGACGGCGAGGCTCTTGGCCTTGCCGTGCTGGTCCTCCACCAGGGCCAGGAAGCGCCCGTCGGGACCGAAGGCGGCCACCGCCCCGGCCGGAAGGGCCGGCATGTCGAGCCGGACCCCGTTGAGCAACAGCCGCGCCCGCTTCTCGTCGACGTCCCAGCGGGGGAACGCGGCGGCAGCGGCTTCGGCGGCCGGCATCACGGTGAGATCTTCCTGGAGCTGGTCCAGGGTCCTCGCCGCATCCAGCCCGTAGGGGCCGACCCGGGTACGCCGCAGCGCCGTCAGGTGCCCCCCGACACCGGTCTCGGCTCCCAGGTCGCGGGCGATGGCGCGGACGTACGTACCGGACGAGCAGACCACCGAGACGACCAGGTCGACGACGTGGGTGCCGTCCTCGGCGACGGCCGGGCGGACGTCGTACACCTGGAACGAGGAGACCGTCACCGGACGGGCCGGGATCTCGAAGTCCTCACCGCCGCGCACCCGTGCGTACGAGCGCTTGCCGTCGATCTTGATGGCGCTGACCTTGGAGGGCACCTGCATGATGGCACCGGTCTGCTTTGCCACGCCCGCGTCGATCGCCTCACGGGTGACCCCGGAGGCGTCGGTGGACGAGGTGATCTCGCCCTCCGCGTCGTCGGTCACCGTGTTCTGGCCGAGCCGGATGGTGCCGAGGTACTCCTTCTCGGTCAGCGCCAGGTACCCGAGCATCTTGGTCGCCTTCTCAACGCCGAGAACCAGCACCCCGGTAGCCATCGGGTCGAGGGTGCCGGCGTGACCGACCCGGCGGGTCTTCGCGATCCCCCGCATCTTGGCCACCACGTCGTGCGAGGTGAAGCCGGACGGCTTGTCGACGATGACGAGGCCGTCCTCCCGTCGCCCGCCACCACCCTTGCCCGGGGCTGCTTCGCTCCCGCTTGTTTTCCCGGGCGTCTTGTTCTGCTCTGTCATTCGGAGGTGCTGTCCTCGTCGTCTTCCGGCTTGCGGTACGGGTCCGCGCCGCCGGCGTAGGTGGCGCCGGACGATGCCTCGCGCACCTTGGCGTCCGATGCCCTGGCCCGGTCGAGCAGGTCCTCGATCGCCTTGGCGTTCTCCGGCAGCGCGTCCGCCACGAACGCCAGCGTCGGGGTGAACTTCGTGCCCGCCGCCGCGCCGACCGCCGACCGGAGGATGCCCTTGGCGCTCTCCAGGCCGGCTGCCGCGCTTGCCCGCTCCTCGTCGTCCCCGTAGACCGTGTAGAAGACCGTTGCCTCCCGCAGGTCGCCGGTGACCCGGGTGTCCGTGATGGTCACGTGCGTGCCCAGACGGGGGTCCTTGATACCGCGCTGCAGTTTCTCGGCGACCACCACCTGGATGAGGTCCGCCAGCTTCTTCGCCCGCGCGTTGTCGGCCACTGGTCCGTCTCCCTTTACCTTGCTCAGTCGTCTTCGTCGCCGTGCAGCCGCCGTCGTACGGACAGCAGCTCCACTTCCGGCCGGGCAGCGACGAGTCGCTCGCACCGGTCGAGTACTTCGGTGAGATGTCCCGTGTCCCCGGCCACCATCGCGAGCCCGATCCGGGCCCTGCGATGAAGATCCTGGTCGCCGACCTCTGCCACGCTCACCGCGAATTTCCGCTGGAGCTCGGCGACGATCGGCCGGACGACGGAGCGCTTCTCCTTCAGCGACCGTACGTCGCCGAGAAGCAGGTCGAAGGACAGTGTCCCCACATACATGCACGTCCGGATGTCCCGCCGGTTCGGGGTCGTGCCCCGCCAACCGGATGGCAGGGACACCAGAACCGTACACGCAACGGCCGGGGCCGCTCGACGGATATAACTCCCGCCGAGCGGCCCCGACCGACACGCTACGGATCAACCGAGGTGCGCGGATCAGCCGCGGGGCTTCTCGCGCATCTCGTACGTCGCGATGACGTCGTCGATCTTGATGTCGTTGAAGTTCCCGAGGTTGATACCACCCTCGAAGCCTTCGCGGATCTCGGTGACGTCGTCCTTGAAGCGGCGCAGACCCGAGATGGTGAGGCTCTCCGCGATGACCTTGCCATCGCGCAGCAGCCGCGCCTTCGTGTTGCGCTTGACCTCTCCGGAGCGGACCAGCACACCGGCGATGTTGCCCAGCTTGGACGAGCGGAAGATCTCGCGGATCTCCGCCGTGCCGAGCTCGACCTCTTCGTACTCCGGCTTGAGCATGCCCTTGAGGGCCGCTTCGATCTCTTCGATCGCCTGGTAGATGACCGAGTAGTACCGGACGTCCACACCTTCGCGGTCGGCCATCTGCGCCGCACGGCCTGCCGCACGGACGTTGAAGCCGATCACGATCGCGTCGGAGCCGGTCGCCAGGTCGATGTCCGACTCGGTGACCGCACCCACACCGCGGTGCAGGACCCGGATCTCGACCTCTTCGCCGACGTCGAGCTGGAGCAGCGAGGACTCGAGAGCCTCCACCGAACCGGACGCGTCGCCCTTGATGATGAGGTTGAGCTCCTGGACCAGACCGGCCTTGAGCGCCTCGTCCAGGTTCTCCAGGGAGAACCGGACACCCTTGCGGGCGAAGCGGACGTTGCGCTCACGCGCGGCACGCTTCTCGGCGATCTGGCGGGCCGTACGGTCCTCGTCGACGACCAGGAAGTTGTCGCCGGCGCCCGGGACGTTGGTGAGACCGAGGACGAGGACCGGGGTCGAGGGACCCGCCTCTTCCACGTTCTCGCCCTTGTCGTCGAGCATCGCGCGGACTCGTCCGTACGCGTCGCCGACCACCATCGTGTCGCCGACCCGCAGGGTGCCTCGCTGGACCAGAACGGTCGCGACGGCACCACGGCCGCGGTCGAGGTGGGACTCGATCGCGATGCCCTGCGCGTCCTGCTCCGGGTTGGCCCGCAGGTCGAGCGCGGCGTCGGCGGTGAGGACGACGGCCTCCAGGAGGGACTCGATGTGGAGACCCTGCTTGGCGGAGATGTCGACGAACATCGTGTCGCCGCCGTACTCCTCGGCCACCAGACCGAACTCGGTGAGCTGGCCCCGCACCTTGGCCGGGTCCGCGCCCTCGACGTCGATCTTGTTGACCGCGACCACGATCGGCACGTTGGCCGCCTTGGCGTGGTTCAGCGCCTCGATCGTCTGGGGCATCACACCGTCGTTGGCCGCCACCACGAGGATCGCGATGTCGGTCGACTTGGCACCACGGGCACGCATGGCGGTGAACGCCTCGTGACCGGGGGTGTCGATGAAGGTGATCTTGCGGTCCTCGCCGTTGACCTCGGAGGAGACCTGGTACGCACCGATGTGCTGGGTGATACCGCCGGCCTCGCCCGCGATGACGTTGGTCTTGCGGATCGCGTCGAGCAGTCGGGTCTTACCGTGGTCGACGTGGCCCATGACGGTGACCACCGGCGGACGCGCGACGAGGAGCTCCTCGCCGCCCTCGTCCTCGCCGAACTCGATGTCGAAGGACTCGAGCAGCTCGCGGTCCTCCTCCTCGGGGCTGACGATCTCGAGGACGTAACTCATCTCGTCCGCGAGCAGCTTCAGCGTCTCGTCTGGCACGGACTGGGTGGCCGTGACCATCTCGCCGAGGTTCATCATCACGGCGACGAGCGACGCCGGGTTGGCGTTGATCTTCTCCGCGAAGTCGGTGAGGGAGGCACCGCGCGACAGCCGGACGGTCTGTCCGTTGCCGCGAGGCAGCATGACGCCGCCCACCGACGGGGCCTGCATGGCCTCGTACTCCTGGCGCCTCTGCCGCTTCGACTTACGGCCACGACGGGCGGGGCCGCCGGGACGGCCGAACGCACCCTGTGTGCCACCCCGGCCACCGGGACCGCCGGGACGACCCGCGAAACCGGGTCGACCGCCGAAGCCACCGCCGGGAGCGCCGCCACCGGGACGACCGCCGAAGCCACCGCCACCGCCGGGACGACCGCCGCCACCGGGACCTGCCGGACGTCCGGCGAAGCCGCCGCCGCCCGGACGGGCGCCGCCGCCGGGACGGCCTGCGCCGCCACCGGGACCACGACCGCCACCGCCGGGACCGCCACCGGGGCGGGGAGCCGCGGCGGGACGCTGCGGCATCATGCCGGGGTTCGGACGGTTACCGCCGGGGGCGCCGCCGGGTCGCGGGGCACCGCCCTGCGGACGGGGCATGCCACCGGGGCTCGGACGGCCGCCGCCCTGGCCCTGGGGCCGGGGAGCTCCGCCGGGGCCACCCTGCGGACGCGGGCCGCCGGGGCGGTCCTGACCGCCACCGGGGCGCGGGGCGCCGCCGGGACGGGGCGCCTGCGGGCGCGCCATACCGGTGGAGCCGCCGGAAGTGAAGGGATTGTTACCGGGACGGGGACCGGCCGGGCGGCTGCCGCCGGGGCGCGGGGCGCCCTGGCCTGCCGGACGGGCCGGACGCTCGCCACGCTGGCCACCGTCGCGCTGGCCGCCACCCTGGCCCGGGCGGGAGGACCCGCCGGCGGGACGGGGACCCGGCGTGGCACCCGCGGGACGCGGGGCCTGCGGCGCCGCGGGCGCCGGAGCCGAGAACTCGGCGGCCGGAACCGGAGCAGCCGGAGCGGGCTTGGCCGCTGCGGGCTTCGGACCCGGACGGGGACCCGGGGCGGCCGGAGACGGCGCCGCGGGGCTGCTGGGGGTGCTGCTCTGCGGAGCCTCGGCGGCGGCCGGCTTGGCGGCCGGGGCACCGGGCTTCGGGGCAGCAGGACGTGCCGCGGCGGCCGGGGACGGCGCTGCGGCGGGAGAACCCGCTCGGTTGGCGGGTGACGGCGCGGCCTTGCGGGGCGCGCCGGGCTTGGCAGCGGACTTGCCGGCGTTGCCGCCGGGCCCCTGCAAAGCGTCAGTCAACTTGCGTACAACCGGCGCCTCGATCGTCGAGGACGCCGAACGTACGAACTCACCGAGTTCTTGGAGCTTGGCCATGACAACCTTGCTCTCAACCCCGAACTCCTTGGCGAGTTCGTATACCCGGACCTTAGCCACTTCGCTCCTTTTAGGTCCGGGTTACCGCCGGACCGTCGCTACTTCATGGGCGTACTCATCGCGTACTCATCGAGTGCTCATCGCAATCTCGACCTACTTCCAACTCGCGAGGTACCTGACCGCACGGGGTCCCGTGCCGTTCCTGTCTTGCTGTGATGCGTCTTACGGTGCTGCCTGCTCGACATACTGGTTCAGCGCCGCACTGTCGAGCGGCCCCCGGGCCTTGAAGGCCCTGGAGAACGCCCGGCGGCGGACCGCCAGGTCGAGGCAGACCGAGGCGGGATGCAGATACGCACCCCGGCCGGGCAGCGTACCGCGCGGATCAGGGACGCATACGCCCTGCACCGCCACGATGCGCAGCAGATCGTTCTTGGCCGCACGCTCCCGGCATCCCACGCAGGTTCGCTCAGGGCACACTGGAGCATCTGTCCGGCCAGACACGTTCAAGTCTACCTCCCCGTAGCGACCTCGACCGTTGGGGGCGAAAATCGAACGGATGTTGTCTTGATCTTTTCCGGATCCTGCGGAGCCGGGCGGACGGACCGTTCAGTCCTGGTCGGACGTCCGGTCCGTCGCCTGTTCCGGTCCCTGCTCGGTGTCCGGACGGATGTCGATGCGCCAGCCGGTCAGCCGTGCGGCCAGCCTGGCGTTCTGCCCTTCCTTGCCGATGGCGAGGGAGAGCTGGTAGTCGGGGACCGTGACCCGTGCGGAACGGGCTCCCAGGTCGACGATCTCCACCTTGCTGACCCGGGCCGGCGAGAGCGCGTTGGCCACCATCTCGGCGGGGTCGTCGGACCAGTCCACGATGTCGATCTTCTCGCCGAGCAGCTCGGCCATGACATTGCGCACACGGCTGCCCATCGGACCGATGCAGGCGCCCTTCGGGTTGAGCCCCGATCGGGTGGACCGGACTGCGATCTTGCTCCGGTGACCGGCTTCGCGGGCGATGGCCTCGATGACGACCGAGCCGTCGGCGATTTCCGGGACCTCCAGCGCGAAGAGCTTCTTCACCAGGTTCGGATGGGTGCGCGACAGCGTCACGGACGGGCCGCGGACACCCTTGACGACCCGCACCACATAGGTGCGCAGCCGCAGGCCATGGGTGTAGTTCTCACCCGGCACCTGTTCCTGCACCGGCAGGATCGCTTCCAGCTTGCCGATGTCGACCAGTACGTTCCGCGGGTCCTTGCCCTGCTGCACGACGCCGGCGACGACGTCGCCCTCACGCCCGGCGTACTCGCCGAACGTCAGGTCGTCCTCCGCGTCCCGCAGCCGCTGCAGGATGACCTGCTTGGCCGTGGTCGCGGCGATCCGGCCGAAGTCGGACGGGGTGTCGTCGAACTCCCGGGCCTCCTGGCCCTCTTCGAGATCTGCCGGGTCCTCCTTCGCCCAGACCGTCACATGACCGTTGTCGTGGTCGAGGCTGACGCGCGCGAGGCGGCGGCTTCCCTCGGTGCGGTGGTAGGCGATGAGGAGGGCCGACTCGATCGCCTCGACCAGCAGGTCGAAGGAAATCTCCTTCTCCTTCGCCAAGCCCTTCAGAAGCTTTACGTCGATGTCCATGGCTACGCCTCCTCTTCCTTCTTGTCCTTGCGGTTGAACTCGAGCTCGACACGCGCCTTGGCGATCTCCGCGAAGGTGACCCGGCGGGCGGTGGGCTTGCGCCCCTTCACGCCCGGCACTTCGAGGTCGAGCCCTTCGTCGTCCACACCGAGAATGCGGGCGATCAGCTCGCCGCCCTCGTGCAGCGTCAGCTTGGCCAGCCGGCCGGTGGCCCGTACGTAGTGGCGGTGCTCCGACAACGGGCGGTCCGCACCCGGTGAGCTGACCTCGAGGACGTACTCGCCCTCACCCATCACGTCGCTCTCGTCGAGCTTCTCGGAGATGGCGCGGCTCAGCTCGGCGCAGGTGTCGAGCTCCACGCCCTCGTCGGAGTCCACGACGACCCTCAGCACACCGCGGCGGCCGGCCCGGGACACGTCGATCTCTTCCAGATCCAGGTCCTTGGCGGCGACGAGCGGTTCCAGCAGCCCGCGCAGCCTCTCGCTCTGGGTGGTGCTCATCCGGGTGACTCCTCGGCCGCGTGTGCTGTTGTGGGATCGTCGCGTGTCGGATCAAAGGGTATCCGGTCGCTGGGGGTGTTGCCGTCCTGCCGCCGTTGCCTCGCAGGTACGCTCGCCAGCGGTGATCACTTCGAGGGGCCAGGAGAACAGGTGCGGCGTACGGGGACCACACGCAGACACCTGCTGAGCGTGACGGGCGCCGCCGGGGCCGGTCTGCTGACCGGCTGTTCGGACCGGCCCGCTGCACACCGTACACAGGGTGCGGCGGCGCCTGATGCCACGGAGGCACTCCGGCAGCGCTCGGCACGGACCAGCGGGGCGCTCCTGGCACTCTACGACGCGGTGCTCGCACGGCACACCGATGCGCGGACCGACCGGCTGGCGAGGCCGCTGCGCGACGCGGTCGCCCAGCACGTCAAGGCGCTGTCGCCGGTGGCCGGAGCGACGCCCGGTCCGTCGTCACGGCCCACCCCGTCGGCGACGGCCGCCCCGGGGCCCCCGGCGGTCCCGGCCGACCCCGCCGCCGCGGTGACGGCACTGGCGGCGGCCGAGCGGCACACTGCCGACGCCCATGTCGCTGCGCTCCTGGACGCACCGCCCGAGTTGGCCAGGCTGCTGGCCTCGGTCGCCGCCGCATCCTCCGTCCATGCCTATCTGCTGTCGCGGGGTGAGCACTGATGAGTTCGCTGGAGGCGGCGCAGGCCGCGCTCGCCGCCGAACACGCGGTCGTGTACGGGTACGGGGTCGTCGGCGGCCGGATCGCAGCGAGCAGGCTCGCCGAGGCGCGCCAGGCGTACGACGCCCACCGCGCCCGGCGTGACTCGCTGGCCCGTACCGTCCGCGATCTGGGCGGAAAGCCGGTCGCCGGGTCGGCCGCCTATGCTCTGCCCTTCGTGGTGACCGGTTCCGCCGACGCGGTGCGGCTGGCCGCGGATCTGGAGGACCGGGTGGCCGATGTCTACTCGGATCTGGTGCGTGCCGCCCGGGGGCCGCTCCGGCACGAAGCAGCGCTCGCACTGCGGGAGGCGGCGGTGCGGGCGGTGCGCTGGCGGGGCGGCGGCAGCGTAGCCTTTCCGGGGCTCGTCGAGCGGGCCGCCCCCAGTGCCGGAAAGGGAACCACGCACGTATGACTTTCGAACCGCCGCAGCGGCTTGTCAGGGCGCTCGGCGAGACATACGGGGAAGCCGCCGCCGACGACTGGCTGGGCCGAATTTCGACCGCCACGCAAGCGGCACTCGACGTACGGGAGTTGACGGCCGAGCGGGTGCAGGCTCCGGGCGGCCGCAGCTGCCTGGTCGTTCTGGTGCGGCAGACCGGCGGTGACCCCGCCGTGCTCAAAGTGGCACCTGCGTTCGCCCGGCCCGATCTGGAATGGGCGGCGCTGGCGCACTGGAACGGCTGGGGCGCGGTGCGACTGCTCGAAGGTCCGGCCGATGACACCGCGCTGCTGATCGAACGGCTGCATCCCGAGGTCTCGCTGCACTCGCTGCCGGAGGCCAAAGCGCTGCTCGAGGCAGCGGGCACGGTACGGAAACTGTGGATCGAGCCGCCGGCCGGCCACCCCTTCGAAACGGTGTCCGAGCGGAGCGCGCGCCAGGCCGCCGCGATGCGCGCCGCGGCCGAGCCTCTGGTGGCCCCGCTGGTGGACGCTGCGCTGGCCGCCCGCGACGAACTGACCGCCGCCCCCGCCGAGCAGGTGCTGCTGCACGGCAACTTCCGCCAGAGCAAGGTCCTCGCCGGCGAACGCGCTCCGTGGCTGGCGGTGGGTCCCGATCCGCTCGTCGGGGAGCGTGCCTACGATCTGGCCCGGTTGGTGCGCGACCGGGTGGACGATCTGGTCGCTGCCGCGGTCGGCTCCTCGACGGTACGGCGCCGGGTGAACCGCCTCGCGGACTCACTCGAGGTGGATGCCGACCGGGTGCGGGGATGGACGCTGTTCCGGGCGGTGGAGTCGGGGGTGCGGGCGCTGGCCGCCGGGCGGCGGCAGGACGGGGAACTGCTGCTGGAGTTCGCGGGCTGGCTGTAGCGGTCCGGGGGCGGAGCCCCCGGACCGGCCCGGCCCGGAGGTCCCTCAGCCGGCGAGCCGCGCGATCGCCTCGTCCACCGTGAGCTCCTCGCGCTCGCCCGTCCGCCGGTCCTTGAGCTCGAGTACGCCCTCGGACGACCGCCGCCCGGCGACCAGAATCCGCGGAACACCGATCAGCTCGGAGTCGGTGAACTTCACCCCGGGCGAGATCCCGGGACGGTCGTCCACCAGTACCCGCACGCCGGCCGCACCCAGCCGCTCCGCCACGTCGAGCGCCAGCTCCGTCTGCAGCGCCTTGCCGGCGGCGACGACATGCACGTCGGCGGGCGCCACCTCGGCGGGCCAGCACAGGCCCTTGTCGTCCGCCGACTGCTCGGCGAGGGCGGCGACGGCGCGGGAGACCCCGATGCCGTACGAACCCATGGTGACCCGCACCGGCTTGCCCTGCTGGCCGAGGACGTCGAGCTGGAAGGTGTCGGCGTACTTGCGGCCCAGCTGGAAGATGTGGCCGATCTCGATCGCCCGGTCCAGCTGGAGGCCCGCACCGCAGGACGGGCAGGGGTCGCCCGCCTCCACGACGACGACGTCGAGGTAGTCGTCGACCTCGAAGTCCCGCCCGGCGACCACGTTACGGGCGTGGGTGTCGGGCTTGTTGGCGCCGGTCACCCATGCCGTGCCGGCCGCGATCCGCGGGTCCGCGATGTAACGGACCTTTTCCAGACCCTGCGGGCCGACATAGCCGCGCACCAGGTCGGGGCGGCCCTCGAAGTCCTCGGCGGTGACCAGCTCGACGACCGCGGGGGCGAGGTGCTCGCCCAGCTTGCCGAGGTCCACCTCGCGGTCTCCGGGGACTCCGACGGCCACGATCTCGCCGTCCACCTTCACCAGCAGGTTCTTGAGCGTGGCGGACGCCGGGACGCCCAGCAGCTCGGCCAGGGACTCGATGGTGGGAGTGTCGGGGGTGTCCAGCTCCTCGAGGAGACCGTGTTCGGCGGCCGCGGGCTGCGTCGCCTTGAAGGTCACGGCCTCGGTGTTGGCCGCGTAGTCGCAGTTCGGGCAGTCCACGAAGGTGTCCTCGCCGGCCGCGGCCGGGGCCAGGAACTCCTCCGACGCCGAACCGCCCATCGCTCCCGAAACGGCGGAGACGATGCGGTGGTCGAGCCCCAGCCGCTGGAAGATCTTGATGTACGCCTCGCGGTGCAGCCGGTACGACTCGGCGAGCCCCTCGTCGGTGGTGTCGAAGGAGTACGAGTCCTTCATCTGGAACTCACGGCCGCGCAGCACACCGGAGCGGGGACGCGCCTCGTCCCGGTACTTGGTCTGGATCTGGTACAGCATGACCGGCAGGTCCTTGTAGGACGTGCACTGGTCCTTGACGGTCTGGGTGAAGATCTCCTCGTGGGTGGGCCCGAGAAGGTAGTCGCCGCCCTTGCGGTCCTTCAGGCGGAAGAGCAGGTCGCCGTACTCCTCCCAGCGGCCGGACGCCTCGTAGGCATCCTTCGGCAGCAGCGCGGGGAGCAGGACTTCCTGGGCGCCGATGGCGTCCATCTCCTCGCGGACCACGCGGGAGATGTTGTCCAGGACCTTCTTGCCGAGCGGCAGCCAGGTCCAGATGCCGGCCGCGTTGCGGCGTACGTAACCGGCGCGGACCAGCAGCTTGTGGCTGAGCGTCTCCGCGTCCGCCGGGTCGTCGCGCAAGGTCTTGACCATCAACCGGGACATGCGCTGGACCTGGGCCATGGTGACTCTCCTGCTTGGCTGTGTTTTCCGGAGGGCAATCCGCCGGACCCCCGTAAGTGATGTCAGGAGGTTAACCGGGCCCGGCGGGCGGGCGGAAATCGGTTAGTGAACGTCCGGACGCAGAGGGCGCAGCAGCGGGAGCGGGGCACCCATCACGGCGTACGGCAGGCCGGCGCTCGGGAAGTGGACCTGTCGGGCGAGGTCGATGTAGCCGAGGGCCCGGTAGAGGCCCCGGGCCGGGCTTTCGGTGTCGATCGCGGACAGGATCGAGCGCGGCAGGCGGGAGCCGTCGGTGAGGGTGGTGATCAGCGTGCGACCGATGCCCCGGCCCTGGAAGTCGGGGTGCACGTGCAGCTCGGTGATCACGAAGGAGTCGTTGAGCCAGCCCTCGGTACCGGTGCGGCGCAGATAGGGCTCCACGACCGTCGACCACCAGTGACGCCGGTCGTTGGGCATCCCGTAGACGAAGGCGACCAGCCGGCCGTCGGCGGTGGTCGCGCCGAGGGCTCGGGCACCCGGGTTCTGCAGATGACGCAGCACGATGTAGCGGCGCACCCCGACCTCGTCCTCAGTGAGCCCGAACGCGAGAGCCTGCACGGCCAGTGCCTCGTCGACCCGCGCGGTGAGATCGACCGGCCCGACCACTACGTCATCCATGGTCGGCACCCTAACGTCACCACCCCGGACCCTGAACAGCCCGCCGCCGCGCTAGAACAGCACACTCATGAAGGCGCCGACCTCACGGAAGCCGACCCGGCGATAGGACGCACGGGCCGCGGTGTTGAAGTCGTTGACGTACAGGCTGACGACGGGGGCGACATCGGTGAGCGCATAGCGCAGGACCGCCGCCATGCCCGTCTCGGAGAGACCCTGGCCGCGGTACTCGGGGGCGACCCAGACGCCCTGGATCTGACAGGCCCGTGGAGTCGCGGCGCCGATCTCCGCCTTGAAGACCACATTGCCGTCCTCGATCCGGGCGAACGAGCGGCCGGTTCCGACCAGTTCGGCCACCCGGGCCTGGTAGAGCAGTCCGCCGTCCCCCGCCGTCGGCGATACGCCGACCTCCTCGGTGAACATGGCCACACAGGCCGGCATGATCAGGTCCACCTCGTCCCTACGGATCCGGCGGACCAGCGGGTCCGGCGGGACATCGGGCGACGGCTGCTCGGTCACCATCAGCGGCTGGCTGGCCCGGACCTCCCTGGCCGGACCCCAACTCGGTTCGAGCAGCTTCCAGAGCAGGGCGGTGGGCTCGGCGGGGCCGACGATGGAGGAGCAGCGCCGGCCGGCCCGCCGGGCGCGGTCGGCGAAGGCACGAACGGCCTCCGGGCCGGCGCAGATGGGGACCAGGTTGGCGCCGGAATAACAGAGCGAGCGGAGCCGTCCGCCGGCGTACCAGCCCCACATCTCGCCGCCGAGCCGCCAGGGGTCGAGACCGGCGACCTGGACCCGGGACGTGACGAAGGCGTTGACGACGGGCTCGCTGTGCAGAAGGGCGAGTGCCGCGTCGAGGTCGCCCGGTTCGAGAACCCGGGTCGTGGTCTGCGTCAACACGAAAGCCGCTCCATCACTCCTCACGGGCAACGACAGGGCGTCGCACGTCTTGCTAGCGTTATCGCCTACCCCTGTGGAAGCGGGTCGTGGCTCGACCGTCGCGTCGTGCGAGGAGCCCCCTCGGGGCGCAGTCGGACGGTCCGCCGGTCTCCGCACTGTACCCGGAGAAGTTGTGGAGCACCGCACACACAAGAGGCCGGAGCCCGCCCCCGGTCAGGGGCGGGCTCCGGCCTCTTGTCAGAAACCGCAGGTCAGCTGATGGAGACCTCGGGCTCACCGCTCATCACGCCGTCCTTCTCCATCTGCTCGGCGATCTTCATGGCTTCCTCGATGAGGGTCTCCACGATCTTCGACTCCGGGACGGTCTTGATGACTTCGCCCTTCACAAAGATCTGACCCTTGCCATTGCCCGACGCCACACCGAGATCGGCCTCCCGTGCCTCGCCCGGGCCGTTCACCACACAGCCCATCACCGCGACGCGCAACGGCACTTCCATGCCCTCCAGGCCCGCGGACACCTGATCGGCCAGCTTGTAGACGTCGACCTGCGCCCGCCCGCACGAGGGGCAGGAAACGATCTCCAGGCGCCGCTGCCGCAGATTCAACGACTCCAGGATCTGAATTCCGACCTTGACCTCCTCGGCCGGCGGAGCCGACAGCGAGACCCGGATGGTGTCACCGATGCCTTCGCTGAGCAGCGCCCCGAACGCCACCGCCGACTTGATGGTGCCCTGGAACGCCGGGCCCGCCTCCGTCACACCGAGGTGCAACGGGTAGTCCGACTGCGCCGCGAGCTGCCGGTACGCATTCACCATGATCACCGGGTCGTTGTGCTTCACCGAGATCTTGATGTCACGGAATCCGTGCTCCTCGAAGAGCGACGCCTCCCACAACGCCGACTCCACCAAGGCCTCAGGAGTCGCCCTCCCGTACTTCTGCAGCAACCGCGCGTCCAGCGAACCCGCGTTCACCCCGATACGAATCGGCGTGCCCGCATCCGACGCCGCCTTCGCGATCTCCTTGACCTTGTCATCGAACTGCTTGATGTTGCCGGGATTCACCCGCACCGCGGCGCACCCGGCATCGATCGCCGCGAACACGTACTTCGGCTGGAAGTGAATATCCGCGATCACCGGGATCTGCGACTTGCTCGCGATCGTCGCCAACGCGTCCGCGTCGTCCTGCGTCGGGCACGCCACCCGCACGATCTGACAACCCGAAGCGGTCAACTCTGCGATCTGCTGCAGCGTCGCACCGATGTCGGACGTCCGCGTCGTCGTCATCGACTGCACCGACACCGGCGCATCTCCGCCGACCGCCACCGACCCGACCTGGATCTTCCGGCTGACCCTGCGGTCGGCGAGCTTGATCGGAACGTCCGGCATTCCGAGAGAAATCGCAGTCATGCGCAGTGCATCCCCAAGGTGTCGATCGAGGTCCCGAAATCAACGGGCTTCGGCCTTCGAGATTACGGCACCGCCGGGACGGGGCGAACACCCGCGCCCATAACGGTCATCCAAACCACCCGTTGGTGAGCGACCGCACACATCGGGTGCACGGTCGCCACCGGCTGTTCGTTCTCAGGTGATTTTGACCGGGTTGACGATGTCGGCCACCAGAACGAGCAGAGTGAAGCAGATGAAGACGCCCGCCACCACGTAGGCGACCGGCATCAGCTTCGCCACGTCGAACGGGCCCGGGTCCGGGCGCTTGAAGACCTTGGCGAGGTTGCGCCGCAGCGCCTCCCAGAGCGCTCCGGCGATGTGTCCGCCGTCCAGCGGCAGCAGCGGCAGCATGTTGAAGAGGAACAGCGACAGGTTGAAGCCGGCCAGC
The DNA here is from genome assembly GCF_040689485.1 of Streptomyces sp. NPDC051322. Taxonomy (NCBI): domain Bacteria; kingdom Bacillati; phylum Actinomycetota; class Actinomycetes; order Kitasatosporales; family Streptomycetaceae; genus Streptomyces; species Streptomyces sp. NPDC051322. Next base: position 370,756 of record NZ_JBFBAK010000008.1, on the reverse strand, counting down.
AGGAACAGCATCATCGCGATCTGGTTCTGCGCCGGTACGTGCAGCGTCATCACCTCGCCGCCGATACGGGCCGCGCCCACCACACCGACCGGGGAGTCGGCCTTGCGCTCACCGCCGTCGAAGGCGGCGTTCCAGAGGTCCGGGATCTTGGACGGCATCGCGACGATGGAGTCGACACCGTTCTGGATCATGTCGCCCATCCGGTTCACGGATGCGCCGAAGGAGAGCGGTTTGATCTCGGTCTGCGCCGCGAAGCCGAGGTATCCGGCGGCGATGAACTTGTCCGGGACGACGTCACCGTTCGAGTCCTTCTTGGCCACCATGTTCTTGGCCAGGGTGGCGTGCAGCGTCTGCTGGTGTCCGTCGCGCACCACCGTGAGGGTGGCCGGGCCGATGGTGTCGCGGATGTCGTCCGACAGGGTGGCCCAGTCGGAGACCCGGTGCCCGTCGAAGGCGACGATCTTGTCGCCCTTCTTCAGGCCGGCCGCCTGCGCGGGAGAGACCGGGTCGCCCTTCTGGCAGGTCTGCCGCTTCTCGCTCTGCGAGATGACGCACTTCTGGACGCCCGCCACCTCGGTGGTCTGCGTCTGGAAGCCGAAGGACATCGCGACGCCGAGGAAGATCACCACCGCGAGGATCAGGTTCATGAACGGGCCGGCGAACATCACGATGACGCGCTTCCACGGCTTGCGCGTGTAGAAGAGCCGCTGTTCGTCGCCGTCCTCCAGCTCCTCGAAGGCAGCCGACCGCGCATCCTCCACCATGCTGCGCCAGGGTGAGGTCGAACGGGCCTCGATCTTCCCGTCCGGTCCCGGCGGGAACATCCCGATCATGCGGATGTAGCCACCGGCCGGGATCGCCTTGAACCCGTACTCCGTGTCGCCCTTCTTCCGCGACCAGATCGTCGGGCCGAAACCGACCATGTACTGCGGTACCCGGATCCCGAAGAGCTTGGCCGTCGAGAGATGGCCCAGTTCGTGCCAGGCGATCGAGAAGAGCAGCCCGAAGGCAAAAATGATGATGCCGAGGACCGTCAACAGAATCGTGGTCATGCGCGAGCCTCCGCTGTGGCCTTCTGGGCGAGTTCACGGGCCCGGGCACGCGCCCAGGTCTCCGCTTGCAGGACGTCCGCGACCGTGAGGGAAGTTCCCGTGCCGGGCTCGCCATGCTCGTTCACCACTGCGGTGACCGTATCCATAATCCCGTTGAAGGGCAGCTTTCCGGCGAGGAAGGCGTCGACGCACTCCTCGTTCGCCGCGTTGAACACGGCCGGAGCGGTGCCTCCGGCGGCGCCGACCCGCCGGGCGAGACCGACCGACGGGAAGACCTCGGTGTCCAGCGGGAAGAACTCCCAGCTGGACGCCCTGGTCCAGTCGAAGGCGGGCGCCGCGTCCGGCACGCGGTGCGGCCAGCCGAGACCGATGGCGATCGGTCCGCTCATGTCGGGCGGCGTGGCCTGGGCCAGCGTCGAGCCGTCGGTGAACTCCACCATGGAATGGACGTACGACTGGGGGTGGACGACGACGTCGATGCGGTCGAAGGAGATGTCGTAGAGGAGGTGCGCCTCGATGACCTCCAGTCCCTTGTTGACCAGCGTCGCGGAGTTCACGGTGATCACCGGGCCCATCGCCCAGGTCGGGTGGGCCAGCGCCGCCTCGGGGGTGACGTCCGCCAGCTCCGCCCTCGTGCGGCCGCGGAAGGGCCCGCCGGACGCGGTGACGACGAGCTTGCGTACGTCCGCTCGCTTGCCTGCCGCCAGCGCCTGGAAGAGCGCGGCGTGCTCGGAGTCGACGGGGATGATCTGGCCGGGGCGGGCCAGCGCCTTCACCAGGGGGCCGCCGACGATCAGCGACTCCTTGTTGGCGAGCGCCAGCGTGCGGCCCGCCTGCAGGGCGGCCAGCGTGGGAGCGAGCCCGATCGAGCCGGTGATGCCGTTCAGCACGGTGTGGCACTCGGAGGCCGCGAGTTCGGTGGCCGCGTCGGGTCCGGCCAGGATCTCCGGCAGCGGCTCGGAGCCGAACTGGTCCTTCAGCGCTTCACGCAACGCCGGCACCGCTTCCTCGCGGGCGACCGCGACCTGCCGGACGCGCAGCCTGCGCGCCTGCTCGGCGAGGAGTGCGACGCGTCCGCCTGCGGCGGAGAGCGCCGTCACACGAAAGCGGTCGGGGTTGCGCAGTACCAGGTCGATGGCCTGGGTACCGATGGACCCGGTCGAGCCGAGGACGACGAGGTCCCGGCGTCCTTCGGTCGGATCGAAGGCGATATGCGGGTCGGCGAGGGGGGCGGGGCTGTCGCTCATGACCCCATTGTGGCCGCATCGGCTGTCCGTCAGGACAGTGCGCCCCGGATCCGGGGCGGCATGCCGTGGATCGGGGCTCACTTCGTGGCCGCGCGGAACTTCTTCCACTGGTCTTCGATCACGCTCCCGGGTACCCCGCCCACGTCCTCGGGTGAGTCGATTTCGGTACGGAAGGAGAGCGTGGTGGACCCGGACCGTACGACGGTCAGGTATTCGTAGTGCTTCTGTTCTCCGCCGGCGTCCCGGACGGTGAAGCGGAACGCCGCCGCCTCGTCACCGGTCCTCGGCGCGGTGAGCGCCCGGGCGTCGAGGTAGTGGGCCTCGGCGACGGACCGGTCCTCGGTGAAGCCGTCCCTGCAGGCGGTCGCCGCCCGGCCGAGCGCCTTCATCACCCGGGCCGCGTCCCCGTGCGCGTAGGAACGCAGCTGTACGGCGGTGTTCTCCTGCAGTGGTTCGTCGGGCCGGTAGACCTCGCGGTTCACCTCGGCGACGGGCGCGCCGTACCGCCGGGTGCCCTTCTTGAGGCTGACGAACGGCAGGCAGTCGGCGGGGCGGGCGGAGTACTCGTCGCCGAACGGGCTGTCCAGGTCGTACTCGCTCGCGATGAAGGCACCGACCTTCTCGCCGTCGGTGAAGGATGCCGCCGTGAGCCGTGCCTTGCTGAGCGGGCCCGGCACCCCGTCGGCCTGCGCGGCGGGTCTGTCGTTCTGGTGACCCCCGCTGCTGCCGCAGGCCACCGCGCCGGCGCAGAGCACAGTGACGAGTGCGGCGGCCGCCGCCCGGCACCACTGCCGTGCCTCCGTCTGGTACATCCCCGCCCCCACGGTCCGATCCCGGTGCCGGTCATTCTCCGGCACCGGTGGGCCGGGGTCTGCCGGATCGGTCAACCCGTACGGTGTCCGTCGCCTCGCCAGCTGCGCTGCAGCGCCTCGAACACGCGGTGGAAGTCCGGGAACGTCTTCCGCACGCAGCCGGGGTCGTCGAAGCTGATGCCCGGTGCGCGCAGGCCGGTGACGGCGAAGGACATGACGATGCGGTGGTCGCCGTGCGTGGCGACCGGGGTGGGTCGCGGGGTGCCCGGCCGGATCTCGATCCAGTCCGGTCCGGTCGCGACGTCGATGCCGAGCGCCCGGAGATTCTGCGCGCACGCCTCGAGGCGATCGCACTCCTTCACCCGGGTGTTGGCGACGTCCTCGATACGGACCGGGCCGGCGGCGTAGGGGGCGATGGCGGCGAGGGTGGGCATCGTGTCGGAGATGTCGCGCATGTTGACGGTGAGACCTTGCAGGCGGTCCGGGCCGGCGACCGTGGTGCCCGAGGGGGTGCTGCGCACCACTGCGCCCATCCGCCGGAGCACCTCGACGAAGCGCAGGTCGCCCTGGAGCGCGCCGGTGCCGAGCCCCGGGACGGTGACCTCCCGTCCGGTGACCGCGGCCGCCGCGAAGAAGTAACTGGCCGTGGAGGCGTCCGGTTCGATCGGGTACGCCGTTGACCGGTAGCCGCCCGGTGGCACGGTGAAGACCGGGCCCTCGCGCGCCACTTCCACGCCGAAGCTGCGCATCATCGCCAGCGTGATCTCGATGTACGGGGCGGAGACCAGGTCGGTGACGGTGATACGAAGACCCTCCGCCGTCAGCGGGCCGAGCATCAGCAGCGCGGTGAGGTACTGCGAGGACTGGCCGGCGTCGAGGGTGAGTTCGCCGCCCTTGATGCCGGACGCAACGATCCGCAGCGGGTGGTGCCCCTCGGCTTCCTCATGGACGAGGTCGACGCCCAGCTCCTGAAGTGCCCGGGTGAGCGGGGCCAGCGGGCGGCGGCGCATCTGGGCCGACGCGTCGAAGCGGAAGGTGCCGTGTCCGACCGCGGCCAGGGCGGGCAGGAAGCGGGCGGTGGTGGCGCCGTCCCGGCAGAAGACGTCGGCGTCGGCGACGCCGGGTCCGGCGGGCCTGCCCTCGATGCGCCAGGAGCCGGGGCCGCGCTCGACCCGGTAGCCGAGTCGGACCAGACCCTCGGCGAACCCCTCGGTGTCGTCGGACACCAGCGGGCGTTGCAGGGTGGTGGTGCCCTCCGCCGCTGCGGCCAGGAACAGCGCGCGGGCGGTCACGGACTTGGAGCCGGGGATTTCGATCACGGTCACGGACGGACATTCTGCCGTGCCGGTACGCCGCGCGCCGGGGCGGTCCGGACCGTGGACCGCCCCGGCATCGGGCTCAGCGGATCGGGCGGCGGAGGTTGTCCTTGCCGGAAGGCCCCGGCGTCGCGTCCGCGATCCAGGCGCCCTCCCCCGAGGGGTCGATGATGCCCTGCTCCAGCCAGGTGTAGGTGCCCGAGAGCACACCGGAGACGACCTTGCGGTCCAGGTCGTCGGTGTTGTTCCAGAGCCGGCCGAAGAGTTCCTCGACCCGGACGCGGGACTGGCGGCAGAACGCATCGGCCAGTTGGTACGCCTCACGGCCGTTGGCCCCGGTGGAGCGCAGCAGTTCGGCACGGACACAGGCCGCGCTCATGGCGAAGAGTTCCGCGCCGATGTCGACGATGCGGCCGAGGAAGCCCTGTTTGGTCTCCATCTTCCCCTGCCAGCGCGACATGGCGTAGAAGGTCGACCGGGCCAGCTTCCTGGCGGAGCGCTCGACATAGCGCAGATGCGTGGCGAGATCCGGGTGACCGTCCGGGTGGAAGGCGGCGTAGGTACCCGGCAGTCCGCCGGGACCCGCGACCAGCTTCGGCAGCCAGCGGGCATAGAAGGCAGTGGCCTGGGCTCCTGCCTTCGCCTTGTCCGACAGGGACTTCTCCGGGTCGATCAGGTCACCGGCCACCGAGAGATGGGCGTCGACCGCCTCCCGGGCGATCAGCAGATGCATGATCTCCGTGGAGCCCTCGAAGATCCGGTTGATCCGCATGTCGCGGAGCATCTGCTCGGCGGGCACCGGCCGTTCGCCGCGGGCCGCGAGCGAGTCGGCCGTCTCGAAGCCGCGGCCGCCGCGGATCTGAACCAGTTCGTCGGCCATCAGCCAGCCCATCTCGGACCCGTACAGCTTGGCCAGGGCGGCTTCGATACGGATGTCGTTGCGGTCCTCGTCGGCCATCTGGGAGGAGAGGTCGACCACCGCTTCGAGCGCGAAGGTCGTCGCCGCGATGAAGGAGATCTTGGCGCCGACCGCTTCGTGCTTGGCGACCGGCCTGCCCCACTGCTCCCGCTCGCCGGACCACTCGCGCGCGATCTTCAAGCACCATTTGCCGGCCCCCACGCACATCGCGGGCAGCGAGAGGCGGCCGGTGTTGAGGGTGGTGAGGGCGATCTTGAGGCCGGCGCCCTCCGGACCGATCCGGTTCGCCGCCGGGACCCGGACCTGGTGGAAGCGGGTGACACCGTTCTCCAGACCGCGCAGTCCCATGAAGGCGTTGCGGTTCTCGACTGTGATGCCGGGCGAGTCGGCCTCCACGACGAAGGCGGTGATGCCGCCCTTGCGCTCGTCCGTCCTGGGGACGCGGGCCATCACCACCAGGAGGTCGGCGACGACGCCATTGGTCGTCCAGAGCTTCACGCCGTCGAGGATGTACGAGTCGCCGTCCGGCACCGCGGAGGTCGCGAGACGCGCCGGGTCGGAGCCGACATCGGGCTCGGTGAGGAGGAACGCCGAGATGTCCGTACGGGCCAACCGCGGCAGGAAGGTGTCCTTCTGCTCCTGGGTGCCGAACAGTTTGAGCGGCTGCGGTACGCCGATCGACTGGTGGGCGGAGAGCAGTGCGCCGACGGCCGGGCTGGCCGAGCCGACGAGGGCCAGCGCCTTGTTGTAGTACACCTGTGTGAGGCCGAGGCCGCCGTACTTGACGTCGATCTTCATGCCGAGCGCGCCGAGCTCCTTGAGCCCGTTGATCGTCTCGTCGGGGATCCGGGCCTCGCGCTCGATCAGCGCGCCGTCGATCCGGGTCTCGCAGAAGTCGTGCAGCCTGGACAGGAATTCCTCACCGCGCCGGGCTGCTTCGGCGTCCGGCAGGGGATGCGGATGGATCAGGTCGAGCCGGAAGCGGCCGAGGAACAGTTCCTTGGCGAAGCTGGGCTTGCGCCAGTCCTGTTCACGAGCCGCCTCGGCCACCTGGCGCGCTTCTTGCTCGGTGACCTTGGGCTTGCCCGGTTCACCGTGCTTGTTCGATTCCGGCTGGCCCGGCGACTGGGTCTTGTTCAGTGGTGCGGTCATGAGGGGCACTCCTCACCGCGAGGATCGGGTGGACGCACCTACCCGCTACCGAGCGGTGCTACTCGTCCGTATGTACCCCATTCCCGCCCCATCGACCACCCCGCGTATGCCGGAGGAGTGGTCGATGGGGCAGAAGGTGCCCGATCGGGTCAGAGTGAGACGCCGGTGAAGACCATGACCCTCTCGTAGGTGTAGTCCTCCATCGCGAAGCGCACACCCTCGCGGCCGACGCCGGACTGCTTGGCGCCGCCGTACGGCATCTGGTCGGCGCGGTACGACGGCACATCACCGATGATCACGCCGCCGACCTCGAGGGCGCTGTGGGCGCGGAACGCGGTCTGCACGTCGTGGGTGAACACACCGGCCTGGAGGCCGTACTTCGAGTCGTTGACGGCGGCGAACGCCGCCGCCTCGCCGTCGACCTTCGTCAGCGAGAGCACCGGCCCGAAGACCTCCTCGCACGCGAGGGTGGTGTCCGCGGGCACGTCCGCGAGCACGGTCGGTGCGTAGGCGGCGCCGTCCCGGGTGCCGCCGGTGAGCAGCTGCGCGCCGGCCTTCACGGCCTCGTCGACCCAGGCCTCGACCCGCTTGGCGGCATCCTCGCTGACCAGCGGTCCGACGTCGGTCGAGTCGTCGGCCGGATCGCCGGTGCCCTGCTGGGCGACGGCCGCCACAACCTTGGGGACGAGTCGCTCGTACACCGAGGCGTCCGCGATCACCCGCTGCACGGAGATGCACGACTGGCCGCCCTGGTAGTTCGAGAAGGTCGCGATCCGGGACGCGGCCCGGTCGAGGTCCTCCTCGGAGGCGTAGTCGGCGAGGACCACGGCCGCACCGTTGCCGCCGAGCTCCAGGGTGATGTGCTTGCGCGGCACCGAGTCCATGATCGCGAAGCCGACCTTGTCGGAGCCGGTGAAGGAGATCACCGGCAGGCGTTCGTCCTGGACCAGTGCGGGCATCCGGTCGTTGCCCACCGGAAGGATCGACCAGGAGCCCGCGGGCAGCTCGGTCTCGGCGAGCAGCTCGCCGAGGATGAGCCCGGAGAGAGGCGTCGCCGGTGCGGGCTTGAGGATGATCGGCGCGCCGACCGCGATCGCCGGGGCGATCTTGTGGGCGCAGAGGTTGAGCGGGAAGTTGAACGGCGCGATACCGAGGACGGTGCCCCGGGGGAAACGGCGGGTCAGGGCGAGGCGGCCGACCCCACCGGCGTCCGTGTCGAGGCGCTGCGCGTCGCCGCCGTTGTAACGGCGGGCCTCCTCGGCGGCGAACCGGAACACCGATACGGCGCGGCCCACTTCACCGCGGGCCCACTTGATGGGCTTGCCGTTCTCGGCGGTGATCAGCTGGGCGATCTCCTCGGTGCGCTCGGCGAGGCGACGGGAGACGTGGTCCAGGGCGGCGGCCCGTATGTGCGCGGGGGTCGCGGCGAATTCGTCCCGCACGGCGTGCGCGGCGGCCACCGCCTCCTCGACCTGGGCATCGGTGGGCACCGACGCGACGCCGACCAGGCGGCCGTCCCAGGGCGACGTGACGTCGAGGGTGTCCTTGCCGGTGGCCTGGCGGCCGGCCAGCCAGAAGGCATGGGGGGAGGTCATGGGGTTCCGGCCCTTCGCGTGGTGGATTGGTGTCCCCACGGTAGGGGTGCCGCGGTGTTCTTCGGTTTGGACGGCATGGAGTGGTCGGGGTGGCCCGGCGCGCCGGAATGTCGTGCGGTGGGCTTCCGCTGCGCGGGGCCCAGCCCCAGGGGTTACGACATGCTCCCGGCCTTGAGCGCCAGCCAGAGCTCCATCCGCACATCCGGATCGTCCAGCGACCGCCCCAGAATCTCCTCCACCCGCCGCATCCGGTACCGCAGCGTGTGCCGGTGCACCCCGAGGTCCGCCGCTGCGGCGTCCCACTGCCCGTGATGGGCGAGCCAGGCGCGCAGCGAGGCCACCAGGTCCCCGCGCCCCGTCGCGTCGTGCTCGTGCAGCGGCCTCAGCATGCCGTCCGCGAACGCCCGCACCGCGTCGTCGGCGAGCAGCGGCACCACCGAGCCGGCCGCCAGTTCCTCGTGCTCGACCAGGATCCGGCCCCGTCGGCGGGCCACCGAGAGGACCTGTTCGGCCTGTTTGTACGCGGAAGCCGCCGCGATCGGGCCGGCCGGCGCCGACTGGCCGATGACCAGGTCGTCGTCCTCCCCGGCGGTCGCGGGAGCGGCGGACGCGGCGGTGCGGCGGGTCTCCAGTTGTTCCGCGTGCGCGGTGCAGGCGGCCACGGCTGCCCCGCCGTCCCGGGCGAGCACCACGAGCCGCTCACCCTCGGGAACCACCAGGACCATTTCGCCGGCGCGGGAGGCCCCGGACTCCAGGGCCTCCGCCAGTTCCTGCAGGGCGGCGGCCGCGCCCTCGGCGATGAGCAGCCGGTATGGGGCGTCGAGCAGGCCGTTGTAGAGGTCCCCGGCAACCGCCCGGGCATGGTCGGGCTCGCCGGCCAGCAGCATCCTCAGTACCGCGGCGCCCAGGCGCTGTTCGGCGGCCTGCAGGGACCGGGAGCGTTCCGTGGTCAGGGTGAGCAGGGCGATCGCCGAGTGCAGCGCGTACCTTTCCGCGGTACCGAGCGGCGCTGCGGTGCCGACGGCCAGCGCACCGTGCGGCCGGCGTCCGGTGCCCAGCGAGTGCAGCTCGACCCGGTCCTCCGAGCCGCCGACCACCGCGCTCGCCGGGGCCGGCCGCTCGCGCAGCCGTTCCACGTCGGGGGTGAGCCGGGCGGCTCGCCGGGCCGCCCACTCGGGGGCCGCAGCGACCACCGCGCCCGAGGCGTCGTACAGCGCCGCCCAGCCGTCCACGTGGGCCGCGAGCCGGGCCAGCAGATCGCCGGCGCCGTCTCCGGTCAGCGCCGCCCTGGTCAGCTCGCGCTGGGCCTCGAAACCGGCGGTCACCGAGCGGTACTGATCGGCGGCGATGGCCGCCGAGACCGCCTTGCTGATGGCCAGGAAGGGCGTACGGCGCGGCACCTCGAGCAGCGGCAGTCCCTCTTCCTCGGCTGCCGCGACGAGCGTCGGCGGGATGTCGTCGTAGTTGACGCCGACGGCGAAACCGAGCCCGACGACCCCCGCCTTGGCGAGTCTGCGTACGTAACGGCGCATCGCTTCGGGATCGTCGGTGTCCAGCGTCGTCGCGGTGATGAGAAGAAGCTCGCCGCCCTCCATGTAGGGCACCGGATCGGCGAGTTCGCTGACATGGGCCCAGCGCACCGGGGCGTCCAGGCGCCCCTCCCCCGCACGCACGGTCAGCTTGAGCGTGGAGTGATGAACCAGTGAGGCAAGGGTGGGCGGCATGAGGGGACCGTAGGACTTTCAGCGGAAGAATGGGTGAGAAATACGCCGCCCCGTATGAACGGCTCTTTCGATTCTGCCAGCATGTACGGGTTCCGCACCCCGGTCAGCCGCGGAGGTCGACCAGCAGGGGCGGCGCGTGGTCACCGCGTACCGAGGTCAGCGACAGCACCGCATGGCCGGCCGGCACGGAGTGCGCCAGGTCGGAGGCCGACCAGCGCTCCCGCTCGACCTTCCGCACGGTCACCGCGTCCGTCGTCACGGCCTTCCCGGTGACCAGCTTGCGGAAGGAGTGGATGGCCCGGGTGAGCGGCTGATCGGCGAAGACCGTGCGCTGGGTGACGTCCCTGGTCTCGACCCATTCGGTGCCCCACGCCTCGGCGAAGGACCTGCCCTCCCAGGTGGTGACACCGGAGAACGCCATCCGGCAGCCGACCGCCCCGAGCAGCGCGGTCTGCAACTCTTCCGGCACGTCGCTGAGGCCACGCAGGGTGAGGACCGCTCCGGCGTGCGCGGAGCGCAGCCGCTGGACGGACCGGAGCGAGTCGGCGGTGATGGTGCGGGTCGCGTCGTCGAGGACGAGGCAGGCGAAGAGGGAACGGTCGGCGCGGGCCGCGGCGCTCGCGGTGAACTGGGCCAGGATCAGCCGCGCCAGGACCCGCGACGCCTCGGCGTGGGCCCGCTCGGGCAGATCGATACGGACCCGGACGGGGTGTTCCAGGGCGCGCAGCGAGAACGGCCGGACCTTTCGGCCGGTGCCACCGCCGGAACCGCTGCCCGTGCCGGCGCCCGTTTCGGCGCCCGTTTCGGCGCCGACCACCTGGAAGAAGCCGGCGAAGGCCGGCCGGTCGAGGACCGCGACCCGGTCGGCCAGCGCGACCCCCGGGTCGCCAGGGGAGCCGGCCTGCCGGGCGCGTGCGTCGAGTTCCCGCTGGAGGCCGAAGTGACCGCCCGCGTCGAGCGCCTCGCGCAGCGCGGCCAGCACCGTCGGCACTCCGTCGAGGAGTTCACGCAGGTCGGGTACGGGGGGGAAGTGGCCGTGCGCCACGTGGTAGGGGCCGAGCAGTTGGGCCAGCGCGGTCGCGGCGCGGCGGCTGTCCACCTCGGGGAGGTCACCGGTCAGCGCCTCGGCCAGCACGGCTGCGGCCTCGTCCGGGTCGGCGGTGCCGCCGTAGAGGTCCAGGTCGTGCACCGAGGCCGGATCGCCCGGCTTGATGATGACGTCGTACATCTCGTCCGGCCCCAACGGGGTGCCCGCCGCGGCGACGGCGATCACCGCGGCCTGGCCGGTGAGGGCCTGGAGGGCGAGGGATTCCACCACCGGCCGCACCAGCCGGCGGGTCTTGCCGGCGCCGGGCGGGCCGACGGCCAGCAGTGAGGTGCCCAGCAGGCCGGGGTCGAGCGCGAGTCCGCTCCCGCGCCGCGGATAGGGGTTGCGCTCGCTGTCGTCGACGGTGCCGAGCCGCACCTGACTGACGAACAGATCGTGGCGGGCGGAACGCACCGGCAGGTCGCGGTCGCCGGAAGGATGCACACAGGCGGCGGACGCCTGCTGCCGCACCGCCTCGCTGAACGGCGCCAGCCGCGAGGGATCGGCCTGGACGGAGCGCCAGGCGCGGCGGACCCGGGTGTAGTCGACGTCGTTCATCCGGCCGGACCGCACCTCGTCGGAGAGCCGGTCGGCGAGCTCGACGAGCCCCTGGGCTCGCAGCTCCGGCCAGTCCTCGGCCTGCGGCGCGGCCGGGTCCTGGGCCGGGGCGGCGGTACCGGGATGCGGGGGCTCGGCGCTCCGCCGCGGCGCAGGGCCCGGACGCAGCAGGTCGCCCCACCGGCCGAGGCGGGCGAACGGCCAGAAGATCGCCAGGGTGATCAGCCCGTACACCGTGTAGGCCACGAAGGCAGCGGTGATGCGGTCGCCGCCGCCGTTCAGCCAGGACTGCGGCATCAGCATGAAGACCATGTCGAGCCCCGGCAGGGTGCCCGACCAGACCAGGAGCCAGACAAGGAACCCGCTGATCAGCGCAATCCCCGCACGTCCCCGCGTGCTCCGGTCCTGCACGGCCCGCTCGAAGGCTCCGCGCCAGTTGCCCAGCCGGCCGAAGCCGTAGAGGAGGGCCCCGGCGATCAGGAACTGGTAGATCTCCAGAGCGTTGTCGGCCGCCTGCGGCACCGGTTCGCCCAGCCGGCGTGCGGTCCACCAGTCGCCGGGGGTGAAGAGCTCCAGCGGGACCCGCCAGTACGGGATGTAGCCGTTGCGCCAGAGCGACCAGACCAGCACGCACGCCAGCAGGGAGATCACCGCACCGCTCAGCACGGTGCGTCCGGGCACCTGCTCCGACTCCGCGGGGCGCTCCACATGGCCGTACGCCCAGACGCCGGGGCCCGCCTGGTGACGCGGCGCCCGCAGCCATTCGGTCAGTGCCGGACCGGTGCCCGGCGCGTGCGCGGGCGGGGGCGGGATGGCCGGCGGCCCGGCGGGACGCGGTACGGGGCCGGCGCCCCTGGTACCGCGTGCGTCGTACGTGCCTTCGGTGTCCATGCCCGTGCCCCCTGACCAGCCAGGTGTGCCCTGTGCGTGTGCTGCGCCGTTGCCGTCTCTTCGCACGGTCTTGCGCTGATGAGGCCTCAATCTAGTGCCACGTTCCCGTTACCGGGTGTCATCACGCGCCTATGTCCGTGGCGGACAACGACACATCGCGACCCGTACCGAACGGAGCATGCCCTGCCGTCCGGGCCGCCCCTAGCCTGCACAGAGAGGAACCGTCCGATTTCGTCCCACAGGAGCCCCCCATGACCGCTCTCCCGCAGGAGCGCCGCGTCGTCACCGCCATCCCCGGCCCGAAGTCGCAGGAACTGCAGACCCGGCGCCTGGCCTCGGTCGCCGCCGGTGTCGGCTCGGTGCTGCCGGTCTTCGCAACCCGCGCGAACGGCGGCATCATCGAGGACGTCGACGGCAACCGGCTCATCGACTTCGGCTCCGGCATCGCGGTGACCTCAGTGGGCTCCTCCGCCGAGGCCGTGGTGCGCCGCGCGTCGGCGCAGCTCGCCGACTTCACCCACACCTGTTTCATGGTCACGCCGTACGAAGGGTACGTCGAGGTCTGCGAGCAGCTCGCCCAGCTGACCCCCGGTGACCACGCCAAGAAGTCGGCGCTCTTCAACTCGGGCGCCGAGGCCGTCGAGAACGCCGTGAAGATCGCCCGTGCCTACACCAAGCGCCAGGCCGTCGTGGTCTTCGACCACGGTTACCACGGCCGCACCAACCTCACGATGGCGCTGACCGCCAAGAACATGCCGTACAAGCAGGGCTTCGGTCCGTTCGCCCCGGAGGTCTACCGGGTGCCGGTGGCCTACGGCTATCGCTGGCCCACCGGCCCGGAGAACGCGGGCGCCGAGGCGTCCGCGCAGGCCATCGACATGATCAACAAGCAGATCGGCGCGGAGAACGTCGCCGCAGTGATCATCGAGCCGGTGCTCGGCGAAGGCGGCTTCATCGAGCCGGCCAAGGGCTTCCTGCCCGCCATCGCGCAATTCGCCAAGGACAACGGCATCGTCTTCGTCGCCGACGAGATCCAGTCCGGCTTCTGCCGAACCGGTCAGTGGTTCGCCTCCGAGGACGAGGGCATCGTCCCGGACCTGATCACCACGGCCAAGGGCATCGCGGGCGGCCTGCCGCTCTCGGCGGTGACCGGCCGCGCCGAGATAATGGATGCCGCGCACTCCGGCGGCCTCGGCGGCACCTACGGCGGCAATCCGGTGGCCTGCGCCGCCGCGCTCGGCGCCATCGAGACGATGAAGGAGCTCGACCTCAACGCGAAGGCCAAGCGCATCGAGGAGGTCATGAAGGGGCGCCTGGCGGCGGTGCAGGAGAAGTACGACATCGTCGGCGACGTCCGCGGCCGTGGCGCCATGATCGCGGTCGAGCTGGTCAAGTCCGGCACCAAGGACCCCAATCCGGAGGCCACCGCGGCTCTCGCCAAGGCGTGCCATGCGGCGGGTCTGCTGGTCCTGACCTGTGGCACCTACGGAAACGTGCTGCGTTTCCTGCCGCCGCTGGTCATCGGCGAGGACCTGCTGAACGAGGGACTCGACCTGCTGGAGCAGGCCTTCGCGGGCGTCTGATCGCCCGCAGGGGTCAGAGCGTGTGAAGAAGGTGTGCGGGGCCGATGGCGGGATGCGTTTCCGGCTGTCGGCCCCCCGGTCCTCTGCCGTACGGTCTCTACAGATGAGAGAAACACCTCGCTCACGGGTGACCGTGGGCGATTCCAGGCAAGGGCCTCCCCAGCTCAAGCCTGGTCGTGCCTTCGCGCACACCACCGGAGCTTCAGGCTCCGGGTCTCCTCACCGATCGGATGGCCGCCCGCCCCACACCCCCCGGGGCGCGCGGCACACCGGTCCAGGCGGCCGCCCAGGAACTACCCCCCCTGTTCCCGGGCGGCCGGCTATTTTCCCCGCCGAGCGGCTTCCGGTCTTCTCCGCACTCGGCTGCGCGCTCCTCTTCGCGCTGATCACCTGGCAGGTCAGGACGGAAGGCCCGCTGCTGCGGCTGGACGAGCGGATCGACCGGCACCTCGTGCACCACGGCCCCAGCTGGCTGAACCAGGCTTTCTCCGATCTGGGCAATATGCAGGTCGCGCTGCCGGTGCTCGCACTGGCGATGGGCTACGCCCTGTGGCGCGGCAGCCGTTTCGACGTCGGGGTCACCGCCGTGGCGATGGCCGCGGTCCCCGCACTGGTGATCCCGCTCAAGGACTGGACGGCCAGGCCCGGACCGCTCGACCCGTCGACGGGTTACTTCCCTTCGGGTCACTCGGCCACCGCGATGGTGGCGTACGGCGGAGCGGCCCTGCTGCTCACGCCGTACACCACACGGAGCCGGCCGGTGCCCGTCGCCGTAATCCTGACGGTGGCGACGGGCACCGGCCTTGTCCTGCACGGGTATCACTGGCCCCTGGATGTGCTGGCCAGTTGGTGCCTGTGCGGATGTCTGCTGCTGATCGCCTCGCTGTGCGTCAGCCACCGAAATAGGCGTCGAAGTTCTTCGAGAACTCCTGATTGTTGAACCGGTCCCAGTTGATGGACCAGGTCATCAGACCGCGCAGAGCCGGCCAGCTGCCATGGGTGGCGTACGTACCGCAGTCGGTTTTTTTGGTCAGGCAGTTGAGCGCCTTGTCCACGTCGGCCGTCGAGGTGTAGCCGTTGCCCGCGTTCGTCGAGGCGGGGAGGCCGATGGCCACCTGGTCGGGACGCAGGGGGGCGAAGATCCTGCTCTGGTCGCCGGCCACCGGGAAGCCGGTGAGCAGCATGTCGGTCATCGCGATGTGGAAGTCGGCGCCGCCCATCGAGTGGTACTGGTTGTCGAGTCCCATGATCGAGCCCGAGTTGTAGTCCTGGACGTGCAGCAGGGTCAGATCGTCGCGCAGTGCGTTGATCACCGGCAGATAGGCCCCGGCCCGGGGGTCCTGGCCGCCCCAGGGGCCCGATCCGTAGTACTGGTATCCGAGCTGGACGAAGAACGTCTCGGGCGCCATGGTGAGCACGAACTTCTCGCCGTACTTCGCCTTGAGCGTCTTGAGCGCCGAGATCAGATTGACCACCACCGGTGTGGTCGGGTTCCGGAAATCGGTGTCACCGGTGTTGAGCGAGAGGGAGTGGCCTTCGAAGTCGATGTCCAGACCGTCGAGACCGTAGTCGTCGATGATCTTCGAGACGGAGGAGACGAAGGTGTCGCGGGCCGCCGTCGTGGTCAGCTGCACCTGCCCGTTCTGCCCGCCGATCGAGATCAGCACCTTTTTGCCGGCCGCCTGTCTGGCCTTGATGGCGGCCTTGAAGTCGGCCACGGAC
Organism: Streptomyces sp. NPDC051322; assembly: GCF_040689485.1. NCBI lineage: Bacteria > Bacillati > Actinomycetota > Actinomycetes > Kitasatosporales > Streptomycetaceae > Streptomyces > Streptomyces sp. NPDC051322. The sequence continues at coordinate 355,098 of NZ_JBFBAK010000008.1, read as the reverse complement.
TCGACTCCGGGACACTCCGCGATGGAGCACAGGCTGAAACGGATGTCGCCGGATGTGGGCGACGTCGGTTCGCCGAAGGCGAGGTCGATGACGTCCCAGGAGTCGGGAACGTCGGCCATTTTGGTGTAGCCGGAGCCGTTGGCGAAGCTGGCGTGGAGGTAGCCGACGAGTGCGTGGGCCGGCAACGCACCCGAGCCGCCGTCACCATCACCGCCACCCGGGCTCGCCGCGGTGGTGGCGGTGACGGCGGCGGACTTCGCCGACTCACCCGCCGCATTGCTCGCGGCGACCTGGAAGCTGTAGGAGGTGGCGGCGGAGAGCCCGGTCACGGTCGCCGAAGTGCCGCTCGCCGTGAGGGCCTTGGCGCCGTTGCGGTAAACCGTGTAGCCGGTCGCACCGGTCACCGCGTTCCAGGAGAGCGGAACACTGGTGGCGGTCGCGGTGCCCGCCACCAGCCCACCGGGTGCGGTCGGCAGCGGTACGGGGTCCCCGCCGGGGCCCAGGAGGCTGAGGTCGTCGGCGTAGTAGGCCGGAGTGCCGTACCAGCCGTGGAGGTAGACCTGCACCGAGGTGGTGGACGCGCCGGTCGTGAAGGTGGTCCTCAGCTGCTGCCAGCCGGCCGCCGACTGGGTCCAGGTGGAGACGTCGGTGGTACCGGTGCCGGACGCGCCGAGATAGACGTAACTGCCCTGTACCCAGGCGCTGAGGGTGTAGGTCGAGCCGGGCCGGACGGGCACCGTCTGCGCGCATTGCGCGTTGTCGCTGCCCGCAGGGGTGGCCTTGAGGGCGGCGGTCCCGCCGTGCACGGGCGAGCTGACGGCGGCGCCGCTGCCCGCCGTACAGGCCCAGCCGTCCAGGCCGGACTCGAATCCGCCGTTGCGGGCGAGATCCGAGTCGGCCGCCTGGGAGACCTGCGCCGTCGCGACCAGTCCGCCTGCGGCGAGTGCGACCGTGGCGAGCACGGCCAGAAATCTTGGGCGATCCACAACTGCCTCCGGACATGGGGGAATCGGTGTGGTGAAGCGCGCCCAACATGGTCCAGACCAATACTGCTGTCAAGGCTTTGGCCGGCTTCCGAGGGCGGTTCAGACCAATCCGTCGCCCATGTCACCCGCCAGGAGCGCCGCCGCCTCGTGCATCGCCATCTCCAGCAGCAGCGGATCGGTGAGCGTCCCCGAGCCGTCCGGTGGGATCAGCCAGCGTGTGCCGCCGGACACCCGGCCCGGTTCGGGGTAGGGCACCACGATCCAGGTGCCGTAGCCCGCGCCGCGCACGCCGGTGCCGAGCCAGCGTCCGACCGTGCCCGGTGGCACGAAAAAGCCCATGCGGGCGTCGCCGAAGTCCGTCAGCACCGGACCGGGACGGTCGACCAGACGGGTCAGTACGTCCAGGGTGGGATAGCCGAGCGTCCCCGGGATGATCAGTACGTCCCAGCGCCGGCCGGCCGGAAGGAGCGCGATCCCCCGCGGATTGCGCTCCCATTCCGCATGGCAGGCGTCCGGATCCGGCGCCACCGATGCCAGCCACTCCACCGCCGCCGTTGACCGGAAACCAGTCATGGCCCGGCCTCCCTTCGTGTACGCGTGGTGATGCGTTCACGAGGAGAGAGCGGGTGGACGCCGTTCCGTTACGCGGGTTCGGCCACCCGTCGGTGGTGAAGTGGGTCACAGCCGCACCGCAGAAGTGCGCCCCCGGCGCACGCGGCGCCCACGGCTCAGGCCTCAGGCCTCAAGCCTCAGGCCTCAAGCCTCAGGCCTCAGGAATCAGGAATCGAAGCCGAGGCCCAGCCGGTCCATCGACTTCAGCCAGAGGTTGCGCCGCCCGCCCCGCTCGTCGGCCCGGGCCAGCGACCACTTGGTCAGGCCGATCCCCGCCCAGGCGAACGGTTCGGGCGGGAAGGGCAGCGGCTTGCTGCGGACCATGGCGAGCGCGGTGCGCTCGGTCCGGGCGCCCGACAGCAGGTCGAGCATCACATCACCGCCGAAGCGGGTGGCGCCGACGCCCAAGCCGGTGTAGCCGGCCGCGTACGCGACTCGGCCGCCGTGCGCCGTACCGAAGAAGGCCGAGAACCGTGAACAGGTGTCGATCGCGCCGCCCCAGGCATGGCTGAAGCGGACCCCTTCGAGCTGCGGGAAGCAGCGGAAGAAGTGCTCGGCGAGGGTGAGGTAGGTGTCGGGCCGGTGATCGAGTTCGGCGCTCAGCCGGCCTCCGTAGGGATAGATCGCGTCGTAACCGCCCCACAGGATGCGGCGGTCGGCGGTCAGCCGGAAGTAGTGGAACTGGTTGGCGCTGTCACCGAGCCCCTGCCGGTTGCGCCAGCCGACGGACGCCAGCTGCTCGTCGGTGAGCCGTTCGGTGGTCAGCGCGTAGTCGTAGACCGGCACGGTGAACGGACGGGCCCGCTTGACCAGCGAGGGGAACACATTGGTGCCCAGCGCGACCTGGCGGGCGAAGACCCTGCCGTACGGCGTGCGCACCGCCATTCCGGGGCCCGAGCGCACCAGGTCCAGGGCGCGGGTCCGCTCATGGATCCGCACGCCGAGACCGAGACAGGCGCGCTTGAGACCCCAGGCCAGCTTCGCCGGGTGCACCATCGCGACGCCCCGCCGGTCGTGCAGGCCGCCCAGGAAAGTGGGTGAGTCGACCTCGGCGCGCAGTGCGTCCCGGTCGATGAGTTCGATACCGTCGAAGCCGCGGTCGGTCAGTTCCCGGTGCCAGGCGCGGAGTTCGTCGAGCTGGTGCGGCCGGGTGGCCACATCGATCTCACCGGTGCGCTCGAACTCGCAGTCGATCCCGTAGCGAGCGACGCTCGCCTCGATGGCGTCGAGGTTGCGCTGCCCCAGCGCTTCCAGTTGCTGGATCTCGTCGGGCCAGCGCTCGATCCCGTTGGGCAGACCGTGGGTGAGGGAGGCCGCGCAGAATCCGCCGTTGCGGCCGGAGGCGGCCCAGCCCACTTCGTGGCCCTCGACCAGTACGACGTCACGACCCGGCTCGCGCTCCTTGGCACGCAGCGCGGTCCACAGCCCACTGTAGCCGCCGCCGACCACCAGAAGGTCGCAGCTGTGGTCCCCGGTCAGCGCGGGGAGAACGGCGGGCTTACCGGGGTCCTCCAGCCAGAACGACACCGGGCGGGCGTCGGCGAGCGATGCGGCAACGGCACGGGTCATGGCGGCTGGGGCCATGGGTTCCACTCCTTCGGGGTACTGCTGGGCTTGCGGGCCTACTCGGTGGCGGGGCTGTTCTTCCGGCGGCTGCTGATCAGCTGGCCGCCGAGGACCACCAGAACGGCGATGACGAACATCGCCGTGCCGATGACGTTGATCTGCACGGGCGTGCCGCGCTGCGCCGACCCCCAGACGTACATCGGGAAGGTCACGGTCGAGCCCGCGTTGAAGTTGGTGATGATGAAGTCGTCGAAGGAGAGCGCGAAGGCGAGCAGCGCGCCCGCCGCGATGCCGGGAGCGGCGATCGGCAGGGTGACCCGCAGGAAGGTCTGCAGGGGCCCGGCGTAGAGGTCGCGGGCCGCCTCCTCGAGGCGCGGGTCCATGGACATGACGCGCGCCTTGACCGCGGTGACCACGAAGCTGAGGCAGAACATGATATGCGCGATCAGGATGGTCCAGAAACCCAGCTGGGCGCCCATGTTGAGGAAGAGCGTCAGCAGCGAGGCGGCCATCACGACCTCGGGCATCGCCATCGGCAGGAAGATCAGCGAGTTGATCGCGCCGCGGGCCCGGAAGCGGTAACGGACCAGCGCGAAGGCGATCATCGTGCCGAGCACGGTGGAGCCGAGCGTCGCCCAGACGGCGATCTGCAGCGAGAGATTCAGCGAGCCGCAGAGGCCCGCCACCCCGCAGGGGTCCTGCCAGGCGTCCAGCGAGAACTTCTGCCAGGTGAGGTTGAAGCGGCCGCGAGGCTTGTTGAAGGAGAACAGCATCACGACGACATTGGGCAGGATCAGATAGGCGAGTGTGATCAGTCCCGCGATGGTGACGAGATGGCGCCGCAGCCGGCGCCCGAGGTGCCTCAGCATCAGACCAGGTCCTCCGTGCCGGCTCGGCGGATGTAGACGGTGACCATGATCAGTACGACCGCCATCAGGATGAAGGACAGCGCGGCCGCCGTCGGGTAGTCGAGGACGCGCAGGAACTGTGACTGGATGACGCTGCCGACCATCTTGGTGTCGGTCGAGCCGAGCAGTTCGGCGTTGACGTAGTCGCCCGCCGCCGGGATGAAGGTGAGCAGGGTGCCGGAGACGACCCCCGGCATGGACAGCGGGAAGGTCACCTTGCGGAAGGTGGTGGCCGGGGTGGCGTAGAGGTCGCCCGCCGCTTCGTGCAGCCGTCCGTCGATCCGTTCGAGCGAGGTGTAGAGCGGCAGGATCATGAACGGCAGGAAGTTGTAGGTGAGTCCGCAGACCACCGCCATCGGGGTGGCCAGCACCCGGCTGCCCTCGGTCCAGCCGAGCCAGTTGGTGACGTCCAGGATGTGCAGCGTGTTGAGCGCGCCGACCACAGGGCCGCCGTCGGCCAGGATCGTCTTCCAGGCGAGGGTGCGGATCAGGAAGCTGGTGAAGAACGGCGCGATCACCAGAATCAGCACCAGATTGCGCCAGCGGCCTGCCTTGAAGGCGATGAGGTAGGAGAGCGGATAGCCGAGCAGCAGGCAGAGCACCGTCGCGGTGCCCGCGTAGAGCAGGGAGCGGATGAACTGCGGGTAGTACTCCCGCAGCGCGTCCCAGTAGGTCTGGAAGTGCCAGGTGACCTGGAAGCCGTCCTCCAGGGAGCCGGTCTGTACGGACGTGGACGCCTGGTAGATCATCGGCAGCGCGAAGAAGACCAGCAGCCAGATGATGCCGGGGATCAGCAGCCAGTACGGCACGAGCCGCTTGCGGACCGGACGCCTGCGGGTTTCCGGGGCGACCGCCTCGGGGACGGGGGCCGGCGGGGTTTCGGTGAGGCTCACGCCGCCTCCCCGACGCCGGTGTCGCCCATCTTGCCCGCGTCGACGGCCTGGTCCGCGTCGAGGCCGAAGGAGTGCTCCGGGTTCCAGTGCAGGATGACATCGGCGCCGGGCACCAGGCGGGTGTCCCGTTCGACGTTCTGTACGTAGACCTCGAGTGCGGGGCAGACCGGGCTGTCGATGAGGTACTGGGTGGAGACACCGATGAAGCTGGAGTCGGCTATCCGTCCGGTGATCCGGTTGCGCCCCTCCGGAATCTCCGCGGCGTCGTCCGTGTGCACCAGGGAGATCTTCTCCGGGCGCACCCCGACGAGCAGCCTGCCGCCGCCCGCGGTGGCGGCCGGGCACCGGCCCGCCGGCAGCCGAAGTCTGGCGCCGGAAGCCAGCACGGTGATCTCGGAAGCGGCCTCGACGACCTCGGCCTCGATGAGGTTGGAGGTGCCGAGGAAGTTCGCGACGAAGGTGGTCCGCGGATTCTCGTACAGCTCAGCGGGTGCGCCCAGTTGCTCGACACGGCCGCCGTTCATCACCGCGACCGTGTCGGCCATCGTCATGGCCTCCTCCTGGTCATGGGTGACATGGACGAAGGTGATGCCGACCTCTGTCTGGATGCGCTTGAGTTCGAGCTGCATCTGGCGGCGCAGCTTCAGGTCGAGGGCGCCGAGCGGCTCGTCGAGGAGCAGCACCTGCGGGTGGTTGATGAGAGCGCGGGCGACGGCGACGCGCTGCTGCTGTCCACCGGAGAGCTGATGCGGCTTGCGGTGGGCGAATTCACCGAGCTGGACGAGGTCGAGCATGTCGCCGACCTGCTTGCGTACCGACTTGATGCCCCGCCTGCGCAGCCCGAAGGCGATGTTCTCGGTGACGTCGAGGTGCGGGAAGAGCGCGTACGACTGGAAGACGGTGTTGACCGGGCGCCTGTACGGCGGCAGATCGGTGACGTCCTGGTCGCCGAGCGCGACGGTTCCGGTGGTCGGGTCCTCCAGACCGGCGATCATCCGCAGGGTGGTGGTCTTGCCACAGCCCGACGCACCGAGGAGGGCGAAGAAGGTGCCGCGCGGGACGGTCAGGTCCAGCGGGTGGACGGCGGTGAAGGAGCCATAGGTCTTGCTGATCCCGGTGAGACGGACGTCGCCGCCTTCGTTCGTCTGCGTCTTGGGTGCGGTCGTCATGGGTGCGGTCCCAGGTTCGATGAGGAGAAGTGGGCGGCGGCGGTCAGGCGCCGATGAGCTTGGCGAACTTCGCTTCGTACGCCGTTTCTTCCTTGCTGGACAGCGCGCGGAAGGCGTGCGACTTCGCCGCCATCTCCTGGTCCGGGAGGATCAGAGTGTTCGCCGCGAGCTTCGGGTCGATCTTCGTCAGTTCGGCGCGGACGCCGTCGACGGGGCAGACGTAGTTGATGTACGCGGCGAGTTTCGCGGCGACCGGCGGCTCGTAGTAGTAGTCCATCAGCCGTTCCGCGTTGGCCTGGTGGCGGGCCTTGGCCGGGACCATCATGTTGTCGGTGGAGGTCATGTAGCCGCTGGCCGGAATCGCGTACTGGACGTCCGGATTGTCGCCCTGCAGCTGGGTGATGTCGCCGCCCCAGGCGACGCAGGCCGCGATGTCGCCCTTGGCCAGGTCGCTGATGTAGTCGTTGCCGGTGAAGCGCCGTATCTGCTTCTTGTCGACGCCCTTCTGCAGCCGGCCGATCGCGGCGTCGTAGTCGGCCTCGGTGACCTTCTCCGGGTCCTTGCCCATGTCGAGCAGGGTCATGCCGACGGAGTCCCGCATCTCGGAGAGGAAACCGACGCGTCCCTTGAGCTTCGGGTCGTCCAGCAACTGGGTGACCGAGTCGACCTTGCGTCCTCCGGTGGCCTTGGTGTTGTAGGCGATGACCGTGGGGATACCGGCCCAGGGGTAGGAGTAGGCACGGCCCGGGTCCCAGTCGGGGCTGCGGAACTGTCCGGACAGGTTGGCGTACGCGTGGGGCAACCGGCTGGCGTCCAGCTTCTCCACCCAGCCGAAACGGATCAGCCGGGCAGCCAGCCAGTCGGTGAGGATGATGAGGTCGCGCCCGGTGTCCTGACCGGCGGCGAGCTGCGGTTTGATCTTCCCGAAGAACTCGTCGTTGTCGTTGATGTCCTCGGTGTACTTGACCTTGATTCCGGTGCGCCCGGTGAAGGCGTCCAGCGTGGGATGGTGCTTCTCGTCGTCGCTGACGTCCATGTACTCGGTCCAGTTGGAGAAGTTGACCTCCTTCTCCTCGGCCGAGTGGTCGTCGGATGCCTGGGCCCCGCCCGCGCGTTTCGCGGCCGGGATGCCGCAGGCGCTCAGCGTGCTGAGGCCGCCCACCGCGAGCGCGCCCGCACCGGTGGCGCGCAGCAGCGAACGGCGGGTGAGGGCGCCCCTGCCGTTGGTCAGGCTGCGGCGCATGGCGGCCAGTTGGGCCGCGGAGAGACGGTCTGGCTCGTACTGCTCCATGGGCTCGGTGCCCTTTCTCTGTCGGTGTCCGACGTCCTGATCGGTCCCGACGCCGTTATCGGTCCCCGAAGATCGCGCGGTGCCAGTCCTTGCGGGCTACCGCGGTGTTGTCGTACATCACATGCTTGACCTGTGTGTACTCCTCGAACGAGTACGAGGACATGTCCTTGCCGAAGCCGCTGGCCTTGTATCCGCCGTGCGGCATCTCGCTGATGATCGGAATGTGGTCGTTGATCCAGACGCAGCCCGCCTTGATGTCCCGGGTCGCCCGGTTCGCCCGGAAGACATCACGGGTCCAGGCCGATGAAGCCAGCCCGTAGGGGGTGTCGTTGGCGAGGGCGATGCCCTCGTCGTCGGAGTCGAAGGGCAGCACGACGAGCACCGGGCCGAAAATCTCGGACTGGACGATCTCGCTGCTCTGGGGCGCGTCGGCGATCAGGGTGGGGAGATAGTACGCGCCGTCGCCGGCCGGCGCCTTGCCGCCGGTGACCACCCGCGCGGAGGCACGCGCGCGGTCGACGACGGCGGCGACCCGGTCGCGCTGGGCGTGGCTGATGAGCGGGCCGAGGTCGGTCGACGCGTCGAAGGGATCGCCGAGCCTGACGGTGTTCATCAGGTCGGCGACGCCCCGGACGAACGCGTCGTACAGCGGCCGCTGGACGTAGGCGCGGGTGGCCGCCGTGCAGTCCTGGCCGGTGTTGATCAGCGAACCCGCGACGGCGCCGTGCACCGCGGCGTCCAGGTCGGCGTCGTCGAAGACCACGAAGGGCGCTTTGCCGCCCAGCTCCAGGTGCAGGCGCTTGACGGTGGCCGTGGCGATCTCGGCGACCCGCCGGCCGACCGTCGTGGACCCGGTGAACGACGTCATGACCACATCCGGATGGCCGACCAGGTGTTCGCCCGCCACCTTCCCGACGCCGTTGACGATGTTGATCACACCGTCCGGGATGCCCGCCTCGGTCGCGGCCTGCGCGAACATCAGTGAGGTGAGCGGGGTGATCTCGGCGGGTTTGAGCACGATGGTGTTGCCTGCCGCGACGGCCGGAAGGACTTTCCAGGCGGCCATCTGGAGCGGGTAGTTCCAGGGCGCGATGGATCCGACGACGCCGATCGGCTCACGGCGTACGTACGAGGTGTGGTCGCTGCTGTACTCGCCTGCCGACTGGCCCTGGAGGTGACGCGCCGCCCCCGCGAAGAAGGAGGCGTTGTCCACGGTGCCGGGAACGTCGAACTCCCGGCTGAGCTTGATCGGTTTGCCGCACTGGAGCGACTCGGCATACGCGAACTCCTCGGCCCGGTCGGCCAGTACGCCCGCGAAGCGGTGCAGCGCGTCGGAGCGCTCGCCCGGGGTGGCGGCGGCCCAGCCGGGGAAGGCGGCGCTCGCCGCCGCCACCGCGGCATCGACATCGGCGGCCCCGGCGAGCCGGTAACTGAAGACCGTCCCGCCGGTCGCGGGGTCAACGACGTCCTGGACGTCCCCCGAGGTACCGGGCCGCAACCGCCCGCCGATGTACTGCGCACCGGCCGCGAACCGGTCGTGCACCTGGAAGCCGTTCACCGTCACGCTCCGTCCACCCTCACACAGTCCGTAGCCCAAGCTCGAATTGAGTGCCGATCCTGGCAGAGCAATGACTTAGCAACAAGTGATTCCGTTGTTTCCTTTTGGTTACGCGACGGAATCGGTCGACCATCTGTCGTCTCGACAGGCAAATCCACGACGGATTGTCCGTGGCGGCTGCCGGACTCCCGTGTTTCTGAGCTTCTGGGGGCACGCGCCCCGGCGGGACGGCAGGATCGGGGCGAGTTGCCTCAGCAAGTGGTGGGAGTCGCCCTGCACGGTCGACGGCGTGCGGTACGCGACAGCGGAGCACTGGATGATGGCCGGCAAGGCCCTGCTCTTCGGCGACAGCGAAGCGGAGCGCTTGGCCGTTGGCGCGGCGAACCCGGCGCCGGCCGAGAGAGCCGGACGGCTGGTGCGCGACTTTCTGCCGGCCACCGGGGACCGAGTGCCGGTCGAGGCCGGCCCGCTGGACCGGGTCCCGGGCATCGGGCCGGCCGCGGACGACGAGCGGGGCCCAGCCCGCGGACGACGAGCGGGCCCAGCAGCCGGACCGCTGGCGCGGTCTCAATCTGCTGGGGTTCGCCCTCATGGACGCCAGGGCACGGCTGCGGGGTGCTACCGGCCCGTCCCGATGACCAGCACGCTGGAATACGTGTCGTCGCCGTAGTCGTACGGGTCGGAGTTGTTGTTGTCGTCGTGCTGGAGGGCCCAGATGATGAAGCCGAGGACAACCGCGCTGACGACGATCCCGATGGAACCGAGGATGATCCCGGCGAGCGCCATACCGCCGTTGTTCGCCTCGCCGCGCCGAGCGCGCTTCCGGCCGAGGATGCCGAAGATCAGGGCGAGGGAACCGACGATGATGCCCAGCCCCCAGGCGCAGAAGATGACCACACCGACGATGCCGAGCACCAGCGCGGCCACGCCGAAGCCGTTCGCCGGCCCCTGCTGCATGGTGTTCCAGCCACCCTGCGGGCCGTAGCCCGGATAACCGGGGTAGCCGGGGTAACCAGGCGGCTGCCCGCCCGCCACGGCACCCGGGTACGACGGGTAGCCATAGGCGCCGGGCGGATTCTGGCCCGGACCGTTCGGTGCGATCGGCGGCGGCGGTATGAACCCCGGCGGTGCGGGCGGAGCGCCCGGATATCCGGGCGCCGGCTGCCCCGGGACCGGCTGTCCGTGTACCGGCTGTCCGGGCACCGCGTCCGCCGGCGCCCCCTGGTTCCCCGCGCCCGAGACCGTCGGCTGGTCGTGCGCCGGGGTGGCCGGCGATGACTGCGACTTCTCCAACGGCACCTTGTGCTCCGGCGGAGCCCATGGGTCCTTCGGCCCCTGATCCCCTGAAGGGCGCTGTGCATTGTCTGGCATTGGGCCTCCCCCATCCTTGGCTCGTCATGCTAGAGCGTGCGGTCGCAGCCCCGCGCACCCCGCATACGATGATCGGCGAACCGACAGAGCGCACCGCACACCGGAGGACCCTGATGACCGATCTGCACCCGTTCATTGCGGGGCTACCCAAGGCCGAGCTGCACGTGCACCACGTCGGATCCGCTTCCCCCCGCATCGTCGCCGAACTCGCCGCTCGCCACCCCGACTCCGTGGTCCCCTCCGACCCGGAGGCGCTCGCCGACTACTTCACCTTCACCGACTTCGGTCACTTCATCGAGGTGTACTTGTCGGTGGTGGATCTCATCCGCACGCCGGAGGACGTCCGGTTGCTGACCTACGAGGTCGCACGCGACATGGCACGGCAGAACATCCGGTACGCGGAGCTCACCATCACCCCGTACTCCTCCGTCCGCCGGGGGATCCCCGAGCAGGCCTTCATGGAGGCGATCGAGGACGCCCGCAAGGCAGCCGAGGCGGAGCTCGGCACCATACTTCGCTGGTGCTTCGACATCCCCGGTGAGGCCGGTCTCGAATCGGCGGTCGAGACCGCCCGGCTCGCGCTGGACCTGCGCCCCGAAGGTCTGGTCTCGTTCGGCCTCGGCGGACCGGAGATCGGGGTCGGCCGACCGCAGTTCAAACCGTTCTTCGACCGGACGATCGCGGCCGGCCTGCACTCGGTGCCGCACGCCGGCGAGACGACGGGACCGCAGACCATCTGGGACGCTCTGCACCAGCTGGGCGCCGAGCGCATCGGTCACGGCACCAGCGCCGTCCAGGACCCCGAGCTGCTCGCCTACCTCGCCGAGCACCGCATCGCGCTCGAGGTCTGTCCGACCTCCAACATCGCCACCCGCGCCGTCGCCACGCTCGACCAGCACCCGATCAAGGAGATGGTGGACGCGGGCGTCCTGGTCACCGTCAACAGTGACGACCCGCCCATGTTCGGTACCGATCTCAACAACGAGTACCTGATCGCCGCGCGCCTCCTGGACCTGGACGAGCAGGGCACCGCCGCCCTCGCGAAGAACGCTGTACAGGCGTCGTTCCTGGACGAGACGGGCAAAGCGCAGCTCACCGCCGAGATCGACGCGTACACCGCGACCTGGCTGCCGAAGTAGCCGCGCCCCGTCGTGCCCGCGAAGATGACGGCATGCGCACCGTCACCGCTGTGGCCCACCGGGGCGACCCCTACCGTGTCCGCGAGAACACCCTGCCCTCCATCCGCTCGGCGCTGGAGCGGGGTGCGGACGCTGTGGAGGTCGACGTACGACTCACCGCGGACGGAGAAGCGGTACTTCTGCACGATCCGACGCTGGAGCGGCTCTGGGGTCATGCCCGTCCGCTCGTCATGGTCTCCGCCGACGAGTTGCGGAGGCTGACCGCGGAGGGCGTGCCGTCGCTCCGCGCGGTGCTGTCGGCAGTCGGCGACCACCGCGTCATGATCGACCTGCCGAACGCCTCGGATGCCGACGCCCGGAAGGTCGTCGGCGTCGTCCATGAGTGCGGCGCCGCCGACCGCGTGTATTACTGCGCCGGCGCGGACGCGATGCTCGCGGTGCGCCGGACCGATCCGGCCGCCGAGATCGCCATGACGTGGACGTCGCTCGCCCCACCGCGTCCGGTGCTCCTCGAAGCGGTGAGACCGCGTTGGCTCAACTACCGTTTCGGGCTGGTGAGTCCGGAGCTGTGCGACCGTGCTCACCGGGACGGGCTGCTGGTCTCCGCGTGGACCGCCGACACCGGACGCACCATGCGGCGGCTGATCCGGCGGGGCGTCGACTCGATCACGACCAACCGCATCGACGTGCTGGCCGATCTGCTGCGGACCGCCGCACCCCTAGGGGGGAGTCCCCAGCAACTCCCCTGACACGCACGGGGTTCGATGTCCTGGGTGGGTCCGGGTGGAGTCGCCCGGGAAGAGGATCCGGCGGGCACGGGTCATCATCAGGATGGTGCGGGTCAGGACGACAGCCATCAAGCCCCGGAGCCCCGATGAGCCCGCGTACCCGCGTCCGCACCTGCCGTACCAGCACCCCCTCCGGCACCGCACGGGCCGGCCGGGCCGGGCGGCCCGCCCGTGCCGCGGCCGTGCTGGCCGCCACCCTCGCCCTGGGGCTCACGGCCGGCACCGCCGTCCCCGCTTTCGCCGGATCGCCCACCTCTGCCCCGGCACCCCGGTGCCGGAGCACCGGGGCCCTCTGCGACGCGCTCTCCGATCTGCCGAACGGAGACACCACGGCCGCACTCGTCAGGGTGGGAGGCACGCGCGGCAGCCTGCGGGGCAGCGCCGGCGTGCATGACCTGGCGTCCGGCCGTGCGGCCGACCCCGATGCCCGGTTCCGGGCCGGTTCGGTGACCAAGGTCTTCACGGCCGCCGTCGTCCTGCAGTTGGCCTCCGAGCACCGGGTGGATCTCGACCGAAGCGTTCGGCACTATCTGCCCGACCTGATACCGGCGGCGTACCGGCACGTGACCGTGCGTCAGCTGCTGAACCACACCAGCGGGCTGCCGTCCTCGGACTTGCCGGGAGACACCGAGGAGGAGTGGTATCAGCACCGATTCGACCTGCACACCCCGCAGGAGCTGGTGGCCTCCTCGGTGGCCAGGAAACCGCTGTTCGCCCCGGGCACGCAGCAGAAGTACGACAACATCGGCTACACCGTTGCCGGGGTGCTGATCGAGCGGATCACCCACGACTCCTATGCGAACGAGGTCACCCGGCGCATTCTGCGGCCGCTGGGCCTGCGCGGCACGTCGTTCCCGGGCGCCGACCCGCGTATTCACGGCCCGCACAACCACGGCTATCAGGTTTATCAGCGCCCCGACGGTACGTCCGAACTGCGCGACGTCAGCGTATGGGGCGCTACGGACACCCCGGCGTCCGGAGACCTCATCTCCACCACCGCCGACCTGGAGCGTTTCACCCGCGCCTTGTTCCGCGGACACGTCGTACCCGAACCTCAGTTGGAGGAGATGTTCACGCTGCCTCATCTGGAGAAGGGCGAAGCGGAGTACAGCTCGGGGCTTTCCACGGTGACTCTCGGCGGACGCCGGGTATGGGCGAAAACGGGTGCACGATGGGGATACGACACAGTGCTCGCGGCCACCCGTGATCTCTCCAGAACCCTCGTCTACAGCGTGAACGGGACGGACGCGAAGGGCGAGGAAATGAACCCGACCGCCATGAAGATCGTGGTCGCCACCTTCGGCACCCCGTCGTCCGACTGAGGCCGGCCCGCCGCACCGCGGGATCCTCCGGTCCGCCTGTCCGCCCGCCTGCCCGCCGAGTGCGTGGGACACAATGACGTGGACCACTGGCGAAGGAGTGCAGCAGCAAATGCCCGACAGGATCAGGACCGACATCGCGCACAACGCCCGGGTGTGGAACTACTGGTTGGGCGGCAAGGACAACTACCCGGTGGACCGGGCCGTGGGCGACCAGGTCGCGGGCATGTTCCCGAGCATCGGGGAGGTGGCCCGCGCCGACCGGGCCTTCCTCGGCCGGGTGGTGGAACATCTGACGCGCGAGGTGGGACTGCGCCAGTTCCTGGACATCGGCACCGGCCTGCCGACGGCGGACAACACCCACCAGGTCGCCCAGCGGGTGTCACCCGAGGCGCGGGTGGTGTACGTGGACAACGACCCCAGCGTGCTGGCCCATGCCCGGGCACTGCTGACCAGCAGCCTGGAAGGGGTCACCGACTACGTCGAAGCGGATGTCCGGCACCCGGAGAAGATCCTCCGGTCGGCGCAGCCGCCGCTGGACCTGGGGCAGCCGGTGGCGGTGATACTCCTGGGCGTCCTGAATTTTGTCCTGGACACCGCCGAGGCCCGGCGATCCGTACAGGCGTTGATGGCTGCCGTGCCGTCCGGCAGTCACCTGGTGATCACCCACCCCACACTGGAACTGGGCGGCGAGGGCAACGAGGACGCCATGCGCTTCTGGAACGAGAACGCCACTCCGCCGATCACGGCCCGCAGCCGCGCGGAGTTCGCCACCTTCTTCGAAGGCCTGCAACTCCTGGATCCGGGCATCGTGTCGTGCGCCCGGTGGCGCAGCGGGAGGGTGGCGGACGGGCCGGACGTCGCCCAGTTCGGAGCGGTCGCCCGCAAACCCTGACGCCGCCCGGCCCGCGGTCATGGACGCCTTCGGGCCCGGACGACGGCGTCGCGGAGGGTGACCTCGTGGCCGTCATGGGTGGGGGCCGACCGGGTTCTGGCCTCGGTGACGGCGATGTCCCACCGCTCGGGGTCGAGGTCGGCCGCGATCTCCTCGGCGGTGAAGTGCACCGCCGAGGATGCGTGCGGGGCGGCGGTCTCGGCATCACCTGACTGGTGGCCGACGATGAGCAGCGTGCCGCCCGGCGCGACCGATGCGGCCAGCCGGCGGAACAGTGCCGCACGGTCCGCAGCCACATGCACGTAGTGGGTGGAGACCAGATCGAAGTGTTCCTCCGGGGGCACCCAACCGGTCAGATCGGCCTGTACCCAGTCGATCCGGCTCGTGATGTCGCCGCCGAGGGTTTCGGCGTGCTTCCGAGCGTGCCGCAGCGCGGCGTCGGCGATGTCCACGGCCGTGACCCGCCAGCCGTGCGAGGCGAGCCAGATGGCGTCGGCTCCCTCGCCGCAGCCCGCGTCCAGTGCGGTGCCGGGGGCCAGCTCTCCGGTCTCCGTCACCAACTGCGGATTGGGCTGCCTGCCGTCGGCCGGGGCGTGCTGGCCGCGGTAACGCTCTTCCCAGAAGGCCTTTCCGAATTCTTCGGAGGCGGCCCGGTCGGCCACCGCCTGGCGGGTCTCCTCGGCGACCAGGTCGGCGTTGATCTGGGCTGCTGCGGCAGCGCCCGCCGCGGCAGCCGTTCCGACCTGGGCGGCGGGGTCGGTGACGTTGCCCGCCACCCACACCCCGCTGGCGTCCGTACGGCCGGTCGCATCGGAGGAGACGAACTCACCGACGCCCGACGGGTGTTCCCGCGCTGTCAACCCGAGCGCGCGGAGGAAACCGGTCCGCGCCACCATCCGTGGTGCGACCGCCAGTGCCTCGCGGCTCACCACCGTGCCGTCACTCAGCCGTACGCCCACCAGACGATCGCCGGCGATCTCCAGGGACGCCACCTCACCGTGCACCACGCGGATCCCGCGTGCGGTCAACTGCTCCCTCTCCTCGCCGGTCGGCAGCGGCATGGTGTGGGAGAAGAACGTGACATCCTCGCTCCACTGGCGGAACAGCAACGCCTGGTGCACCGACATCGGACCACTGGCCAGCACCCCGATGGCCTGGTCCCGGACCTCCCAGCCGTGGCAGTAGGGGCAATGCAGCACGTCCCGGCCCCACCGCTCGCGCAGCCCCGGCACGTCCGGCAACTCGTCGACCAGTCCGGTAGCCACCAACAGGCGACGGGCCCGCACGGACCTGCCGTCGGCCAGCGTCACTTCGAACGGTTCCGTGCCCTCACGTGTCACGGCGGCGACCTCCCCGGACACCACGTGGCCGCCGTAGCCCCGGACTTCCGTCCGGCCCCGCTCCAGCAACTCGGCCGGCCGTATTCCTTCCCGGGCCAGCAGCCCGTGCACGCCCGTGGCCGGGGCGTTGCGCGGGGCTCCGGCGTCGATCACCACCACCGACCGCCGGGCCCGCGCCAGCATCAGCGCCCCGCTCAGCCCGGCGGCGCCGCCACCGAGCACCACTACGTCATAGCCGTCCATCAGCCGATCGGTCACCGTGACCACCTCCACGACGACCATGCGAGGACCGCGCCAATACCGCAAGCTTCGTTGCCGGTCTGGCAAACTGATGGTCATGAACGATGACCTGGACCAAGCGCTGAACGTGGTCGGCCCGCGGCTGCGCGCGCTGCGCCGGCAGCGCGACATCACGCTGGCCGACCTGTCCGCTACGACCGGCATCTCGGTGAGCACGCTGTCCCGGCTGGAGTCCGGCACCCGTCGGCCGAGCCTGGAACTCCTGCTCCCACTGGCCAGGGCACACGGCGTCACGCTCGACGAACTCGTCGGAGCGCCGCCGACCGGCGACCCGCGCATCCATCTGCGCCCGGTCATCCGCCACGGCATGACGATGGTGCCGCTGACCCGGCGAGCAGGCGGCATCCAGGCATACAAACTGGTGATCCCGTCCGGCAGCCGCCGTAGGGAACCCGATCCCCAGACCCATGAGGGCTATGAGTGGCTCTATGTCCTCAACGGGCGGCTGCGGATCGTCCTCGGCGAGCGGGATCTCACGCTCTCACCGGGAGAAGCGGCCGAGTTCGACACCCGTGTGCCGCACTGGTTCCGGGCCGCCGATGCCGAACCGGTCGAATTCCTCAGCCTCTTCGGCGCCCAGGGCGAGCGCGCACACGTACGCGCCCGCCCCAGGACGGAAGATCCACCCGAACGGACCGGCGGGCACTGATGCGCCGGCGCTGATTCTGGGCGGTAAGGGTCCGCCCGCTCAGCCGTCCAGGGACGTCATCACGTGCTTGATGCGGGTGTAGTCCTCGAAGCCGTACGCCGACAGGTCCTTGCCGTAGCCGGACTTCTTGAATCCGCCGTGCGGCATCTCGGCGACGAGCGGGATGTGGGTGTTGATCCAGACGCAGCCGAAGTCCAGGTTCTTGGACATCCGCATGGCCCGGGCGTGGTCCTTGGTCCACACCGACGAAGCCAGCGCGTACTCCACGCCGTTGGCATAACCGAGCGCCTGCTCCTCGTCGCGGAACGACTGCACGGTGATGACCGGGCCGAACACCTCCTGCTGGATGATCTCGTCGTCCTGGCGGAGCCCGGAGACCACGGTCGGGGCGTAGAAGTAACCCTTGTCGCCCACCCGCTCGCCGCCCGCTTCCACCTTGGCGTGCGCGGGGAGCCGGTCGATGAACCCGCTGACCTGCTTCAGCTGGTTGGCGTTGTTCAGCGGGCCGAACAGCACGTCCTCGTCGTCCGGGTGCCCGGTCTTGGTGCCGGCCGCCGCCTTCGCCAGCTCCGTCACGAACTGGTCGTGGATGGACTCGTGCACCAGCACCCGGGTGGCCGCCGTGCAGTCCTGGCCCGCGTTGAAGAAGCCCGCGACCGAGATGTCCTCCACGGCCTTCGCGATGTCGGCGTCCTCGAAGACCACGACGGGTGCCTTGCCGCCCAGTTCCAGATGAACCCGCTTGACGTCCTTCGCCGCGGACTCCGCCACCTGCATCCCGGCACGGACCGAACCGGTGATGGAAGCCATCGCGGGCACCTTGTGCTCGACCATCGCGCGACCGGTGTCCCGGTCTCCGCAGACGACGTTGAAGACGCCCTTGGGGGCGATGGCGCCGATGATCTCGGCCATCAGCACGGTGGAGGCCGGAGTGGTGTCGGACGGCTTGAGCACCACGGTGTTGCCCGCGGCCAACGCCGGGGCGAACTTCCACACGGCCATCATCATCGGGTAGTTCCAGGGCGCCACCTGCGCACAGACGCCGACCGGCTCACGGCGGACGATGGAGGTCATGCCCTCCATGTACTCCCCCGCCGAACGGCCTTCCAACAGCCGTGCGGCGCCCGCGAAGAAGCGGATCTGGTCCACCATCGGCGGGATTTCCTCGGTCCGGGTCAGCCCGATCGGCTTCCCGGTGTTCTCGCTCTCGGCGGCGATCAGATCCTCGGCCCGCTCCTCGAAGGCGTCGGCGATCTTCAGCAGGACCCGCTGACGCTCCGCGGGCGTGGCGTCGCGCCAGGCCGGGAACGCCGCGGCGGCGGCGTCCATGGCGGCGTCGACGTCCGCCTGGCCGGAGAGCGGCGACGTCGCGTACGCCTCGCCGGTCGCCGGATTGACCACGTCAATGGTCCGCCCGTCAGCGGCGTCCCGGAAGTCTCCGTCGATGTAGTTACGCAGCCGGCGCAGCTCGGTGGTCACAGCCACCCCTCCCTCTCAGATGTCCAGTGGGTGAGACTTCCACCCTAGTCGCAGAGGTGACGCTTTCGACATACCCGGCCGCTGTCAACTTCGGATTCAGTTCTCCAAGAGCCGTCAGACAACGAATTTCATCGCTTTGGGCTTGCGTGACGGGCGAGGTCTCATGCAGAGTGTGGGCGTGGCCAGTCGTAGCGCAGAACCCAGGAACGGGAACGGCACTTCTCCGATCGACGCCGTCTCCCTGGCAATCATCGAACAGCTCCAGCAGGACGGCAGGCGTCCGTACGCCGCGATCGGCAAGGCCGTCGGCCTCTCCGAGGCGGCCGTGCGCCAGCGCGTCCAGAAGCTGCAGGACCAAGGTGTCATGCAGATCGTCGCCGTCACCGACCCGCTCACCGTGGGTTTCCGGCGTCAGGCCATGGTCGGCATCACGGTCGAGGGCGATCTCGATCCGGTCGCCGATGAGCTGGCCACGATGAACGAGGTCGATTACGTGGTGATGACCGCGGGTTCCTTCGACCTCATGGTGGAGGTCGTCTGCGAGGACGACGACCATCTGCTCGAACTGATCAACAAGCGGATCCGCGCGCTCCCCGGAGTGCGCGCCACCGAGAGTTTCGTCTATCTCAAGCTGAAGAAGCAGACCTACCAGTGGGGCACCCGATAGTCATGAGCAAGGACCTCAGCCAGACCGCGTACGACCACCTGTGGATGCATTTCACCGACATGTCGTCGTACGAGAACGCGCCCGTTCCCACCATCGTGCGTGGCGAGGGCACCTACATCTACGACGACAAGGGCAAGCGCTACCTCGACGGCCTGGCGGGCCTGTTCGTGGTCAACGCCGGACACGGCCGGCACGAGCTCGCCGAGACCGCGTACAAGCAGGCCCAGGAGCTGGCCTTCTTCCCGATCTGGTCCTACGCCCACCCGAAGGCCGTGGAGCTGGCCGAGCGGCTGGCCCAGCACGCACCCGGCGACCTCAACAAGGTCTTCTTCACCACCGGCGGCGGCGAGGCGGTGGAGACCGCCTGGAAGCTGGCGAAGCAGTACCACAAGCTCACCGGCAACCACACCAAGTACAAGGTCATCTCCCGTGCGGTCGCCTACCACGGGACCCCGGCCGGGGCCCTGTCGATCACCGGCCTGCCGGGTCTCAAGGCACCCTTCGAGCCGCTGGTCCCCGGTGCGCACAAGGTCCCCAACACGAACATCTACCGGGCCCCGATCCACGGCGACGACCCGGAGGCCTTCGGCCGCTGGGCCGCCGACCAGATCGAACAGGAGATCCTCTTCGAGGGCGCCGACACCGTCGCCGCCGTCTTTCTGGAGCCGGTGCAGAACGCGGGCGGCTGCTTCCCGCCTCCGCCCGGCTACTTCCAGCGGGTGCGCGAGATCTGCGACAAGTACAACGTGCTGCTCGTCTCGGACGAGGTCATCTGTGCCTTCGGCCGCCTGGGCACGATGTTCGCCTGCGACAAGTTCGACTACATACCCGACATGATCACCTGCGCCAAGGGCATGACATCGGGCTACTCCCCGATCGGCGCCTGCATCGTCTCGGACCGGCTGGCCGAGCCGTTCTACCGGCAGGGCGGCGCCACCTTCCTGCACGGCTACACCTTCGGCGGGCACCCGGTCTCCGCCGCCGTCGGCCTGGCCAACCTGGACATCTTCGAGCGCGAGGGGCTGAACCAGCACGTCCTCGACAACGAAGGCGCCTTCCTGTCGACGCTGCAGAAGCTGCACGACCTGCCGATCGTCGGCGACGTCCGGGGCAACGGCTTCTTCTACGGGATCGAACTCGTGAAGGACAAGGCCACCAAGGAGACCTTCAACGAGGAGGAGACCGAGCGGATCCTCTACAACGCCGTCTCCAAGGGCCTCTTCGAGAACGGTCTGTACTGCAGGGCCGACGACCGCGGCGACCCGGTCGTGCAGCTCGCCCCGCCGCTGATCGCCGACCAGTCGACGTTCGACGAGATCGAGTCGATCCTGCGGGTGGTCCTCTCCGACGCCTGGGCGAAGCTCTGATCAGCTGAACACACGGCCCGGCTGCACCCGTACGAGTGGATACGGGGGCGGCCGGGCCGCGCGCTGTCCGCCACCCCGGTTCCGAGTACCTACGGTGCCCAGTGACCGATCGGCTCCGTTTCCGGGCCCCGAACGGGGCCCGGATATCAGATCTGAACCGAGGTGTTCCGCCATGGTGGCCCCGCCGGACAACGACGTGCTCTGGGCGCGTAACGCGCACTACTCCCACCGCGGCTCGCCCGCGCTCACCAATGTCTCGCTCGGGGTGGGCGAGGGAGAGATCGTCGCCGTCCTCGGACCGCGGGGCAGTGGCAAGACGACGCTGCTGCGGTGTCTGTCGGGGCAGCTCGTACCGCAGCAGGGCGAGGTGTGGTTCAACAGCAGCCCGGTGCACACCCTGCGACCGATGGCCCGCGAGCGGCTGCGGCTGGACCGTTTCAGCTGGATCGACCCGGAGCCCCGGCTGGTACCGGAACTGACCGTCTGGGAGAACGCCGCCCTGCCGCTGCTGCTGAAGGGCACATCGCACCGCGCGGCCAAACACGCCGCCGCCGAGTGGCTGGAGCGTCTCGACGTCGGGATGCTCGCCCGCAAGCGTCCGCACGCCCTGCTCCAGGCACAGCGGCAGCGGGTCGCGGTGGCGCGGGCGCTGGTCGCCATGCCGTCGGTGCTCTTCGCCGACGAACCCACCGCCGCGCTGCACCGCGCGGAGGGCGCCCAGGTGCTGCGTACGCTCACCACCGCCGCACGCACCCACCGCATCACCGTCGTCGTCGCCACCCAGGACGCCGAGGTGGCGGCGCACGCCGACCGGACGATCGGGCTGCAGGACGGTCGCCGTGTCACCGCGCTCGGGGCTTCCGACGAAGCCGACAGGGGAGGCCGCGCCGAGTGCTCGCTCTCCGTCTAGTCCGCGGCGCCGAGCCGCTGGTGCTGCTGCGGCGTCTGACGGTCGCCGCGGCATCGGCGGGAGCCGGATTCCTGCTGCTGGCCTCGCTCGGGTACGCGGCGGGACACCCGACGCGCTCGTCGGGAGCCCAACTGCATCTGCTCTGGTGCCTGGTCCCGCTGACGGCAGCGGTGTATCTGGCCGTCTCGGTGGCCCGCACGGACCCCAGCGCCCGGCCGCGCGCGGGCATGACGGCGGCCGGGCTCGGCCCCTTCGGAATCGCCGCGCTCTCGGCCGCCTCCACGGCGCTCTCCTGCACGCTGGGCAGTGTGGTCGCGCTGCTGGTCTTCCTGCATCTGCGGGGCGACCTCAGCGGGCTGCCCTTCGACGGTGCGGCCCCCCGTCTGCTGGGCGCCGGCGCCCCGCTCCCGTGGGCCGCCGTGATCACGCTGCTCGCCGTGGTCCCGCTCGCCGCGACGGCGATCAGCTCCTGGATCCTCCGCCCGCGCACCGCGGCGCCGGACGACCCCGCACGGGCTGCCGGGTCCCCGCCGGCCGCGGCGCCGACCGGACTGCCCTGGGGTGTCGCCCTGGTCGCGGTGGGCCTGGCGATCGAGACCTACAGCGGCCGGCACCCCGGCGGAACGCCGCTGCCGGTCCCCGGTCGTTTCGACGGGAGTCCGGCCGGCGTGCTGGCCGGCTGGACACTGACCGCGCTGGGGCTCGCGCTGGCGGGGCCCGGTCTGACGCACCTGTGCGGCCGCGTCCTGCAGTCGGTGCGCCCGGGCGGCGTGCGACTTCTCGCCGGACGGGTCCTGCAGACCGAGGCCCGCCGGATCGGCCGCCCACTGGGCATCCTGTGCGCGGTGCTCTCGGGAATCGTCGCCGCGGCGTCGCTCAGCGGCGACGGCCCGCGCCTGTTCGGCCCGGTGACCGCGCTCGGCGCCGGGGTGGTGGTGACCTGCACAGTGGCCTCGCTCCTCACCGCTGTCCTGGAGGCCAAGCAGGACCGAGCCGATGAGACGGCGGCGCTGCTGCGGGGGTGCGCCGCCGCGGGGGTGCTCCGGACGGCGGCCACGGTCCGCGCGGCGGCTCTGTTCGCTCTTGTCGCCGCCGTCACTTCGCTCGTCTCGGCGCTGGCTGCCGTACCCCTCTCGGGGTGAAGCGGCTACCCCCTTACGATGGCCCGATGGCCACCACCGCTGAGCATGATCGCGAGATCGAGACCCCCGACGAGTTCGACCGGGTCGTCGCCCACGGACCGCTCGGCGGCTACCGCGTCCAGGCCGTCGACCTGACGGGCCGTACGGACGCCCTGCTGTCGACGGACAGCGCGAACGCCGTCTTCCTCGGCTGCCCCATGCGCCCCGAGGCCGAGGCCAAGGTCCGTGCGGACGGGGCGCTCGTCTTTCCGCCCGTTCCCGGCCTGCCCTTCGCGCCGTACCGCGGTCTGCTCTACTCCGCCGACGAGCTCTTCGAGGGGCTTTCCGACGGCGGCTACCCGGCCACTCCGGACGCGCTGGCCTACGCCTGGTTCCAGCGGACCAGTGCCAACGGCGAGATATTCGCCTCGATGCTCCGCTCGATCCACGACGACGCGATCTCGGACGCCCTCGACGAACACCTCGACAGCGCACGGGTGGTGGGCGTGATGGGCGGCCACGCGATGGCCCGCGGTACCGCACCGTACGCCGGAGCGGCCCGCCTGGGGCGCAGCCTCGCGCGCACCGGCCTGACGGTCGCCACCGGTGGCGGTCCCGGCGCCATGGAGGCCGCCAACCTCGGCGCCTACGCGGCGCCTTTCCGGGACGGCATGCTGGACGAGGCGCTCGAGCTCCTCGGCAAGACACCGTCGTTCACCCCGTCGGTCTCCGACTGGGCACGAGCCGCCTTCGAGGTGCGCTCCCGCTGGCCTGACGGCGGTGACTCGATCGGCATTCCCACCTGGTTCTACGGCCACGAACCGCCCAACCCCTTCGCCGGCCACATCGCCAAGTACTTCGCCAACGCGACCCGCGAGGACGGTCTGCTGGCGCGCTCCACGGCGGGTGTGATCTTCCTGCCGGGCGCGGCCGGTACGGTCCAGGAGATCTTCGACAACGCGACCCCGAACTACTACGGTTCGCGCGGCGAGCCGGCCCCGATGGTCCTGGTCGACCGCAGGCACTGGACCGAGGAACTGCCGGCCTGGCCGCTGCTCGTGTCACTGGCCGAGGGGCGCGCGATGGAGTCCAGGATCGCCCTGGTCGACACGGTGGACGAGGTGCCGGAGGCGCTGGCCGCCATGTCCTTCTGACGTTGTCCTCCGAAGGCCGCGCGGCCGCGGTACCGGTCGCGCGGCCGGACGTTCAGTTCCGGTCCAGCTGGGCCCACCACCAGGCCGCCGAAGGCACCGGCGGCGGTTCGGTGCGCGGGTCGCTGGGCCGGTCGGTGAGCTCGATGCCCCAGGCGGCGCCGGCCACCGGCAGCGGGTTACGGTTGCGCGGACTCGCATAGCGAGGGGCCTCGTTCATCCACAGCACACAGCCGACGATGTAGTGACCGAGTGCTTCCAGGTAACGGCGCAGCTCGCTTCCCGCTCCCCTGGCGGTCTGTTCGCGTAACCGCAGGAACAGGGTCATCGCCCGGTCCCGCAGCCCGACCGCCTCGGCGAGCGCCTCGGCGGGGGTGCAACGCCCGGCCTGCGCCAGTACGTTCACCAGGTTCTGCTCCAGCTGCTCCTGATCGTCCTCCTTCGCGTACGAGAAGAGGTCGTTGTCGCAGCTCACCACGTAACCGGCGATGTCGGTGAGCGCCTGCACCCGGTCGTCGTACAGGTCCTGCGGCGGCAGCTCGATGTCCTGCGCGAGCATGCTCCAGGCCAGGGAGAAGCGGGTACCGTTGATCGACGGCCGCATGGAGACGTAGTCGTCCAGGCTCGGCATCAGGCCGCGTTCGGTGTTGGCCGCCTGCCAGGTGGCGCCGAACAGCCAGTCCCGCAGGCCCTCGCAGATCAGGTGGAAGAAGAACGGGCCGGCCGCCGCACGGGTGCGCCGCACCAGATCGTCGAAGGCCGCCGACAGCGGGCCCGGGCCGAGCCCGCCCGCGCCCGGGGTCTCCAGGCCCCGGGCCACCCGGGAGTTGAACTCGGCCACCGAGGCCGCCGTGGTGGTGGACGCGCCGGTGTCGTGGACCACGTCGTCCAGCGCGAACGCCCAGTGGTTCCAGTGGATGAACAGCAGCAGCCGCTCCTCGTCGCCACCGGGGATGACGCGGCAGCTGAAGTCGGTGCTGTGGGTGGCGGCGCCCCAGGCGCGTTCGACCTCGTCGGGGTAGAGGCCGAAAGCGTCGGCCCAGGCCAGCGCGCGCGGTTCCAGCCGCGCAGCGGCCGGGTGAACGGCCGGCTGGATGGGGCAGTAGAACGGTGGGAGCCGCCAGCCTATGGCGGGAGCGCGGGTGCCCAACTCAGGCCCCCCGCAGCCGGAACAGCAGAATGCGGGTCTCGATGCTGCGGTCCCGCCAGACCCGGAAGAACTTGCCGTGGGTCAGCGCGGATTCGGTCAGCCGCTCCCGTGGCACGGGGGCCGCGTCGGCACCCGCGGTCCGGTCCAGCTCCAGGGTCGACCACGCCATGCTCTGCACCCAGAACTCCGCGACCTGGTCGGTGACGTCCTCGTCCTGCTCCAGGTCGAAGCCGGCCGACCGGGCGGCCGAGATGTACTCGGTCAGGGTGCCGAGCCGGGTGTGGTAATACCCGTCGATGAACTCGGTCCACTCCGGGCGGCGCAGGAAGTGCTCCTGGACCCCGAACCAGCCGCCGGGCTTGAGCGCCCGGGCCATCACCTGGAACAACCGTTCGCGGTCCATGTATCCGGAGCTCTCGAAGGCGACCGCGGCGTCGTACCGGCGGGCCGCGGCGAGCTCGTGCACATCGCCGACCAGCGGGGTGACCAGCGCGCCGACGCCGGCCTGCCGGGCGAAATCGGCTATCAGCGGAGCATGGTCCCCGGCGATGGTCAGCGCGGTGACCGAAGCACCGTGGTGCTGAGCCCAGTGGATCGAGCCGCCGCCGAGTCCGCAGCCCACGTCCAGCAGCTCGTCGGGCCGCTCGCCCGCCACGTCCCACAGCTGGCCGGCCCGGGCCACCATGGCCTCCTGCGAGGCGACGAGCCGCCGCCGGATCACCTGCTGGGCGACTGTGGTGTTGGGGGGCTGCCCCGGGTCGAAGAGACCGACATGGAAGTGAATGCGCGGTCCGGGCCCGTACTTGTGGACGATCGCCGCCGTCTTGGCGGAGTAGTAGAGCGGAACCTGGTCCACATCGAAACCGGGTTCCTCCATCGCGGTCGCGCGTAATGCGAGTCGGTTGTCCATGACAGGCCCCCCTGCACGGTTATTCGGCCAATGGGTCACGAGAACCAGTCAAGGAGAACACAGTCAGTCACATACCGCTTCCTGTTGACCAGTTAACGACCAAAACTGTCCTAATGAGGCCGTCTTTGATCTATCTGACATGCGGCATCGTTCATCTGCTAGGGCCGTTCCATACGGAGAAAGGCCCCCGTGCGGCACCAACCGGCGACAGGCGCCCCAGGGCGATAATCGGCCATGATCGCCGCGCTTCAGCGGGCGGGCAGCAGCACCACTTCGCCGGCATCGAAGGCGACCCCGACCGTCCCGTCCGCGTCCGGCGCCAGGAACAGCGGACACTCGGCCTCCAGCGGCGGACCCTGCTCCGGCCGCAGTCGCACGGCGACATGGCTGCCCCGGAAAGTCCTCGACAGCACCGCACAGCGCAGGCCCTCGTCGGCCGGTACGAACCGTACGCCCGCCGGCCGCACCAGCAGCCGCTGCTCCCCCTGCGGCGAGCCCTCGGGCACCGGGAGTTTGCCCCACGGGGTGTCCGCCGCCTCCCCGGTGACCGTCGCGACCACCACATTGTCGAAACCGAGGAAGCGGGCGACGAACTCCGAAGCGGGCCGCTGCCAGACCTCCAGCGGTGTGCCGACCTGGGCGATCCGGCCGTCGCGCATGACCACCACCCGGTCGGCCAGCGCGAAGGCCTCACCCTGGTCGTGGGTGACGGCGAGCACCGTCGTGCCCAGCCGGCCGAACAGCTGCCGCAACTCGACGACCAGCCGCTCCCGCAGACTGCGGTCGAGCTGCCCCAGCGGCTCGTCGAGCATCAGCAGCCTGGGCCTCGGCGCGAGCGCGCGGGCCAGCGCGACGCGCTGCTGCTCACCACCCGAGAGCGCCGCAACGGCCCGCCGCTGAGCTCCGGGCAGCCCGACGAGCTCCAGCAACTCATCGGCGCGGGCGGCCTGTTCGGCCCGGGACACCGAACGCATCCGCAACCCGAAGGCGACATTGGCGCCGACGTCCCGCTGCGGGAAGAGCTGGTGGTCCTGAAACATCAGGCCCACGCCGCGACGGTGCACCGGCACCCCCGACTGGTCGGCGCCGCCCAGCAGTACTCGCCCCGACGATGCATGCTGCAGCCCCGCCACCACCCGCAGCAGGGTGGACTTGCCGCTGCCACTGGGTCCCAGCACACAGACGGTCTCGTGCTCGGCCACCACAAGGTCCACCGCGTCGAGTGCGACCCGGTCACCGAAGCGCACCGTCACACCGTCCAGTTGCAGCATCAGAACTCTCCCGAACGGTTGGTGCGCAGACGTTCCAGTACCAGGAGCGACACGGCGCACACCAGCATCAGAATCGTGGACAGTGCCATCGCCTGTCCGTAGTTGAGCTCCCCGGCCCTTCCGAGCAGCCGGGCCACCGCCACCGGCAGGGTCGGCTTGTCCGGCCTGGCGATGAAGACGGTCGCCCCGAACTCCCCCAGCGACACGGCGAAAGCGAACCCCGCTGCGACCAGCAGTGCCCGCCGTACCAGCGGCAGATCCACCTCACGCCAGGCACGCAACGGCGAGGCCCCGAGCACCGCGGCGGCTTCCCGGAGCCGCCCGTCGACCGCGCGCAGTACGGGCAGCATGGTCCGCACCACGAACGGCACGCCCACCAGCGCCTGGGCCAGCGGCACCAGGATCCAGGACGAGCGAAGATCCAGCGGCGGTTTGTCGAGGGTGATCAGAAAGCCGAAGCCGACGGTTACCGCCGACACGCCGAGCGGCAGCATCAGCAGCGCGTCGAACCCCCGCACCAGCCGGCCGACGACGGACGTTTTTCCGGTCGGGCGGAGCCGAGACGGGGGGCGGGTGAGCGCGGTGGCCGCGAAGCCGCCGATGACCAGCGCGATGGCGGTCGCCGCCAGCGCGTACTGCACCGAATTCCAGATCGCGTCGGCCGGCGGCACCAGGAACGTACCGCCGCCCGCGCCCTGCGACTGCAGCGCCCGGTAGAAGGCGAAGCCGTATCCGCCCGGGGCATCCAGCGACCGCTCGACCAGGACGCCGAGCGGCAGCAGTATCAGGACGAGCACCACCGCGAGCACCCCGGCGAGCAGTCCCCACTGCCCCGCACCGCGCGGTCGGCGGGCGGTCTGCGCGGGATCCACCAGGGCCAACGTGCTCTCGCCGCGCCGTACCATCCACCCGTGCAGGGTGAGGATCGCACCGACCGCGACGAACTGCACCAGCGTCAGCACGGCGGCGGTCGGCAGGTCGAGCAGCTCGGCGGTCTCCCGGTAGATCTCCACCTCCAGCGTGGAGAAGGTCGGCCCGCCGAGGATCTGCACCACACCGAAGGAGGTGAAGGTGAAGAGAAACACCATCAGCGCGGCCGCGGCCACGGCAGGGGCGAGCGCGGGCAGCGTCACCTTCCGCCACGCGTCGAACCGGGACAGGCCGAGAACCCGGGCGGCTTCCTCCTGGCGGGGATCCAGCTGCGACCAGAGACCGCCCACGGTGCGGACGACCACCGCGTAGTTGAAGAAGACGTGGGCCAGCAGAATGGCCCAGACCGTGGTGTCCAGGCGGACCCCCCACATCTGGTCCAGCAGCCCGCCGCGCCCCAGCAGGGCGAGGAAGGCCGTACCGACCACCACGGTGGGCAGCACGAAGGGCACCGTCACCACCGCCCGCAGCAACTGCTTGCCCGGGAACTCGAAGCGGGCGAACACGTAAGCACCGGGCAGCGCGATCAGCACGGTGAGCGCGGTCGAAGCCACCGCCTGCCAGGTGGTGAACCACAGCACCTGCAGGATGTCGGCACGGCCCAGCACCTCACCGACCTGCCCGAACTGCCAGGCCCCGCCGACCTTGAGCCCACGGCCGACGATCGCCACGACCGGATAGGCGAAGAAGAGGGCGAAGAACGCGACGGGCAGGGCCATCAGGCCGAGCCTCGCCCAGCCGCTGCCCGTCGGCGCCTCCTCCGCGTTACCGGGTTCGGCGGTCGCTACAGGACGATCGAGGACCACGTCTTGACCCACTGGTCACGATTCTTGGCGATCGTGTCGGGCGCGACCGTCTGCGGAGCGGGGATCCGGGCCCCGAACTTCTTGAACGCGGCGGGCAGCGCGGCCCCCTTGGTCACCGGGTCCACGAACATGTTGAGCGGCATGTCCTCCTGGAACTTCCTGCTGATCAGAAAGTCGAGCAGCGCTTTGCCGCCGGCCGGGTTCTTCGCCCCGTCCAGCAGACCGGCGAACTCGATCTGCCGGAAGCAGGTGGAAGTGGCGACGCCCGTCGGGGCCGTCTTCGGCTGCGGCTTCGCGTAGACCACCTCGGCCGGCGGGCTCGACGCGTACGAGACCACCAGCGGACGGTCGCCGTTGGCCTTCCTGCCTCCCGCCGAACCCGAGAACTCCTGGTTGTACGCCTGCTCCCAGCCGTCGACCACCTTCACGCCGTTGGCCTTGAGCTTCTTCCAGTAGCCCTGCCAGCCCCCATCGCCGTACTTCGCCACCGTGCCGAGCATGAAGCCCAGACCGGGCGATGAGGTCGCCACGTTCTCGGTGACCAGGAGGTTCTTGTACGCCGGCTTGACCAGGTCGTCGAAGCTCTGCGGCACAGCGAGCTTGTGGTCGGCGAAGTACTTCTTGTCGTAGTTGACGCAGATGTCACCGGTGTCGATGGGGGTGACCCGGTGCTTCTTGGCGTCGAGCTGCACATCGGCGGGCACCTGTCCGAGGCCCTTGGCCCGGTAGGGCGTGAACAGGTCGTGATCGAGCGCCCGGGAGAGCAGCGTGTTGTCGACGCCGAAGAAGACATCGCCGCGCGGCGAGCCCTTGGTGAGGATCTCCTGATTGAGCGCCGCGCCCGCGTCCCCGCTCTTGAGGACATGGACGGTGTAGCCGGTCTCCTTGGTGAACTCCTTCAGCACTGAGGGAGAGGCGACGAAGGAGTCATGACTGACCAGGGTCACGGTCTTCGACTTCTCGGCCGAGGAGCCCGATCCGCCCGAGCTGCCGCAGGCGGCGAGCGTCGAAACGCCCAGCGCAGCGGCCAGCGCGGTGACCGTCAGCTTCTTGGTGGTGCTCACTGAACTTCCTCCTGGGATGCATCCAGGAAGAGACGCGGCCCTGCCCGCAGAACACGGGCAGGGCGCAACAGCTTGAGTAATGACCGAACTTCCTACCCGGGATCCAGGACACCGGGAACGTCCCGGGACCCGAGGGCAAGGTTCAAAGGGTCTGCGGCCCGACGACTGCCGCACTCTCAGCGCTGTGGCGCTCCCCTGTCGGAATATGAAAATGTACGGCTCACGTTACACGGGCCCTACCGCTCCGACGCCGCCAGCTGCCCGCACGCCCCGTCGATCTCCTGGCCACGGGTGTCCCGTACGGTCACCGGCACGCCATGAGCGGCGATCGCCGCGACGAAAGCCTTCTCGTCCTCCGGGCGGGAGGCGGTCCACTTGGACCCCGGAGTCGGATTCAGCGGGATCAGATTGACGTGGACCGGCTTGCCCTTGAGCAGGCGGCCGAGCCGGTCGCCCCGCCACGCCTGGTCGTTGATGTCGCGGATGAGGGCGTACTCGATGGAGACCCGGCGGCCCGACTTCGCGGCGTACTCCCAGGCCGCGTCCAGCACCTCGCGGACCTTCCAGCGGGTGTTCACCGGGACGAGCGTGTCCCGCAGCTCGTCGTCGGGCGCGTGCAGCGAGACCGCCAGGCGGCACTTGAAGCCCTCGTCGGCGAACCGCAGCATCGCCGGGACCAGGCCGACGGTCGAGACGGTGATCCCGCGCTGCGAGAGCCCGAGACCGTCGGGCTCCGGATCGGTGAGCCGGCGGATGGAGCCGACGACCCGCTTGTAGTTGGCGAGTGGCTCCCCCATCCCCATGAAGACGATGTTGGAGAGCCTGGCCGGCCCGCCCGGCACCTCGCCGTCCCGCAGCGCCCGCATCCCGTCGACGATCTGGTGCACGATCTCGGCGGTCGACAGATTGCGGTCCAGGCCGGCCTGTCCGGTGGCGCAGAAGGGGCAGTTCATACCGCAGCCGGCCTGCGAGGAGATGCACATCGTCACCCGGTCCGGGTAGCGCATCAGGACCGACTCGACGAGCGTGCCGTCGTGCAGCTTCCACAACGTCTTACGGGTCGCGTCGTCGTCGCAGCTGATGTGCCGCACCACGCTCATCAGCTCGGGAAGCAGTGCGGCCCGCAGCTTCTCGCGCGACGCGGCCGGAATGTCGGTCCACTCGGCCGGGTCGTGGGCGTACCGGGCGAAGTAGTGCTGCGACAGCTGCTTGGCGCGAAAGGGCTTCTCGCCGGTCTCGGCCACGGCGTCCTTACGCTCGGCGGGCGAGAGGTCGGCGAGGTGGAGCGGGGGCTTCTTGGCCCCGCGGGGCGCGACGAAAGTGAGTTCTCCGGGCTTAGGCATGGTTCATCCAGTGTCGCAGACACGCGACGGAGGTCCCGCCGTCCGGTGGACAGCGGGACCTCGGTAAGCGTGCATCGGCTGCCCGTACAGGAAACAGGCAGGTCAGCGGCGGTGTCAGGAACCGACGAACAGGGCGAGCAGCAGCCAGACGACCGGGGCGGTGGGCAGCAGGGAGTCGAGCCGGTCCATGATTCCGCCGTGGCCCGGCAGCAACGTACCCATGTCCTTGATCCCGAGATCCCTCTTGATCATGGACTCGCCCAGATCTCCCAGCGTGGCGCTGGCGGCGACGGCGAAGCCGAGCAGCAGGCCCTGCCACCACTGACCGTCGTCGATAAGGAACTGCATGCAGAGCGCGCCCGCCACCATCGCGAAGCCGATGGCGCCGAACAGCCCCTCCCGGGTCTTTCCCGGGCTGATGCGCGGCGCAAGCTTGTGCGAGCCGAAACGCCAGCCGACCGCATAAGCCCCGGTGTCACTGACAACGGTGAGCAGCAGGAAGGTGAGCACCCGCCACGGCCCGTCGTCCGCCGCGAGCAGCAGGGCCACGAAGGTGGCTAGGAACGGCACGTAGAAGGCGGCGAAGACCCCCGCTGTGACGTCCCTGAGATATCCCTCGGGCGGCTCGGTCATCCGCCAGACCAGGACGGCGAGCGCGGTGAGTGCCATGACGATCCAGGCGCCCTCGGCGCCGCGGGCGTATCCGGCGATGACCATCGCCGCACCACCCACCGCGAGGGGAACCAGGGGCGCCTTGATGCCTTTGCGTTCGTCGAGGCGGGAGGTGAGCTCCCAGAGGCCGACCACCACCGCGACCACGACCACACCGGCGAAGGCGGCCTTCCAGATGAAGAGGGAGGCGATCACCACCGCGCCGAGTCCGACACCGACCCCTATCGCGGACCGCAGATCACGGCCGGCCTTCTTCTTCTCGGGCCGCTCCGGCCTGTCCGGACTGTCCGGTGGCGGCGACGGGGCGGACATGGGCTCCTGCGGCATCTCGGCGCGGAACGGGGGGCCACTCGGCCCGGCAGCCCCCCGATCGCGATCGTTACGGTCGTGGTCTTCGGCGTCTCTGCCTGCGTCGGGCACGATGGGCATGGGCCGAGTCTGCTCGGCTTCACGCTCGCCGTACGCGGGACCCGCCGGGAGAGGCCCCTGGTCGGGGGCCTGTCGCCATTCCCCGACGTAGTTGCCGCTCGGCGGGACACTCCAGGAAGAGTCGTTCATCAGACCTCGAGCAGCTCGGCTTCCTTGTGCTTGAGCAGCTCGTCCACCTGTGCGACGTACTTCGCGGTGGTGTCGTCGAGCTCCTTCTCGGCGCGGCGGCCCTCGTCCTCGCCGACCTCACCATCCTTGATGAACTTGTCGATCGTCTCCTTGGCCTTGCGGCGGATGGAGCGGATCGAGATCTTGGAGTCCTCGGCCTTGGTCCGTGCGACCTTGGTGTACTCCTTGCGGCGCTCGCCGGTGAGCTCGGGGAACGTCACCCGGATGATATTGCCGTCGTTGCTGGGATTGACGCCGAGGTCCGAGTCCCTGATGGCCTGCTCGATGTTCCGCAGCGCGCTCTTGTCGAACGGGGTCACCACGGCCATCCGCGCCTCGGGAACCGAGAACGAGGCCAGCTGGTTGATCGGGGTCAGTGCGCCGTAGTACTCCGCCACGATCTTGTTGAACATCGCCGGGTGCGCACGGCCGGTGCGGATCGCGGCGAAGTCCTCCTTGGCGACCACGACGGCCTTCTCCATCTTCTCCTCGGCCTCGAGGAGGGTCTCTTCGATCACCACTTGCTCCTGCATGTCTTGAGTGGGCCCTGCGTACTCAAGGCCCGGGAGTAAATCCGCGTGTTGCCCTGCACGGTGTCCGACCGGCAGGTTCTTGTCCACCTCCGGGCGGCCCCGCCCCCGGTGTTCAGGCCCGGGTGCCCTGGTCGTTGACGAGAGTCCCGATCTTCTCACCCTTGACGGCACGCGCGATATTGCCGGTGGCGAGCAGCTCGAAGACGAGGATGGGCAGACTGTTGTCACGGCAGAGAGTGATGGCGGTGGCGTCGGCGACCTTGAGGTCCCTGGAGAGCACCTCGCTGTACTCCAGCGCATCGAACTTCACCGCATCGGGATTCTTCTTCGGGTCGGAGTCGTAGACCCCGTCCACGCCGTTCTTCCCCATGAGCAGCGCCTCGGCATCGATCTCCAGGGCGCGCTGAGCGGCGGTGGTGTCGGTGGAGAAATACGGCATGCCCATGCCCGCGCCGAAGATGACGACGCGGCCCTTCTCCAGGTGGCGTACGGCACGCAGCGGGATGTACGGCTCGGCGACCTGTCCCATGGTGATGGCGGTCTGGACCCGGGAGTCGATGCCTTCCTTCTCCAGGAAGTCCTGGAGGGCGAGGCAGTTCATCACCGTTCCGAGCATGCCCATGTAGTCGGAGCGTGCCCGATCCATGCCGCGCTGCTGCAGCTCGGCACCGCGGAAGAAGTTGCCGCCACCGATGACGACCGCGATCTCCGCGCCGTCCCGGACGACTGCGGCGATCTCGCGGGCTATGGCGTGTACGACATCGGGATCGACGCCGAGAGCGCCGCCGCCGGCGAACGCCTCACCGGACAGCTTCAGCATGAAGCGGCCGTTCTTCTTGCCGCCGTCACTCCGATCGGCTTTCCCGGCCTTGTCGCCTTTGTCGGCCTGTTCCATGGGGTCTCCTCGTGCACATACGAAGAAGGCCATTGCCGTGGATCCTTGCGGTTCCCTATGCGGCAATGGCCTCCTCGTCAGATCTGCGGCCGTCCGGCGCGGACGCGAACGACTGCGTCAGACCCTATCGGGGTCTTTGATGAATCGCGTACAGACTCAGATGCCGACCTTGATGCGCGCGAAACGCTTCAGGGTGACACCGGCCTCGTCCAGAACCTTCTGGACGGACTTCTTGTTGTCCAGCGCATACGGCTGACCGAGGAGGGTGGCCTCCTTGAAGAAACCGTTGACCCGGCCTTCGACGATTTTCGGCAGGGCGGCCTCGGGCTTGCCCTCCGCGCGGGTGGTCTCCTCGGCGACGCGACGCTCGGCCTCGACGACCTCGGCCGGGACGTCATCGCGGTCCAGGTACTTCGGCGCGAAGGCGGCGATGTGCTGGGCGAGACCGCGGGCGAGCTCGGCGTCGGCCTTGTCCAGCTCGACCAGGACACCGATCTGCGGGGGCAGGTCGGGCATGGTGCGGTGCATGTAAGAGGTCACGTAGGCGCCGCTGAACTGGGCGAAGCGGTCCAGAACGATCTTCTCACCGAGGTTGGCGTTGGCCTCGTCCACGAACGCCTGGACGGTTTTGCCGGCCTCGATCTCGGACGCCAGCAGCGCGGCGATGTCGGCGGGCGAGGTCGCTGCGACGTGGGCGGCGAGCGCGTTGGCGACGGCCTGGAACTTCTCGCCCTTGGCGACGAAGTCCGTCTCACACTTCAGCTCGACGAGGACACCGGAGGTGTTGTCGTCGGCGATGAGGGAGACGACGGCGCCGTTCTCGGCGGAGCGGCCCTCGCGCTTGGCGACGCCCTTCTGGCCCTTGATGCGAAGCGCCTCGACGGCCTTGTCGACACTGCCCTCGGCCTCGTCGAGCGCCTTCTTGCAGTCCATCATGCCGGCGCCGGTGAGCTCGCGGAGCTTCTTGACGTCAGCGGCGGTGTAGTTCGCCATGATCGTGAATTTCTCTCTCGAAGTCTGAAAGATCTTACGGGTGAACGGCGGGGGCCCTGGGGCCCCCGCCGTCAACTACCGAACCGGTGAAGCCCGGTAAAGGTCGGGCCTGCGTCAGGCCTGCTCGGCGTCCGTGGCCGGGGCGGCTTCGGCGGCGGGCGCCTCGGCAGCGGGGGCCTCGGCAGCGGCCTCGGCCGGCTTGTCGGCCTCGGCGGCGGGGGCCTCGGCGGCCTTCTCGCCCTCGGCGGCGGCCGGAGCGGCCTCGTCGGCCTTCTTCTCGCCGTCGAGCAGGTCTCGCTCCCACTCGGCGAGCGGCTCGGAGGCAGCCTTCTCGCCCGGCTTCTGGTCGCCGGCCGCAGCGCCGGAGCGGGCGATGAGGCCCTCGGCGACTGCGTCCGCGATCACGCGGGTGAGCAGGGTGACGGAACGGATCGCATCGTCGTTGCCCGGGATCTTGTAGTCGACCTCGTCGGGGTCGCAGTTGGTGTCGAGGATCGCGACGACCGGGATGTGGAGCTTGCGCGCCTCACCGACGGCGATGTGCTCCTTCTTGGTGTCGACGATCCAGACGGCGCTGGGCACCTTCTGCATCTCGCGGATACCACCGAGGGTCTTCTCCAGCTTGGCCTTCTCACGCGAGAGGACCAGGAGCTCCTTCTTGGTGAGGCCGGAAGCCGCCACGTCCTCGAAGTCGATCTGCTCGAGCTCCTTGAGGCGCTGCAGACGCTTGTAGACGGTGGAGAAGTTGGTCAGCATGCCACCCAGCCAGCGCTGGTTGACGTACGGCATGCCGACCCGCGTCGCCTGTTCGGCGATGGCTTCCTGGGCCTGCTTCTTGGTACCGACGAACATGATGGAGCCGCCGTGGGCGACGGTCTCCTTGACGAACTCGTAGGCGCGGTCGATGTACGACAGCGACTGGAGCAGGTCGATGATGTAGATGCCGTTGCGCTCCGTGAAGATGAAACGCTTCATCTTCGGGTTCCAACGGCGGGTCTGGTGACCGAAGTGGACGCCGCTTTCCAGCAGCTCCCGCATCGTGACGACGGCCATGGCCGTACTCCTTGAGGTGCTCGGTTGTCGCGACTGCAGGGTTGCCGCCGCGCCTGACGCCCCTACGCGCCGTGCCACAAGGGACCGAGTGGCGCGTCCACCGACCGCAGACGGGGTGATGGGGGGCGTGCGAAGTCGACCCGGTGACCCGGATCGCCACCTGAAGTGTACGGGACCGGGTGGGCGCAGGGTGACGGCGATGTCCACAACCGACGAGCCATCCACAGATACCGGCCATGATCCCCGCGGATCGGTTCACTGCGGGACGGTTTCTGCCATGCGTCTGAACCTGATGGTGCTGGCCACCCTGCTCACCACGGTGCTGTCCGCTGCCGCCCCGGCAGCAGCTGTGCCCGCCGCCGACCGCAGCTGGCCCATCGGCGGCCGCCCCCGGATCGTGCACGGCTGGGCTCCCCCCGCCTCACCGTACGGACCGGGTCACCGCGGCGTCGATCTGAGTGCACCACCGGGGGCACCGGTCAGGGCCGCCGCCCCGGGGACGGTCATGTTCGCGGGACAGGTGGCGCGGCACGGGGTGCTCGCGATCTCCGTGGCCGGCGCCCCGCTGCGTACGACCTATCAGCCGGTGCGGGCGCTGGTCGAGAAGGGGGACCGGGTCGCCGCCGGCCAGGTGGTCGCGGTGCTCGGGGACGGGCCGTTCCACTGTGCGTCCGGATGTCTGCACTGGGGTCTGCTGCGCGGGGACACCTATCTCGACCCGCTGTCGTTGCTGCCGCCGGAGATGCTGCGTCTCGGCCCGTCCCGGCTGCTCCCGGTGCTCGGCGTTCCGCTGCCCGGGATCCCTGCGCCCGGAGCCGTGCGGTTGACCGAAGCAGCGGGCGCCTCCCCGGCGGTCAGCGGACCGGGAGACGGCAGCGCGGTCCTTCCGGGACCCCGGACAGTACCTGTCGGGTCATCGCCCCCCGGGGTGCCGGACGCGGTCGGCGCCGTACTGCTGACCGCGGCAGCGATCTGGACACACCGGGCCTGTCGCGGCCGGTTCAGCCCCGGACGCCCCGCAGCACCATCTCGACGGCCGCGTCGGCGATGGCGCGGGGATCCTCCGCCACCCCCAGTTCGATGCGGCGTACCGCCGCATCCACCAGGCCCTGCAGCAGCATGGCCGCCAGCCGGGGCTGCTCATGCCCGAGCGCCTCGAGCGCCTCTACGATCATGGCGATCAGTCCGCCGTGCGCGGCCCGGATCTTCTCGCGGGCGCCCGCGTCGAGCTCACTCGCGGAGATGGCAACCACGGCCCGGTGCCGCTGATCACCGACAAGCGCGAGCTGCCGGCGCACATACGCCTCGACCTTGCCCTCCGGAGCGGCGGTCTGTTCCATCGCGGTCTCGATCTCGGCCGCCCAGACCGGGAAGTCGACGGTGCACAGCTCTTCCACCACAGCCGCCCGCGAGCGGAAGTACTCATAGACGGAGGAACGCGCCAGGCCGGTGCGCTCGGCGAGGGCCGGAAAGGTCAGTGCCTCCGTACCGCCCTCGGACAGCAGAGTGCGGGCCGCGTCCAGCAGGGCGCTGCGCTGCATGGTCCGGTGCTCGGCCACCGAGGCCGCTCGAATCCTTGGCACGGTGCCACTTTACGGAACCGCCTCGGCCGCACCACCACGGGCAGGGACGATTCAGCTTCTATCACCGGCCGACGTCGGCCAGCTTGGCCCGGAGCTGCAGAACCGACTTGGTGTGGATCTGGCTCACTCGGCTCTCCGTCACGCCGAGCACATGGCCGATCTCGGCCAGCGTCAGCCCCTCGTAGTAGTAGAGGGTGACGACGGTCTTCTCGCGCTCGGGGAGGGTGTTGATGGCGCGGGCCAGCAGTCGGCGCAGCTCACGGCCTTCGGCCAGTTCGACCGGGTTGTCCGCTGCGGTGTCCTCCAGCGTGTCCATCAGGCTCAGCCGGTCGCCGCCCTCCCCGCCGACATGCAGCAACTCGTCGAGCGCCACCACGTTGGCCAGCGACAACTGGCTGAATACGGCGTGCAGTTCCTCGACCGCGATGCCCATCTCGGCAGCGACCTCACACTCCGAAGGGGTGCGCCGGAATTTGGCCTCCAGGGTGGCGTAGGCGCGTTCGACGGCGCGCGCCTTCTGCCGGACCGAGCGTGGAATCCAGTCGAGGGCCCGCAGCTCGTCGATCATCGCGCCGCGGATGCGGGTGATCGCATAGGTCTCGAACTTGATGGCCCGCTCGATGTCGAACTTCTCGATGGCGTCAATCAGTCCGAAGACGCCCGAGGAGACGAAGTCCGCCTGCTCGACATTGGGCGGCAGCCCCACGCTGACCCGGCCCGCCACATACTTCACCAGTGGGGAGTAGTGCAGGATGAGCTGCTCGCGCAGCCGTTTGTCGCCCGTGGCTTTGTACGACCGCCACAGCTCATCGAGCGTCGAAGGCGCTGAGGGCCGCATATGGCCACGGGCAGCGGGTGGTGCTGCCGCGCGGTCAGACCCGGACGTGTGCTGTGGCATTCGTTGCCTTGAGCCGTTCTGCTGGGACTGCGTGGGATGTGATTCTGCGCCGATCTCTGAGCCGAATCCTGGTGAGCGTAGCGTGACTGGACCATCGCGGGGCGCGATCGTCAGGTCATCGCACCTGCACGCCGACGTCTCTCCGACGCCTCTTCGACGCCACCCAGGAGGTGCCGAGGAGGTGATGCCGGGGGGTCCGCCGGAGTCCGCGACATCACCTTTTCACCCGATTGCCCCTGGTCAAGCACCGCCTCGCCGCGCGTCGACGGTCTGTGTCCTGTCCGATACCAACTGCCAGCCTTCCGTTTGCCGTTCAACGAACCCCAACGAGTGGAGTTCGTACAACCTGGCGAGCGCTTCATCGGCTGTGGTGCCTGCTTCGCGGGCGATGTCACGGCTTCCGGCCGCGCCCCGCCCCGGCAGCGCCTCCAACACGCGCGCCGCGATGGGATCCAACAGGTCCCTGGGCAGCAGCGGGCCGGTCCTCGCCGGTGCGAGCTCCCCCATGTCGCCGACCAGTTCGGTGACTTCCGCGGCATCGGTCACCAGCACCCCCTCGCCGCGCAGCAGTTCGTGCACCCCCGAGGACAGCCCGCTGGTGACCGGACCCGGCACTCCCATGACGAAGCGACCGAGCTTCTGCGCACTGCGGGCGGTGGCGAGCGAGCCGCTGCGGTACTCCGCCTCCACCACGACGGTCCCCCTGGTGAGCGCGGCGATAACCCGGTTCCTGAGGATGAACCGGCTCGGCGTGGGATGGTCGCCCGGCGGCAACTCCCCTACCAGGAGCCCCTGTTCGGCGATGCGACCGATCAGCTCCGCGTGACCGCGCGGATAGACCGTATCGACGCCGCAGGCCAGCACCGCGATCGTGGCCCCGCCGGCAGCCAGCGCTCCGCGGTGAGCGGCGCCGTCGATGCCGAAAGCAGCTCCCGACACCACGACCCAGCCCCGCTCGGCGAGACCTGAGCCCAGCGAGGCCGCCATGTGGGCGCCGTAGGCGGTGCAGGCGCGGGCACCGACCACGGCGACCGAGCGCAGCGCCCATATCCGCAGATGGGAACCGCCCCGGACCCAGAGCCCGATCGGCCGTGCGTCCCCCAGGTCATCCAGTTGGCTGGGCCACTCCTGGTCACCGGGACAGACGAACCGGCTACCGGCCACCCCCGCCGCCGCGAGGTCCCGGTCGGGATCGGCCGCAGCGGCCCGCAGCCGGTATCCCCCGATCCGCCGCGCACTCGCCCCGGGCAGTGCGGCCCCGTCGTGCCCCGGCGAGCGGAGCCGCTGCCAGAGTTCCACCGCCCCGCACTCCCGCAGCCACCGGCCGCCGTGCTGGTCACCCGGTTCGACAATCCGGGTGAGGGCGGCTCGTGCCAGTCGTTCCTCGTCGCACACGTCACTGGTCACCGGGGACCACCGCCCGCAGCCGTCAGTGCCCCCCGGTCGACCCCGGTACGCAACTGCAGGGCGAGCGCCACATCGGTCTCGTCCGGACGGTCACGGCCTGCCAGGTCGGCCACGGTCCAGGCCACCCGCAGCACCCGGTCGAGGCCACGGGCAGTGAGCAGCCCGCGTTCCATATCGCGCTCGGCGCCCAGCAGCGCCCCCGGAGCGGCCGTCCAGCGGGTCCGCAGTTCGTGGCCGGGCACCTCGCTGTTGGTGCTCCACGGCGTGCCCTGCAGCCGGGCGGCAGCCCGTTCCCTGCCTTCCCGCACCCGGGCGGCGACGACCGCCGTCGATTCCTGGGTGGTTTCCTGCCCCAGCAGGTCCGACCGGTCCACGGGCTCCACGCCGACCCGGAGATCCACCCGGTCGAGAAGCGGTCCGGAGAGCCGCGCCTGATAGCGGCGGACCGCCGATGGAGGGCACTCGCACACAGCGCCGCGCAGGCCGTGTCTGCCGCACGGACAGGGATTCGCGGCCAGCACCATCAGAAACCGCGCGGGCAGCCGCACCACCCCGGCGCTGCGGGCGACGACCACATGCCCCGATTCCAGCGGCTGGCGCAGCGCGTCCAGGGCCCGCCCGGAGAACTCCGGCGCCTCGTCCAGAAAGAGCACACCCCGATGTGCCAGGGAGACCGCTCCCGGTCTGGGCAGTCCGTTGCCGCCGCCGACCAGGGACTGCATGGTCGCCGAATGGTGCGGGGCGCAATAGGGCGCTGTCCTGACCAACGGCTCCCCCGGCGGGAGAATCCCCGCCACCGAGTGCACGGCTGTCACCTCGAGCGACTCGTGCCGGGTCAACGGCGGCAGGATGGCCGACAACCGCTCGGCCAGTATGGTCTTGCCCGCTCCGGGTGGGCCGTGCAGCAGCAGATGGTGTGCTCCGGTGGCGGCCACCTCCAGTGCTTTGCGCGCCGCCTGCTGCCCGGCCACATCTGCCAGGTCACTACCGCTGCCGTGCGGTGCGGCCGAGGCCAGCCCGGTGCCCGCCCCGGCGCCCGGCACCATCAGCCCGGCCAGCATGGGGTCGGGCCGGCCTGCCGCCGGAGCCGATTCGTCCGGGACCGGCTCTCCGGTCAGCACCGCGATGAGCTGCCGCAGGCTCCGCACCCCGAGGACCGAGATGCCTGGCACCAGGGACGCCTCACCCGCGGTCTGTTCCGGTACCACGACCTGGCGGTAGCCGGCCTCCGCCGCCGCCAGTACGGCGGGGAGGATTCCGCGTACCGGCCTGACCCGGCCGTCGAGCCCGAGCTCCCCGACCAGGACCAGATCGGCGATCTCCTTGGGGTCGATCCGCTCGGCGGCGCTCAGCACGGCGCAGGCCACTGCCAGGTCGAAGCCGCTGCCGCCCTTGGGCACGGACGCGGGGCTCAGCCCGACGGTGAGTTTCTTCTGCGGCCATTCGGCGCCGGAATTCACCACTGCGGCCCTGACCCGGTCCCGGCTCTCCACCAGGCTCTTGTCGGGCAGCCCGACGAGCGTGAAGGCGGCGACCCCGGGCTCGAGGTCCGCCTGCACCTCCACCACCACACCCTCGACGCCCACCAGAGCCACCGAGCACGCCCGGGCGAAGCCCATCAGGCCACCCCCCGCGCATGCTCGACCTGCGGGGCGCCCCGGGTCGGCAGCAGGACACCGACCAGGTCGATACGGACTCCGCCCGGCGGCGCCCCGCCATGGCCGTCCAGCCAGCGTTCAGCCAGGTGTCTGAGTCGCTCCGCCTTGACCAGTGTGACGGCCGCCATCGGGTGTTCGAAGCGTCCGTCCCTGCGGGTCTTGACCTCGCAGACGACCAACGCGTCGCCGTCCCGCGCGACGATGTCGATCTCGCCCGCCCTGCATCGCCAGTTGCGCTCGACGATGGTCATTCCGGCCTCGGCCAGCGTCCTTGCCGCCAGGTCCTCGCCATACCGCCCGAGTGCCCCCCGTGCGTTCATGTCGGCACCACCTCCGGTACCGACTGTGAGGCCGGCGCGCCCACCGTGTGGATCTCGGTGGATTACTCGGCGGTTGTGGACAACTCAGCCACCCGGAAGTTCGAGATCGCTCTTGTTGAGCTCCTCGATGTTCACGTCCTTGAAGGTGAGTACGCGCACCTGTTTGACGAACCTGGCCGGCCGGTACATGTCCCAGACCCACGCGTCCGCCATCGAGACCTCGAAGAAGACCTCACCCTGCACCGAGTGCACCTGCATCTCGTAGTCATTGGTGAGATAGAAGCGCCGTTCGGTCTCGATCACGTATTTGAACAGACCGACGACGTCGCGGTACTCCCGGTAGAGCTTCAGCTCCATCTCGGTCTCGTACTTCTCGAGGTCCTCGGCGCTCATGGCATGTTCCCCTTCAGCCGTGCGTCCCCCCATTGTGCGCCGGTTCCTGGCACCGCTAGACGATTTCCGGGGCAAGGACCACCGGTGCAGCCGGGGGACCCTCGTCGAGCAGCGTGCGCAGCAGCTCGGCGAGCCTGGTCGGGTACACCGTCTCACGCGCTGCGGACAGTTCGGCGGAGGTCCACCACCTCAACCCCGCGACACTGCGCTGCTCCAGGCTCGTCAACCCGTCCAGGGAGGTCTCAGTGCGAGTGGTTCGCGCAAGAAAGTACCATTCGTCCTGGTTCCAGCGCCGACCGTCGAAAGGGAACGAGCACAGCCGGGTCCAGAGCAGCGGACCGAGCTCGACACCGACCAGCCCGGTCTCCTCCTGCACCTCGCGCAGCGCCGCCTCCTCCCGGCTCTCCCCCGCCTCGACACCGCCTCCCGGGGTGAACCACCAGGTGCGCTCCGGGCCGGCCGGCTCGAAGCCGTGCAGCAGCAGAACGCGGTCGTCGGGATCGAGCAGGATCACCCGCGCGACCTTGCGCAGCTCTCCGGGGAGTTCGCCGGGCTGTTCAGCGGACACCGGCCACGGCCTTCTTCCGCCCGAGCCGCCGCGCCAGCGGCCCGTAGGCCGAGCCGCCCAGGATCAGCACCAGGCCGAGCAGCACCGATCCGAGTACCAGCTTCACCGGTCCGAGCTGGGAGACCCCGCCCGGCAGCGCCGCGAAGGCCTTCGGGCGCTCCAGCGCCCCGCCGCCCAGTGGCCAGGCAATGGCGTCCACCCGTGCGGACACCGTGGACAGCGGCACCGAACCGTGTTCGGCGTCCTGCAGGTGGACCCGGGAGTCCATCGAGTTGGTGCGCTCGTCGCCGAGCACGAACAGCTGTCCCTCGGGCACCTTCGCAGTGAAATCGGTCGCCGATGCCCGGCCCTTGGTCAGCGGATTCTTCTGCAGATACGGTTCTGCGATCCCCTTGCCGTTCACCGTCAGCCGGCCCCTGGAGTCGCAGCAGGCGACCTTGTCGCCGCCCACGCCGACCACCCGCTTCACCATGGGCATGTCGCCCCAGGCCGGGTCCTGGAAGATCACCACATCGCCTCGGCGGACCTCGCTGCCGTCTATTCGCTGCGCCAGTACCCGGTCCCCCACCTTGACGGTCGGGGTCATCGAATCGGTCGGCACGGTGTACGGCTTGTACTCCACAGCTCCCCAGGCGAACCCGCCGAGAAAGAGCACACAACCGACGGCCACGGCCAGCCCCGACAACGCGTTGCCGAGCCGGCCGCGATCGCCGCTCGTACGAACTGTTCCGCTCATCCCAGCGTTCACCCACACATTGGAGATCGACATCTGGGAGGGCACCTTACCCGGCAGTACGCCTGCGGGACACCTTCCGCCGACGACGCAGCACGATCGGCAGGGCGCCGGCGAATCCCAGCGCTCCCGGACCCAGCGCAGCAGCGGCGTTGATACCCGGCTGGTCGAATGTGCCGGGGACGCCCAGCCACGACCAGCGGGTGACCGGCCAGACCACGGTGAAGGCCCGACCGACGACCTGGTCCACGGAAACCGTGCCACCGCCCTTCAGATTCTGGTGGTAGCGGGAGTCCAGCGAGTCCTGTCGGTGATCACCCATCACCCAGATCCGGCCCTTGGGCACGTTGATCGGCCCGAACGGCTGATCGTCGCAGGGCGTGTTTCCCGGGTAGATGTACGACTTCTCGGAGAGCGCCTTGCCATTGACCATGACCGGCCCTCCCTTCTTGCACTCCACGGTGTCGCCGCCGACCGCGATGACCCGCTTGATCAGGTCTTTCTCGTTCGCCGATGGCATCAGACCGATGAAACTGAGGAACTTCTGCGCCACGTTCGGGTTCGGCGTCGGTTCTCCCTCGAGCCAGCCGCCCGGGTCGTGGAAGACGACCACCTCGCCGCGCTCGGGCTCCGAACCGAACCACGGAGTGAGCTTGTCCACCAGCACGCGGTCCCCCACCAGGAGGGTGTTCTGCATCGACTCCGACG
This sequence comes from Streptomyces sp. NPDC051322, assembly GCF_040689485.1. Classification (NCBI taxonomy): domain Bacteria; kingdom Bacillati; phylum Actinomycetota; class Actinomycetes; order Kitasatosporales; family Streptomycetaceae; genus Streptomyces; species Streptomyces sp. NPDC051322. The sequence continues at coordinate 311,134 of NZ_JBFBAK010000008.1, read as the reverse complement.
GGATGGAGAACGCCTGCACCAGGAAAGTCTTGATCAACAGGGCGAGAACCAGCGCGATACCGATGAGGATCGGCAGCTCCTTCCAGAAGGAACGCTGATTCCTGGCAGCCCGGTCACCCCTGTTCGGACCACCGTCCCGGTCCGGTCCGTCGGATCCGCCCGGCCCGCCGGATCCGTCCCGCCCGCCGGGCCCGCTGTGCACGCCGGCGTCAGAATCTTCGTTCTCTGCGCCACCGACGGGCGACCCGGGCCGGTCCTCCGGCTCGTCGTGTCCGGATCGTGCGCCGACCGCCACGTCCCCCACATCCACTCCTCACTCCGTGTCGTCGCCTGTCCCGAAGAAGGCGCAGGCCCACCACTCCCATAACGAGCGGGAGTTCCACAGGAGTCGGGGGCCGGGCCATTCGGTGCCGATCCTGGAAACCCAGACTATTCGACGCGCCGGGCGCAGCCGACGATCCGGTCGCTCCGGCTGCCACCGAGGAGAACGTCTTCGGCTCACTCAGGCGGGTCCAGTGTCCGAACGGCCACGCGATGACCTCGGCCCGTCCGATCACCCCGTCCACCGAGACCGTCCCCTGGAAGGCCTCATTGAGATGGAAACGCGAATCCGCCGAGTTCGACCGGTGGTCGCCCATCACGAAGATCCTGCCCACCGGAACCTTCACCTGGAATTTCAGCGTCGACGGCGGATTCCCCGGGTGCAGGTAGGGCTCGTCCAGCGGGATCCCGTTGACGGTGACCTTGCCGTTTGCGTCGCAGCACTTCACGGTGTCGCCGCCGACCCCGATGACCCGCTTGATCAGATCCTGTTCGTCGTTCGATGGCAGCAGACCGATGAAGGTGAGCCCCTCCTTGACCTGTTTGACGCCCACCGGATCGTTGTTCGCCTGCTGCTCCTCGGGCGGCAGCCAGTGGCCGGGATCCCGGAAGACGACGACATCCCCGCGGTGCGGCTGCCAGCCGAACCACGGGGTGAACTTGTTGACCAGTACCCGGTCGCCGATTCGGATCGTTTCTTCCATCGAACCCGAAGGGATGACGAAGGCCTGCACCAGAAACGTCTTGAGCACCAGCGCGATCAGCACCGCGACGACGATCAGAAGGGGGACCTCCTTCACCGCCGAGCGGCGCCGCCGCCGCTTGACCTTGCGGGCGAGTTTCCGCCGCTCGGCACGGGTCGGCAACGACCTCTCGCCGGTCGGCCGGCTCCCCGTGGGCAGCCGCTCGTCGTCCTCCCGGTCCGGGCGGACCCGCCCCCGGTTACCCATGTGCGCCGCCGGCCGCGGGGACGTGCGCGAAGGCCCCGGTCCGGGTCAGCGAGGACCAGCGACCGAAGGGCCAGCCGATCCAGCCGGCCCGGCCGATGACCTTGTCGACGGGGACCGTGCCGCCGCCGGGCTCACCGAGGTGGTCGCGGGAGTCACTGGAGCGAGACCTGTGGTCGCCCATGACCCAGAGTCTCCCGTCGGGCACGACGATGTCGAAGGGCACCTTCGACGGAGGATTGCCCGGATACAGATACCGCTCGTCCACCGGCCGCCCGTTCACTTCGAGCCTCCTCCGCTTGTCACAGCAGACCACGTGATCTCCGCCCACACCCACCACCCGCTTGATGTAGTCGGTATCGGCGGGCTCGGCCAGCCCCAGCGCGGCGGCCGCTCCGTGCAGTATCCGGGCGACCGGATTCTGCGACGGCGCCTCCTGCACGAAGGACCCGGTGCCGTCGAACACGACCACGTCCCCGCGGTGCGGCACGGAGCCGAAGCGGTATGCCAGCTTGTTCACCAGGACCCGGTCACCCACCTGGAGCGTGGGCTCCATCGAGCCGCTGGGGATCAGAAACGGCTGCATCACGAAGTGGCTCAGGAGCAGCAGGAAGACGGCGCAGACCAGGGCCAGCAACCCGGCCCTGCGCCACGGTCCTTCGGCATACCCGGAGTACCTGGAGAAACGCATGGAGCGCGACCTCTGTCCCGCGCCGGACGCATCCGGGCCGGGAGAGAGGTCACGCTCCATGTGCTGTGCTTCGGTGTCCATCGGGGCCAGAGCTTATCCGGCCGCGCTGTGGACTCAGTTGTCGCGCTTCTCCTTGATCTTCGCAGCCTTGCCGCGCAGCTCACGGAGGTAGTAGAGCTTCGCGCGGCGGACGTCACCGCGGGAGACCAGCTCGATCTTCTCGAAGATGGGGCTGTTCACCGGGAAGGTGCGCTCGACGCCGACGGAGAAGGAGACCTTGCGGACCGTGAAGGTCTCGCTGACGCCCGCACCCTGGCGGCGGATGACGACACCCTTGAACTGCTGGATACGCGAGCGGTTGCCCTCGATCACGCGGACGTGAACGTTGACGGTGTCACCGGGACGGAAGGCCGGAAGGTCGCTCCGCAGGGATGCGGCGTTGACGTCGTTGAGCAGGCTGGACATGATCTTCTGCTTTCTTCGCCGATGCCACAGGTCATCGACGGAATCATCGTGATGAGTTCGGGAGCTGATCGCGTCGGACGGTCGTCGTTCCCCCTGTGGCAGGGGCGCACGCCGGACGTACAGCAGCGGCCTATTCTTCCACGGCTCGGGGCTCTCGCCCAAATCGTCCTCCGGGCCCCTGCTTCCAGCCGAGGATGGAGAGCATCTCGCGGTCCTTCTTGTCGAAGGAGGCGGGGTCGCTGCGCTCCAGCAGATCCGGCCTGTTGAGGTCCGTACGACGGAACGCCTCGTCCCGTCGCCAGCGGGCGATCCTGCCGTGGTGGCCGCTGAGCAGCACGTCCGGGATGCCACGGCCGCGCCACTCGGGGGGTTTGGTGTAGACGGGACCCTCGAGGAGGTCGGCCATCGCGCCCGCGGCGAAGGAGTCGTCGCGATGCGACTCGGCGTTGCCGAGCACACCGGGCAGCAACCGGGCCACCGCTTCCGTGATCACCAGTACGGCAGCCTCGCCGCCGGCCAGCACGTAATCCCCGATGGAGATCTCGTACACCGGCATCCGGGTCGCATACTCGTCGACGACCCGGCGGTCGATGCCCTCGTACCTCGCCGGTGTGAAGATCAGCCAGGGACGCTCGGAGAGTTCGACCGCCACCTGCTGAGTGAAGGGGCGCCCGCTGGGCGTGGGAACGACCAGCACCGGCGCACCGGCACCTGCCTCGTATCCAGCGGCCAGCACCTCGTCCAGCGCATCGCCCCACGGCTCGGTCTTCATGACCATGCCGGGGCCGCCACCGTAAGGGGTGTCGTCGACCGTGTTGTGCCGGTCGTGCGTCCAGTCGCGCAGGTCGTGCACCTGTACGTCCAGCCGGCCACGGGCGCGTGCCTTCCCGACCAGCGAGACGTTCAGCGGCTCCAGATATTCGGGGAAGATCGTGACGACGTCGAGCCGCATCAGTCCTCATCCCTGCTCGAGGCCGTCTCGGCCTCGCTGTCGTCGATGAGGCCGGGCGGCGGGTCGATGACGGCCTGCTGCTTTCCCAGGTCGATCGAGGTGACGATCTCCTCGACGAAGGGGATCATGACCTCACTGCCGTCCGGCCGTTCCACGATGAAGAGGTCCTGCGAGGGCAGATGGCTGATCTCGGTGATCCGGCCGATCTCCGTGCCGTCGGCGAACACCACGTCGAGGTCCATCAGCTGATGGTCGTAGTACTCGTCCGGGTCCTCGGGCAGTTGTTCCGGGTCGATCTCCGCGATCAACAGCGTATTGCGGAGGGCTTCGGCGGCCGTTCGATCGTTGACGCCCTCGAAACGCAGCAGCAGCCTGCCGCTGTGCACCCGGCCCGTCTCGATGGTCAGCGGGCCGGCCGGTGCCGGGTCGGTGGCGAGTACGGCGCCGGGTCCGAGCCGCAGTTCGGGCTCGTCCGTGCGTACCTCGACGGTGACTTCGCCCTTGATGCCGTGGGCACGGCCGATCCGCGCGACTACCAACTGCACCTGCGTCACTCCTGTCGTACGACGACGGGCCGGGGACGGCTCGTAAGCCCTCCCCGGCCCGAGCCGGTGTTCAACTCTTGCTCAGCGGACCTGGTCCACGTCGACGAGGTCGACGCGGATGCCACGGCCGCCGATGGCGCCCACGACCGTGCGCAGGGCGCGTGCGGTGCGGCCGTTGCGGCCGATCACCTTACCGAGGTCTTCGGGGTGCACCCGGACCTCCAGCACCTGCCCGCGACGCAGGTTGCGCGAGGCGACCTGAACATCGTCGGGATTGTCGACGATGCCCTTCACGAGGTGCTCGAGAGCCTCCTCGAGCATGCTCAGGCCTCGGTCGACTCGGTGGAGTCAGCGGCCGGAGCCGCCTCGTCCGCCTTCTTGTCGGCCTTCTTCGCCTTGGGGGTGATTGCCTCCCCCTTCGGCTCGCCGTCCTCGATGGACTTGGCGAACGCCTCGAACGCGGCGCGCTTGTCGGCCTTGGGCTCCGGCTGGAGCAGCGGCTTGGGGGCCGGAAGACCCTTGTGCGCCTGCCAGTCACCGGTGAGCTTGAGGATCGCCAGGACCGGCTCGGTCGGCTGGGCGCCGACGGACAGCCAGTACTGCGCGCGCTCCGAGTTGACCTCGATGCGCGAGGGGTTCTGCACCGGGTGGTACAGGCCGATCTCCTCGATGGCCCGGCCGTCACGGCGGGTACGGGAGTCGGCGACGACGATGCGGTAGTGAGGCGAACGGATCTTGCCCAGACGCTTCAGCTTGATCTTGACTGCCACGGGAGTGGTGTCTCCTGGTCTTGACGTGGTTGGGCACAACGGGATGCCACGTGGGGTTGCGGCACTCGGGTGCCCGATGGACGCGTCAGCCGGAGGACGAGAGGGTTCCTGTGCGGCTGTCGAGTACAGCTGTTCATTGTGCCATACGTCCGCACGCGCGGTGACCCCCACCGTCGGCCGGCGCTCCCGGCCCCGGAAGTGGTGCCCCGGACCACTGAGGTCAGCCGGCGGCAGCCACCGCCTCCGGGATCCGGAAGGCGTTCCCGCAGCCACCGCAGACAATGGGTGCCTGGGCCAGCACGGAGGGAACCACCCGGACGTTGCGTCCGCAGTCGCAGACCGCCTTCACCCGGACGCCGCCACCGGAGGAACCGTGCCGGGCCGCCGGTCCGCGGAACGAGCGCTTGGTGTCCGCCGCCGTGGCGACGGTGTGCGCCTTCAGGGCGCGCTGCAGCCGCTCGATGGTCGGGCGGTATCTGCGCTTCGCCTCCGGATTGAGCGAGACCAGCGAGAAACCGCTGCTGGGGTGCGGCTCCTCGGGATGGTCCAGGCCCATCTCCTCTGCGATCGCCAGGAATCGGCGGTTGTGGTAGCGGCCGGCTCGGGAGGTGTCGCGGACACCTCGCGCAGCGGCGATGCCGTGGACTGCCTCATGGAGCAGTCGCTCGAAGGAGAGTTCTGCGCCACATGCGGACGAGGACTCGCCGATCAGGGACTCGGGCGCGGCTAGATCCGGCAGCTCGGGGTGGTACCGCTGAATATCGGCCCACGCCTGCGCCAGCTCTGCGGCGAGGACAGTTGGTGTCGTGCTCACGTCTACCCAACGAGCCGGAGCGCCGCTGTGTTCCTATTCCGGGGCATCCCAAATAATTTGCACGTACCCGTCAGTTGCCATTGATGCGTCCGGACGAGGGCGGGTGCGCTGATCTGCGGAGAAGCCTCACAGCTCACACCAAGGTGGTACGTAGGGTTGCGTACGCCCCGGCGCGCAGGACGGCCTCCCACGCCGGTACGAAACCTGTCGGCCGCCGCGCAAGGAGCATTCCGGCCGGCTTGCGGCCCCGGGCCGACCGCGCGCGGGCCGATCTCCGCGAGAGTCAGTACGCGCGGGCCACCAGAGCGACCGTACCGGGCTCGTCGTCCGTCTCCGGCACCGACCCGTCCTCGGCGACCAGGCACCGTACGGACACCGCCTGTTCGGCGAGTCCCGCCTCACCCGCCGGACCCAGATCGGCCCACCGGATACGCGCCCAGCCGCCGGCCGCCGCGACCTCGGCAGCCTCCCCGGCCGTGGCGACGTCGCTGGTGCGGGATTCCCGGCGCTCGCGGGATTCCCGCAGCAGCCGGGTCTGTGCCTCCTCCAGAACCGTGGGCAGCAGCGCGGCCAGGCCATCGATCGGCACGGACTCCTTGGCGCCCCGGCCATCGGGCTGCACCACCCGCCGCACCAGCGTCACGGTGCCGGCCGCGAGATCGCGCGGGCCGACCTCGATCCGTACCGGCACGCCCTTGAGCTCCCAGTCGACGCTCCGGCGGCCGAACGGGGTGTCGGTGCGGTCGTCGACCTGGACACGGATTCCCACGGCCCGGAGGACGTCACCGATCGTGCGGGCCTTCGCCACCGCCTCGTCGCCCTTGATGGCGACCACCACGACCTGGACGGCTGCCAGTCGGGGCGGCACCCGCAGACCGCTGTCGTCACCGTGCGACATGATCAGTCCGCCGACCATCCGGGTCGAAGCACCCCAGGAGGTCTGCCAGACCAGCTCCTGACGGCCGTCCTTCGACAGGTAGCGGGTGTGGAACGCCTGGGCGAAGTTGGTGCCGAGCTCATGGCTCGTTCCCATCTGCAAGGCCTTCCCGTCCCCCATCATCCCTTCGAGGGTGAGCGTGTTGATGGCTCCGGCGAACCGTTCCCTGGCGGTCTTGCGACCCAGCACCACGTCGATTCCGAGCACCTGCGTCATGAAGTCGGCGTAGACGTTCCGGTGGATGTGCGCGGCGAAGTCCCGGGCCTGCGTTCGGTCGGCGTGGGCCGTGTGTCCCTCCTGCCACAGGAATTCAGTCGTTCGGAGGAACACCCTCGGCCGCATCTCCCAACGGACCACATTGGCCCACTGATTGATCATCAACGGCAGGTCCCGATAGCTCTGCACCCACTTCGAGAAGTATTCATTGACGATCGTCTCGGAGGTGGGCCGCACGACGACCGGCTCCTCCAGCTCCTTACCGCCCGCCTGCGTGACCACCGCCAGCTCGGGTGCGAAGCCCTCGACGTGCTCAGCTTCGCGACTCAGGTAAGACTGGGGGATGAAGAGCGGGAAGTAGGCGTTCTGAACACCCGCCTGCTTGATGCGGGCGTCCAGCTCCTGCTGCATCCGCTCCCACAGCCCGTAGCCGTACGGGCGGATGACCATGGTGCCGCGCACCGGGCCGTTGTCCGCCAGTTCGGCCTTATTGATCAGGTCCTGGTACCAGCGGGGGAAATCGTCCGCTCGGGGCGTGAGAACGGGAGCCTTTGCCATGGCGCGAATCGTACGGCGGGTGCCGCCGGGACCGTGAGCATTTAATCGCCCGGAGGCGCATGACCAGGGCGCATGAACGGCTCGCACAAGCATTGCCTCACCACCCCTGGACTTGAGCGCGGATGCGCAGTTCTCTGGCATACGAGCAGTTCTCCGGCATACGAGGAGAGTGCGCGCACAGCTGCACGGGGGCCGGCAATTCAGAGCACAACTGATCTCTCGGCGAATTGGGGCGCTTTCGATGGCATCAACGCTCGTCCGTAACCAGCGGCACGCGGCAGTGGCTCCTTCTGCGGAAGCGATTGCACGGGCCCGCGACTGGGCCGAGATCCAGGAACGGATGCTCGTCCCGCTGTACGAAGCGGTCTACAAGCGGCTGGACGCCGGCAGCGGTACGCGGCTGCTGGGCATCGGCTGCGGCTCAGGCCTCGCACTGCTGATCGCGGCCGCCCGCGGGGCCGCCGTCACCGGTGTGGACACGCACGCCGAGCGGGTCGCGCTGGCCCGCGAGCGGCTGCTCCCGGACGGGGCGAAGGAACAGTCCCCGGCGCGCACCGGAAGGGGTGCGCCCCGCCTGGTGCACGGCGGTCCGGCCGATGTCTCCGATGCCACCCTGCCGGCCTACAACCTGCTCACCGCCTTCGAGCCGATCGGCTGCGTGGCGGGCGACTCGGACGGGCTGCGGCCCGCGATCGTGGACGCCCTGCCGCTCACCGAGCGCGGCAGTGCCGTGGTGCTCACCGGCTGGGGCCCGCCCGAGCGCTGTGCCACCTCGGCGGTCCTGCGGGTCGCCACCCGACTGGCCGACGGGCCGCGTCAGCCGCTCAGGGACGAACTGGAAGAGGTCGCGGCACAGGCCGGGCTGCGGCTCGACGGCTCGGGCCGGGTGGCCTGCCCGTTCGGTTACGCGGACATCAGGAGCGCGGTGCGCGGCCTGCTCTCCACCGGGCTGTTCGACGCGGCGATACAAGCAACGGACCGCGCGCAGGTCGAAAAGGAGGTCGCCGAGGCGCTCCATCCCCATCTGCGTCGCGACGGCACCGTCTGGATGCCGAACATCTTCCGCTACGTGGTCGCGCGCACCCCGTGAAGGGGTACGGAGAACGGCCCGCACCCCGAGGGATGCGGGCCGTTCTCCTTCGATGACTCCGTGGCTTCGCCGGCTCCGGTATCGCCGGGTCAGCCCATGAACTTCTTGAACTCGTCGGGGAGCTCGAAGTTCTGGTTGTCCTCGGCGGCCGGCAGTCCGGGTGTGCCGCCCTGCTCCCGGCGCAGTGCTGCGGCCTGCTCCTCGGCCTTGCGCTTCATCGGGTTGCCGCTCTTGCGCTTGCCCTTGGCCTGCTTCTGCTGCTTCTTCTGCCGACCGGGACCGCCACCCATCCCGGGCATCCCCGGCATTCCGGGCATGCCACCGCCCTGGGCCATCCGGGACATCATCTTGCGGGCCTCGAAGAACCGCTCCACCAGGCCCTTCACGGCGCTGACCTCGACGCCCGAGCCCTTGGCCACCCGGGCCCGGCGGGAACCGTTGATGATCGTCGGGTCCTGGCGCTCGGCCGGGGTCATCGACTTGATCATCGCGGCGATGCGGTCCACATCCCGGTCGTCGATGCTGTTGATCTGTTCCTTCATCTGCCCCATTCCGGGCAGCATGCCGAGCAGCTTGGAGATGCTGCCCATCTTCCTGACCTGCTCCATCTGCGCCAGGAAGTCGTCGAGCGTGAAGTCCTTGCCCTTGCTGCTCGCCAGCTTGGAGGCCATCTTCTCGGCCTCGGCCTGGCTGAAGGTCTGCTCGGCCTTCTCGATCAGGCTGAGCATGTCGCCCATGCCGAGGATGCGGGATGCCATCCGGTCGGGGTGGAACGTGTCGAACTCGTCCAGCTTCTCGCCGTTGGACGCGAACATGATCTGGCGACCGGTGACATGGGAGATCGAGAGCGCGGCGCCGCCGCGGGCGTCACCGTCGAGCTTCGAGAGCACGACGCCGTCGAAACCGACACCGTCGCGGAAGGCCTCCGCGGTGTTGACGGCGTCCTGGCCGATCATCGCGTCGACGACGAACAGCACCTCGTCGGGGCTGACGGCGTCGCGGATGTCCGCGGCCTGCTGCATCAGCTCCTGGTCGATGCCGAGGCGGCCGGCGGTGTCCACCACGACCACGTCGTACTGCTTGGACTTGGCGAACTCGATGGAGTCCTGGGCGACCCTGACCGGGTCGCCGACGCCGTTGCCCGGCTCCGGGGCGTACACGGCGACGCCCGCCCGCTCGGCGACGACGCTCAGCTGGTTGACGGCGTTCGGGCGCTGCAGGTCGCAGGCCACGAGCAGGGGTGTGTGGCCCTGGCCCTTCAGCCACAGACCCAGCTTCCCCGCCAGGGTCGTCTTGCCCGCACCCTGCAGACCCGCGAGCATGATCACGGTCGGCGGCTGCTTGGCGAAGCGGAGGCGGCGGGTCTCGCCACCGAGGATGCCGATGAGCTCCTCGTTGACGATCTTGATGACCTGCTGCGCGGGGTTCAGTGCCTGAGAGACCTCGGCGCCGGCCGCGCGCTCCTTGACCTGCTTGATGAAGGCCCGGACGACGGGCAGCGCGACGTCCGCTTCGAGCAGGGCGATACGGATCTCGCGGGCTGTGGCGTCGATGTCCGCCTCGCTGAGGCGCCCTTTGCCCCGGAGGTTCTTGAACGTCGCTGCGAGGCGGTCGGAGAGGGTGTCGAACACGGCGGTCGCGGATCCTCGGGTCGGGGGAAGGGGGACGGTTGTCCCCCAGGGTATCCGCCCGGCGCGGACAGCAAGCCTGCGGCGGGGCTTTTCTCCGCGCCGGGGGCAAGCCCGGGCGGGCTCCGCGCCGGTTTCCGGGCGTCGGATCTGCCCCCGCGGGCAGGCCCCCGGCGGCGGCCTTATCCCCGCAGCGCCGCCTCCAGCCCGCGGGCCAGCTCCACTGCCGCGTCCGGCGGGAGCGGCTCCCCCTCCGGCCCCGTCACGTAGACCGTATCGACCGCGTTCGCCCCGAGCGTGGAGATGTGGGCGCTGCGCACCCGGATCCGCGGTACCTCCAGGGCCCGCCCGATCCGGTGCAGCAGCCCCGGCGCATCCTGTGCCCTGACCTCGATCACCGTGGCCAGCCGCGAGCCGGCGGGAGCGACCCGGACCGTCGGCGGCGGGGCCGTGGTGCCGCGACGGCGGGGATAGGCCGCTTCCCGTTCGGCCAGTCTGGCCCGGATGTCCAGCGAGCCGTCCAGCGCTCTGATGAGGTCCGCGCGCAGTCTCGCCGCCTGCGGCAGTGAGCCGTACTCCGCCGCCACCCGCCAGCTCAGCAGCAGCACGGCCGCCTGTTGACCGAGCTCGGTCGGCAGTTCCAGCGCGCGCAGATCGGCGGCCCGGACGGTGAGGCGGTGCAGTGCCAGCACGCCGGCCGCGGCCGGCAGGACGCCGGGTTGCTCGGGCAGGGCGATGAGCAGTTCCACGCCCACCGGCTCCGGGCTGTGGTCCTCGTGCGGAGCCTCCGGCCGGGCATGCAGCGCCAGCACCGGTTCGCGGGTGCGCAGCGCTTCGATCGCCAGCCGTTCGTGCTCCGCGCTGGGCGCCGCGGGTACGGGCTCGTCCGGGGCGTCCCCGGCCAGGACCGCGGCCACCCGCTTGACCAGGTCGGCCACCAGCGAGCCCCGCCAGGCCGACCAGGCCGCCGGTCCGGTGGCCAGTGCGTCGGCTTCGGTCAGCGCGTGCAGCAGCTCCAGGGTGGAAACCGACCGCACCGCGTCCGCCACCGAGCGGACGGTGGCCGGGTCGTCCAGGTCACGCCGGGTCGCGGTATCGATCAGCAGCAGGTGGTGACGGACCAGCGCGGCGAGCACCCCGATGTCCGTGGCGTCGAATCCGATCCGGCCGGCGACATCCCGGGTGATGACCTCACCGGCCGTCGAGTGGTCGCCCGGCCAGCCCTTGCCGATGTCGTGCAGCAGCGCAGCGACGAGCAGCAGGTCGGGGCGGCCCACCCGGCGGGTCAGTGCGGAGGCCCGGACCGCCGTCTCGACGAGATGCCGGTCCACCGTCCAGGTGTGCACGGGATTGCGCTGCGGCCTGCAGCGCACCCGCTCCCAGTCGGGCAGCAACCGGGTGATCAGCCCCTCGGCCTCCAATGCCTCCCACACCGGCACGGTGGACTCCCCCGCGCCGAGCAGCGTCACCAGCTGCTCACGTGCCTCGGCCGGCCAGGGCACCGGCAGCGGTCGCGCGCCGGCGGCCAGCCGCCGCACCGCGTGCAGGGAGATCGGCAGCCCCGCCTGGGCTGCCGCCGCAGCGGCCCGCAGCGGAAGAACCGGATCTCGCTCCGGCCTGGCCGTCCGGGCGAGCACCACCTCACCCTCCAGCTCGACGACGCCTTCGGCGAGCGGCGTCCGCTCGGCCACCGGGGCTTTGCCGCCCAGCAGGCTGCGCAGCCGGGGGCGGGCGGCGCGCGAGCGCAGCACCCGGTTGACCTCCCGCCAGGTGACGTCGCTCGCGTACGAGACGGTCCTGGCCGCCTCGTACACCTCGCGCAGCAGCACATCGGCGTCGAGCAGACCCAGCTCTGCGGCCACCTGGTCCTGCTCCTGGAGGGCGAGCCGGTCGGTGGCCCTGCCGGTCACCAGATGCAGCGCGTCCCGGGCATCGAGGAGCCGGCGGCGTGCCTCGTCGAGCCCCGCCCGCGGGGCGTCGGCCAGCCAGGAGGCGGCGACGGCACGCAGGGCGGTGGCGTCCCGGAGTCCTCCCCTGGCTTCCTTGAGATCGGGTTCCAGCAGGAACTGCAGCTCGCCCTGCCGCTCGGCTCGTTCCCGGCACAACTCGTACAGCTCGGGCAGCCGCTTGGGGGCCTGGTTGCGCCAGTCGGCGAGCACCGCGGTGCGCAGGCCGGACGAGAGTGTCAGGTCCCCGGCGACATGACGTGCGTCGAGCAGCCCGAGGTGCACCTTCAGGTCGTCGGCCGCGGTCCTGCGCGCCTCGCCCGGGGTCCGTACCGAATGGTCCAGTGCGATCCCCAGGTCCCACACCGGATACCAGACACGGTCGGCGAGCGCGGCGACGGCGCTCGCGTCCGATGTGCCGTCGTGCAGCAGCAGCAGGTCCAGGTCGCTGCGCGGTGACAGCTCGCCCCGCCCGTATCCGCCGACCGCCACCAGCGCCGCGCCGCGCACCCCTGCCGCCTCGGCCGCCGAGGTGAAGAGTGCACCGATCCACTCGTCCGTGAGTCCCGCGAGTGCGGAACGGCGCGGCGCCCCGGGCTGCGCCTTCTCCTGGAGGAGGCGCAGCCGGGCCGCCGCGTAACCGCTGGGTCCCGAGTCGTCGGTCCGGTCGTTGGTCCTGTCGGCGCTCGTCACCCGGCAGCTCCTGTCTCGGTCGTTCAGAGTGCGTCGGGACCGCGTTCGCCGGTCCTGACCCGGATCGCCGTTTCGACCGGAAGGCTCCACACCTTGCCGTCACCGATCTTGCCGGTCCTGGCGGCCTTCACCACCACATCGAGAAGGTCTTCGGAGTCGGCGTCGTCGACCAGAACCTCGATACGGATCTTCGGCACCAGGTCCACGGTGTATTCGGCTCCACGGTAGACCTCGGTGTGGCCGCGCTGGCGTCCGTAGCCGCTCGCCTCCGTGACGGTGAGCCCCTGGACCCCGAAGGCCTGCAGCGCCTCCTTGATCTCGTCGAGCCGGTGCGGCTTCACTACCGCGGTGATGAGCTTCATGCGTCCACCTTCTTGTTCTGGGTTCCCGCCGGGGTGCCGGACACGGGCCCGGTCGTGGTACGGGAGCCACCGCCCGTACCGCTGAAGTCGTAGGCCGTCTCGGCGTGCTCGTCCTGGTCGATGCCTGCGACTTCGACGTCCTCGGTGACCCGCATGCCCATGGCCTTGTCGATCAGGAAGGCCAGCGCCGCGGACGCGACCAGCGAGTAACCGAGAACCGAGAAGACCCCGATGGCCTGGATGCCCAGCTGGTGGAAGCCTCCGCCGTAGAAGACCCCGGCCACGTCGGACTGCACGCCGCCGGTGGCGAAGAAGCCGATGAGCAGCGAGCCGGCGATACCGCCGACCATGTGGACCCCGACGACATCGAGGGAGTCGTCGAATCCGAAGCGGTACTTGAGGCCCACCGCCATGGCGCAGAGGACTCCGGCGATGGCTCCGATGGCGATGGCGCCGAGCGGGCTGACGGCGCCACCGGACGGGGTGATGGCGACCAGGCCGGCGACGGCGCCGGAGGCGGCTCCGAGTGTGGTGAAGGAACCGTGGCGGAGCTTCTCGTAGCCGAGCCAGGCGAGCATCGCCGCCGCGGTGGCCACCTGGGTGTTGACGAACATCACCGCGCCGACGCCGTCGTCGTTACCGAGCCAGGACCCGGCGTTGAAACCGAACCAGCCGAACCAGAGAAGCGCGGCGCCGAGCATGACCAGCGGGAGGCTGTGCGGGCGCATCGGGTCCTTCTTGAAGCCGACGCGCTTGCCGATGACCAGAATCACGCCGAGGGCCGCGGCACCGGCGTTGATGTGGACCGCGGTGCCGCCGGCGAAGTCGATGACGCCCTTCTTGAAGAGCCAGCCGTCGGAGGCCCAGACCCAGTGCGCGACCGGGAAGTAGACGACGGTGGCCCACAGGGCGATGAACAGCGCCCAGGCGGTGAACTTCACCCGGTCGGCGAGCGCACCGCTGATCAGTGCGGGTGTGATGATCGCGAACATCAGCTGGAAGACCGCGAAGACGTAGATCGGGATGGTGTAGCCGGGCCACAGCTCGGTCAGGCCGATGCCGCTCAGTCCGAGGTAGTCCTTGGACCAGCCGAAGAATCCGTTGGCAGCGCCGAAGCTGACGCTGAACCCGTAGAGCACCCACAGGATCGTGATGATCCCGAGGCTGACGAAGCTCATCATCAGCATGTTCAGGGTGGACTTGACGCGGACCATGCCTCCGTAGAAGAAGGCCAGACCCGGTGTCATGACCATCACCAGGGCGGAGCAGATGAGCATGAACCCGGTGTTTGCGGAAGACAGCCTCGGGGCGTCTGCAGCAAGGGTCGTCATGATGCCTTGGGGCATCGGCGTCTCCTCGTCGTCGGGCGGCCGCGTGCGGGCGGGAGCTGTGGGGAGCTGCGAAGAAGTGCGGGCCGGTTATGCGCCTTGAGATTGGCCCCGCGCGGTTTCCGCCGATGCCGCACGATGTTTCGCCGCCGTGACGATGGAGCCGGGTGTGTTACGCCCGGATGAATTGCGGGGTCGGACCGGCCGCTGGTGGTGCCCCGCACACATCACAAACCGGCCACGACGCTCACCCTGTTGACCTGGCGCGGGGGAGCCGAGTCGGGCATCACGGGGTGTGCTGTCGTGGCCGGGGTTCTGTATGCCGCTCAGACCGCTTCGAGGGTCTCCGGCAGTTGCTCGGCAAGACGGTCGGTGAGGTCGATCACCGAGGGGACGTCACCGAAGTCCCGGACCGCGGTGTCGACGGTCTTGCGAAGCCTGGTGTTGACGCGTTCGGAGCGCACCCGCTTGGCGATGGTCAGCGCCTGGGTCGCGAGCAGCGCGGACTCTTCGGGTTGCCGCTTCAGCAGATGGACGGTGGCCATGCCGACGAGGTTCAGGGCGTACGAACGCTGGTGCTCGTCGTCCTTTCCGAAGAGCGTGACGGCTTGTGCCATCACCGGCTCGGCGAGCGAGGCGTAGGTGGGGCTGCGTCCTGCCACGTAGGCGAGATCGCGGAACGAGTGGCCGTTCTCGCCGTTCAGCTCGGCTTCGGAGAAGAAGCGGATCCAGTCGGGCTCCGGCTCGCCGTCGAGGGCCGCATCGGCGAAGGTGTCCTCGGCCATCCGGACGGCCCGTTTGCACTTGCTCGGCTGGCCCATGTTGGCGTAGGCGCGTGCCTCCATCGCATACAGCATCGCCTGGGTGCGCGGGGTGGCACATTCGCGGCTGCCGTACTGCGCGAGGTGGATGAGCTCCAATGCGTCGTCGGGGCGGCCCAGGTGGATCATCTGGCGACTCATGGACGAGAGGATGTAGGAGCCGAGGGGCTTGTCCCCGGCTTCCTTGGCGGCGTGCAGAGCGAGCACGAAGTACTTCTGCGCGGTGGGCTGGAGTCCCACGTCGTAACTCATCCAGCCGGCCAGCTCGGCCAGTTCGGCAGCGCAGCGGAAAAGCCGCTTGGCGGTGGCTCCCGGCTGGGGTTCCTGCAGCAGATCGGTGACCTCGTGGAGCTGCCCGACCACCGCCTTGCGGCGCAGACCGCCACCGCACTGGGCGTCCCACTGGCGGAACATCGCCGTGGTGGACTCCAGCAACTCCAACTCCGGCCCGGAGAGCTTGGAAGGGCGCCGGGAATGGCCCACTGGTTCCTCGGCCGAGGGCTCACCGGCCGGGGTGGGCACCAGCCAGCGCTGCATCGGCTCGATGAGCGAAGGGCCCGCGGCCAGCGCCAGTGACGTGCCGAGAAAGCCGCGCCTGGCGAGCATCAGGTCACTGCGCGAGAACTCGCTGAGCAGGGAAACCGTCTGCGGTCCTGCCCACGGCATGTCGATCCCGGACACCGAGGGCGACTGATGGGCCGAGCGCAGACCCAGGTCCTCGATGGCGACCACGCTGCCGAAGCGTTCGGAGAACAGCTCGGACAGGATGCGCGGAATCGGCTCACGCGGCTGCTCACCGTCCAGCCAGCGCCGCACCCGTGAGGTGTCGGTGCTGATGTGGTGGGCCCCCATCTGGCGCGCCCGGCGGTTCACCTGGCGGGCCAGCTCGCCCTTTGACCAGCCGCTGCGCACGAACCACGAGCTCAGCTGCTCGTTCGGGCGCTTCTCGGCGCTCGTGCCGCCGTCGCCATTGCCGCCCACTGGAACGCCCCCATTCCGCTAAGCCTGCTCACTCTGAAGCCCGATGACGCCAACTCATATCAGAACGACGGGAGTTGATGTTCGCCGTCCGGGGGCCTACCACCCGTCGAACAGAAAACCGACTTGCCTCCGGCATACCCACGCGAACGCTCGATCCGAAGGTTCATGCACTGAACGTAACCCTTCGGTCACCCGTCCGGCGAGGGCGGTTCCAGAAACGCCACCATTCGCCACCCCTTCGAAGGAACCCGCCCGGCTTCAGGCGCGATTCACTTGACAGGCGACGATCAGAGACAGGCGGAGCGATGTACGCCGGAGCGTGTGGCACTCGTCGCACGCCCCCCAACGTCACTCCGCGCCGCCGGGACCAGGGCGTTTGCGACGTAGAGTGACGGACAGGCTCCAGGTCGTAACCACCGGCGCGTTCGACCCGTTGGAGGGGGCATGGGCTTCACTATCGCTGGCATCCGGGACATCCGCTCCGGCACCCGGCGTCGCGGCCGGACGCCGGAGTGCACGGCGGTCGCCGAGTTCACCGGGTTGTGGGGCTGGGACGTGGTCCCCGGCGCACGGGCCGCGGCCGGCCGGTGCTCATGCGGCGATTCGGCATGCCCGGCACCCGGCGCCCACCCCCTCGGGTTCGCCGAAGCGGTCCCGGCCGGCGCCACCCTCGACGAGGCGGCCAAGGCGTGGTCGCTGACGCCCGGCGCCGCGGTGCTGCTCCCGGTGGGTCGCTCCTTCGACGTCCTGGACATCGCGGAGGCCGCCGGGCACCGGGCTCTGCTCAGGATGGAACGGATGGGCCTTCCATTGGGCCCGGTGAGTGCCACGCCGGACGGCCGCGCCCAGTTCTTCGTCGCCCCGGGAGCGGCCTCGCAGCTTCCCGAGTTGCTCTATCGCATGGGCTGGGACGATGCGGAGCTCGATCTGCGCTGTCCGGGGCCGGGCGAGTACATCACCGCTCCACCGTCGAACCACGCCGGCCTGGGCCCGGCACGCTGGTTGCGTCCGCCTTCCCTGGAGACGGCGAACGACCTCCCTCAGGCCAGGCTGCTGATCGGCACGCTGGCGTACATCTGCCACCGCAGCCTGTCCGCACCCTGACCCGCAGCCACCGGGTATGTGACCGGCACGGCCCGGGCGCACCGGCCCCGAAACGAAGGGCTCCACCACACCTGCACCGTGTGGTGGAGCCCTTCTGCTGCCGCCGGCGCCGCTCCCGGCCCCGGCGCCGCTCCGGCTCTAGTCGCCGATCAGCGCGTCCACGAATGCCTCCGGAACGAAGGGGGCCAGGTCGTCCGCGCCCTCGCCGAGGCCCACCAGCTTCACCGGCACGCCCAGCTCGCGCTGGACCGCGATCACGATGCCGCCCTTGGCGGTACCGTCCAGCTTGGTCAGCACGATGCCGGTGATCGCCACGACCTCCGCGAACACCCGTGCTTGCACCAGGCCGTTCTGCCCGGTCGTCGCATCGAGGACGAGCAACACCTCGTCCAGCGGACCGTGCTTCTCCACTACCCGCTTGACCTTGCCGAGCTCATCCATGAGGCCGGTCTTGGTGTGCAACCGTCCGGCGGTGTCGATGAGGACGACATCGGCGCTCTCGTTGATGCCCTCCTTGACGGCGTCGAACGCCACCGAGGCAGGGTCGCCGCCCTCGGGACCGCGCACCGTGCGGGCGCCGACGCGCTCGCCCCAGGTCTGCAGCTGGTCGGCGGCGGCGGCGCGGAAGGTGTCCGCGGCGCCCAGCACGACGCTGCGGCCGTCAGCCACCAGCACGCGGGCGAGTTTGCCGGTGGTGGTGGTCTTGCCGGTGCCGTTGACGCCGACGACCAGGACGACGGCCGGGGTGTCCACTCCGCTCTCGGTCCTGACCGCGCGGTCGGCGTCCGCACCGATCAGGCTCACCAGTTCCTCGCGCAGCAGGGCGCGCAGTTCCTGCGGGGTCCGGGTGCCGAGCACCCGGACCCGCTCGCGCAGCCGCTCGACCAGTTCCTGGGTGGGTGCGACGCCGACGTCCGCGGTGAGCAGCGTGTCCTCGATCTCCTCCCAGGTGTCGTCGTCGAGGTTGTCCCGGGACAAGAGGGTGAGCAGGCCCTTGCCGAGCGAGTTCTGCGAACGGGCGAGCCGGGCGCGCAGCCGTACGAGACGGCCCTCGGTCGGTTCGGGGATCTCGATCTCGGGAACCAGCGGCTCCGCGACGACCGGGTCCTCGACGGCGGTGGGCGCCCCTACGGCCGTGTCGGCCGGCGGGAGGTCCACGTCGTCGATGGTGCGGCGCGGTTCCTCGCGCGGCGGGGCGGCCTCCTCGCCGACCTGGGGTTCGGCGGGAGGGGCTGTGATGGTCGGCGTACTCGGCGGTGCCGTGGGCAGTTTCTTCTTCTTGTGGCTGCTGACCACGAGCCCGCTGATCGCGCCGACAGCGACCAGGGCGATGACTACAGCAAGGATCACGATTTCCATAACCCACCCAGTATCAGTCACGGCTCGGTCGGACGAGCCTTGTCAATGGATCACATAAGGCGTGAAGAGAACTATTTGGTTTTTATGGGGCGACCATACGATGATGGCGCTTCGGACGGCCCGAGCCGTCATTCCCCCACCGCCCGCACGGAGCCCCCTCATGCCCCACGCCTCCGACGTCACTGAAGGCGCGCTGGAGACCCGCGGTCTCGAACCTGTACCCGACAGTGAACGCACAGGGCGCGTTCGCGACCTCTTCCCCACCTGGGTCGCGGCGAACATCAGTGTGCTTCTGCTCACGCTGGGCGCCGGTCTGGTGGTCGCCGACGGGCTGAACTTCTGGCAGGCACTGATCGCCGCCGTGGTCGCACCGGTCATCGGCTTCGGCCTCGTCGGCTTCATCAGCATCGCGGGCAAACGCGGCGGCGCCCCCGGCATGGCATTGTCCCGTGCGGTCTTCGGCCAGCGCGGCAACCTGTTTCCGGGCGCGCTCATCTGGATCGCGCGCTGGGGCTGGGAAACCATCAACGCCGTCACCGGCGCGTACGCCCTGCTGACCGTGTTGAACATCTGCTTCGGCATCCGGAGCAGCACCCCGCTGATCGCGGTCACGCTACTGCTCTTCGTGGCGGGCACCTTTGCCATCTCCGGGCTCGGCATCAAGGCAGTCCAGCTCTGCAACAAGTGGGCTGCCTACCTCTTCGCCGTCTTCTCGGTCCTGGTGCTGATCCACCTGATCACCACCACGGACTGGTCGGCGGTGTTCGCCGCGCCGGCGGGCTCCACCGCATCGCTGATCGCAGGCATCGGCCTGATCGCTGCGGGTGGTCTCAGCTGGGCGCCCGCAGCGCCCGATTTCGCGCGCTATCTACCCCGTGGAGCGGCCGGCCGGAGCATGGTGGCCGGCTCGGTCGGCGGCGCGGGCGTCGTCATCGTACCGATGGTGCTGATGGGCGCGGTGATGGCGGTCTCCACACCTGATCTGGCGGCAGCGGCGGACCCGGTGTCCTTCCTCGGCGAGATCCTGCCGATGTGGCTCGCGGTCCCCTATTTGCTGATCTGCGTGGTCGGCACCCTGCTGATCAACGCGATGTCGATGTATTCGGCGGGATTCACGGCCCTGACCCTGGGCCTGAAGATCCCCCGGACCTGGGCGGTCTCGGTCAACGCGGTGATCAGTGTGGTTCTCGGGCTCATCCTGATGCTGGCCGCGACGAGCTTCCTCGGCTCCTTCGTGGCCTTCCTCTCGCTGCTCGCGGTGGCCTTCTCCGCGTGGATCGGCGTCTTCGGCGCGGACATGCTGCTGGGCCGCGCCTATGACACGGCCGCGGTGATGGACACCACACGTACCAGCACCTACTGGTACCGCGGCGGCTTCAACCCCGCCGCGATGGCCGCCTGGTCGGTCGCGCTCATCGCCGGTCTGCTCCTCACCAGGGCGGGCACCGCCGCATCGTCGTGGTTCAGCGGGCCGTTCGCCGATACCTGGCTGGGCCGCAACGGGCTCGGCTGGGCGGTCACCGTGCTGCTGGCCGGCGCGCTCTACGCCGTACTCCCGAAGCCGGTGGCCCGGAGCGGGGCCGAGAGCTCCGAGCGGACCGCACACCCGGAGCCCTGCCCCTGTGACTGACCGCGCCCGACAACCGCGCCGACGGGACCGCACCCGACGGACCGGCACCCGGCAGACAGCGCGGCAGCCGGCGTCAGCCCATTTCCTCCAGCGCCTTGCCCTTGGTCTCCTTGACGAACTTGAGCACGAACGGGATCGAGAGGGCGGCGAAGAGGGTGTAGATCACGTAGGTCGCGGAGAGGTTCCAGTCGGCCAGGCTCGGGAAGCTGGCCGTGATCGCCCAGTTGGCGATCCACTGCGCCGACGCCGCTACGCCCAGCGCGGCAGCGCGGATCCGGTTCGGGAACATCTCACCGAGGAAGACCCAGACGACGACACCCCAGGACATCGCGAAGAAGAACACGAACCAGTGGGCGGCGATGAGTGCGACCCAGCCCTGGGCGGCCGGCAGCTTGCCGCCGACCAGGGGGTACGAGAAGGCCCACGCCTCCAGGGCGAGTCCGATGACCATGCCCGTGGAACCGATCAGCGCCAGCGGCCTGCGGCCGATCCGGTCGACGAAGATCATCGCGACCACGGTGCCGATGATGTTGATGATCGACGTGGTGAACGAGTAGAGGAACGACTTCGCCGGGTCGATGCCGACCGACTGCCAGAGCGTCGACGAGTAGTAGAAGGCCACGTTGATGCCGACGAGCTGCTGGAAGGCGGAGAGCCCGATACCGACCCAGACGATCTTCTTGAAGAAGAAGCCGCCACCGAGCAGGTCCTTGAAGGTCGACTTGTGTTCGCTCCGCATGGCGTGCTCGATCTCGGCGACGCGGGCGTCCAGATCGATGTTCTTGCCCTCGACGTCGGCCAGCACTTCCTTGGCCTTCTCCTCCTTGCCCGCGTGGATCAGGTAACGCGGCGACTCGGGGATCGCGAAGGAGAGAAGGCCGTAGATGACAGCCGGGATCACCATGACGCCGAGCATGAGCTGCCAGGCTTCGACGCCCAGAACGTGGCCGCGCTGATTGCCGTCCGCGGTCTGCAGGATGCCGTAGTTGACGAGCTGTGAGACCGCGATACCGACGACGATCGCCGCTTGCTGAAAGGATCCGAGCCGGCCGCGGTAAGCGGGCGGGGACACCTCGGCGATGTAGGCGGGGCCGATGACCGAGGCCATACCGATGGCGAAGCCGCCGATGATCCGCCAGAAGGCCAGGTCCCACAGGGCGAACGGCAGCGCGGATCCCACCGCGCTGATGGTGAAGAGCACAGCGGCGATCTGCATGCACCGGATACGGCCGATGCGGTCGGCGATGCGGCCGGCGGTGGCGGCGCCGATCGCGCAGCCGATCAGTGCGACGGCGATGACCTGGGCGAGCACGGCAGAGCCGACGTCGTACCGGTCCCGGATGGCCTCGACCGCGCCGTTGATCACGGAGCTGTCATAGCCGAAGAGGAAGCCGCCCATCGCGGCCGCCGCCGTGATGAAGATGACATGAGCGAGATGCTCCGGAGCACCTGAGCTGCTTCCGGGTGACGGTGCCTGCGCTGTGCTGGTCACGTGAACTCCTGGGACCCGCCGCATGGGACGGGCATGGGGGGCGAGCCCTTCCAGTGGGGCACAGCTTCTTGCCAGCCACCACTTGAAGGTAAAGACAACGTTGCAGAGACTATTCCTTCAAGTTTCGAAGTCAATACCCCGACAGTCACCAAGACCCTGGGGGAGCGTGCATGTGTTGTGTTCAAATATTGAAGATTTTTCAGCGGAGCCGCTGACTGATGACCTTGGACACACCGTCGCCCTGCATGGACACGCCATACAGAGCATCGGCCACCTCCATGGTCCGTTTCTGATGAGTGATCACGATCAGCTGGGAACTCTCCTGGAGCTCCTCCATGATCCTGATCAGCCGCTGCAGGTTGGTGTCGTCGAGCGCGGCCTCGACCTCGTCCATCACGTAGAACGGACTGGGCCTGGCCTTGAAGATCGACACCAGCAGGGCCACAGCGGTCAGCGACCGCTCCCCGCCGGAGAGCAGCGAGAGCCGCTTGACCTTCTTGCCGGGCGGTCTGGCCTCCACCTCCACACCGGAGGCCAACATGTTGTCGGGGTCCGTCAGGATCAACCTGCCCTCACCGCCCGGGAACAGTCGTGAGAAGACCCCTTCGAATTCTCGGGCGGTGTCCCGGTACGCCTCGGTGAAGACCTGCTCGACCCGCTCATCGACCTCCTTCACCACCTGCAGGAGGTCCGTCCTGGTCTTCTTCAGGTCTTCGAGCTGCTCGGAGAGGAACTTGTGCCGCTCCTCCAGCGCCGAGAACTCCTCAAGAGCGAGCGGATTCACCTTCCCGAGTTGCTGATACGCCCGTTCGGCCGATCGGAGCCGCTTCTCCTGTTCGGACCTGACGAAGGGCACCGGCTGGTTCCCCGGGTGCTCCGGGTCGTCGGCCGGGACGGCCGTGCCGCTCGGGTCCGCTGCGTCTCCGCCGGTCGGCGCAGACGGCGGCACCGGTTGGTCCGGTCCGTAATCGGCAATCAGACCTGCGGGTTCCACGCCCAGTTCCTCCAGCGCCCGGACCTCGAGCTGCTCGATCCGCAGCCGCTTTTCGGCACCGAGTACCTCACCGCGGTGAACTGAATCCGTGAGTTTGTCGAGCTCTCCCTTGAGATCACGGGACTGGTCCCGCTCGGTCACCAACTGCTGCTCGCGTTCGGCCTTCACGGCCTCGGCCGCGACGCGTTCCGCGTCGGCGCGCACCAGTGAGACCTCGACATGGGCGAGCAACTGCCGGGCGCCGTCCGCGATCGCCGCGGCGACCCACGCTTCGCGGCGCAGCCGGGCGCGGCGCTGCTCCGCGCGCGCCCGCGCCTCGCGCTCGGCACGCGCCCCCCGGTCGAGTGCTTCGGCCCGCCCGGCCAGCGCTTTCACCCGCTCCTCGTGCGTGCGGGCCTGGAGCCTGGCCTCCATCTCGGTCTGCCGGGCATTGGCCCCGTCGGCGGCCAGCCTGTCCCGCGCGGCGGTGTCCGGCTCCTCCTCGACCGGTGCTTCCTCGGCCACCGACAACCGCTCGGCCAGTTCCTCGGCCTCCTCGGTCGCCCGCTCCAGGGCCATTTGGGCCTTGGCGGCGGCGGCGGCCGACCGCTCGGCCTCGCCTGCGGCGCCACGGGCCTGCCCGGCCAGCCGTCCGAGCTGCTGAGCGACCCCCGACTTCTCCCGGTCGGCGGCCCGGCGCTGCTCCCCCAGTTCCTCGACGAGCGCGGCGGTCGCTCCGCGCCGCTCCGCCGCCTCATGCTGAGCGACGGCCAGTTCCTCGCACCGCACGACGAGTTCGGACAGCTCGGCGAGCGCCTCGTCCACGGATGCCTGCACCTCGATGAGGCTGGGCGCCCCTGCGGACCCGCCGTGCGCGAAGTACGCCCCCAGGACGTCGCCTTCGGCGGTGACGGCGGTGAGACCGGGATGGGCCGCGATCAATTCTTCGGCATCCTCCAGCGTCCCTACGACGGCGATGTCACGCAGGAGTCTGCGCACGGCGGGCAGCAACTCGGCGGGCCCGCGCACCAGGTCGACCGCGAGCGGGGCCGCGGAGGTCACGGCGGTGCGCCGGGGGCGGGCCACCTGGATGTCGGAGGTGGGCTGCTCGGCGGCGGTGACTGCCGCGTGGGTTGCCGCCGGATCGCCGGGGGCCGAGACCTGGCCGGGGATACCCGCACCCGCGCCCGGCAGTAGCGTGGCCCGCCCGGCGTCCTGTTTGCGCAGCAGCCGGATCGCGTCGGCAGCCGTGGCCGTGTCGGTCACCGCGATGGCGTCCGCCGCCGCTCCCAGAGCAGCTGCCACCGGGATCTCGTACCCGGGTGTCACGGTGATGAGCTCGGCGGCCGGGCCCAGCAGGCCTGAGAGCCGGTCCTTCGCGGCGAGCAGCGCTCCGCTGCCGTCCTTGCGGCGCAGGCCGAGCGCCAGCGCCTCATGCCGTGCCGACAGAGCGGCGCGACGGCGTTCGGCCCCGGTGGCCGCTTCGCGCGCGGCGGTGAGCGCGGACTCCGCCTCGGCCAACGCCGACTTCGCCGCGCTGTGCTGTTCGGCCAGCTCCTGGTCATCGGCGTCGAGACCGTCCACTTCGGCCCTGAGCTGCTCGTACTCCTGCTGGGCGACGGCGGCCCGCTGCTGGGCGCCGTCCCGCGCTTCGGCGAGCCTGTCGATCTCCGCCTGGGCCGAACCCGCACGGCTGCGGGCCGCGTTGACCTGGCCGTTCAGCCGGGCGAGGCCCTCGCGCCGGTCCGCGATGGCCCGGGCCGTATCTTTGAGTCTGCGCTCCTCGGCCGCCAGCTCACGCTCCAGCTCGGCCCGGTGCGCCGCGGTGTCCTCCAGCGCGCGCTCGGCCGACTCCAGTGCGGCCTCCAGCTCCGCCTCCTGCTCGCGGATCCGGGCCGCCTCCCGCTCCATGTCCTCCGGATCGCGGCCCCGGCGCTCCTCGTCGGGGGTCGCCGTCGCGCTCTTCACCCGGGCGTCCGCGAGCGAAACTGTGCCCCGGACCCGTTCGGCCAGCTGGGACAGCTCGTACCAGGTCTGCTGGGCTTGCTGGAGCCGTGGCGCCAGCCGGCGCGCTTCGTCCTGCAGAGCGGCCTCGCGCGAGGCCGACGCCTTCAGCGCGGCCTCGGCGGCTTCCTTGCGCTGCTTCAACGCGGCTTCGTCCGCGACCTCGGCACGCAGTGCCTCCCGCATGGTCACCAGATCGTCGGCGAGCAGCCGAAGCCGGACATCGCGCAGATCGGCCTGGATGACAGCCGCGCGCCGGGCCACCGCTGCCTGCCGCCCCAGCGGCTTGAGCTGGCGCCGCAGTTCATCGGTCAGGTCCTGCACCCGAGCGAGGTTGGCCTGCATCGCGTCCAGCTTCCGCAGCGCCTTCTCCTTGCGCTTGCGGTGCTTCAGAACGCCTGCGGCTTCCTCGATGAACGCCCGGCGCCCCATCGGGTCGGCGTGCAGCACGGAGTCGAGCCGGCCCTGGCCGACAATGACGTGCATCTCACGGCCGATACCGGAGTCCGACAACAATTCCTGGATGTCGAGAAGCCGGCAGGTATCGCCATTGATCTGGTACTCGCTGCCACCGTTGCGGAACATGATCCGCGTAATGGTGACCTCGGCGTACTCGATGGGCAGCGCGCCGTCGGAGTTGTCGATGGTGAGCGAGACCTCGGCCCGGCCGAGTGGCGGGCGGCCGGTGGTACCGGCGAAGATCACGTCTTCCATCTTGCCGCCACGCAGCGATTTGGCGCCCTGCTCCCCCATGACCCAGGAAAGCGCGTCGACCACATTGGATTTGCCGGATCCGTTGGGGCCCACCACACAGGTGATGCCCGGCTCGAACCGCAGCGTGGTGGCCGAGGCGAAGGATTTGAACCCGCGAAGGGTCATGGCCTTGAGGTGCACGCCGCCGGACTCTACCTTTCACCGTCGGTTTGGCCCATGAAGGTGCAGGGCACATCAGACGTTAAAGGAAGGTCATCCGCACCTCGGCCCCGGCATCCGGGAAGTCGGCAGCGGAAGCGGACAGAAAGAAGGGACGCAGAAGCGTCCCTTGCATATCCTTGCGCATTGGATCTCAAGCGGCTGACGGATCAGCCCGACCGGTCCCTTGTGGGGGCTGAGGTCAGGTGAGCGCAGGCTCCGCGTGGGGTACGTCCATGTCGATACCGTCGAGCAGCGAGTCTCCGTGGTGCTGAACAGCGGCGGCCAGCGCGTCGTTCTCGGACTGAATCCGTACAAGCTCGGACTCGAGGTCCTGGACGCGCTGCTGAAGCCGTCGCATCTCGGAGAGAAGTCGCGGGTCGGAACCGCCGACGTAACCGAGAAGCGCCTTTGCCATGATGGATGGTCCTCCACACTGAGTGACCGACCGACGAGGTGGTGGTCGTAGGGGGAATCGCACCCGCGGTGCTCGGCAGCCCCGGATTTCACTGCGTTTTCCACTGCCGAACAGCTGAGGTGCGCGGGGCTTCCAGAGTCTCACCAAAAAGTTTGACGGTCAACACGATCACACCCCGTATCGACGGGCAGACCCGGGGGCGCACAGCAGAGGACCCTGCGGTGCGACTCTCCTGCGGGGCCCGGGGGCGTGGAGATCATCGCTACGGGGCAGCCTGGCACGGAGCGCGTTTCTTGGCAACCACCAGGCCCTTTCTGCCGAACGCATATGCCAGAAGCGCATCACATGACCGTTCTGCAGCTCTTTCCGACTGCTCCGTCAGCGGATCGCGAAGCCCTGATAACCACCGCGCGGAGTGTCCCAGATCTCAGTGACACCGTCGACGCGCCCGGGTGTGTCGGAGGATCTCAGCCACTCCAGCAGAAGGTGGCAGTTCTCTCGGCGGCCCTCGGCGACGATCTGCACCCTGCCGTCCTCGAGATTGAGGGCGAAGCCGCTGAGTCCACCGATCTGCAAGGCGTTTGCCCTGGTGAACCAGCGGAAGCCGACACCCTGGACCTGGCCTCGTACCCAGGCGGTGAGACGTACATCTTCTTTCATGTGTGCACGCTAACTGGCCAATTGCTCGCGAGGCACGTCGCCCTCAGGCCCCATGGGCTACAGTCCCGACCCAATAAACCTCACCCTTACGGGTGAATTTCGTTGTTGTCGAGCATGAGGAAGGCACCGCACATGGGACGCCACGGTCGCTCCGCCGCCGTACCTGCCGCCCTTTCCCGGGAAGCGGTGCCGGAGCGCAGGCACCGGGGCCGCCGCAGGCGCGGTGTGGCAGCGCCGGTGCGCACCGGCCTGCTGGGTGTCTCCGCCGCCGTCGCGGTGGGAGCTGTGGCGATGGCCTCGGGTCTGGTGCCCGGCGGGAACCAGTACACGGTCGGTGGTTCGGTCGACGGCGACCGGATACGCGCGGACGGGGTGCCGGATCTGCAGACCCAGGGCGGTGCGTCGGTCACCCCCACCGCGGACACCTCGGCGGCCCCCACGGGCTCCGCCCCCGCGCCGGCGCACGCCCCGTCGGTCTCGCCCTCCCCCGGCCGATCGGGCCACGCGTCGAAGAGCAAGCCGAAGGCCTCCGCTCCGACGTCGGACCGGGCAACGGCACCGGCGGACCGCGGCGCCACCCGAAGCGTGTCGCCGACCCGTACCGCCACGGCCACCGCGACCCCCGAGCGCTCGGGCTCCGCACGGACGTCACCCGCCACCAGCTCCGAGACCGCGGCGGCAGCCGCGGTGCTGAGCCTGGTCAACCAGCAACGGGCGACCGCCGGTTGCCGGCCGGTGCAGGCGAACGCCGATCTTGCGGCGCTGGCCCGCGCGTTCAGCGACGATATGGCCGCCCGCGATTTCTTCGACCACACGGATCCCGACGGGGACACCCCATGGGACCGGGCCGACCAGGCGGGCGTGAAGGGACTGGGCGGCGAGAACATAGCGCGCGGCCAGGCCGATGCGGCGGCCGTGATGCAGGCCTGGATGAACAGCCCGGGTCACCGCGCCAACATCCTCAACTGCGACTACCGGACACTGGGCGTCGGCGTGCACTTCGGTAGCGGCGGCCCCTGGTGGACGCAGGACTTCGGCTTCTGAACCGTCCCGCCGGGAGTGCGCTGACCTGGCGACAGCGCAACCGAAAGGTCGGCGCTGCGCCGCAGTACGCTCGGTTCATGGACTCCACCGCGCCGACCGACGGCCAGCAGGCCTCAGCCGAGAAGCCCGCCACCGAGCGGGCCGACTGCGTCGAAGAGCTCGCGTTCGACGTGTTCGCCAAGGCCTGCCCGTCGCGCGCCACGCTGGCACACGCCACCGGACGCTGGGGCAGCCTGACGCTGGGCGCCCTGTACGACGGCACACTGCGCTTCAACGAACTGCGCCGGCGCGTCGACGGCGTCAGCGAGAAGATGCTCTCCCAGACACTGCACGCACTGGAACGTGACGGTCTGGTGCACCGGGAAGCACAGCTCACCAATCCACCCCGCGTCGATTACGAACTCACCCCGCTGGGGAGCGAGGTCGCGGAGCGACTGCTGCAGCTGATCCATCTCGTCGAGGGGCGGATGGACGAGGTGCTCCGGGCCCGCGAGCGTTACGACGCGGCGCGCGGCGGTCGCTGACAGCGGGGGCAGAAGTAGCTGGAGCGGTTCATCCAGGGGCGTCGGCGCATCGCGGTGCCGCAGCGGCGGCAGGGCTCGTCCTCGCGCCCGTAGGCGTCCAGTGACCGGTCGAAGTAACCCGATTCGCCGTTCACATTGACGTAGAGGCTGTCGAAGCTGGTGCCGCCGACCGCCAGCGCTGCGTTCATGACGTCGCGTACATGACCGAGGAGTTCGGCGGTGCGCGGGCGGGTGAAGGACGCGGTGGGGCGCTCGTAGTGCAGCCTGGCGCGCCAGAGCGCCTCATCGGCGTAGATGTTGCCCACCCCGCTGATGAGCGACTGGTCGAGCAGCGCGCGTTTGATGGTGGTACGGCGCAACCGCAGCGCCGAGTGGAACGCGTCGTCGTCGAAGGCCGGGTCCAGCGGGTCACGCGCGATATGAGCGATGACGTCGGGCAGCCCGTCGGCGGTGTTCGTGTGCAGCGAGAGCCCGCCGAAGGTCCGCTGGTCGACGAAGCGCAGTTCGGTGCCCTCGGCGTCGTCGAAGCCGATACGGATCCGCAGGTGCTTCTCGTCCGGTGCCGTTTCCGGCTGGACGAGCAGTTGGCCGCTCATGCCGAGGTGACCGAGGACCGAGAAGGTGCTGTCCGCCAGCGGCAGCCAGAGATACTTGCCCCGCCGGCGGGCGGCGCCGAACCGATGGCCCTTGAGGGCAGCCGCGAAGTCCGCCCCGCCGGCGGTGTGGCGGCGCACCGCACGAGGATGCAACACCTGCACGTCGGCGACGGTGCGGCCGGTCACCCAGCGCTCGAGTCCACGCCGGACGACTTCGACCTCGGGCAACTCGGGCACGGTACTCCTCGGCAGGGCGGCCAGGGGTGGGGACGGCCGGTGGTTCGGGCAGCCGACAGTGCGGGACGGCCGGCGAACGGGGACCGCCCGCCCCCGGAGGGGACGGGCGGCGTCAGGCCGAAGCCGTGTCGGCAGCCGGGGCCGAAGGGGCGTCGGCGTCCTCTTCGGGCTCCGCGGATGCTCCGGTGACTCCATCGGCCACCACCGCGCGCTGCTCCGCCGCGGCGCTGATCTCACGCCAGGCGGATTCCGCGGCCTGCTGTTCCGCTTCCTTCTTGCTGCGGCCGGTGCCGGTGCCGTACGAGACACCACCGACGCGGGCAGCAGCAGTGAAGGTCTTCTCGTGGTCCGGTCCGGTCTCGCTGACCAGGTACTCCGGGACCCCGAGACCTTCGCTCGCGGTGAGTTCCTGAAGACTGGTCTTCCAGTCCAGGCCCGCACCGAGGTTGGATGACATCTCGATCAACGGGTCGAAGAGCCGGTGCACCAGCTCCGATGCCGCTTCAAGGCCCTGATCGAGATAAACGGCGCCGATCACCGCTTCCAGCGTGTCGGCGAGAATGGACGCCTTGTCCCGGCCGCCCGTGCCTTCTTCGCCCCGGCCGAGCCGGATGAAGAGACCGAGTTCGAGCCCACGGCTCACCCCTGCGAGCGCACGCGAGTTGACCACCGCGGCCCGGAGCTTGGCCAGTTGGCCCTCCGGAAGATCAGGGTGGATGCGATACAGCGTGTCCGTGACCACCAGACCGAGCACGGAGTCCCCGAGGAACTCCAGTCGCTCGTTGGTGGGCAGACCGCCGTTCTCGTATGCGTAGGAACGGTGGGTCAGTGCACGCACCAGAAGGGCGGACTCGAGTCTGTACCCGAGCCGCCCTTCCAGAAGCGTGTGGGACGAGGCATTGTCCGTCTTGTTGACGTCAGACATTGCGCCTCTCACCAGCCGCTCAGACCTCGAGGACCTGGCGCTTGTTGTAGGTGCCGCAGCTCGGGCACGCGATGTGCTGGAGCTTCGGCTCCTGGCAGCGCTCGCACGCAACCAGGGTGGGGACCGCAGCCTTCCACTGCGACCGGCGGTGGCGCGTGTTGCTGCGCGACATCTTCCGCTTCGGAACAGCCACGGCTACTTCTCCTGCTTCTCGGCGCCGCGCTCCACTTGAGACGCAGCGTCGTTCACGTTGTCCTTCTCGTCGACCTGGCCGGTCCCGACGAGTCCCTGCAGCGCCGCCCATCGAGCGTCGACGGCGTCATGGTGGTGGCCCGGTTCGTCGTCCAGCCTGATTCCGCATTCGGAACACAGACCGGCACAATCCTCCCGGCACACCGGCTGCATCGGCAGTGCGAGCACCACCGCATCACGCAGCACGGGTTCGAGGTCGAACAAGCCGTCCTCGAGGGGGGTGATTTCCTCGTCCTCGTCGTCGGCGCTGTCGATGGGGTCCGCCTTCTTGCTGCGGCCCCGGTCATCGGCGTCGGGGTACGAGAACATCTCCTGGAAATCCGCTTCGAGCTCGCGCTCCAGCGGCTCCAGACACCTTACGCACTCCCCCTGGGCGGTCGAACGGGCGGTGCCTGTGACAAGCACCCCGTCCATGACCGACTCGAGGCGGAGCTGCAGTTCCACGGGGGTGCCTTCCGGCACTCCGATGATCCCGTCGAGGCCGAGGTCCCTGGGGGCCGCGACCGAGCGGGTCAGCCGCTGGAGCGCACCGGGACGCCGACCCAGCTCGTGCGTGTCGAACACGAGGGGGTTGCGGTGGTCGAGGCGGGCGTTCAGGGCTCTTCCTGCTTTCGGATCACTGGGAAACTGCTGGGAATGTGGGCGCTACCACATCGGAAACGTTCAAAACGGGCAGCGATGATCGCGGATACAAGGCGACCGAAGAGCCAGGATACTGGACCGGCCGCCGTAGACCCAATCGGCCCCTTCGGCCCTCCGCCGGCCCTGCGGCGCCCGGGCCGCGACTCGGTCCGCTAGCGGCCCTGCTCGTATTCACGCAGCTGATCGAGGTTGATCATGCTGGTGTCGAAGAGACTCGTCTCGTCCAGGGCACTCTGCTGAGGCTGGGGCTGCTGCTGTTGCTGTGCCTGCGGCGGGAACCCGTCGGGCTGCGGCGGGTACCCGTAGGCGTCCAGCGGCTGCTGATACGCGTAGGGGTCCTGCTGATATCCGTACGGATCCTGGTAGCCGTACGGATCCTGCTGCTGGGGCTGCTGATAGCCGTACGGGTCGTAACCCTGCTGGACCGGCACCCCGGGCTGCTGCATGGCCTCGGACTGCACGGTCTCGGGCCGGACGGCATCGGGATGCAGCGCGGACTGCGCCATCGGGGCCCGCATCATCGGCACCTGCGGCTCGGCCAGATCCGCGAGGAAGTCGGCGTCGCTGCTGTGCTGCCGGCCCAGCTCGTCCTGCTCGGCCATGTGCACGCCGAGCTCGTCCGTGGCCACCCGGCCGTGCAGCTTCTGCCTGCCGCGCCCGACCGCTTCCAGCGTCTTGGCCAGCACGGCCTCGAAGGCGCCCAGTTTGGTGTCGACGTATTCGTCGGCCCGGACCCGCAGTGTCTCCGGATCGTGGCTCCGTTCCGGCGCCTCGGGGTCCTCGTATCCCTGGTCGTCCAGTCCGGGGCCACGGCCGAGCAGCTTTTCGCGGCCGCGGTCGACGGATCCGATGGTCTTGGTGAGGACGACCTCGAAGTTCGCCAGCTTCGAGTCGACGTAATCGTCCGCCTCGGCGCGGATCTCGTCGGCTTCCCGGCGGGCTTCGGCGAGCAGCCGGTCCGCCTCGTCCTGGGACTGCCGGGCGACCTCGGTGTCGGAGATCAGCGAACCGCGCTGGGCATGAGCGGCCTCGATGATCTGCTCGGCCTCGGCCCGGGCCTCCTCGACCAGCTGCTCACGGCCGCCGATCAGTTCCTGGGCCTGCGCCAGCGATCCCGGCAGGGCCTGCCGCACGTCTTCGAGCATCGCCAGCAACTCGGCGCGGTTGACCACGCAGGAGGCCGACATGGGCATGGACCTGGCGCTGCCGACCGTGTCGACGATCTCGTCGATCTTCTTCTGCACGTCCACCGTGAGCTCGCCACCTGTTCTTCCGGCCTGGAGACGGACGGGGACGACTGTACGGCCAGTCGGCGCCCGCCCGACACCTGGTGACGGCCAGTCAGTTCGTCACTTCTCGCCGAGCCGCTGCGTCAAGGCGTCGTGGACCACCGGTGGCAGCAGATGCGCGACGTCTCCGCCCCAGGTCGCGACCTCCTTGACCAGGCTCGAGGAGAGAAAGCTGTAGGTCGGATTGGTCGGTACGAACAGTGTCTCGACCCCCGAGAGGCCATTGTTCATCTGGGCCATCTGCAGCTCGTAGTCGAAGTCGCTGACCGCCCGCAGGCCCTTCACGATGGCCGGGATGTCGCGCTGCTTGCAGAAGTCGACGAGCAGGCCGTGGAACGACTCGACCTCGACGTTTCCGAAATCGGCGGTGACCTGACGGATCAGGTCGAGCCGCTCCTCGACGGAGAACAGGCCCCGCTTCGACTGGTTGATCATCACGGCCACGTGTACGACGTCGTACAGCTTCGAGGCCCTGCCGATGATGTCGAGGTGGCCATTGGTGATGGGGTCGAATGACCCCGGACATACGGCGCGGCGCAACTGAAGTCCCTCGCTCCCGGGTCCGGTCATCGTGCGTCTTCGCACGTAGAGGCGGCGCGACCGTACCAAAGCGTGCCCTCGCCGTAACGACGGGCCCGCAAAGGCTCAAAACCCTTGGGCCACTTGAATTCTCCGCTTCTCGTGCTCCGTTCCACCGTGGCGACGGCATCGTCCGTCAGCCACCCCTGGGCGCGGAGTGTGAGCAGGATCTCGCAGAGATCTTCGTCGGTGACGGCGTAGGGCGGATCGAGGAAAACCACGTCGTACGGCTCGTAGGGCGGGGGACCTGTCACGATCTGTTCCGCTTTGCCGGTCCGCACTTCCGCGCCGGGGAGACCGAGCGTGCGCACGTTGGCACGGACTGTGGCGGCGGCCCGGCTGTCCGCCTCGACCAGCAGAGCGTGCACCGAACCGCGGGACAGCGCCTCCAGGCCGACGGCGCCGGACCCCGCGTACAGGTCGGCGATCCTGGTCCCCCGGAGTGTCCCGAGAAGTGACTCCCAGGTCGAGAAGAGCCCCTCGCGCGCACGGTCGGACGTGGGGCGGGTGCCATTGCCCGGCGGGACGGCCAGACGCCGTCCGCCTGCCGTGCCGGCGATCACGCGGGTCATCTCGATCCTTCTCGGTGAGCTGAGCGATTCGTAGCGCTGTGCGATCGGGTCTGTCCCGGTCAGTCTCTCAGCCCTTGTCGAGATACTGCTCGCGCTCCTGGTCCAGCAAGGCGTCCAGCGCGATCCGCAGCTCCGGCAGGTGCGTGAGCCCGGGGTCCGCCGCGACGACCGCGGCGGCCTCCTCGCGGGCGGCCGCGATGACCTCCTCATCGTCGATGACGGCGAGCATCCGCAGCGACGACCGCACACCGGACTGGGCCTGGCCCAGCACGTCGCCCTCCCGCCGCTGTTCGAGATCGATACGGGAGAGCTCGAAGCCGTCCAGCGTGTCGGCCACCGCGCCGAGTCTGGCTCGCGCCGGACCGGCCTCGTGGGCCTCGCTGACCAGCAGGCAGAGACCGGGCGCCGCACCACGGCCCACCCGGCCGCGCAACTGGTGCAGCTGCGATACGCCGAACCGGTCAGCATCCATGATCACCATGACGGTCGCATTGGGCACGTTGACGCCCACCTCGATGACCGTCGTGGCGACCAGAACGTCCACTTCGCCCGCCGTGAAGCGGCGCATCACCGCGTCCTTGTCGTCGGGCGTCATCCGGCCGTGCAGCATCTCGATGCGGAGGCCGGCCAGCGGACCCCTGGTGAGCTGCTCGGTGATCTCCACCACGGCCAGCGGCGGCCGCTTGTCCGCCTCCTCCGCCGCCTGCTTCTTCTTCGGCTCGTCCTCGCCGTCCCCGATACGCGGGCACACGACGTACGCCTGGTGGCCCTGGTCGACCTCCTCCCGCACTCGCTCCCACGCCCGGGACAGGAAGTGCGGCTTGTCCCGGGCCGGTACGACATGGGTGGCGATCGGCGAGCGGCCGGCGGGGAGCTGGTCCAGGACCGAGGTCTCCAGATCGCCGAAGACGGTCATCGCGACCGTACGCGGGATGGGGGTCGCGGTCATGACCAGCAAGTGCGGGGGCTGCTTGCCCTTGCCGCGCAGGGCGTCGCGCTGCTCCACGCCGAACCGGTGCTGCTCGTCGACGACGACAAGCCCGAGGTCGTGGAACTGCACCTTGTCCTCGATGAGCGCATGGGTGCCGATCACCAGACCGGCCTCGCCGGTGGCCAGGTCCAGCAGCGCTCGGCGGCGGGCGGCAACCCCCATGGAACCGGTGAGCAGGACCACCTTGGTGCCCAGCTCCGAGCCGCCGATCATGCCGCCCTCGGCGAGCTCGCCCATCATCTCGGTGATGGACCGGTGATGCTGCTGGGCGAGCACCTCGGTGGGCGCGAGCATCGCTCCCTGACCGCCGGCGTCGACGACCGCGAGCATGGCCCGCAGTGCGACCAGCGTCTTGCCGCTGCCCACCTCGCCCTGGAGCAGCCGGTGCATCGGATGCTCGGTCGCCAATTCGTCGAAGATCTCCTTAGAGACCTTCTGCTGGCCCTCGGTGAGGGTGAACGGCAGCGTCGCGTCGAAGGCGTCGAGCAAGCCGCCCGGTACGGGTTTCCTTGCCACCGCGGGGAGTTGGGTCTCCGCGTGCCGCCGCCTGGCGAGGGCGACCTGCAGGACGAACGCCTCGTCCCATTTCAGCCGGTCCCGCGCCGTCCCGATGTCCGCCTTGGTCTGCGGGCGGTGCACCTTCCGCAGCGCGTCGGGCAGCGTGGTCAGCCCGCGGCCCTCCCGCAGCGCGGGCGGCAGGGGGTCGGCGGCCTCCGGGGCGCTCGGCAGTACCGCGTCGACCGCCTTGGCGATCTTCCAGGACTCCAGCCCCTTGCAGGCGGGGTAGACCGGGATCAGTTCGTTCGCCCAGGCCTCGACGGTCCCCGCCTCGGTGTCGTCGTCCAGCAACTCGTACGTCGGGTGGGCCAGCTGCAGCTTCTGATTGAACCTCGACACCTTGCCGGCGAACATCGCGCGGCGGCCGGGCAGCAGGTCCTTGTGCGGTTTGTGGATGCCCTTGCCGAAGAACACCAGCTGCAGCCGGCCGCTGCCGTCGGTGATGTTGACCTCGAGGCGTTTGCCGCGGCCCTGGTTGAACGTCAGGACGCGGGCGTCGGCCACCCGGGCGAAGACCGTGACGTGCTCGTCCTGCGGCAGTTCGGCGAGGGGCGTCAGCTCGCCCCGCTCGGCGTATCTGCGGGGGTAGTGGTGCAGCAGATCGCCGACCGTTTGCAGGTCGAGCTGCTCGGCCAGCACCTTGGCGGTGGGGGCGCCGAGCGTGTTCTTCAGGGGTGCGTCAAGAGCGGCCACGGAACCATTGCACACCATGGGTCCGACAGCACGGGTCCGACTGCGGGGCGATGGTCTGTCCGGTGCGGAGCTACTCCACGCCGATCAGCAGCGGCGCCGCCTGGCTGCCGCCGCGATAGACCACCGTGTCCACGGCCAGATGCCCCTCCCTGACGAACGCCTCCAGCCGGTCGGCGAGCGTGGAGGGGGCGCCGTCCCCCAGCACCAGGGTGACCAGTTCGCCTCCGGCCGCCAGCATCCGCTGGAGCACCGTCTCCGCCGTGCCGGCCAGGTCCGTGCCGATCACCGCCACGTCGCCGTCGATCAGGCCGAGCACATCGCCCGCCTGACAGACACCGGCGGTCGTCCAGGACTGCCGCTCGGCCGCGGCGAGTTCGCCGTAACGGGTGGCGCCCGCGGCCGCTGTCATCGCGACCACGTCCTCGTCGAAACGGCGCTCCGGTTCGTGGACGGCCAGCGCCGCGATGCCCTGGACGGCAGAGCGGGTGGGGATCAGCGCGACCCGTACGCCTTCCACTCTGGCCTGCTCGGCCGCCGCCGCTGCCGTGTGCCGGAGCTCCGCGTCGTTGGGGAGCAGCACCACCTCCCGGGCGTGCGCCCGCCTGATCGCGTCGACCAGTTCTCCGCTGGCCGGCAGCTCACCCGGGCGCGCGAGCACGGTCGTCGCACCGGCCTCCGCGCAGAGGCCCGCGAGGCCTTCGCCGGGGACCACGGCGACCACCGCGCGCTGCGCCTGCTCCGCCGGCCGGGTCGCCGGCCCGAAGTGGGTGATCCGGATCCGGTGCGGCCGCCCCGCCTCGAGACCCGCCTCGACGGCCGCACCGGCGTCGTCCACATGCACATGGACGTTCCACAGGCCGTCGCCGCCGACGACCACCAGGGAGTCTCCGAGCCCATCGAGCCGGGTACGCAGCCGGGTCACCGCATCCTCGTCCGCCTCCAGGAGGTAGATCACCTCGAAGGCCGGACCGCCGTCGGCCGGGCACTCGTCGGTGAAGTGCGGCGGCAGCACGGGGGCGGTCCGCCGCCGGACGGCCGCCGGCACCTCCCCGGAAAGCGCGCCGACCAGCGCGGCGAGGACGTCGACCAGACCGCGCCCGCCCGCGTCGACCACCCCGGCCCGGCCGAGTACGGACAACTGCCCCGGAGTCGCGTCCAGCGCCGTGCACGCCCCCGCGTACGCCGCGCGCGCGACGGCCGTGCTGCCGGGGCCCGGGTCTGCCGCGGCGGCGTCCGCCGCCGCGGTGGCCACCGTGAGCACGGTTCCCTCCACGGGGCGAGCGACCGCCCGGTAGGCCGATTCGGCCGCCCGGCGCAGGGCTTCGCGCAGCAGCTCGGCGTGATCATCGTCACCTGATGCGGCGCCGAACACCTCGGCCATGCCGCGCAGCAATTGAGCGAGGATCGTGCCCGAATTGCCGCGGGCTCCGATCAGCGCACCGTGCGCCATGGCCCGGACCGCGTCGGCGAGCGCCGGGGCCGAGGCTCCGCGGACGGTCTCGTGTGCGGCGAAGACCGCTTCCACCGCGGCGGCCGCCGACTCCACCGTCAGATAGAGGTTGGTGCCGGTGTCCCCGTCGGCGACCGGATAGACGTTGATCGCGTCGATCGCCTCGCGGTCCCTGCCCAGTGCCTCCAGGGCCAGTGAGCACCAGGTGCGCACCGCGACGGCGTCGATATCGTCGGGGGGCTGCGGCACCTGGCGTCCTCCTTGAACAGCGGGGTTGCACCGCAGGGTAGACCCGGCCCGGGGGCCGGGGGCCGGGAAGGGGGCAGCGGCGGCCATGGTAGTTTCGTATCTCCGAAGCAGTCGTTGTATGCTGCTTCGGTTGCCCGATGAGAATCGGGCCATTCCCCCGGTTCGCCACTTCAGATAATGATTCCGGCGCGCCGGATTTCACTGTAAGTGCACCTGAAGTCTTTGGAGTGACCCGTGGCTGCCAACTGCGACGTCTGCGGCAAGGGGCCGGGCTTCGGCAACAACATTTCGCACTCGCACCGCCGTACGCCCCGTCGCTGGAATCCCAACATCCAGCGCGTGCGTGCCGTGGTCGGTCGGACGCCGAAGCGGCTCAACGTCTGCACCTCGTGCATCAAGGCCGGCAAGGTCTCGCGCTAACGCCGGACGTTTCGTCGTTGCGCAGCCCCTTGCGGTTGCCTTGAAAAGCCGGTCCACCTCGGTGGACCGGCTTTTTCGCATGCCCGGCCGGCACCGTCCTAGGGGCGGAAGCGCCAGCCGTGGTCGACCGGGCCGATGCCGCCGCCCAGCGCGAAGCCCGCAGCGATGGCGCCGGTCACATACTCCTTGGCCGCAGTGACCGCCTCCGGCACGGTGAGCCCGCGGGCCAGGTAGGAGGCCACCGCAGAGGCCAGGGTGCATCCGGTGCCATGGGTGTGACGGTTGTCGTGCCGGGGGGCGCGCAGCCAGTGTTGTTCGGTGCCGTCGGTCAGCAGGTCCACCGCCTCGCCCGTCAGGTGACCGCCCTTGATCAGCGCCCAGCGCGGTCCGTACGACAGCACCGCGGCCGCCGCCCGCGGCAGATCGGTCTCGGTCCGCACTTGTACACCGGTGAGCTGGGCGACTTCGTCGAGGTTCGGTGTCGCGACGGTGGCTCTCGGCAGCAGCTTCGTCCGTACGGCGTCGAGTGCGGAGGCGGCGAGCAGCGGGTCGCCGTGCTTGGAGACGCCCACCGGGTCGACGACCACCGGCGCATCCGTCTCGGCGAGCAGGGCGGCGACGGTCTCCACGAGTTCCACCGACGACAGCATGCCGGTCTTCACGGCCTGCACACCGATGTCGTCGACGACGGCACGGTACTGGGCCCGTACGGCGTCGGCGGGCAGCTCCCAGGCCCCGTGCACCCCCAGGGAGTTCTGCGCGGTGACGGCGGTGAGCACGCTCATTCCGTGCACGCCGAGCGCCAGCATCGTCTTGAGGTCGGCCTGAATGCCGGCGCCGCCACCGGAGTCGGAGCCGGCCACGGTCAGGACCAGGGGCGGTGTCATGCCGGGTCCTCCCCGAAGTGGTCCCAGCCGCCCTTGCTGGTCCACGGCGCTCCGTCGACGGTCACCTGGGGCAGCGCCGAGGGGTTGAGCACCTCGCCGATCACCTTCCAGCGGGCGGGCAGTTTCGCGTCGGGGGGGAAGGTGGCGACCATCGCGTGGTCCTCTCCGCCGGTGAGCACCCACTGCAGCGGATCGACACCGACCGCCTGCCCGATGTCGTTCATCTGGGTGGGGATCTCGATGAGTCCGGCCCGCAGATCGATACGTACCTTGCTCGCTTCGGCGATGTGCCCCAGGTCGGCCACCAGACCGTCGCTGACATCCGTCATGGCGGTGGCGCCGAGCCCGGCGGCGGCGGGGCCGGCGTGGTACGGCGGTTCGGGGCGGCGGTGGGCCTCGACGAAGGCGCGCGGCGAGCGGAAACCCCGGGAGAGCACGGCGTATCCGGCTGCGGACCAGCCCAGCCATCCGGTGACGGCGACGACATCGCCGGGCTGGGCGCCGGCCCTGGTGACCGGCTCGTGGTTGCGCAGATCGCCGAGTGCGGTGATGGAGACGGTGATGGTCTCCCCGCGTACGACGTCGCCGCCGACCACGGCCGCCCCCGCGACCTGGCACTCGTCGCGGATCCCGTCCATCAGCTCGGTCGGCCAGGTGACCGGGAGTTCGGCGGGCACGACGAGGCCCAGAAGTATCGCCGTGGGGACTGCGCCC
The DNA here is from genome assembly GCF_040689485.1 of Streptomyces sp. NPDC051322. Taxonomy (NCBI): domain Bacteria; kingdom Bacillati; phylum Actinomycetota; class Actinomycetes; order Kitasatosporales; family Streptomycetaceae; genus Streptomyces; species Streptomyces sp. NPDC051322. The sequence goes on along the minus strand of NZ_JBFBAK010000008.1, from coordinate 271,895 downwards.
ATCGCCGCGATGTCCGCGAGGTTCTGCGCTGCGGCTTTGCGGCCCACGTCGTATGCCGTGGACCAGTCGCGGCGGAAGTGCCGGCCCTCGAGCAGGATGTCCGTACTCGCCACCACCCGCCGGTCGGGTGCGGCCACGACCGCGGCGTCGTCGCCCGGTCCCAGTCGTACCGCCGGGGTGGTGGTGAGCCGGGAGGTGAGCTCTCTGATCAGCCCGAACTCTCCGAGTTCCCCCACGGTGCCCTTCATGGTTGTTGCCCCTTCTGCCCCAGTGCGCTTGCGGTCGCGAGCCATCACTGCTGTAGGTACCGTCAATACGTACGTCAACTCTGTTCCTCATACGCCCCGAACGCGGCGACTGCCGGATGCGCGGGTCTCCCCGTGGCGCGGAACGACGCGATACCGTGGCGTCCCTTCGTCCCCCACCTGATCTTGTCCCCACATGATCCTCGTGGCCGCCTTGGAGGTTCCGTGGTACAGGCGTACATCCTTATCCAGACCGAAGTGGGCAAGGCGACAACCGTCGCCGAGCTCGTCGGCAAGATTCCCGGAGTCATCCAGGCCGAAGACGTGACAGGACCCTACGACGTGATCGTGCGCGCCCAGTCCGACACCGTTGACGAACTCGGCCGGATGGTGGTCGCGACAATCCAGCAAGTGGAGGGCATCACCCGCACCCTGACCTGCCCGGTCGTGCACCTGTAGCTCCCGTCCGAAACCGACCCGTCTACGCTGAGCCGGTGAAGTCCTCCCGCCACCGGTTCCTGCCTGTGCCCGTCTGCGCGTTGCTGCTGGCCGCCGCGGGCTGCTCGTCGGGGGACGACGCGGCCTCCGTCGCGGTTCCCGAGCCGCCCGCGGACCAGGTCGCCGTGTGCAAGGCGCTCGACAAGAAACTGCCGAAGACCGTGGCCGGGCATGCTCGCAGCGATCCCTCGCCCGCTTCGGAACTCACCGCCGGATGGGGGGACGCGGCGATCGTACTGCGCTGCGGCGTCCCCCGGCCCGACAAGATGGACGACCCGAACGCGCAGGCGGTCGACGCGAACGGCGTGAACTGGATGGTGGAGCAGCGGAAGAGCGGCCCCCGGTTCACGACCACCTATCGCAAGGCCTACGTCGAGGTGACCATGGGCCCGGAGTACGCCCATGACGTCACCCCGCTCTCCGACTTCGCGAACGCCGTCAAGAGGACGGACCCGTCCGTCCTGTGAAGGGCAGCTTGCTCAGCGCAGCCCCGTCGGCCGGTGCAGCGCTGCCTGGATCAGCCGGTCCACCAGTTCCGGGTAACCGATCCCGCTCTCCTGCCACATCCGCGGGTACATCGAGATCGGTGTGAAGCCCGGCATCGTGTTGATCTCGTTGATGACGAACCCGCCGTCCTCGGTGAGGAAGAAGTCGGCGCGCACCAGGCCCTCGCAGGAGGTCGCGTCGAACGCGGCCACCGCCAGACGCTGCACCTCCGCGGTTTGCTCCGGGGTCAGCGGCGCCGGCACCATGCCGTTCGCCGCGTCGATGTACTTCGCCTCGAAGTCGTAGAAGTCGCAGGAGGTGACCGGCGGGATCTCGGCGGGCACGCTCGCCCGCGGCCCGTCGTCGAACTCCAGCACCCCGCATTCGATCTCCCGGCCGCGCAGCAGCGACTCGACGAGAATCTTCGGGTCGTGGCGCTGCGCCTCCTCGACGGCCTCGTCGAGACCCGCGAGCGAGTCGACCTTGGAGATGCCCATCGAGGAGCCGCCACGTGCGGGCTTGATGAAGAGCGGCCAGCCGTGCTCGCCGGCGAAGTCCACGATCCGTTTGCGTGCGGCAGCCGGGTCGCGGTTCCACTCGCGGGGGCGGATCACCTCGTACGGGCCGACCGGCAGCCCGTAGGAGATGAACACCCGCTTCATGTACTCCTTGTCCTGGCCGACGGCCGACGCCAGCACGCCCGCGCCGACGTAGGGCACACCGGAGAGTTCGAGGAGCCCCTGCAGCGTGCCGTCCTCACCGTAGGGACCGTGCAGCACCGGGAAGACGACGTCGACGTCGCCCAGCGCCTTGGGCACCGATCCCGGCTCGCTGTAGACGACTTCACGGTTGCCGGGGTCGACGGAGAGCACCACGGTGCCGTCGGTGCGCTCGGCGAGCGCGGCCACGGTCGGCAGTGTGCGGTCCTGGATCGCCATCCGCTCGGGATCATCCGCGGTCAGCGCCCAGCGGCCGTCCGTGGTGATGCCGATGGGCAGCACGTCGTACTTGGTGCGGTCGATGGCGCGCAGGATCGCGCCCGCGGTGACCACCGAGATGGCGTGTTCGGAGCTGCGTCCGCCGAAGACAACCGCCACACGCGGCTTACGACGCTGCTGCTCAGGGTTCTGGGGGGAGTTCTCGCTGCTCATATCGCGTTGAGCGTACCTGCTGGTACGAATTCAGTCAGCGACGCTCGGCCTTGGCGCTGCGCGCCATGAGCTCCTTCAGCGCGACGACCGGCGCCTTCCCGTTGTGCACGATGTCCACGACGGTTTCGGTGATGGGCATTTCGACGTGGTGCCGACGGGCCAGATCGGCCACCGATTCGCAGGATTTGACGCCTTCGGCCGTCTGGCTGGTGGCCGCGATGGTCTGCGAGAGGGTCATGCCCCGGCCGAGGTTCGTGCCGAAGGTGTGGTTGCGCGAGAGCGGTGAGGAGCAGGTGGCGACCAGGTCGCCCAGACCGGCGAGACCGGAGAAGGTCAGCGGGTCCGCCCCCATCGCCAGGCCGAGCCGGGTGGTTTCGGCCAGACCACGGGTGATCAGTGATCCTTTGGCGTTGTCGCCGAGGCCCATGCCGTCCGCGATGCCGACGGCGAGCCCGATCACGTTCTTGACGGCGCCGCCCAGCTCGCAGCCGACCACGTCGGTGTTGGTGTAGGGGCGGAAGTACGAGGTGTGGCAGGCGGCCTGGAGGCGCTGGGCGACCGCCTCGTCCCGGCAGGCGACCACGGCCGCGGCCGGCATCCGGCCGGCGATCTCCTTGGCCAGGTTGGGCCCGGTGAGGACGGCGACGCGATCGGCGGGGACCTTGGCGACCTCCTCGATCACCTCGCTCATCCGCTTCGCCGTGCCGAGTTCGACGCCCTTCATCAGCGAGACCAGCACGGTGTCGGCCGCCAGCAGTTCCGCCCAGTCGGCGAGGTTGGCACGCACTGTCTGCGACGGCACGGCGAGCACCGTGAAATCGGCGTCGCGCGCGGCCTCGGCAGCATCGGTGGTGGCACGCACCGAGGCGGGAAGCACGATCCCGGGCAGATAGTCCGGGTTGGTACGGGTGGTGTTGATGGTGTCCACGAGCCCGGCGCGGCGGCCCCAGAGGGTCACCTCGCATCCCGCGTCGGCGAGGACCATGGCGAATGCCGTGCCCCAGGATCCATTGCCGAAGATGGCTGCTCGCGTCACTTGGTGCCCTCCCCTGCGGCCCTGCGCCGCTCTTCCGTCCGGGCCTTGCGGTGATCGTAGGGCTCGGCGGGGGCCTGCTCTCCGCGCAACTCCTCCAACAGGGAGGTGACAGCGGCCATGATGACCGCGGTCGCCTCGCGCAGCACCTCGGGTGTCGGCTCCATGCCGTAGAAGCGCGCGAGGTCGACCGGTGGCCCCGCCTTGACCTGAAGGGTTTTGCGCGGAAAGAAGCGGAACTTCTTCTCCTTGGCGTACGGCGGCATCGCCAGGTTGGCGCCCCACTGGGCCACGGGGATCACCGGGGCCTTGGTGAGCAGCGCGGCCCGCGCGACTCCGCTCTTGGCGGTCATCGGCCACTGTCCGGGATCGCGGGTCAGGGTGCCTTCGGGGTAGAAGGCGACACACTGACCGCGCTCGACCGCGTCAACGGCGGCCCGAAAGGCACCGAACGCGTTGGACGACTCGCGGTACACCGGAATCTGCCCGGTCCCGCGCAGCAGCGCCCCGACGACCGGCACGTCGAAGAGCGCGGCCTTGGCCAGGAAGCGGGGGACCTTGCCCGTGTTGTACTGGAAGTGTCCGTACGAAAACATGTCCAGATAGGAATTGTGGTTGACGGCGGTGATAAATCCGCCGTCCGCCGGAATGTGTTCCATTCCGCTCCAGTCCCGCTTGAACAGAACCAGCAACGGCGGTTTTGCGATGACCGCCGCCAGGCGGTACCAGAAGCCGATTCTGCGGCGGGACACTCGGACACCTTCCTCTAGGACCACATGGCCGCCCGGTTACCGAACGTCAAGTCCGGCCCCAGGCCCCTGCGCTGTCGACAACACCGTACGCCCGGCCCGGCCCGGCCGGTATCGCGGGCTCGGGCCACAATAGGACCGATGCGGAACATGGATCGGGACGCCAACTGGTCCCTGGTCGTACCCCTGAAGCCCTTGGCGCTGGCGAAGAGCAGACTCGCTCCGACGGCGGACGACGCGGTACGCCCCGGGCTGGCCCTCGCATTCGCCCAGGACACCGTGGCCGCAGCACTGGCTTGTTCTGTCGTTGGCGATGTGGCCGTAGTCACCAATGACGTACGCGCCTCGGAGGAACTGGCGGCACTGGGTGCCCGGATTGTGCCCGATCTTTCCGAGACCGGCCTCAACGGCGCGCTGGCGCACGGTGCCCGCGCGGTCCGCGCCCGGCGCCCCGGAGCGCCGGTGGCCGCACTCAATGCGGATCTTCCCGCGCTGCGCCCCGCCGAATTGCGACGGGTGCTCGAGCGGGCAGTTGATTTTCCGCGGGCATTCCTGGCGGACGCCACCGGAATCGGCACCACTTTGCTGACGTCCGGACCCGGGGTGGAATTGCGCCCCGCTTTCGGCGGCAGATCACGGGCCCGGCATTCCGCGTCGGGGGCGGTGGAAATCGTGCTCGACGGTGTCGCTTCGGTACGCCAGGACGTGGACACCGGCGACGATCTGCGGGCCGCTGCCGTGCTCGGGCTCGGCCGGTACACCTCCCGGCGGTACCCGGTGGTCGCCGGACTCCGGCTGCCGCCCGCCAGGCCGTAAGCTGCCGTCATGCAGGCGACCGCGTACACGTACGACCCCGATACCCGCAGCGGCAGCGTGCTGCTCGACGACGGCACCCCGGTGGATTTCGACGCCCCGGCCTTCGATGCGGGGGGGCTGCGACTGCTGCGGCCCGGTCAGCGGGTACGGATCGAGATCTCCGGCGAGGGCGATACCCGGCAGATCACCCTGGTGACCCTGCAGACGTTCTGACCTGGATCACGAAACACTCGGAACAGCGCACCGAACGCACCGCGGGCCGGGCTCCCCAGGGGAGACCGGCCCGACGCGTTGGTGGCCGTGCCGCTTACTTCTTCCGCGCGGTGGCCTTCTTGGCGGTGGTCGTGCGCGCCGTGGTCTTCTTCGCAGGCGCCTTCTTGGCCGGGGCTGTCTTCTTGGCCGTGGTCTTCTTCGCAGCGGCCGTCTTGGCCGGCGTGGCCTTCTTCGCCGTGGTCTTCTTGGCCGTGGTCTTCTTCGCAGCGGCCGTCTTGGCCGGCGTGGCCTTCTTCGCCGTCGTCTTCTTGGCCGCCGCCTTCTTGGTCGCCGCCTTCTTGGCCGCCGACTTGGAGATGGTGGGGGGAGGCCCGGAGAGGCTGCCCTTGGGAGCCTTCTTCACGGCCACATCGTTCTTCGGGAGCTTCTTCGAGCCGCTCACCAGGTCCTTGAAGCCCTGACCCGCACGGAACCGCGGCACCGAGGTCTTCTTGACCCGCACCCGCTCGCCCGTCTGCGGGTTGCGGGCGTAACGGGCCGGGCGGTCGACCTTCTCGAACGAACCGAAGCCGGTGACCGAGACCCGGTCGCCGGCGACCACCGCACGGACGAGCGCGTCCAGTACCGCGTCCACCGCGTCTGCGGCCTGCTGACGGCCACCGAGCTTGTCGGCAATGGCCTCTACGAGCTGCGCCTTGTTCACGTCTTCCCCTTCGGAGACATTGCCAGAACGAAACTGTTCAGGCTTTTTCGCACGTTAGGCAGATATATACCGCAAATCAAACACGAAACGGTCTAATCACCCTTGTGCCGCAACGAACTGAACCGTTACGGAGACCCATCAAGGGAGTTGCCATCGGGGAATCGACCCTCGTCGAGGTCCTTCATCAACCGATCCAGCCGCGTTGCCGCATCGGTGAGATCGTGCTTCGCCGCGGCCGTGATGACCAACAGCTTCCGGGACAGCGCCATCCTTACGCCCTCCGGGACTTGCAGTTCACGCACCCGTGTGTGTGCTTGTTTCAGTTGTTCGGCGACTTCCGCGTAGAGCTTGAGTTGGTTGTCGCTTCCCATGCACCGATTGTGCCATCTGGGGCGAGTTGTCGCCCGACGGGGGCTCAACAAGCGACTGCGCCCCCTGCCGGTCGGCAGGGGGCGCAGTCCTGAAAAAGCGCTGCTCAGGCGTCAATTGTACGCGGCTTGAAGGCGGGGCGCGCCGCCTCGTAAGCCGTGATGTCCGCTTCGTTCTGAAGGGTGAGGCTGATGTCGTCCAGACCGTTCAGCAGCCGCCAGCGGGCGTTCTCGTCGAGGTCGAAGTCCGCGCTGATTCCCTCCGCCAGCACCTTCCGCTGCTCCAGGTCCACGGTGATCTCCGCGGTGGGGTCGGCTTCGGTCAGCTCCCAGATGGCGTCCACGGACTTCTGGTCGAGGACCACCGTCAGCAGACCGTTCTTCAGCGAGTTGCCGCGGAAGATGTCGGCGAACCGGGACGAGATGACGGTCTTGAAGCCGTAGTTCTGCAGAGCCCAGACAGCGTGCTCGCGGGACGAACCCGTACCGAAGTCGGGCCCTGCGACCAGCACCGATGCGCCCTCGCGCTCCGGGCGGTTGAGGACGAACTGCGGGTCCTTGCGCCAGGCCTCGAAGAGCCCGTCCTCGAAGCCGTCCCGGGTGACCTTCTTCAGCCAGTGCGCCGGGATGATCTGGTCGGTGTCGACGTTCGAGCGGCGCAGCGGAACGACTCGGCCGGTGTGCTTGGTGAAAGCTTCCATGGTGATCAGGCCTCCACGAGGGACGGAGCGTCGGACAGGTCGGCCGGCGAGGCCAGATGACCCAGCACCGCGGTGGCCGCGGCCACCTGCGGGGAGACCAGGTGCGTACGGCCGCCCTTGCCCTGCCTGCCCTCGAAGTTACGGTTGGAGGTGGAGGCGGAACGCTCGCCGGGCGCGAGTTGGTCGGGGTTCATGCCCAGGCACATCGAGCAGCCCGCGTGCCGCCATTCGGCGCCCGCAGCGGTGAAGACCTTGTCCAGCCCCTCCGCCACGGCCTGCAGCGCCACCCGCACCGAGCCGGGGACGACGAGCATCCGCACGCCGTCGGCCACTTTGCGGCCCTCGAGCAGGGCGGCGGCGTTGCGCAGGTCCTCGATACGGCCGTTGGTGCAGGAACCTACGAAGACCGTGTCGACCTTGATGTCACGCAGCGGCTGTCCGGCCGTCAACCCCATGTATTCCAGGGCCTTCTCGGCGGCCAGGCGCTCCGAAGCGTCTTCGTAGGAAGCCGGGTCGGGGACGCTGGCGGTGAGCGGTGCGCCCTGGCCGGGGTTGGTGCCCCAGGTGACGAACGGGGCCAGTTCGGCGCCGTCGATGAACACCTCGGCGTCGAAGACCGCGTCGTCGTCGGTGCGCAGGGTCTTCCAGTACTCGACCGCCGCATCCCACTCGGCGCCCTTCGGGGCGTGGTCGCGCCCCTCCAGGTAGTCGAAGGTGGTCCGGTCGGGAGCGATCATGCCCGCCCGCGCGCCGGCCTCGATCGACATGTTGCAGATGGTCATGCGGGCTTCCATCGAGAGCTTCTCGATGGCGGATCCGCGGTACTCCAGGATGTAGCCCTGGCCGCCGCCGGTACCGATCCGGGCGATGATCGCCAGAATCAGGTCCTTGGCGGTGACGGAATCGGGCAGCTCACCCTCCACCGTGATGGCCATCGTCTTGGGGCGGTCCAGCGTCAGCGTCTGGGTGGCCAGCACGTGCTCGACCTGCGAGGTGCCGATGCCGAACGCCAGCGCGCCGAAGGCGCCGTGGGTGGACGTGTGGCTGTCGCCGCAGACCACCGTGGTGCCCGGCTGGGTGAGGCCCAGCTGCGGTCCCACGACATGCACGACACCCTGCTCCACGTCGCCGAGCGGGTGCAGCCGGACACCGAACTCCGCGCAGTTCTTGCGCAGCGTCTCCAGCTGAGCCCGGGAGACCGGGTCCGCGATCGGCTTGTCGATGTCGAGCGTCGGGGTGTTGTGATCCTCGGTGGCGATGGTGAGGTCGAGGCGCCGCACCGGCCGGCCGTTCTGACGCAGGCCGTCGAACGCCTGCGGGCTGGTCACCTCGTGCAGCAGGTGCAGATCGATGAAGAGGAGGTCCGGCTCGCCTTCGGCGCGCCTGACGACATGGTCGTCCCAGACCTTCTCCGCGAGTGTCCTACCCATCGCTTTCCCTCCGGCCGGCATGCTCGCCGACCCAACTAGACGTCGGGCGTTCCCGTCCGAACCCCCGTACCGGGCGGAAAACTGCGGGCCGTTGTACGGCCGCCCCTACAGGGTCGCAAGGTCCGTGGAAAATTGAACTTGCGTTTCACAGAGTGAGACGCGAGTATCGTTGCATGGACAACTCTAGCGGCGTCGGCGTTCTCGACAAGGCAGCTCTGGTACTGAGCGCTCTGGAGTCCGGCCCGGCCACCCTCGCCGGGCTGGTCGCGGCGACCGGGCTCGCACGACCCACGGCACATCGGCTTGCCGTGGCACTGGAACACCACCGACTGGTGGCGAGGGACATGCAGGGCCGGTTCATTCTCGGCCCGCGGCTTTCGGAACTCGCCGCCGCGGCGGGTGAGGACCGGCTGCTGGCCACCGCAGGGCCGGTATTGACGCATCTGCGCGATGTCACGGGTGAGAGCGCCCAGCTCTACCGGCGCCAGGGCGACATGCGGATCTGTGTGGCGGCGGCCGAGCGGCTGTCGGGCCTGCGGGACACCGTGCCGGTCGGCTCCACGCTCACCATGAAGGCCGGCTCCTCCGCCCAGATCCTGATGGCCTGGGAGGAACCCGAGCGACTGCACCGGGGCCTGCAGGGCGCCCGCTTCACGGCGACCGCCCTCTCCGGCGTACGGCGCAGGGGCTGGGCCCAGTCGATCGGCGAGCGCGAACCGGGTGTCGCCTCGGTCTCCGCCCCGGTGCGCGGGCCCTCGAACCGCGTGGTCGCGGCCGTCTCCGTCTCCGGGCCGATCGAGCGGCTGAGCCGCCACCCGGGCCGGATGCACGCCCAGGCGGTCATCGACGCGGCCGGCCGCCTGTCCGAGGCCCTTCGCCGCGCCGGCTGACCCGGACATTCCCTCCCCTGTCCTCAAGGCCGCCCCAGCGCCGTGGCGGCCCCCTTCCACCGCAACACACTCGGTCTTCCGCCTCAACGGGCCTTGCGGCAGCCTGACTTGGCCCCACAGCACACCGGGCACTCCGCACGCAGGGCACCATCGCACACGCAGAAAAGGCCCCTCACCGAAGTGAAGGACCTTCCGTATGCGTACCCCCGACCGGATTCGAACCGGCGCTACTGCCGTGAGAGGGCAGCGTGCTAGGCCGCTACACAACGGGGGCTTGTGTGAACAACTGTTAGATGTACACAGGTTGCGCTGGGCTACCAGGACTCGAACCTAGAATGACGGTACCAGAAACCGTTGTGTTGCCAATTACACCATAGCCCATGGTGGAGTACCCCCGACCGGATTCGAACCGGCGCTACTGCCGTGAGAGGGCAGCGTGCTAGGCCGCTACACAACGGGGGCCCTGGCGATCCTGCATCAAGTCCATCGGGTGCGACCCTGATGATCTCGCGGGAAGGATCTGTACCCCCGACCGGATTCGAACCGGCGCTACTGCCGTGAGAGGGCAGCGTGCTAGGCCGCTACACAACGGGGGCTTGTACTGCATGCAAGGTGGGTTACTACTGATCTTGCGCTGGGCTACCAGGACTCGAACCTAGAATGACGGTACCAGAAACCGTTGTGTTGCCAATTACACCATAGCCCACTGAAACGCAACCCCTGGAGGTTTTGTTTCTGTCTGCGCTTCCCGGCCGGATCTTTCGGCCCGCTCGGGCGGCGCAGGAAGAACATTACCTGAAGGTGGACGGCGCTCCAAAACGAGTATCGCCCCGCAACAGGGCCGGAAGCTGGTCGAGACCGCTGATCCGGAGGAGCTCCGGCCGGCCCCCGAGTCCCGCCCGGTCGAGCCAGACCGCTGACAGCCCGGCCGCGAGCGCACCGGCCGCGTCGATGTCCGGATGGTCCCCTACGTACAACACCTCGGCCGGCGCCAGGTGAAGCGCGTCACAGGCGGCGTGGAAAGCCCCCGGGTCCGGCTTGGACACCCCGAGTTCGGCCGCACAGAGCAGGGCCTCGAACCGGTCCCGCACGCCGAGGGTGCGCAGCTTGCGGTCCTGGTTGTGGGTGGAGGAGTTGGAGAGCACCGCATGGCGGTAGTCGGCCGCGAGCAGCTCCAGCGCCGGCAGGAAGTCGGGAAAGAGCGCCCACGCGGCCTCGTAGTGCGTGAGGTGACGAGCGAACCAGCGGTCGGCCTCGGCGTCGCTCAGATCCCGGCCCAGGAACGAGCGGACCCGCTCCCGACGCTGCCCTTCCCAGTCCGTCTCCCCCGCGGAGAACCGCGCCCACTGCACCTCGGTGATCTCGCGCCACCGGACGAGGGCCTCCTCGATCGAGGCGTATCCGTCGGGCAACCCCTCGGCCCGCAGGTGCCGGCGCATACCGGTGCGGTCGGCGCTGGTGTAGTCGAAGATCGTGTCGTCGATGTCCCAGAGGACCGCGCGGATCGGCATACCCCGAACGTACCGCGGGGAGGGCGCCGCGCGCAGAGCCCCCTGGGGGTGCCGCTTCCAGCCTGACTTCGCGACATCACAGGGGACTCCGTGGCTGAGCGGGGGGCTAGGCGGAAAGCTTCGCCAATGCGGCGTCGATCCGGGCCAGTGACCGCTCGCGGCCCAGGATCTGGAGGGACTCGAAGAGCGGCAGGCCCACCGTGCGGCCGGTGACCGCGACACGGACCGGGGCCTGGGCCTTGCCGAGCTTCAGGCCGTGCTGCTCGCCTGCGGCCAGGACGGCCGCCTTGAGCGCCTCGGGAGTGCTCCAGTCGGCGTCGGACAGGTTGGCGCGGGCGGTGGTGAGGAGGGCGATCGGGTCGCCCTTCATCGCCTTGGCCCAGGACGCCTCGTCGTCGACCGGCGTATCGCGGAAGAGGAAGTCCACGTTGACCGTGATGTCGGAGAGGACGGTGAGGCGGGTCTGGGCATAGGGGGCGATGGCCTCCCAGGCGGCCTGGTCGAAGTTCTCCTCCGGCCAGTTGGCGTGCGGGGCGCGCAGCCAGGGGGTGCAGGCCTCGGTGAACGTCTTCACGTCCAGCAGCCGGATGTGGTCGGCATTGATCGCCTCGGCCTTCTTCAGGTCGAAGCGGGCCGGGTTGGCGTTGACGTCCGCGATGTCGAACTTCTCGACCAGTTCGGCCACCGTGAAGATGTCCTTGTCCGCGGAGAACGACCAGCCCAGCAGGGACAGGTAGTTGAGCAGGCCCTCGGGGAGGAAGCCGCGCTCGCGGTAGAGGTTCAGGGAGGCCTCGGGGTCGCGCTTGGACAGCTTCTTGTTGCCCTCGCCCATGACGTACGGGAGGTGACCGAAGAGCGGGATGCCCTGGGCGACACCGATCTCGATCAGTGCCTTGTAGAGCGCGATCTGGCGCGGGGTCGAGGACAACAGGTCCTCGCCGCGCAGCACGTGGGTGATCTCCATCAGCGCGTCGTCCACCGGGTTGACGAGCGTGTAGAGGGGCGCGCCGTTGGCGCGGACGATGCCGAAGTCCGGGACGTTCTCCGGGGCGAAGCTCAGGTCGCCGCGGACCAGGTCCGTGAAGGTGATCGTCTCGTCGGGCATCCGGAAGCGGACGATGGACGTACGGCCCTCGGCTCGGTACGCCTCGGTCTGCTCGGTGGTGAGCGCGCGGCAGTGGCCGTCGTAGCCCGACGGGCGGCCGGCCTTGCGCGCTGCGTCACGGCGCTCGTCGAGCTCGGCGGTGGTGCAGTAGCAGTCGTACGCGTGGCCCGCGTCCTGGAGCTTCTTCGCGACGTCCGCGTAGATGTCCATCCGCTGCGACTGGCGGTACGGCGCGTGCGGACCGCCGACCTCGTCGGGGCCCTCGTCCCAGTCGAGGCCGAGCCAGCGCAGGGAGTCGAGCAGCTGCTGGTACGACTCCTCGGAGTCGCGGGCCGCGTCGGTGTCCTCGATGCGGAAGACCATGGTGCCGCCGGTGTGCCGGGCGAACGCCCAGTTGAACAGGGCGGTGCGGACCAGGCCCACATGCGGGTTACCGGTGGGCGAGGGACAGAAGCGGACGCGTGGGGGCGCCCCCTGTCCGAGCGGAGTCGACGACTTGGGGGAAGGGGAGCCGGATGCGCTAGCCACGCTTGACAACCTTGTTGGTGAGAGTGCCGATGCCTTCGATGGTGACGGCGACCTCGTCGCCGACGTTGAGCGGTCCGACTCCGGCCGGAGTGCCGGTCAGGACGACGTCCCCGGGGAGCAGCGTCATGGCCTCGGAGATGTTGACGATCAGATCCTCGATGGAGTTGATCATCTCGCTGGTGCGGCCGAGCTGGCGCTGTTCACCGTTGACGGTGGCCTGGATGGTGACGTCGGAGGGGTCGAGTTCGGTCTCCACCCAGGGGCCGAGCGGGCAGGAGGTGTCGAAACCCTTGGCCCTGGCCCACTGCTTCTCACGCTTCTGCACGTCCCGGGCGGTGACGTCGTTGGCGCAGGTGTAGCCGAAGATGACGTCCTTGACGCGCTCGCGCGGGACTTCCCGGCACATCCGGCCGATGACCACGGCGAGCTCGGCCTCGTGGTGCAGTTCGGCGGAGAAGGTCGGGTACTCGATGGCGTCGCCGGAGCCGATCACCGAAGTGGTGGGCTTGAAGAAGGCGAACGGGGCGTCGGGAACCGCGTTCCCGAGTTCCGCCGCGTGCTCCGCGTAGTTACGGCCGAAGGCCACCACCTTGTTGGGCAGCACCGGGGGCAGCAGCCGGACCTTGCTCAACGGAACCTTCGTGCCGGAGCGCTCGAAGTCGGCGTACGGAATGCCCTTGATGATGTCGAGGACCGGGCCGGCGGTGCCGCCGGTCCCTTCGTCCTCGACCACGCCGAAGGCGACATTGCCGTCGATGGAGAATCTGGCGATGCGCACGAGTGCTGTCGCCCCTCACTTACTGGCTGGCTGGAGTCTGACGCTCCAGGCTAGCGCGGGCAGGGAGGGGCGGCCGCGCTATTACTCGGTGGTACCGCCGGCGGTCACTTACCCGCGGCGACCTGCGTCTGCTCCGGTACGTCCATCAGAATGGTGCGGCGCGGGTTGGCCGTTACGGTGGGCAGAGTGGCGGCGTGCTCCGGCTGCGCCGGCCGCTGCAGCTTCGCGGCGTCCGCGAGATGGGCCAGCGTGGTGCGGCGCGGGTTGGCAATATTGCGGAACAGCGGCGTCGTTTTCATCTGCTTGTTCGGTCCTGTCGATCGGCGGCGCCGTGAGCGCCGGTTGTCGGATTCGCCATCCCTGTAAACCGTCAGGCTAAACATCCGATTCCCCGCAGACCGGTGGGCAAGCCAACGATCTAGGTGTGAGTTTCCTCACCACGAGGTGAATATTACGGACATATCTGGCGTCGGATGCGGACTTCGAATTCGGACATTACGCGGTTGAACTACTCATTCCGCTCCTGATCATCCCGACTGGGACACCCCCGGGCCGTAAGTAGTTCATAAGGTAATGTCGCTTTCATCCAAGAACCCTTTCTACGGCTCGTGACAAGGTGCTCACACCGTGTCAGAAAGGTCACAGGCCAGCACACGGGCCTTGTTGGAGATCCGGCACTGTGCTGGAATTCCACGCACTGCCGCGCAGTCGTTGTGACCATCACAGCCAGGCCGGCGCACGAGGGGCGCAGAACCGCGCCGAGTGGCGGCGGTGAAGGGGGAACAACGCCGGTCACCTACGACCACCATGGGGCGCGCCGCGCCCCACGACTCGACACCGTTCCACCGCCCGGCGGCGGAACGCCTGGTCCAGAGGTTGCGACGCTAGTGCAGGGACGTTTCAAGAGGGATGGCATGGGGCCTCCCCAGGCCCACCAGGGCCGAGGGGAAGCTGCGGCGCAAGAGCCGCGCGGCGGGACCGACCGCGGTTCCTCGCCCCAGCACGCCCAGGCCCAGCAGAACCACGGCCCGGCCTCGGCCGGGGCCGGTGAGTCGAAGGCCCCCAAGGCGCCCAGGACCGCGCCGTCGGCTTCGCCGAAACCGGCGGGTCCGGTGAACACCGGCTCCCGAATAGCGCTGCGCAACTGGCACATCAGTACCAAGCTCGTCGCTCTGCTGACACTCCCCGTGGTCGCCTCGGCCACCCTGGGTGGCCTGAAGATCAACGAGTCGCTGAACAACATGCAGCAGCTGGATCACATGCAGCTGCTCACCCAGATGACGAAGCAGGCGACGGAGCTCGCCGCCGCGCTCCAGGAGGAGCGGGACAAGTCGGCCGGTCCGCTGGCCCACGGCGCGAGCGTCAACGACTTCAACGTCGCCGAGCCGCGCAAGAAGACCGACCTCGCCTACACCTCGTTCATCGACGGCACGTCGAACTTCGACAACGCCAAGCGCGACGACTCGATCGAGTCGATCCGCAACAGCCTCCGCGCCATCGCCACCAAGCTCGGCCGCCTCAAGGGCATCCGCAGCACCGCGTACCGGGGCGATGCCACCATCTCGCAGACGGTCACCGAGTACAGCGAGTTGATCAACTCGCTGCTCGGCCTCTCGCAGGACATGGCACAGGCGACCGCCAACCCTGAGATGATCAAGCGCACCCGTGCGCTGGCCGCCTTCTCGTCCGCCAAGGAGTACGCGTCGGAGCAGCGCGCGGTCATCTCCGCCGCTCTGCCGCCGAACAAGAAGGACCACGGTCATCTCGACGAGAGTGACCGGCTCTTCGCGGAATCCGCGTTGCAGAGTGAGGGCGACGCGCTCGACTCGTTCAGCCAGGTGTACCGCTACTCGGGAGACCCCGAGGCGCTGACCGCCCCCCTGGACACCGGTAACCCGGAGATCACCGCCGCCGGCCTTTACGCCAAGCACGTGCTGGAGAACAAGAACGGGCTGGCCAGCCAGGCCCCGCGTTCGTACAAGGACTGGTACGACGCGGACACCAACCGCATCACGGCCATGAACACCATCGAGGCCACACTGCTCGGTGAGATGGAGCAGAAGGCCCGTTCGCTGCGCAACGACGCCGAGCGCGCCGCGATCATCAACGCCGCGCTGATCGTGCTGATCCTGGGTGTCTCGCTGGTCGGTGCCTTCGTTGTCGCCCGGTCCATGATCCGCTCGCTGCGCCGACTGCAGGACACCGCGACCAAGGTCGCCGGTGATCGGCTGCCCGAGCTGGTCAAGCAGCTCTCCGACTCGGACCCGCAGGACGTCGACACCTCCGTCGAGTCCGTCGGTGTGCACAGCCGGGACGAGATCGGACAGGTCGCCGCGGCTTTCGACGACGTGCACCGCGAGGCGGTCCGGCTCGCCTCCGAGCAGGCCATGCTGCGGGGCAACGTCAACGCGATGTTCACCAACCTCTCGCGCCGCAGCCAGGGACTCATCCAGCGTCAGCTGTCGCTCATCTCGGAACTCGAATCGCGCGAGGCCGACCCGGACCAGCTGTCCTCGCTCTTCAAGCTCGACCACCTGGCGACCCGTATGCGCCGGAACGGTGAGAACCTCCTCGTCCTCGCCGGCGAGGAGCCGGGCCGCCGGTGGACCCGACCGGTGCCGCTGGTCGACGTGCTGCGTGCCGCGGCGTCCGAGGTGGAGCAGTACGAGCGCATCGAACTGGCCGCGGTCCCCGCGACCGAGGTCGCCGGCCGCGTCGTCAACGACCTCGTCCATCTGCTCGCCGAGCTGCTGGAGAACGCGACGTCGTTCTCCTCGCCGCAGACCAAGGTGCGGGTCACCGGTCATGCGCTGCCCGACGGACGGGTGCTGGTCGAGATCCACGACACCGGTATCGGCCTCTCCCCCGAGGACCTGGCCGCGATCAACGAGCGGCTCGCATCGCCACCCACCGTGGACGTTTCCGTCTCGCGCCGGATGGGTCTGTTCGTGGTCGGCCGGCTGTCCCTGCGACACGGCATCCGTATCCAGCTGAGGCCGTCCGACTCCGGTGGTACGACCGCGCTGGTCATGCTTCCCGTGGATGTCGCCCAGGGCGGCAAGAAGGCGCCCGCCAAGCCCGGCGGTCCCGCACAGCAGCAGATGCCGCAGCAGCCCGCCGGTTCCGCGGGACGGCTGAACGCCGGCGCCCAGCACGGCCAGGTTTCCGGTCCGGGTCCGCGTGCGGCACTGCCTGCCCGGGACGGCGACCGGTCGATCCAGCCCGGCGGCCCGCAGCCGCAGGGCGGCGCACCGCAGCGCGGTCTGCCGCAGGGCGCTCCGGCCCCCGCGCCCGCGATGAACGCGTTCGGCGCGGGCGCGCCCATGCCTCGCCGGTCCGGTCCGGGCAGTGACGCTCCGGGCCGCCAGAACCCGGGAATCCAGAACCCGGGAATCCAGAATCAGGACGCCCAGAACCCCGGCACCCCGGGCTCCGGCCGGCCGCGCCCGCAGCAGCCGCAGCACGGCGGCGACTTCCCGCCCCCGGCGGGCCGCCAGCAGCAGCTGCCGCCCACCGGCCCCCGGGCCGAACTGCCGGGCGGCAATCCACAGCCGCAGGCACCCCAGCGTCCGCAGACCACGAGCTGGGGCAGCGAGCAGCCGTCCCTGCCGCCGCGGTCGCCGGACGCCCCGCGGGGCCACGAGGAGGCGGACTCCGGTTCCAGCCCTCAGTACCGGCAGCCGCTGCAGCCGCGACGCCCGATGAACGGCAGCGACGACCGCACCGACCGACAGGGACCGGGCTCCACCGCCGAGTTCCAGCGTCCGGACTTCAACGCACCGCCGCCGCAGCAGGACACCGGCCAGTTCCAGCGGCCGGGCCAGTTCCAGCGGTCCGACCTGTTCGAGCGTCCGGACGTCCGTGGCCCGCAGCAGCCCCGGTACCAGGAGCCCCGGTACCAGGAACCGCCGTACGAGGAGCCCCAGCGTCAGGAGCCCCCGTCGCAGGATGCCGCGTCCACGACGCAGTTCCCGCGGCCCGACTTCAACGCTCCGCGTCCGCCCGCCCCGTCGGACGCCCCCGGGGGCGCACCCCGGCTCGACGGCTCAGACTTCGGCGCTCCGCGGCCACCGGCTCCCCACAGCCTGCCGCAGCAGCCGGACTACGAGGCGCTGCCGCCGGCGTCCGACCCGGGCGACGGTCGCACGCCGCTGTACGACACGCTGGAGACCAACTGGTTCCACGGCGCGCAGTCCGCGAGGAACGCCGAGCCGCAGGCGCCCTCCGTACCCGAGCAGCCGACGGCGGCCGCTCCCCAGGCACCACGGCGTGAGCCCGTCAATCAGGGCGGCCCGAGCACCGCATGGCGCTCGTCGCCCAATGACGAACTCGTACGGCAGGCCGAGCGGGCGAAGAAGCCCGCGGCCGGTGGTGTCACCACATCCGGTCTGCCCCGACGCGTACCGCGTGCCAACCTGGTGCCCGGTACCGCACAACAGCAGGCCCATCAGGCCGGTCCGCAGGTTTCGCGTGCGCCCGACGACGTACGCGGCCGGCTGACCAATCTCCGGCGCGGTATCCAACAGGGTCGCCAAGCCGGAACCGGCCCCTCTCACCAGCAGGAGCACTAGTTGAGCCCGATGAGCCAGGCGGCGCAGAATCTGAACTGGTTGATCACCAATTTCGTGGACAACACCCCCGGGGTGTCCCACACCGTGGTGGTCTCCGCCGACGGACTCCTTCTGGCCATGTCCGAAGGCTTTCCGCGGGACCGTGCCGACCAGTTGGCGGCGGTTGCTTCCGGGCTGACCTCGCTCACCGCGGGCGCGTCCCGGATCTTCGAAGGCGGTGATGTCGCGCAGACCGTGGTCGAGATGGAGCGTGGTTTCCTCTTCCTGATGTCGGTCTCCGACGGCTCGTCCCTGGCCGTTCTGTCCCACCCGGAGTGCGACATCGGTCTGGTGGGTTACGAGATGGCCCTCCTGGTCGACCGTGCGGGCAGCGTCCTCACCCCGGACCTGCGCGCCGAGCTCCAAGGGAGCCTGCTCCACTAGTCAGCGCCTCCCAGGTTTCTGCCCGTACGTTCCTACCTACCGCCCGGCCGCATACCGACCCCCCCACCGGCCCAGTTCAGACGGCATTCGACCAACCGCTGTCACGCCCGGAGGATCAATGACCCCGCCCCCCGCCTCGCACGATCAGTACGGTGCCCTGCACGACGCGTCGTACGACAGTGAGGGCGACCAGCCACTGGTACGTCCGTACGCCATGACCGGCGGCCGGACCCGGCCGCGTTACCAGCTCGCCATCGAGGCGCTGGTGAGCACCACGGCCGACCCGGTGCACCTCGCGGGTCTGCTCCCCGAACACCAGCGGATATGCCACCTGTGCCGTGAGGTCAAGTCGGTGGCGGAGGTGTCGGCGCTGTTGTCGATGCCGTTGGGTGTTGCCCGGATCCTCGTCGCCGACCTGGCCGAGGCCGGCATGGTGGCCATCCACCAGCCGGGCAATGGAGAGGCCGGCGGTACGCCGGACGTGACACTGCTCGAAAGGGTGCTCAGTGGACTTCGCAAGCTCTAGCGACGGCGGGGCGGCGAGAGCGACCACCTCGGCGAAGATCGTGGTGGCGGGGGGCTTCGGCGTGGGCAAGACCACGTTCGTCGGCGCCGTCTCGGAGATCAACCCGCTGCGTACCGAGGCCGTCATGACGTCGGCATCGGCAGGCATCGACGACCTCACGCACACCGGGGACAAGACCACCACGACGGTGGCCATGGACTTCGGCCGCATCACCCTGGACCAGGACCTCATCCTGTACCTGTTCGGTACCCCCGGCCAGGACCGTTTCTGGTTCATGTGGGACGACCTGGTCCGCGGCGCCATCGGGGCCGTCGTCCTGGTCGACACCCGCCGGCTGTCCGACTGTTTCCCGGCGGTCGACTACTTCGAGAACTCGGGCCTGCCCTTCGTCATCGCCCTCAACGGCTTCGACGGCCACCAGCCCTACACCCCCGACGAAGTCCGCGAAGCCCTGCAGATCGGCCCCGACACCCCCATCCTCACCACCGACGCACGCCACCGCGCGGACGCCAAGAGCGGACTGATCACCCTCGTCGAGCACGCACTGATGGCACGCCTCAAGTAGCTGTTGATCTACGGAAGTTGAGATAGGCAGGTCGAAGCGGGCGGACCGGGACGGGCTGTGTCGTTTGACACGATCCGCCCCCGTGTTCATAACGTTTCGACAGAGAATTCATCAGCTGCGGATACCCCTCGCACTCGATCGGTGCCGCTGTGCTCACATCGGCCTCTGCTTTTGGCGGGGCTCGCTCTTTATGACCGTTTTATCTGAGGCGTACACCACTCGTAACGGCTTGCTCCACCTGTTTGGAGCGATGCCGTTCGACGTGCTGGAATTCGACGAACCCGCGAGTAGATACGGCTCTGAACGATAAATCGGCACAGCGTTGGTGCCGACGCCGAGAGGTTGTTGGTCGAGTGAGGCGAAGCAAAAACAGCTCCGCGGCGGAGCAGTCAAGGGGTAACTTCACCCCGCCGTCGCGGACAACGACGTCTCCTGCCGACCGGACCGGAGCCGTGCCCCCCGTCACGAGCGGTGCCGGCAGCAGGGGCAGCGGCAGCC
This sequence comes from Streptomyces sp. NPDC051322, assembly GCF_040689485.1. Lineage (NCBI taxonomy): Bacteria > Bacillati > Actinomycetota > Actinomycetes > Kitasatosporales > Streptomycetaceae > Streptomyces > Streptomyces sp. NPDC051322. The sequence continues at coordinate 252,107 of NZ_JBFBAK010000008.1, read as the reverse complement.
GGATGTCGCCACGCAACTGGCGTGTACCGACCAAGCTCAACGCGATTCTGCTCATTCCCGTGGTCGTCGGCCTGGTCATGGGCGGTTTCCAGGTCAAGAGCTCCGTCGACACCTGGAACGAGGCACAGGACGCGGAGCGCGTCGCACTCGTCGTGCGTGCCGCGTCCGGATACAGCCAGGCGCTGCTCAATGAGCGAGACCTCACCGCCCAGCCGCTGCTGTCCAACAAACGCGACAGCCAGGTCGTCACCAACGCCTACGCCGACACCGACGCCGCTGCGCAGAAGTTCGACGCGGCGGTGAAGAACCTCCCGAAAACCGAGCGCCTCACCCGTCGTCTGAAGCTCTTCCGCGACGAGGAGCCCAACCTCGCCGGGATACGCAAGACCGCGTACGCCGAAGCCCTCGACCCGGTGAAGACCGAAGAGGGCTACGTCTCGGTCCAGCACTCGCTGATGGAGTTCTCCAACGAGCTCGGTCTGGGCACCGGCAACATCACCAGTTACGGCCGTACGGTCTACGCCATCCAGCTGGCCAAGGCCGCGGAGTCGCTCCAGCGGTCCATCGGCATGCACCTGCTGGTGCGGCCCAGCCAGGACACCACGAAGTTCCGCGCGCAGGCCGTCGCCTTCAACTCCTACAACTACCTCGAGCAGATCGCCCTCGGCGAGTACGTCTCGGGTGGCACGCAGGCGGACAGCGACACGCTGAAGACGGTCATGGCCGGCAAGGCGGCCGCAGGCCAGAAGCAGCTCGCGGCCGCCAAGAAGAAGGCCGCGGCGGCAGGCGTGCCGTTCGTGGCTCCGCCGTCCAAGGGCGGTTCGGTCTTCGACGGAATGGCCGCGGAGATCGGCAAGGGCCAGACCCCCGACGCCCTGATGCACGAGGGCATCACGCCACAGACCTGGATGGCCGCCGCGACCGCCAAGTTCGACGGTTACACCGACATCGAGAACGGACTCGTCAACAAGGCGGTGGCGGACGCAGGAGCCATTTCCAGCAACGCCAAGAACGACGCCATCACCAACGGCGCCATCGTCCTGGTCGCGTTGCTCGCCGCCTTCGTGCTGGCCGGCATGATGGCGCGGCAGATGAGCCGCGCGATGCGTCAGCTGCGGACCGCCGCCTTCGGTATCGCCGAGCAGCGGCTGCCGATGCTCGTCGACCAGCTCTCGCGCACCGAGCCGGGCCGGGTGGACACCCGCGTACAGCCCATCCCGATCAACACCCAGGACGAGATCGGCGAGGTCGCCAGGGCCTTCGACCAGGTCCACCGGGAAGCCGTCAGGCTCGCCGCCGAGCAGGCCATGCTCCGGGGCAACGTCAACGCGATCTTCACCAACCTGTCGCGTCGCAACCAGTCCCTCATCGAGGGCCAGCTGACGCTGATCACCGACCTCGAGAACAACGAGGCCGACCCGGAACAGCTGGAGAGCCTCTTCCGGCTGGATCACCTGGCGACCCGGATGCGCCGCAACGGCGAGAACCTCCTGGTGCTCGCCGGCGAGGAGCCGGGACGCCGCTGGAACCAGCCGGTTCCGCTGGTCGACGTGCTCCGCGCCGCCTCTTCCGAGGTCGAGTCGTACGAACGCATCGAGCTGACCGGGGTGCCCGAGACGGAGATCCACGGCCAGGCGGTGACCGACCTGGTGCACCTGCTGGCCGAGCTGCTGGAGAACGCCACGACGTTCTCCTCGCCGCAGACCAGGGTGCGCGTCACCGCGACCCGCCTCCCCGACAACCGGGTGATGATCGAGATCCACGACAAGGGCATCGGCCTCACCGCCGAGGACTTCGCGGACATCAACCACAAGCTGGCCAATCCGCCCACCGTGGACGCGGCCATCTCCCAGCGGATGGGCCTCTTCGTGGTCGGCCGCCTCGCCGACCGGCACGGCGTACGGGTCCAGCTGCGCCCCTCGGGCGAACAGGCGGGCACCACCTCGCTGGTGATGCTTCCCGACGCCATCACCCACGGTGGCGGCGGCGAGCCGCTGCCCGCGGACAACTTCACGGTCTCCTCGATCATCCCCGAGCAGGCGTCCTTCGAGACCGCGCCGCTGCGCACGGCGGCCGAACTCGGCTTCGACGACACTCAGTACGGCGACTCCGATGCCAGTGATCTGGACCCGGTCAACCGTTCGCTGATGCGCGAGGAACGCCGGGCGGCGCTCGGCGCGCAGACCTCGGCGGGCGAGCAGCCGCTGTTCCGTGACGAACTGCCCACCGGGTCGCGACAGCCCTACGGGCAGGCCGAGTACGAGCAGTACAACCAGGCGGAGCAGTACAACCAGGAAGAGCGGTACGCGCCGTACCCGCCGGAGACTCCGCAGCCCCAGCAGGCGTCGTACGAGCAGAACGGCTACCAGGCCCCTGACGGCTACCCCGAGCCGACCTATCCGGAATCCGGCTACCCGGATCGGGAGCCCTCGCAGCCGCGATACGGGAACGCCTTCGACCCCCAGCCCCACCAGGACGACTGGCCAGGTCAGGCGGCTTACCAGGACGGCTACGAGGCGGCTTACCGTCCGGAAGCGGAATCTGTTCCGAGCGCTCCCGCTGACGCCTCGGAACGCGTAGGCTTTGATCGACCGGGACCGTCTCCGAGCACTTCCCACGAACTCACCGACGCCGGCCTTCCCCGTCGCGGCGGACAGCCGCAGGCACCGAAGGCGGCGCCCGCCGAGCAGAACGGCAGCGGGGACGGCACCGGCAACGGGAACAGCAGCGCGAACGGGAACGGCAGCGGACCCGAGGACTGGCGTTCGTCCAACGACGAGCGCTGGCACCGGGCCGAGAAGCTGCGCGAGCCGAAGGCCGGCGGGGTCACCCCCTCCGGTCTCCCCCGGCGGGTGCCCAAGGCCAACCTGGTCGAGGGCAAGGCCGAGCAGACCCCCCAGGGCGGCCCCCAGGTCTCCCGCGCACCCGAGGACGTCCGGGGCAGGTTGAGCAACCTGCACCGAGGTGTGCTGCGGGGGCGTAACGCAGGTAGTGACACGAACGGTCAGGCCACGGGGAATCACCACGGTGGTCCTGACAGCAGCACCTACAACCAGGAGCGTTAGTGTGAGCCCGATGAGCCAGGCGGCGCAGAACCTGAACTGGTTGATCACCAACTTCGTGGACAACACCCCCGGGGTGTCCCACACCGTGGTGGTCTCCGCCGACGGACTTCTTCTGGCGATGTCCGAGGGGTTCCCGCGTGACCGCGCCGACCAGTTGGCGGCGGTTGCTTCCGGGTTGACCTCGCTCACCGCGGGGGCGTCCCGGATCTTCGAAGGCGGTCATGTGAATCAGACCGTTGTGGAGATGGAGCGAGGATTCCTCTTCATCATGTCCGTCTCGGACGGCTCCTCCCTGGCCGTACTCGCACATCCGGAGGCCGACATCGGTCTGGTTGGGTACGAAATGGCCCTTCTGGTGGATCGTGCGGGCAGCGTCCTCACCCCGGACCTGCGCGCCGAGCTCCAGGGAAGTCTTCTCAACTAGCAATACAGACGGTGCGTTTCTCGTCACCGCACCATATGGTGCGGTGGCGCGGCTCCACAGGAACAGCGATCGGCAGTCGGAGGAGGAAACGTGGCAACACCCCCAGGCGGTTACCCCTACCACGGTGGACCGGGAGAATACGACCGGGACCGCTTCAACTTTCCCTCCACGCCCGGCAGACAGGTCCAGCAGCCCTACCGGCCGCAGCCCGAGCCGCCGTCACCGTACGACCAACCGCCCCGCATCATGCCCGTGCAGCCCCGCCAGGCTCCGGAGCCGCAGCGGGCGACCCACAATCCGCTGGTGCGCCCGTATGCGATGACCGGCGGCCGGACCCGGCCGCGTTACCAGCTCGCCATCGAGGCACTGGTCAGCACCACCACCGATCCGTCCCGGCTGCAAGGGCAGTTGCCCGAGCATCAGCGGATCTGCCGTCTCTGTGTCGAGATCAAGTCGGTTGCCGAGATCTCGGCGCTTCTCACGATTCCCCTCGGCGTCGCCCGGATCCTCGTCGCCGATCTGGCGGAGGCCGGTCTTGTCGCCATTCATCAGCCCGGTGGCGACGATGCCGCCGGCGGCCAGCCAGATGTGACACTGCTCGAAAGGGTGCTCAGTGGACTTCGCAAGCTCTAGCGGCGGTGCAGCCCGCTCCACTACCTCCGCGAAGATCGTGGTGGCAGGGGGCTTCGGCGTGGGCAAGACCACGTTCGTCGGCGCCGTCTCGGAGATCAACCCGCTGCGTACCGAGGCCGTCATGACGTCGGCCTCAGCAGGCATCGACGACCTCACGCACACCGGGGACAAGACCACCACGACGGTGGCCATGGACTTCGGCCGCATCACCCTGGACCAGGACCTCATCCTGTACCTGTTCGGCACCCCCGGCCAGGACCGCTTCTGGTTCATGTGGGACGACCTGGTCCGCGGCGCCATCGGCGCCGTCGTCCTGGTCGACACCCGCCGCCTCGCCGACTGTTTCCCGGCGGTCGACTACTTCGAGAACTCGGGCCTGCCCTTCGTCATCGCCCTCAACGGCTTCGACGGCCACCAGCCCTACACCCCCGACGAAGTCCGCGAAGCCCTGCAGATCGGCCCCGACACCCCCATCCTCACCACCGACGCACGCCACCGCGCGGACGCCAAGAGCGCGCTGATCACCCTCGTCGAGCACGCACTGATGGCACGCCTGCGGTAGACCCGCGCCCCCACAGCCGACGCGAAGGCCCGCGCTCACTACGGAGCGCGGGCCTTCGCGTCGGCGGGTACGGCCGCCGGATGAGCGGGCACCGTCGGGCGGGCGTGCTGGGCCGTCAGCCCTGCCAGGAGTGGGGTGCCCGGAAGCCCGGTGTCCGCTCCAGTCGTCGCCAGCCCGCCGTGGAGCGGACCGAGAAGGCGGGGATCCCGGCCTCCGGCCGGTTGCCGGCGCGGGCCAGCAGGATGGCGGTGATCGCGGCCAGTTCCTCCGGCTCCGCGTGGCCCTTCTCGACCCGCAGCAGCGAAGCGGTGGCGCCAGGTGTGGGGATGCTCAAGGGGTGTCTCCCGGTGACTTACTGGGGCGGGTTGCCGTGTTTGCGGGACGGCAGGTCGGCGTGCTTGGTCCGCAGCATCGCCAGCGAGGCGATGAGTACCTCACGGGTCTCGGCCGGGTCGATCACGTCGTCGATGAGACCGCGTTCCGCGGCGTAGTAGGGGTGCATCAGCTCGGCCTTGTACTCCTTGACCATGCGGGCACGCATGGCGTCGGGGTCCTCGGCCTCGGCGATCTGCTTGCGGAAGATGACGTTGGCGGCGCCCTCGGCGCCCATCACCGCGATCTCGTTGGTCGGCCAGGCGTAGGTGAGGTCGGCGCCGATGGACTGCGAGTCCATGACGATGTAAGCACCGCCGTAGGCCTTCCGCAGGATCAGCGAGATCCGGGGCACGGTGGCGTTGCAGTACGCGTAGAGCAGTTTCGCGCCGTGGCGGATGATTCCGCCGTGTTCCTGGTCCACGCCGGGCAGGAATCCGGGTACGTCCAGAAGAGTGACGATCGGGATGTTGAACGCGTCGCACATCTGCACGAAGCGGGCGGCCTTCTCGGACGCCTCGATGTCCAGTACCCCGGCCAGCGCCTGCGGCTGGTTGGCGACGATACCCACGACCTGGCCGTCCAGCCGGGCCAGCGCGCAGATGATGTTCCGCGCCCAGCGCTCATGGATCTCCAGGTAGTCGCCGTCGTCGACGAGCTCCTCGATCACCTGGTGCATGTCGTACGGGCGGTTCCCGTCGGCCGGGACCAGGTCCAGCAGCACCTCCGAGCGCCGGTCGACCGGGTCCTCACTGGGGTGCGCGGGCGGGTTCTCCCGGTTGTTCGACGGCAGCATCGAGATCAGGTACCGGACCTCGGCGAGACAGGTCTCCTCGTCGTCATAGGCGAAGTGCGCCACCCCCGACGTCTCGGCGTGCACATCCGCGCCGCCGAGCCCGTTCTGGGTGATCTCCTCACCGGTCACCGCACGGACCACGTCCGGGCCGGTGATGAACATCTGCGAGGTCTCGCGGACCATGAACACGAAGTCGGTCAGCGCCGGGCTGTAGGCCGCGCCGCCCGCGCACGGGCCGAGCATCACCGAGATCTGCGGGATCACCCCCGAGGCGCGGGTGTTGCGCTGGAAGATCCCGCCGTACCCGGCCAGCGCGGAGACGCCCTCCTGGATGCGGGCGCCCGCGCCGTCGTTCAGCGACACCAGCGGCGCACCCGCCGAGATCGCCATGTCCATGATCTTGTGGATCTTCGTGGCGTGGGCCTCACCCAGCGCCCCGCCGAAGATCCGGAAATCGTGCGCGTAGACGAAGACCGTCCGGCCCTCGACGGTCCCCCATCCGGTGATCACACCGTCGGTGTACGGCTTCTTGGCCTCCAGGCCGAACCCGGTCGCCCGGTGCCGGCGCAGCTGCTCGACCTCCTTGAACGATCCCGGGTCCACCAACAGCTCGATACGCTCCCGGGCGGTCAGCTTGCCCTTCGCGTGCTGGGCCTCCGTCGCCCGCTCGCTGGGCCCGCGGCGCGCCTGCTCGCGAAGCGCCAGCAGCTCGGCCACCCGGCCACGCGTGTCGGAGGGGTCACCCGCGGTCTCGTCCAAAACGGTCATGGATCGACCTTACGAACTCCACCAAGAAAAAACGCAGTGGACTTCGCACAGTCTCCTGACCAGTTTCCTGGCAGCCATGGACAGAAGACCCCTGCCGTTCAGCCTAAGTACCAGTCCAGGGCCGGTGTGCGTTGTGGAGGTCCTACAACACGTCAGCCGAGGGCTACCTCACAGCCATGGGTACCGCCTGCCGTCCCCGGGGTGATCCGCAGCCGCAGCGAGCGTCCGGTGGACAGCACCTGTACCGACGGGTCGGCGCTGACCACCCGGTGCACCGGGTGATTCCAGGTGATGTCCAGCGGCCGGCCGGTGCGGGGCGGCTCACTGATGTGCAGGGTGGCTGTGCGCCCGCTGCGCCTGAGCAGCACGCTCGCCGGTGCGGTGGCGGTGAGGGGGCCCACCGTACCGGCCTGCCAGAAGTTCGCCGCGGTCAGCCCCAGTGAGTGGATGGCGACGGACTGCTGCTCCGCGGTGTTGGCGAGGATCTCCAACCAGCCGCGGTCGGCTGCTCGGGCAGCCACTGTACGCCGGGCGGCGCCGGGCATCAGCAGGTACGCGTAGGCCGCGTCCGTCGGATCCGTGCCGTGGTCGAGCCAGAGGGTCTGGTAGGTCCGGGTCTGCCGTTCGGTGGAGCTGGTGGTGTTGATGTCGCTCCATGCCCCGGTGCGCGTGTCGCGCAGCGTGCGCAGGGTATCGGTGGCGCCGGGGAAGACCCAGCCGCCGTGCCCCTCCAGGTGCGCCCAGCGCGGGCGGTGGCCTTCGTCGACGGTGAGCGCACCGGTCCCCCCGGCGCCGAGATTGCGATTGTCGACGACCGTCTCGACCGGGACCCCGTCGGCAGCCGTGATCCCCGCGCCGAGACAGATCACGGCGTCTGCCGCGCAGAACCACGACTTGCGGGCCTGGAGGGTCGAGTTCAGCCCCTTCACGTGCTGGCCGACGGCCGCGAACTCTCCGTCGCTCGCCCCGCCCACCCACTGCACGGCGGGTTTGGCGGCGCCCCACTCGCCACCTGCCCGGTCGGCGAGTCGCTTGGTCGATACGGTCGTTCCGGGCAGCCGGTAGGGGTCGACGGTCGGCCAGAACCAGTCCGTGTACTGGTCGTTGGCCTGTGCGCCAGGCCACCAGTAGAGCATTCCGGCCCCGGTGTGCCAGCCGTGCGGGTTCTCACCGTTGCCGCACTCGTAGTACGAGATCCGTTCCGAACACATGGAGATGTTGGCGGCCCAGCCCGGACGCCGGTGCACCGCCCGGTCCATGGAAGCGAAGAGGCGGTGCCCGACCGGCTCGGGGGCCGGCGCCACCGCGGTGTCGGCAACCGCCTGGAGCCGGGACAGGTCCGCCACGCCGAACTGGGGCGACGTGAGAATCGGAGTCACCTTGTCCCGCTCGATCCAGCCCTTGATCATGCCCTGCCAGCGCAGTCGCTCGGCCTCGGACGCACCGCCTGCGATGACGGCCATGGCGGCGATCAGTGCCTTCCCGTGGAAGTGGTCGCTGCGCATCACGTGCTGGTCGTCGCTCTTGAGGTAACCCCGGCTGATCGCCCGGCCGTTGACGCTGTCCATCGCCAGGCCGTTGTAGATCATCGGTGCGTAGGCGTGCTCGACGCTGTCGAGGATGATCTGCCGGTTCGGATCGGTGACGGCCCAGCTGGAGCCGGCGAGCAGGGTGAAGAGCCTGCCCAGACCGTCGAGCATGACCTGTCCGTACGTACCGGAGTAGGCGATCGACGTGTGCTGGATGAAGGAGCCGTCGGTGTAGAGCCCGTCCCCCGTGACCACGTAAGGGAAGACCGGGGACAGCGCGTCGCGGGCCAGCGCGATCTTCTCCGGTGCGCGCCCGTTGACGCCCCGCATGGCGACCGAGCGGCAGAGGTCGACGCGGTTGGCGCCGGTCGACGTCCCCGAGTAGTCGGCGAGGACCGAGTCGGGGATGAAGTGGTCGACGGCCGCGCAGGCCTGCTGGATCTGCGCGTCGCTGAGCCGGTCGTACAGCGCGGTGACCAGGTCCATCAGCAGCCGGGGGCTGCCGATCTGCCATTCCCACCAGTTACCGTACGGCTTGGTCGTGGGGCGGTAGATCGTCGCGGCGAGGTGGTCCATCCCGGCGATGACGTCGGCGAGTAGCCCCGCGTCGCCGGTGAGGCCGGTGCCGTCCTGCAGACAGGCCTGGGTCATCGTCCACAGCCGGCTGTAGCTCTGGGTGATTCCGGACGGCGGATCGAACGGGTAGTCCGCCCACAGCGAGTTGGCCGCCGGGGCCATGGAGTCCCGGAACGAGGTGGCGAGTTCGCCGGTCGCCCTGAGCCGTGTCGCATACGGCTCGGTGGACGCGTCGTAGCCCGTACCGAGCGAGAGGTCCAGCCACCGGGCCCGCAGCGCCGCGTACGCGTCGTCGCCCGCAGCCGCCGCCGATCCCGGGGCGGCTGCGGCCTGCGACACGGCGCCGAGGGTGAGGATGCCTGCCCCCGCCGTGGCGAGGAAGGTACGGCGGGACCAGTGGCTGGACCACGGGGGCAGCAGGGGCACAGCGGACTCCTGGGGACGCAGGGGCGACGATCGGCTACCGCCGGTCTAGCAGCGGCACCGGGGCCTGATCAATGGTCCGAACACCGGATTTAGAAAGCGCTTGCCAGTCCACGCCTCCCGAAGTTGTTGAATTTTGAACGAGAGGGGTCTATGGTGGCTGTCATTGAAGGTTAAACAACCTTGCCGGTCGCCACCCGGGCCGCCCAACAACCTACGGAGGAGCCATGGCTCTGTTCAACCGCAGCAACCCGACCGCCGAGGCCACTGCCACCACTCCCGAGGTGGACCCCGCACTGGCCGCGCTCTCCGGTGACTACACGATCGACGCGGCGCACAGCAGCATCGGTTTCGTCGTCCGGCACGCCATGGTCACCAATGTCCGCGGCTCCTTCGCCGAGCACGAGGGCCGACTGCACCTCGACGGCGCCGACCCGGCCAACTCCACTGCGGTCATTGACGTCAAGATCGAGAGCATCGACACCGGTATGGCGGACCGCGACGGCCATCTGCGCAGCGGCGACTTCTTCGACGCCGAGCAGTTCCCGCACATGAGGTTCCGCTCGACGCACGCCGAGTACCTGGGCGGCGACAAGTACCGGATGACGGGCGACCTGTCCATCAAGGACGTCACCAAGCCGCTCGCCATCGACCTCGAGTTCAACGGCGCGGCCACCGACGTGTACGGCAACCAGCGCGTCGGCTTCGAGGGCACTGCCGCGATCCTGCGCTCCGACTGGGGTCTGACCTGGAACGCCGCGCTGGAGACCGGTGGCGTCATGGTCAGCGACAAGGTCAAGCTCACCTTCGACATCTCGGCGATCAGGTCTGCCTGACACCGGGCCACCTGTCACCCGGCACAAGAAGGTGGGGCGGCGCTCCCGAGGGAGTGCCGCCCCATGCTGTCCGGGGACGCGGGTCAGGCCGCGCGGTAGGCCGCTGTCAGCTTGGCGATCGCTCCCTTCAGGTCGCCGGTCAGCAGCAGATGGTCCGCCTCGGCGAACGGCTTGGACGAGGCGGCGGTGATGTGGTCGCCGATCTTCTGCTGGACGATCCGGCGGGCCGCCGTTGCCATGGCCCGCCCCGCGGGCGAGTCGGCCTTCACCAGGTGTGCGGCCAGCGACAGTACGGTCAGGGCGGCTTGGCCGCCGTGCGGGACCGGCTCCCGTGTGGTGAGACCCCAGCCGAACGGGAACTGCGGGTCGTACGTCGCGTCGCCGACGTTGATCGGCAGCTGCGATTCCGACTTGGGCCAGGTCAGCGGCAGTTGGCCGGTGAACGGCTGCTTCCCGTACAGCACGTCGGCGACGCCGTCGCCCTCCGTGCCGGGCAGCCAGGAGGCGACGAGCGCGTCGATGTCGCCGAGCCGGTCCCCGATGAGCTGCGGGCGGCCCGAGACGATCAGCACCGCGCACTTCATCGCGGCGCAGACCTTGTCCACCGCCGCCTTGTCGGCCGGGGTGAGTTCCAGGTCGTTGCCGTTGCCGACGTCACCGACGCCCTCCGCGTACGGGGTCTCGCCGACGACCACGACGCCCACGTCGTAACCGTCCGTGGAGGCCGAGGCGTCCTTGGAGTAGGTCACCGACGAGGCGTCCTTCTTCATGCCGTCCAGGATGGTCGTGCCGGTGGTGATGTCGCCGGACGACCCCTGCCAGGAGACGGTCCAGCCGCCCGCCTGGTTACCGATGTCGTCGGCGTTGGAACCCGCCACGTACACCTTCTGCGAGGACTTGAGCGGCAGCACGCCGCCCGCGTTCTTCAGCAGGACCTGGGACTTGGCGGCGGCGTCACGGGCGGCCGCGCGGTGCTCGGGCGAGCCGATCCGGCCGGCGTTCGAGGTGTCCGCGTACGGCTTCTCGAAGAGGCCGAGCTGGAACTTCTGGGTCAGGATGCGGGAGACCGCGTCGTCGATGCGGGACTGCGGGATGCGGCCCGCGGCTGCTTCGCTCTCCAGGGTCGAGGTGAAGTTCTTGTAGTTGGTCGGGACCATGATCATGTCGAGTCCGGCGTTGATCGACGTACGGACGTCGCTCGCGTAGTCGCCGGGGATCTGGTCGATCGCCGCGTAGTCGCTGATCACGAAGCCCTTGAAGCCCATTTTCTCCTTGAGGACGCCGTTGATCATCGCCGCATCGGCGTGCATCTTCACTGCGGGCTTGCCGTCGCCGATGATGTCGAGCGAGGAGTAGGACGGCATCACGGTGCCGATACCGCGTTTGACCGCGTCGCCGAAGGGCGCCAGGTGGACGGCTTCCAGCTCGTGCCGGGTGACCTTGGTGACGCCCTGGTCGATGGTGTACGAGCCGGTGGTGGACGAGCCGTACTCGGTGCCGCCGTCACCCACGAAGTGCTTCGCGGTGGCCAGCACCTTGTCGTTGCGGTCCAGGTCCTTGCCGGAGGCGGCGCCCTGCATGCCCTGAATCACCGTCTCCATGGAGGAGACCAGGGCCGGGTCCTCGCCGAAGGACTCGTAGGTGCGGCCCCAGCGCTCGTCGCGCGAGACGCACAGGCAGGGCGCGAAGTCCCATGGGATGCCGGTGGCCCGGACTTCGGACGCGGTGACCGCGCCCTCCTTCTCGGCGACCGAGGGGTCACGGGTCGCGCCGATGCCGATGTTGTGCGGGAAGATCGTCGAGCCGACCACGTTGTTGTGGCCGTGCACCGCGTCCACCCCGTAGATCAGCGGAATCTGGAAGCGGGTCGCCTGGGCGCGCAGCTGGTAGCCGTCGACCATCCTGGCCCAGGCTGCGGGGGTGTTGGGGGTGGGTACCGAGCCGCCGCCGGAGAGCAGCGAGCCGAGGCCGTAGGACGCGATGTCGCCCTGCGAGGAGAGCGCGTTGCGCTCCGCCTGGGTCATCTGACCGGCCTTCTCCTCGGGTGACATCCGGGAGAGCAGGTCGGCGACCCGCTTCTTCACCGGCAGCCGGGGATTGAGGTACGGGAGTCCGTGGGCGTCGATGACGACCTGCGGGGTCTCCGTGGGGGCCTTGGCTCCCGTGACCGTGAGCTTGACCGGGATGGTCTCGGCCGGTTCGGCGGCCTTGTCTTTCGTGGTGGTGACCGTGACGGTCTGCGACGCGCCCGACGGCGTTCCGGCGGGGAAGGTCACCGTGCCGGAGACCGGCGGGTAGTCTGTGCCGGATTCGGCGGTGCCACCCTCGGTGGTGTAGTCGACGGTGACGGGCTCGGTGATCGGTGCGGACGCCGTGGTGGCCAGCCCGATCTTCACGGCGGCGCTGCCGCCCTCCTTGACCGGGTAGACCGCCGCGTCGGTCGTCACCTTCGCCGAGAGCGCCGGGTCGGCCTTTCCGTACAGCTCGACGTCGTCCATCGCGAACCGGCCCTTGACGCCGGTGGGCAGCGTGAGTGCGTATCCCCACATCTCGTTGAGGCCGAGTACCTGGTCGATGCCGCCGACCGGCTGGTAGTCGGTGCGGTAGGTGAAGTCCGCGAACGGGATCTCGACCTGGTGCCATCCCTCCCAGTCGTCGGTGAAGGACGTGGTCCACAGCTCGGACGCCTCGCCGTTGGCGCCGCCGTCCTTGATCTCGAAGGAGATCTTCCTGCCGGAGCCGGGCGGCAGCGGCGCGGTGTTCTGGCCGTACCACCAGAAGCGGATGCCCTTGCCGGCCGACCAGTCGTGGGCGGGTTCGGCGGCCGCGAAGTCGTGCGAGAAGCCGCCGTATCCGCTGATGTCGTAGGAGCCTTCGAGGACCTTGGCGCCCTCGGGGGCGTCGCTGCGGTCCGTCAGCGCCAGAGTGGGGCTGTCGTCACTGTCGCCGCCCCAGGTGAAGATGCCGTCGGCGGGCTGACCGGCGAAGGGCACCTCACCCTCGAAGCGGTCGACAGGCACCGGGGCAGGGTCGTCGGCTGCGGCGCTCGCCCCCGCTCCGGCGAACGGCAGCAACGCGGCGAGTACGGCGGCTGCGGCGAGCGCCGCGGTTCTGGGTCTCGCTCCTGTACGTGTCCGGGCACGAGGCACTTACGGCTCCTTGGTAGCAGGGAGAACGTGCGGGAAGGCTTGCGGGGACGAGCTACTGGGTCGCGCCGTTCCTGGTGAGGCGGACGGTGTCGCGGTACCACTTGGCGCTGTCCTTGAGGGTGCGCTCCTGGGTGGCGTAGTCGACGCGGACGATGCCGAAGCGCTTGTCGTAGCCGTAGGACCACTCGAAGTTGTCCATCAGCGACCAGGCGAAGTAGCCGCGCACATCAGCTCCCTGGGCGCGCGCGGCAGCCACCGCGTCGATGTGGTCGGCGAGATAGGTGGTGCGGTCCGCGTCGTGCACCGCACCGTCCTCGGCGACGGTGTCCGCGAAGGCCGCGCCGTTCTCGGTGATCACGGTCGGCAGGTGGTAGTCGTCCTCCAGGCGCAGCAGGAGTTCGGTGAGTTCGGACGGGATGATCTCCCAGCCCATGCCGGTACGCGGCAGATCCCGCTCCACCGCCCGGGTGACGGGCCGCCCGTCTGCGTCCACCGGTGAACCGTTCTCGTCGGCGCCGGAGAAGAGGGTTCCCCGGTAGAAGTTGACGCCGAGGACGTCCAGTGGTGTGGAGATCGCCTCCAGGTCACCGTCCTGCACCGGCAGTCGGTTGCCCGTGGCTGCCAGGTCGTCGAGCACGTCCTCGGGGTATCGGCCGTACACGATGGGGTCCAGATAGAGCCGTCTGCCGAGTCCATCGGCCCGCCGGCACGCTTCGCGGTCGGCCTCGCTGTCGGTCTCGGGGGTGGCGGTGCCGAGGTTGAGGGTGATGCCGAGTTCGAGGGGATGGTCTCCCGCTGCGCCCCGCAGACACCGCGCGGCGAGTCCGTGGCCGAGCAGCAGGTGGTGTACGGCATCCAGCGCCTGGCCGAAGTCCTTGCGGCCGGGGGCCTGGACACCGTAGGCGTAACCGAGCATGGCGGAGCACCAGGGCTCGTTCAGCGTGGTCCAGTGGGTGACCCGGTCGCCCAGCGCGTCGTAGGCGAGCTGGGCGTACTCGGCGAAGCGGTACGCGGTGTCGCGGGCGGGCCAGCCCCCGGCGTCCTCCAACTCCTGCGGGAGGTCCCAGTGATAGAGGGTGATCCACGGGGTGACGCCCTTGGCGTCCAGCTCGTCGATCAGCCGCTTGTAGAAGTCGAGGCCCCGCTGGTTCGCGGGCCCGCGACCGCCGGGCTGGATGCGTGGCCAGGCGAGTGAGAACCGGTAGGTGTCGACCCCGAGGTCGGCGATGAGCTGCACATCCTCGGGCATCCGGTGGTAGTGGTCGCAGGCGACGTCACCGTTCTCACCGCGCACCACCGCGCCGGGCACCCGGCAGTAGGTGTCCCAGATCGAAGCGGTCCTTCCGTCCTCGGCGGCCGCGCCCTCGATCTGGTAGGCCGCCGTGGCGACACCCCAGCGGAAATCGGCGGGCAGACCGGTGACCGCCCTGGGGGTGATCGAGCGGGCGTAGGCCTGGGGGGTGATGAGCTTCATGAGTCTCCTGAGATGGGTGCCGGGCACGGGCCCGGCAACGAATCGGGCCGGAGCCCGGAGAGCAACGACTGCCCGTGGGCGGGCAGGAACCGATCCGACGGAAACCGGGCCGCGGTCACCTCACCCCCGTCGGCGCTGTGTGATGCAGCCAGCACGCCACCGTGCGGGGCTGAGCCGTCTCACCGGCCGGCCGCGTGAGCATCGGCACCCGGCTCGTACAAGGATCGAACGCCTGGGGGCAGCGGGGGTGGAACGCGCATCCGGCCGGCATCGCCGCCAGGTGCGGCGGTGATCCGGGGATTCCGGCGAGTTCCCGGCGCGGACCGTGCAGAGCGGGGAACGAGTGCAGCAGTCCGTCACTGTACGGATGTCGTGCGTCCCGGTAGATGTCGGCTGCGCCGGCCTCCTCGACGATGCGGCCGCCGTACATGATCGCGATGCGGTCGGAGAACTCGATCAGCAGCGATATGTCGTGCGTGATGAAGACGACGGAGAAGCCCAGTTGTTCGCGCAGCTTGACCAGTTGGCGCAGGATCTGGCGCTGCATGACGACATCGAGGGCTGTCGTCGGCTCGTCCATGATCACGATCTCCGGCTCCAGGGCCAGCGCCATCGCGATCATCACCCGCTGCCGCATGCCACCGGAGAGCTGGTGTGGATAGGCGCCGAGCCGGTCCGCCGATATTCCGACCAGGGCGAGCAACTCCCTGGCGCGGTCGGTACGTTCGACCCGCTTCATCTCGGGGCGGTGCGCCTTGAGTACGTCCGTGAGCTGGCTGCGGACCGTGTGCACCGGGTTGAGCGAGTTCATCGCGCCCTGGAAGACGATCGACAGCTCGGCCCACCGGAAGCCCCGCAGTTCGGGGGCGGAGAGCGACAGGATGTCGATCTTCTCGCCGTCGCGCCGGTGGTAGTGGACATCGCCCCCGGTGATGACGCCCGGCGGTGACAGCAGCCGGGTCACCGCGTAGGCCAGCGTGGACTTGCCCGACCCCGACTCCCCTGCCAGACCCAGTACTTCACCCCGGTGCAGGGTGAGGTCGATGGCGCGCAGCGCGTGCACGGCGTCGTCGCCGGTGCCGTAGTCGACATGGAGGTCGCTGATGGTGAGGACGGGCTCGCTCATGAGCTGGGCTCCTTGTCGTGTGTGGCGCGCACCGTGGGCGCGACGGGATCAGGTTCGGGCCCGGGCACGGCCGGGCCGGACGACCGACCGTCGTGCGTACCGCGCACGACGGGCGTGAAGCCGACCCGCATCCGCACGTGCTTCGTCGCGCCGGTCTCCGTACGCAGGCGCGGGTTGACGAATTCGTCTATGCCGAAGTTGATCAGCGCGAGCGACATGCCGAGCAGCGCGATGCACAGCCCGGCGGGCACGAACCACCACCAGGCGCCCTGGGCCAGGGCCTGGCTGGACTGGGCCCAGAAGAGGACGGTCCCCCAGTTCCAGTCGGAGATGTCGGCGACGCCGATGAAGGCGAGGGTGATCTCGGAGAGGATGGCGAAGATGACCGTGCCGACGAAGCCGGAGGCGATGACGGCGGTCAGGTTCGGCAGGATCTCGAAGAGGATGATCCGCCAGGTGGACTCCCCGGTGGCGCGGGCCGCCTCGACGTAGTCCCTGCGGCGCAGCGACAGGGTCTGGGCGCGCAGCACCCGCGCCCCCCAGGCCCATGAGGTCAGGGCGATGACACCGGCGATGAGCAGGTCGCCGGCGTCGGAGACGAAGCTGGCGATGATGATGATCAGCGGCAGTCCCGGGATGACCAGGAAGACATTGGAGAGCGCCGAGAGGAGCTCGTCGGCGACTCCTCCGAGAAAGCCGGCACTGACCCCGATCAGCACCGAGAACACCGTCGCGAAGATCCCGGCGATGAACCCCACCACCAGCACGCCGCGGGTGCCGACCAGGATCTGCGAGAGCACGTCCTGGCCGGTCTGGGTGGTGCCGAACCAGTGGGCGCCGGAGGGTGATTGCAGGATCGCGTTGCTCATCTTGTCCGGGTCGTACGGCGCGAGCCACGGACCGGCGATGGCGAGCAGCACGAAGAAGGCCAGGATGGCCAGTCCGACGACGGTCTTGCGGCCCCGCAGGAAGCGGAGCTTGCGCTTGTTGGGCGCCGGGGTGTCGGTCGCGTCGAGCACGGCGACCTCGGCAGCGGTGACGGCCATGTCCCTCAGGCCTCCCTTCGGGTGCGGGGGTCGAGGACCATGTAGATCACGTCGGCGAGCAGGTTCGCCGCGAGGACCGAGAGCGTGATGATCAGAAAGACGCCCTGCATGAGCGGATAGTCCTTGGCGCCGACGGCCTGGAAGAGCTGGAAGCCGATGCCCGGATAGGAGAAGACCATCTCCACCAGGAGGGTGCCGCCGACGATGAAGCCGAGCGAGAGCGCGAATCCGGAGATGTTGGGGAGGATCGCATTGCGGGCGGCATAGCTGAACATCACCCGTCGCTCCGGGAGCCCCTTGGCCTGGGCGACCATCACGTAGTCCTCGGAGGACACCGTCACCATCATGTTGCGCATGCCGAGGATCCAGCCGGCCACCGCGCTGAGCACGATGGTGAGTCCGGGCAGAGCCGCGTGGTAGAGCGCGCTGGAGACGAACGGCCAGTCGAAGGCGGGGACCAGCGAGGGGTCATAACCGCCGGCCGCCGGGAACCACGGCCACTTGACCGCGAACAGCGCGATGGCGATCAGGCCGAGCCAGAAGTACGGGATGGCGGAGATGAAGGTGGTGACCGGCAGCAAGCTGTCCATCCAGGAGCCGCGCCGCCAGCCGGAGAAGACGCCGATACCGGTACCCAGCAGGAAGCTGATCAGTGTGGTGACGCCGACGAGTGCCAGGGTCCAGGGCAGCGACTGCGCGATGACGTCGCTCACCGGTGTCGGGAAGAAGGTGAAGGAGAGTCCGAGGTCGCCGTCGAGCAGATGCGACCAGTAGCTGGTGTACTGCTGCCAGAGCGTCTGGTGCTTGTCGAGACCGAAGAGCGCCCGGAGCGAATCGATGGCCTTGGTGTCGAGCTGGCCCTGGAAGCGGGCGATCAGGGACTGCACGGGGTCGCCGGGCATCAGCCGCGGGATGAAGAAGTTGATGGTGATCGCTGCCCAGGCGGTGACGGTGTAGAAGGCGAGCCGTTGCAGCAGATACTTCACTTGTCCGTCGCCTCCTTCGTACCGGTCGCCTCGGTGGTGACGGTCGTATCTGCGTACAGCCAGCAGGCCGCCCACTGGCCGTCGTCGAGGTCGAAGCGCGGCGGCAGTTCGGTGCGGCAGCGCTCCATCGCCCGGGGGCAGCGGGGGTGGAAGCGGCAGCCGGCCGGCGGGGCGATGAGCGAGGGAGGCTCGCCGCTGCCGGACTCCTGCTGCTCCTCCGGCGCGACGGCCCGGTCCGGGTCGGGTGCCGATGCGATGAGCAACTGGGTGTAGGGATGGGCGGGGTGCTGGGTGACGGTCTCGCTGTCACCGCCCTCGACGATGCGGCCCGCGTACATCACCAGGGTGGTGTCCGCGAAGTAGCGGGCCGACGCGATGTCGTGGGTGATGTAGAGGATGGCGAGGTGCAGCCGGTCCTTGAGGTCTTTGAGCAGGTTGAGGACACCGAGACGGATCGAGACGTCGAGCATCGACACCGGTTCGTCGGCGAGCAGTACCTGCGGATCGGCGCCCAGCGCGCGGGCGATGGCCACGCGCTGGCGCTGACCGCCCGACAGCTCGTGCGGGAACTTGTCCAGGAACCGCTGGGGAGGCGTGAGCTGTACGCGTTCGAGCAGAGCCGTCAGTCCGGCTTCGAGTTCCGCTTCGCCGCTGCCCGCCCTGCCGTGGATCTTCAACGACCTGGCGAGGTGGTAGCGCACGGTGTGCACCGGGTTCAGCGAGGCGAAGGGGTCCTGGAAGATCAGCTGGACCTGGCGTACGTATCTGCGGAAGGACCGGCCGCTTCCGGCCTTCACCGCCTTGCCCGCCAGGTGGATCTCGCCCCCGGTGAGCGGATACAACTGCGCGAGCAGCCTGGCGACGGTGGACTTACCGGAGCCCGACTCCCCCACCAGGGCCGTGACGGTGCCGCGCCGGAGCTGCAGCGAGACATCGTCGACGGCGTGGACGGCGCGCTGCCTGCGGGCGAGGAGATCACCGCCGTTGTGCCGGACCCGGAAGTGCTTGGAGACTCCGCGCGCCTCGAGCACGATGTCACGCGCGACGTCATGCGCCGGTGGCACTGTTTCGGTCTGTTCGGTCATGGCCGGTCCCCGTGTTACTTGGCGGGCTTGAGGTGCAGCACGACGTCCAGCGCGTTCGGCTGGGTGGGCTGCGGCGGGCCGTACGGGTCGGATTCGGTGGGCCAGCCCACCCAGTTCCTGGTGGAGTACTCGGCCCCGATGGGTGCGGCCGCGGTGGGCACCATCGGCGCCTGGTCGACCATGATCTTCTGCAGCGTGTTCATGGCCGTGGTGCGGATCGCATCGGTCGTCGCGTTGGCGTACTCCTTGAGCGCCTTCGTCGCTTCCGGGCTGTCGAAGCGGCCGAAGTTGCCGAGCGGCGAAGACTTGCCGACGGGCTGGAGCAGGGCGCCGTCCATGATGTTCTGGTACATGTCGTAGGGCGTCGGACCACTGTTGGTCCAGTGCAGTACGGCGTCGAAGTTGCCGTTGGAGACGTCGGCGGTCCAGGCGTCGGCGGTCTGGGTCTTCACCGCGGCGTCGATTCCGAGCTGCTTGACGTTGTCCTTGATGATCGACAGACCGGTGATGTAGTCGTTCCAGCCGGCCGGGTCGCTCATCGTCAGCTTGACGGCCTTGCCGCTCGGGTCCTTTAGCACACCGCCGTTGAGCTTGAACCCGGCGTTGGACAGCAGCTTCTTGGCCCCCGCGAGGTCGGGCTTCGTGGTGGCGTCCTTGTACTCCGGCGCCAGGAAGGAAGCACCGGCGGGCAGCGGAATACCGGTCGGGTTGGTTATCTCCGGGTAGAGCGTCGACTCGGCCTGGACGTAGATCGCCTTGCGGTCGATGACCATCGCCATGGCCTTACGCAGCGCCGGGTTGTCGAACGGCTTGCGGGCGGTGTTGAACCACAGTCCGTGGATGCCGAGCCCGGAGGGGAACCACAGCTTGTTGTTCTCGGGGTCCTTGGCGACGTACAGCTTCTTGTAGTCCGGCATGAAGACGAAGGACCACTCTGACTTGCCGCCGGCCAGCGCCGTGGTCTGCGCGCTGTTGTCGTTGTACGACGTGTAGCGCAACTCCTTGACCTGCGTCTTGCCCTTCCAGTAGGTGGGCGCCGCAGTGAGCGTCGTGGTCTGCGGGGTGAACGACTTGAGGACGTACGGGCCGGAACCGATCGGCTTGCGGTTGGCGAAGGTCGCCGGGTCCTTGACCGTGGACCAGATGTGCTGGGGGACGACGAAGGTGTTGACGATCTTGTTCTGGTTGACGAACTGCGATTCCTTGAAGGTCAGCACGACCTTGTCGCCCTGGGCCTGGATGCCGTCGTAGGGGATCGCGTTGCCGTTGAGCGCCTTGTTCTTTTTGATCAGGTTGAAGGTGAAGGCCACGTCCTGGGCGGTGAGCGGCTTGCCGTCGGACCACTTGGCCCTGGCGTCGATGGTGAAGGTGACCTTGGTGAAGTTGGACTCCCACTTCCAGGCGGAGGCCAGCCAGGGCTGGCCCTTCTCGCTGGGGCGGATCCCGTTCGTCATGACCAGCGGCTCATAGATCTGGAAGCGGTAGCCGAGCGAGGCGCCGGCCGACGTGCCCAGGAACGGGTTGCTGTTGTCGGTCTGCGGTCCGTTCGGCATGCCGATGGTGAGGACCCCCGATGCGGCGCCCGCCCCGCCCTTCGAGTTGTTCTTGCTGTTGGCGTCTGAGCAGCCTGCGGCAAGCGCGGCCACGGCTATCGCTGCGGCGAGCGCCCGGAATTTCCGGTTCGGCCTGATTACGGACATGGCGACTCCATCGAGGGACTGCGAAGGGAGGGAGATGAAGGAGGAAGGTTCGAGGCTTTAAGGCGCCGAGCTGCGGACGACCAACTCGGTGGGCAGCACGACCGGTTCGGCCGGCGTGGGCACCCCGCCGAGGTGCCCGAGCAGCATCCGCGCCGCCGTCTCGCCCATCCGCCGGGTGGGCTGGCGGACGGTGGTGAGCGGGGGCACGGTGTGCTCGGCCATCGGGATGTCGTCGAATCCCACGACAGCCACGTCGTCGGGAACGCTCCGGCCCGCGGCACGCAACGCCCGCAGCGCCCCGGCGGCGCTGATGTCGTTGTGCGCGAAAACCGAGTCGAAGGCGGTACCGGACGCGATGAGTTCCTCGACCGCGCGGTAGCCGACCGGTTCCGTGAAGTCGCCCGTGGCGACGATGGCTCCAGGCTGCAGGGCACAGAACCCGGCGCTGCGTTCCCGCGTGCACCCGAAGTGCAGCGGGCCGGTGATGACCAGGGGCTTTGTGCGTCCGGCGGCCAGCAGATGGCGGGCGGCGGAAGCTCCTCCCTCGCGGTTGGTGGTCACGACGGAGGGGAATTCCGGGTGGTGCCCCCGGTCGTCGATCAACACGACCGGCAGCCCTTTTCGGTGCAGTTCGGTGATGCGGTGCAGCGTGTTCTCGGGTTCGACGACAAGGAGCCCGTCGAAGGCACGGGCCGAGACCTGGCCGATGAAGTGCTCCACCGACTCGGCGCCCCGGCTGACCGTGAAGAGCAACAGCCCGTAGCCCGCCGCCTCCACGGTGTCGACGACTCCCTGGAGCACCTCGGCCATCCAGGGCCAGGCGAGCGAGGGCACCAGCATGCCCACCGTCCGGCTGTTCCCGCGGGCCAGACCGACGGCCCCCGAGCTCGGTACGTAACCCAGCTGGGCGATCACCTCCCGAACCCGGGCGGCAGTCGAACCGTCCACCTCGCCCTTGGTGTTGATGACCCGTGAAACGGTCGTCTTGCTGACGCCGGCCTCACGGGCGACATCGGCGATGGTGACACGCATCGGGCCTCCACGACGAGGTCGGCGGTGGTCTGCGGACGAAGGTCCGGTACCGGTTCCGGAACCGGTACCGGCGTTGAGGCGTGAGTAAAGCCCACGCCCGTAGTGCCGTCAATACTTCACACCGAGATTGGTCCGGACCGGAGTTCGGCGCAGGCAGGAGCCGTCATTCCTTCAGGATGTGAACACCCAGCCCTTGACGCGAGCACGTAACCGCGGTTCACTCACGCGGTGCGCCCGGCGCAACCGGGACAGCCATCTACTCGTCGGCGGGCAAGACCTCCGCCACCTTCACCTGGTCCGGCGTACGGGCTGAGGGCCGGGGCCGGGGGACGCGCCCCCGCTCCCGGCCCCCACCCACCGGCTCACGGCCTACTCCGCCGGTTCGACACCCGCCCGCAGCAGACCGTAGGTGTACGCGTCCTCCAGCGACTGCCAGGAGGCGGCGATCACGTTCTCCGCGACCCCCACCGTCGACCACTCGCCCTGGCCGTCACTCGTGGTGATCAGCACCCGGGTGGTGGAGTCCGTGCCGTGCTTGCCCTCCAGGATGCGAACCTTGTAGTCGGTCAGCTGCAGCTTCGCGAGCTGCGGATAGATCCGCTCCAGCCCGACCCGCAGCGCCCGGTCCAGCGCGTTGACCGGGCCGTTGCCCTCCGCGGTCGCCACGATGCGTTCGCTCTTCGCCCACAGCTTCACGGTCGCCTCGTTCGCATGCGTACCGTCGGGGCGGTCCTCGACGATCGCGCGCCACGACTCAATACGGAAGTAGCGCCGGGCCCTGCCCTCGGCCTCCTCCCGGAGCAGCAGCTCGAAGGACGCGTCGGCGGCCTCGTAGGTGTAGCCCTGGAGCTCCCGCTCCTTCACCCGCTCGACGACCCGGCCGACCAGCTCGCGGTCACCGCCCAGGTCGATGCCCAGTTCCTTGCCCTTGAGCTCGATGGACGCGCGGCCCGCCATGTCGGAGACCAGCATCCGCATGGTGTTGCCGACCTGCTCGGGGTCGATGTGCTGGTAGAGGTCGGGGTCGACCTTGATCGCGGAGGCGTGCAGACCGGCCTTGTGCGCGAAGGCGGACACCCCCACGTACGGCTGGTGCGTGGAGGGCGTGAGGTTCACGACCTCGGCGATGGCGTGCGAGATCCGGGTCATCTCGGCCAGTGCGCCCGCCGGGACGACCTGCTTGCCGTACTTCAGCTGCAGGGCGGCCACGACCGGGAAGAGGTTGGCATTGCCGACGCGCTCGCCGTAACCGTTCGCCGTGCACTGCACGTGGGTAGCGCCCGCGTCCACCGCGGCAAGCGTGTTGGCCACGGCGCAACCGGTGTCGTCCTGAGCATGCATGCCGAGCCGGGCACCGGTGTCGGCGAGGACGGTGGCGACCACGGCCTGGATCTGGGCAGGGAGCATCCCGCCGTTGGTGTCGCAGAGGATGACCACGTCGGCGCCCGCCTCGGAAGCGGCCCGCACCACGGACTTCGCGTACTCCGGGTTCGCCTTGTAACCGTCGAAGAAGTGCTCGCAGTCGACGAAGACCCGGCGGCCCTGCCCCACCAGGTAGGAGACCGAGTCCCGCACCATGGCGAGGTTCTCCTCGAGGGTGGTGCGCAGCGCCAGCTCTACGTGACGGTCGTGGGACTTGGCCACCAGGGTGATCACCGCGGCGCCGGAGTCCAGCAGCGCCTTGACCTGGGGGTCGTCCTCGGCGCGGGTCTTCGGCCGGCGGGTGGCCCCGAAAGCGACCAGTTGCGCGTGCTTGAATTCGATCTCCTGCTGGGCGCGGGCGAAGAACTCGGTGTCCCGCGGGTTCGCCCCCGGCCAGCCGCCCTCGATGAACCCGACGCCGAAGTCGTCCAGGTGCCGGGCGATCGTCAGCTTGTCCGAGACGGTGAGGTTGATGCCTTCGCGCTGAGCGCCGTCGCGCAGCGTGGTGTCGAAGACATGGAAGCTGTCGTCCGTGGCCTTGTCGTCTGTGGTCATGCTGATCTGGCTCCTGTCGGGTGGGTGGATCCCGGAATGTCTGGCTCCACTTGCCCCCATCTTCGCGCGCACCTCGCTCCTGGCCGAGGTGGGGCCTGGAAACGAAAAAACCCCTCGCGGGTGCGAGAGGTTAGCGCGCGGGTCTGGGGCACGGTGGCCGCGCCGTACATGGTGATACGGGAGCGGTCACTGCGGACCGGCGCGCCTGCTGCCGATAATCATGGCGAACGAGGACACGGTGGCAGTCTGCCACATGGGGGGCGGGGGGTGGAGGGGGTCTCACGATGCGGTCGGGGGGTGCCCGGATCCGGGGCTCAGCCCCGGACCCCGGTCCTCAATCTCCCCCGGCTACCGCTGGGAGGGGCCCCGGGAGCAGGGGCGTGAGCTACGCCGGGGCGCGGGACGGCGCGGGTGCCGTGCCCGGAACCCGCTCCGCACGGTTCAGGTCGATGTCCCGCGTCTCTCGCATCGTGAGATACACCACCAGCGAAACCGCCGCGCACCCCGCCACGTACCAGTAGAACCCCGACTCCACCCCCGCCTTCTTGAACCACAGCGCCACGTACTCCGCCGTACCGCCGAAGAGCGCGTTGGCGAGGGCATACGGCAGCGCGACCCCCAGCGCCCGGATCCCCGTCGGGAACAGTTCGGCCTTCACGCACGCGTTGATCGACGTGTATCCGGTGACGATGACCAACGCGAGGATCGCCAGGCCGAGGGCCGGCCAGAAGGTCCCCGCGTGCTTGAGCATCGTCATGATCGGCACGGTCAGAAACGTCGAGCCCACCGCGAAGGTGATCAGCATCGGCCGCCGCCCGATCCGGTCGGAGAGCATGCCGGCCAGCGGCTGGAGACACATGAACAGGAACAGCGCGCAGAAGCTCACCAGCGAGGCGGTCGGCTTGGCCATACCGGCGCTGGAGGAGAGAAACTTCGTGAGGTAGGTGGTGTACGTGTAGTACGCGACCGTGCCGCCCATGGTCAGCGCCATCACCAGGAACGCCTCCCGCCGGTGGGCCCACAGCACCTTGAGGGTGCCGCGGTTTTCGTCCACCGCGGCGCCGGACTCCGCGTACACCTCGGTCTCCAGCATGGAGCGCCGCAGATAAAAGACGATGCCGGCGCCGACCGCCCCCACGATGAACGGGATCCGCCAGCCCCAACTGTGCAGCGCGTCGTCGGACATGATGCGCTGCAGCGTGATCTGCAGGCCCAGGCCCACGAGTTGGCCGGCGGTCATCGAGACGTACTGGAAGCTGGAGGCGAATCCCCGCTTCGCGGGGGCCGAGGCCTCGGTGAGGTAGGTCGCGCTGGCCGCGTACTCGCCGCCGACCGACAGTCCCTGGAGCAGCCTGGCGACCAGCAGGACGGCGACGCCGCCGTATCCCGCGACCTGGTAGGTGGGCGCGATCGCGATCAGGATCGCGGAGGCCGACATCAGGGTGACCGTGAGGGTCAGCGCGGCCTTGCGGCCCCGGCGGTCGCCGATACGGCCGAGCAGCCAGCCGCCGACCGGCCGCATGAAGAAGCCGACGGCGAAGATGCCCATGGTGTTCATCAGGTTCGCGGTCTCGTTCCCTTTCGGGAAGAACGCGTCAGCGAAATACACCGCGAAGGTGGCATACACGAACCAGTCGAACCACTCGACCATGTTGCCGGCGGAGCCGACCCAGATTTTCTTCCACTGCTCTCGTCCCATGGTCGTCCACGGTGACGGAACGGCCCGACGCGCCACAAGAGGCCCTATGGCTACGATCAAGGGTACTTGCGTGCGTTGCGTTCACGGCTCGGCGTCAGCCGAGCGCCTCGTCGATGAAGTCACGGACATGGGCCAGCACTTGCTCCCGGTCGGAGCCGGGCAGAGCCATCGCGACATGGGTACTGAAGCCGTCGAGCAGGGCACGTATCCGCGTCGCGAACCGTTCCGCGTCGACGGCCCGCAGTTCACCGCGGGACGCGCCCTCGACCAGCAGGGCGACCAGGTCGCGGTGCCAGGACAGCTCGATGTCGAGCAGCCTGGCCCGGGTGTCGTCGTCGACGCCGTGTGCCCGGTTCCACAGCTCCAGCCAGAGCGACCAGTGCGGGTCGCGGGGGCCGGCGGGAATGTAGAGGTCGACGAAGGAGTCCAGCCGCTCGCGGACCGGGACCTGCCGGGCGAGCGCCGAGCGGCGGTCCATCCCGAGCTGCTCCTCGCT
Source organism: Streptomyces sp. NPDC051322 (assembly GCF_040689485.1). NCBI lineage: Bacteria > Bacillati > Actinomycetota > Actinomycetes > Kitasatosporales > Streptomycetaceae > Streptomyces > Streptomyces sp. NPDC051322. Next base: position 226,353 of record NZ_JBFBAK010000008.1, on the reverse strand, counting down.
CCACTCCAGTGTTTGCAGCAGCAGCTCGTCCTTGGTGCGGAAGTAGTACAGGAGGTGCCCGCTGCTCATCCCGACCTCGCGGCCGAGCCCGGCCATGGTGAGCTTTTCCAGGCCGCGCTCGGCGATGCTCGCCATGGCGGCGGCCAGCACGCTCTCGCGGGGCGGGGCGTTCTTGCGCGCGCGGGCCGCCGGTTCGTTCATGGGGCCCAGAATATGGGGTGCCCGGGGCGGCCCGGCATCAGCGCACCACGGGTTGCTGCTGCGTGATGCAGTGGATCCCGCCCCCGCCGGCGAAGACCGTACGGGCGTCCACCTGCACCACCGTCCGGTCGGGGAAGAGGCCGCGGAAGATCTCGGCCGCCGTGTCGTCCCGAGGATCGTCGAACGAGCAGAGCACCACGCCGCCGTTGCAGAGGTAGTGGTTGATGTAGGAGTAGTCCGCCCATGTCCCGTCGACCTCGAGGACGGTCGGCGCGGGCACCTCCACCACCTCCAGTGGGCGTCCCTTCGCGTCCTTCTCCGACCTGAGCAGGTCCACGATCTGCCGGCAGATCTCGTGGTCGGGGTGGGCCGGGTCGGGCTGGGTGTGCGCGACCACCACGCCGGGCCGGACGAACGCAGCGACGATGTCCACATGACCGCGGGTCCCGAACTCCCCGTAGTCACCGCTGAGTCCGCGTGGCAGCCAGATCGCCCTGGTGGTGCCGAGCCGCGCGTGGATCTCCGCCTCGACCTGCTCGCGCGTCCAGTGCGGGTTGCGCTCCGGGCCGAGCTGGACGGTGTCGGTGAGCAGCACCGTACCCTCGCCGTCGACGTGGATGGCGCCGCCCTCGTTGACCAGCTCCGAGGTGAAGGTGCGGGCGCCGGCCAGGTCGCTGACGGCGGCGCCGATCTTCGCGTCGTGTTCCCAGCGGGCCCATTCCTGCGCGCCCCAGCCGTTGAACGTCCAGTCCACCGCGGCGAGTTCGGTGCCGTCGGTGAGGAAGGTCGGGCCGATGTCGCGCATCCAGGCGTCGTCGAGTTCGCGCTCGACCAGTTCGATGCCGGCGCCGAGCAGGGCGCGGGCGCCGGCCGATTCGCCGACCCCCACCACCATCGTCACCGGTTCGAAGCGGCGGACGGCGCGCGCCACGGCCGCCCAGGCCCGGCGCGCCTCGGCCAGGCCGACCGCGTCGTCGAAGGTGGGGTTGGGGCCCGGCCAGGCCATCCAGGTGCGTTCGTGCGGGGCCCACTCGGGGGGCATACGGAACATGGTGAGGTCCTCGGGGCTGCTGATGGGGGCGTACCGGAAGGCTGACGGTTCTCACGGACTGTGCTTTTACAAGAAGTAGAGGCGGTTGAGCGAGACGGACTCCGCGGCCGGTGACTCCAGCGGTTCCCCGTCGAGCGTGACGAGCCCGGTGCGCTGGTTCACATCCACCGCGCCGGTACGGGAGTTGAGGCGCAGGTCCGCCGGTCCGATGCCGCGCGTGCCGCGCACCGCGACGCGCCGGCGCCGGGTCGGCATCCGGTCGTGGTCGGCGTCCAGGGCGGCCTGCGCGACGAAGGCAACCGACAGATCGGCCGCGGTCGCTCCGTGGGCCCCGAACAGGGGGCCGAGGACGAGCGGCTGGCAGGTGTCGGTGGCGGCGTTCGGATCGCCGGTCACCCCGTAGGCCGGGAAGCCCGACTTGAGGACGAGTTGCGGTTTCGCGCCGAAGGAATCCGGCCGCCACAGCACGATGTCGGCGAGCTTGCCGACCTCGACCGAGCCGACCTCGTGGGCCAGGCCGTGGGCGATGGCGGGGTTGATGGTCAGCTTGGCCAGATAGCGCAGCACCCGCGCGTTGTCGTCGTCGCCGTCGGCGCCTCGCTCGGTCTTCATCTTCCCGGCCATGGCGAAGGTCCTGCGCACCGTCTCCCCCGCCCGGCCCATCCCCTGCGCGTCCGATGAGGTGATCCCGATGGCGCCCAGATCGTGCAGTACGTCCTCGGCGCCCATGGTTCCTGCGCGGATCCGGTCGCGGGCCATGGCCGCGTCACCGGGCAGGTCGGTCTTGAGGTCGTGTACGGAAACGATCATCCCGTAGTGCTCGGCGACCGCGTCCCGGCCGAACGGCAGCGTCGGGTTGGTGGACGAGCCGATGACGTTCGGTATGCCGGCCATCTTGAGGACGTTGGGCACGTGTCCGCCGCCGCAGCCCTCGATGTGGAAGGCGTGGATCGTCCGGCCTTCCAGTACCCGCAGGGTGTCCTCGACCGACAGGCATTCGTTGAGCCCGTCGCTGTGCAGGGCCACCTGTACGTCGTGCTCCTCGGCCACCCGCAGCGCGGTGTCCAGCGCCCGGGTGTGCGCGCCCATGTCCTCGTGCACCTTGAACCCGGACGCGCCGCCCTCGGCGAGCGCTTCCACCAGCGGGGCCGGGTCGGACGACGAACCGCGCGCCAGGAAGCCGATGTTGACCGGCCAGGCGTCGAACGCGTTGAAGGCGTGGCGCAGCGCCCAGGGCGAGTTGACGCCGACGCCCCACACCGGACCGAACTCCTGGCCGATGATCGTGGTGACGCCGGAGGCCAGCGAGGCCTCCATGATGCGCGGCGAGAGCAGGTGGACGTGGGTGTCCACGGCGCCGGCGGTGGCGATCAGTCCCTCACCGGAGACGATCGAGGTGCCGGTCCCGACGACCACGTCGACCCCGTCGAGGGTGTCCGGGTTGCCGGCCCTGCCGATGGCCGAGATGCGGCCCTCCCGGATGCCGATGGACACCTTGCGGATGCCCTGCACGGCGTCCATCAGCAGCACGTTGCTGATCACCACGTCGCAGGTGTCGCGGACCGCCGCCGCCTTGAGGTGCAGTCCGTCGCGGGCGGTCTTGCCGAATCCGGCCAGGAACTCGTCGCCCGGCTTCTGCGCGTCGGACTCGACCCGGACGGTCAGCCCCGAGTCGCCCAGACGGACCCGGTCGCCCGCCCGCGGGCCGTGCACGGCTGCGTATTCACTCATCGGTCAGCTCCTCGGTCCGCCCCCAGGTATCCGCAGGCCGCGGCGCGCCGCATGGCCTCTTCCTTCGCGCCCGGCGCGTCGAGCGGCCCGTCGACCAGGCCCGCGAAGCCGATCGCTATCCGGTCGCCACCGATCGGGACGAGACCGACCTCGGCGCTCTCGCCCGGGCCGAACCGCACGGATGACCCCGCCGGTACGCACAGCCGCATTCCGTAACCGGCTGCCCGGTCGAAGTCCAGCCGCGGATTCGCCTCGAAGAAGTGGAAGTGCGAGGTGACGCTGACCGGCACGGGAGCGGTGTTGCGTACGGTCACGGTCAGCGCGGGAACCAGCTCGGGGTGCCCGGGACCGGCCAGTACCGCCCCCGGCGCGTCGGCGCCCAGGGATCCGCCGCCGATGGGGTCGGCCACCACGGCCAGCCGGGAGCCGTCGTCGAAGACCGCCTCGACATGGACCTCGGTGACCACGTCCGCGACCCCGGGCAGCACATCGTCCGGACCGAGCACGGCGCGCGCCGCTTCGATCGCCTCGGCGAGCCGCCGCCCGTCGCGGGCGGCCTCACAGACCGTGTCGGCTATCAGCGCGGTCGCCTCCGGGACGTTGAGCTTGAGGCCACGCGCCCGGCGCGCCCGGGCCAGCTCGGCCGCGCCGAACAACAGCAGCCGATCTCGTTCGGTCGGGGTCAGTCGCACTCCCTACCCACCTCGTCCTCGTTCGGAGCGACACCTTCGGCAACGCTTTGAGCAATACTCTAACCGTCGATCCGTGTGAGCGAAAGCATTGACAGCCGACCATGGCATACAGCACATTGAGCGCCACTCAAATCATCGAGTGGAGGGCATGCCGTATGCCGATCGAACAGCGCGGAGTCGACACCATCCCGGACGAGGAACGCACCAGCGGTCCCCGCGACCTCATCAGCATCCTGTTGGGCTCCAACCTGTGTCTGGGGGTGATCGTCTTCGGCTGGCTCCCGGTGTCCTTCGGCCTCGGTCTGTGGCCCTCCGTCACCTCGGTGGTCGCCGGTACGATCGTCGGCACCCTGCTGACCGCCCCGCTCGCCCTGGTCTCGCTGCGCACCGGGACCAATCTCTCCACCTCCAGCGGCGCCCAGTTCGGCGTACGCGGCCGGCTCATCGGCTCGATCGTGGGTCTGCTGCTCTCGCTCGGGTACACCGCGCTGACCCTGTGGATCGGTGGCGATGTGATGATCGGGACACTCGCCCGGCTCACCGGCCTGCCGGACAACGGCTGGATCCACTCCGTCGTCTACGCCCTGCTCGCGGCCCTCACGGTCACCGGCGCGGTGTACGGCTACCGGATACTGCTGCGGCTCAGCAAGGCACTGGCCGTCGCCATGACGCTGCTGCTGGTCCTCGGCCTCTTCGCGTACGCCCCCGACTTCACCACCGCCGCCGCGCCGCACACCCCGTATCTGCTCGGCTCGTTCTGGCCCACCTGGCTGCTGTCCGCCGTCGCCGCCGGGCTGAGCGGTCCGATCGCCTTCATCACCCTCCTCGGCGACTACACCCGCTACGTCTCTCCCCGCCGTCACAGCACGGCTTCGGTGCTGCGGGCCACCTGCGTCGGTCTCGTACTCGGCCTGCTGGTCCCCCAGTTGTTCGGTACCTATACCGCGCTCGCGGCCCGCTCGGCCGTCGACTACGCCGGGCCGCTCGTCGCCGCGTCCCCCGCCTGGTACCTGGTTCCCCTGCTGCTGGCCGCTTCGGCCGGTTCGGTCGGCAATGCGGGTCTCATGCTGTACTCGATGGGCCTGGACCTCGACGCGATCCTGCCGCGCGCCACCCGGGCACGGGCCACCATGGTCGTCGCGGCGGTCGCCACGCTCTTCGTCTTCGCCGGTCACTTCGCCTGGGACGCACAGTCGGCGATGACGTCCTTCGTCCTCCTGCTCACCGCCATCGGCACTCCGTGGGCGGTCATCACCGTCATCGGCCATGTCCGCTGCCGTGGCGAGTACGACCCCGATGCCCTCCAGGTCTTCAACCGCCGCGCCAGGGGCGGGATGTACTGGTACCGCGCCGGCTGGAACGTGCGAGCGGCGGTGGCCTGGGCGATCGGGGCCGCGGTCGGCCTCGCCGCGGTGTCCACCCCGCTCTACGAGGGCCCGTTGCTGCACCTCACCGGCGGGGTGGACTGCAGCTTCATCTTCTCCGGCCTGGTCGGCGGACTGGCCTATGCGGCGCTGACCGCGGGCACGGTACGCACCGGCACCCCTGCCGAGAGCCCCTCCGAGGCGCTCGCCGAGCTGTAGCGCCGCTCGATGCAATAGCGTCCCGATCCATGGACCGCGACATACAGGCATTCGTATCCGAACCCGGGCGCGCCGAGCGGCTGGCCGCCGAAACCAAGGCGATCGCCGCCCGCTGGCCGGTGCCCGCCGACCGGCCTCCGCTGTACGGCGTCCAGGTCGGCATCAAGGACATCATTCACGTCGACGGCCTGCCCACCAGGGCCGGTTCGTCGCTGCCGCCGGACGTGCTGGCCGGCCCGCAGGCCGCTGTCGTCGACCGGCTGCGCGCCGCCGGGGCGGTGGTCGCCGGCAAGACGGTGACTGCGGAGTTCGCCGTACTGGCGCCGGGTCCCACCCGCAACCCGCGCAACCCGGAGCACACCCCCGGCGGCTCGAGCAGCGGGTCGGCGGCTGCCGTCGCCGCCGGGATGATCCCGCTGGCGGTGGGCACCCAGACGGTCGGTTCGATGATCCGTCCGGCCGCGTACTGCGGAGTGGCCGCCTTCAAACCGACGTACGGGCGCATCCCGGTCGACGGGGTGATCGCGAACGCCCCGAGTTTCGACACCCTCGGCGTATTCGCCGCGGATGTGGCCGGGCTCGCTCCGGCGGTCGCGGCGCTCTGCGACACCTGGCGGCCGCTCCGACCGCCGACGCGTCTCCCGGTGCTCGGCATCCCCGAAGGCCCGTATCTGCGGTGCGCCGAGCCCGAGGCGCTGGCCGCTTTCGCCGTCCACGCGGACCGGCTGCGGGCGGCGGGCTACCCGGTGCTGCCGGTACCGGTCATGGCGGACTTCGAACGGATCAGGGCTCAGCTCTTCACCATGAACCGCTACGAGGTGGCCCGGACGCACGCCGAGTGGTTCGCGGAGTACGGCGACCGCTACCGCCCCGAGACGGCGCGGGCGATCGCCGAGGGCCGATCCATCAGCGACCTGGAGTACGCCCGCGCCCAGCGCGAACGGGTGGCCTTCCGCGACCGTCTCGACGAGGCGATGTCCTCGATCGACCTCTGGATCACCCCGTCAGCCACCGGTCCGGCCCTCCGGGGGCTGGCCACCACCGGCAGCTCGGTGATGTGCCTGCCCTGGAGCAACGCGGGTCTGCCGTCGCTGACGGTGCCGGCCGGCCTCGCCGCCAACGGGCTCCCGCTGGGCGTGCAGTGCGTTGCCGCGGCGGGTCGTGACGAGGAACTGATGGCGTGGGCCACGGGGGTCGAAGCGGTGTTCCCCACGCGGTGAGCCACGGGACCGGAGGGCGCCGGGTGCCCACCACCCGGCGCCCGTCATCACCGAACGCCTCAGCCCAGCGGGTGCATCCACCCGTGCTTGTCCGCGCTCACACCGCGCTGAATGTCGAGCAGCGCCTTACGCAGCCGCACCGTCACCTCGCCCGACTCCCCGGTTCCCTGCTGCCACTCGCCCCCGCGGGACTTGACCGTACCGACCGGCGTGATGACCGCGGCGGTGCCGCAGGCGAAGACCTCGCTGAGGGTGCCCTTCTCCGTGTCGCGACGCCACTGGTCGATGGAGACCCGGCCCTCCTCCGTCTCGTAGCCGAGGTCGGCGGCGACCGAGAGCAGGGAGTCACGCGTGATGCCGGCCAGCAGCGAACCGGTGAGCTCCGGCGTGATGATCTTGTTCCCGTACACGAAGTACAGGTTCATGCCGCCCAGCTCCTCGACCCACTTGTGCTCCAGGGCGTCGAGGTAGGCCACCTGGTCGCAGCCCTCGGCGGCGGCCTCGGCCTGGGCGAGCAGCGAGGCGGCGTAGTTGCCGCCGGTCTTGGCATCGCCCACGCCGCCGGGGACGGCGCGGACCCGGTTCTCGGACAGCCAGATCGAGACGGGCTTGAGCCCGCCCGCGAAGTACGCACCGGCCGGGGAGGCGATCACGACGAACAGGTACTCGTTGGACGGCTTCACGCCGAGCCCGACCTCGGTCGCGATCATGAACGGACGCAGATAGAGCGACTCCTCGCCGCCGTGCGCGGGGACCCATGCCTCGTCCTGCTGAACCAGCGCATCGCACGCCGCGATGAACGTCTCGACGGGCAGCTCGGCCATGGCCAGCCGCCGGGCGGAAGCCTGGAAACGCTTGGCGTTGGCCTCGGGGCGGAAGGTGGCGACGGTACCGTCGGGCTGGCGATATGCCTTCAGACCCTCGAAGATCTCCTGGCCGTAGTGCAGGACGTTCGTCGCCGGGTCGATGGACAGCGGTGCGTAGGGGCCGAGCTGCGCGTCGTGCCAGCCGCGCCCCTCCGTCCACTTGATCGTCACCATGTTGTCGGTGAAGTGGCGGCCGAATCCTGGATTGGCCAGAATCGCCTCCCGTTCCGCATCGGACAGCGGGTTCGAGGAGGGCTTGAGCTCGATCGTGGGCGTCGTCATGAGTGATCTGTCCTTCACCGGTTGTTGTGACGGACCGCGCTCACGCCATTACTAGGACGTCCGAGCTTCCCTTCACACCGCGGCCCGTGTTCGATTATCGCGCGTGGCAGGCCATGGATGAAGCGTGAATGCGGTCCGGGGGTCGATGGTCGCACCCGGAGACCGCAAAACACAGCCGCCGGGTGTGTGTGCGACCCGACGGCTGTGTGGTGTCAGTCGACGGGTCAGCCCGCTACTCGTACCGCGAGCGCGTCGCCGATCTCGTCGGTGGTTCGCGGGGTGTTGTCGCGCTCGGCCAGGTCGGCGGAGACTGCGTCCTCGATACGGGCGGCCTCGGTCTCGTAGCCGAGGTGACGCAGGAGGAGGGCGACGGAAAGAATCGTGGCCGTCGGGTCGGCCTTGCCGGTGCCCGCGATGTCGGGCGCCGAGCCGTGCACCGGCTCGAACATCGACGGGAAGTCACCCGTCGGGTTGATGTTGCCGGAGGCCGCCAGGCCGATGCCGCCGGTCACGGCAGCGGCGAGGTCGGTGAGAATGTCACCGAAGAGGTTGTCGGTGACGATCACGTCGAACCGCTCGGGCTGCGTGACGAAGAAGATCGTCGCGGCGTCGACGTGCAGGTAGTCGGTGGTCACGTCCGGGAATTCCTGGGCGACCTTGTCGAAGATGTTCTTCCACATGTGCCCCGCGTACACCAGGACGTTGTTCTTGTGCACCAGCGTCAGCTTCTTGCGCGGCCGCGCCTGGGCCCGGGCGAAGGCGTCGCGGACCACGCGCTCCACACCGTATGCGGTGTTGACGCTGACCTCGGTCGCGATCTCGGCCGGGGTACCGGTACGCAGGCTGCCGCCGTTGCCCGTGTAGGGGCCTTCGGTGCCCTCACGGACCACGACGAAGTCGATCTCCGGGCTGCCGGCCAGCGGGCTGACGGTGTTCGGGAACAGCTTCGACGGGCGCAGATTGACGAAGTGGTCGAAGGCGAAGCGGAGCTTCAGCAGCAGACCGCGCTCGAGGACGCCCGACGGCACGGAGGGATCACCGATCGCACCGAGCAGAATCGCGTCGTGCTGCTTCAGCGACTCCAGCTCCTCGTCCGGGAGGGTCTCGCCGGTACGGTGCCAGCGCTGGGCGCCGAGGTCGTACTGGCGGGTCTCCAGCTTCACATCGGGCGGGAGGATCGCGTTCAGGACCTTGAGGCCCTGGGCCACGACCTCCTGGCCGATACCGTCACCGGGGATCACTGCGAGATTGAGGCTGCGAGACATGACGGCACCCTACTGCGCGTCCCAGGGAATGACACGCACCGTCCGCCATGCGGACAGTCAGGCTAGTGACCGGTGGAGCCGCCGTTGTCACGGCGGTCGAGGGCGCGCTGGAGAGCCGCGGCTGCGTTCTTGCGGTCGGATTCGCCCGCACGGGAAGCGCGGGTGGCGTGACGGACTCGGCGGACAGTCGTCTCGGCCATGGTGATCGACTCCTTTGAAGACCAAGGGGGATATCGATACGCCGGAGGGGGCGGGGAGCGGGCGCCGCAGGGGTTACCTGCCTGGAGGCACAGCTCACGACCGCCGATCGCTGGGTCGAGCGAGACGTTCGGCTTCTTTCAAGTTAAGCGAGGTGGGCCAGCCTGTCTCTAGATTTACTCGGACTTCCTACTATCTGAGACGCGATCATGAGCGGCGGCCCCCGGAAGCTGTTCTCCGATCCCGCGCGGCCCGGCCGTCAGGAAACCCGCGGACTGAGGTCCTGGAGCCCCAGTACCCGGAGCAGCTGCAGCCGTTCGTGTGCCTCGGTGCCGGGCCTGGCCGAGTGGACGACCAGTACCTGCCCCTGGTCGGCGCCCATCAGCACCTCGCAGTCCAGCTCGAGCAGCCCGACGACCGGGTGCCGGAAGCGTTTCACCGCGGCCCGTCGCACCGCCACCTCGTGCTGCTCCCAGAGCTCCGCGAACTCCGCACTGTCCGCCCGGAGTCCGGCGACCATCTCCTGGAGTTCACGGTCCTGCGGCCGCGCCGCCAGTGTCGCCCGCAGTTGGGCCACATGGGCCCTGGCGTGCATTTCGTGGTCCTCGGGCGGAAAGAGGTTCCGGCCGGCCGGGTCCAGGAAGTAGTTCCGGATGATGTTGCGTCCCGGCTCGGCCACCCCGACCAGCGCCGCCGCCATGGCGTTCTGCGCGAGCACCTCGCCGCGGGCGCTGATGACCTGGGCCGGGGCGTCGTACAGCCGGTCGAGCACCATCAGCAGGCCCGGCCGCACATGCTGGGTGGGGCCCTGAGTGTCGCGCGGCGGCTCCTCCCCGGCCAGATGGAAGAGGTGGTCGCGTTCGTCCTCGCTCAGTCGCAGTGCGCGGGCCAGCGCGGTCAGCATCTGCCGCGAGGGACGAGAGCCGCGGGCCTGTTCCAGCCGCGTGTAGTAGTCGACCGACATCCCGGCGAGCTGTGCCACCTCCTCGCGGCGCAGCCCCGGCGTGCGGCGCCGGGCGCCCGCCGCGAGACCCACATCGGAGGGCTCCAGCCGGGCACGGCAGCGGCGCAGGAAATGCGCGGTCTCTTCGCGGTCCATGACCCCCAGCATGAGCCCGGTCGGCCGAGGTATCCAGGGAGTGCTGGACCCCGGATAACGGCGTCTCTCCCGGCGCCGTCCCCACCGCCGCAGGCTGGTGGCACGACGACGAGAGGAATGCATGATGTTGACTCTGGTGACGGGTGCGACAGGACAGGTCGGCCGGCGATTCGTACCGAGGCTGCTGCAGCGCACCGCGCCCGGCGACACGGTCCGGTTGCTGGTGCGGGACGCGGAGCGGAGTGCGCCGTTCGCCGCGCTGGGTGCGCAGATCGAGGTCGGCGAACTCCGCGACGAGGAGAGCGTACGGAAGGCGCTGTCCGGCGCCGACGCGGTGGTGAACATCGCGGCCGCCTTCCGCGGCGTCCCGGACGAGGAAGCCTGGGCGGTCAACCGGGACGCGGCGCTCGCGCTGGGTCGGGCCGCGGTGGTCGCCGGCGTGAGCCGCTTCGTGCAGGCATCCACCAACCTGGTCTACGGTGCCGGGCGTGGCCGCCCGCTGACCGAGGACGACGCGCCGCTGCCCGGCGGGCCGCTCTGGGGTGCCTACGCCGAGTCGAAGGCCGAGGCCGAGACAGGTCTGCTGGCGATGCGCGGCGAGACAGGCCTCGACGTACGGATCGGGGCGTTGGCCTTCGTGTACGGCGAGGGCGACCCCCACCTGGCGAACGCGCTGCAGTGGGCCGGCCACTGGGCAGCCCACCAACGACTGCCGATGGTGCACCACGCGGATGTCGCCCAGGGCCTGCTGCGGCTCCTGCACGCGCCGGGCGCGACCGGCAAGTACAACATCGCGGACGACGCCCCGATGACAGCCGTCGAACTCCACCAGCTCAACGGTGTCCCGGTCCCGGACGGCGCGGCGGGCCGCCCCGACCCGGATCCCTGGTACGGAGTCGTGTCGACTCGCCGCATCCGCGACGAGCTCGGCTACCGCCCGCTGTATCCGTCGGCCTGGACGGCACGGGACGCGGGGGTGCTCTGAGCCATTGCTCGGCGGGGCCGGGCCCTTCGGGTGCCCGACCTGTTCGGGCCCGGGCGCGGGTTGTGGCCTCACGGGGTGTGCGCCAAGCCGCGGAGGGCTTCAACCCGGGCGTGCACCTCCCGTGCGGCCACCGCCTCAGCGTCGGCGTCGGTCACCGTCCGCCGGGCACCGGGCGCCGCAGGGCGGCAGGCGTGGCACAAGCCATCCGGGACAGCTTCCGGGCGGCCCGGGATGCCGCACTTGGTGCACTCCACCATGAGGCGGGCGCCGGCCGTACCTGCTGTGGGGGCGGTTGGCTGGTAGGGCGGCTTCTTCTCCCTGAGGCGGCGGCGGACGAAGCCGAGGGGCGAGTTGATGGGTTCGGCGGGCAGCCCAGTGGTGAGGACCTGGACGATGTACACGGGGGTCACTCCGCGAGCCAGCCACTCCATCGCGAGGCCCTCCAAGGTCTCGCAGTCGGCCGCCGACAGGGCCAGGCGAGGCTCCACGCACCCGAGTTGGACCAGCGCCAGGTATCCCGGCGAGGGGCGAGGCTCCGACTCCAGCTGCCGCGCCGCGACAGGTGCCGACGGGGCCGGGGGCACAGAGTCGGCCGGCGCCACGGGCGTCTGTGCCCCGGCCTCTGCCTCTTCGAGAACCGGGACAGCCGGCGGCGACGCGGGCACCGCAACATCGGCGGCGGCTCGCCCCTCCTGGGCGGCGAGGAACGCACACCACCACTCGTTGTCCCGGGCGGTCCGCGACCAGAACGTCCGGGACACCCAGCGGACCTGCTCGCCGGTCTCGGCAAGACAGCGCACCCGACGCAGGTGCCCCGCAACGGACAGCGCGGTGAGCGCCGTGCTGACCGCCTGCTGGCCGTAGGACGGGAGTTGCTTGGCGAGGGCCTTGATCGTCATCGAAGCGCCGTCGGGAAGCCGGTCGAGGAAGGCGGCGATGTACCGCTCACGCTCCGGTAGCGCCAGAAAGTCATCAGCTCGGCGGGGAGCCTGGTCGGGCGCCGACCGCTTGCCGTAGCCGGGAGCGGCCATCGGATGTACGGGCCGTGATGCGGGGGCGCGCAGAGCAGCGCTAAAATTCTGGACAGCCACGGGATCGCTCTCTCTTCGATCTTGCGGTCAGACCCCGGCTTGGTGCGCCTAACACCGCGTCGGGGTCGTTCAGTTGCTCGCACCGTAAACAGCCGCGCCCGCGCGCCGCAAGCCGGTCCCGGTTAGTCGTATTTCCTCACCGTTACGACGGTGGGTTGGGCCGGTAGGTTTTCCCAACCCCCTTACCTACCAACCCGGTAAAGAAGCATCTCGAACCTCGAAGCCCGTACCTCGGCTCCCGAAGCTCGACGCTCAATCCCGGTACTCGAAGCTCACGCCCCGAGCTTCGGGCGGTGCCGTCGATTCCCGTTGTGGCTGCCACAACCATGCGGAGCCAGCGCTACCCAGCATCTTGTGCCACAAGAGCCTCAGCCCACGCACCGCGCGGCGTCGCCCTGAACCTTGATTTCATTGGCTCGCCACAGCCCATCGGTAGCCTTTTTCGGGTGCATACCGATCTGCCAGTAAGAATAATCACGAACACTCATTTTTGTCTTACGAATTTTCCCGCTATCGGTTTCCTTGCTGTAAAACCGCGAATCGTTGCTACAGAAAGTTACGACAACATCCTTCGTGCCATTTACCGACTGAATTTTAGCGCCTGTATAGCGGCTCACACCGGTGACTGTCAATCCAGCACCAACGCTCGCATCGATCTGCTGCTTCGCATACTTCTGCGCGGGGCTCTGGAATTCTGAGTAAAATTTATAGACCGCGTCATCTGCGTCCTGCTCAACAATCCCGTAGATGACAGCCCGCACGAAATTCTCCGCATCGCCAAGAGCTGCCGCTTGGTCCGGATCTGTGACGCCTGCATCATCGAAAACAAGCTCGACATCCGCCGGGAACTTCATGTCCGGACGGTCAATGTGCGGCACCTTGCTCATGGCCGAACTACTCGGCGAAGCGCCCCTCTTGGCACTACCGGTATCCGCTCCCACGAGCTTGCCGTTACCTGAACCCTTCCTGTCTCCACCTCCGCATCCGGTCAACAAAAGGGCGGCGGCAACCGTAAGGGAGACGGCAACAGGCAGAACACGACTGCGGTTCACGTGCAACTCCCGATAGACGACATAAGTTCAAGGGTTAGCGTACGCACTGCCCAGCGGTTCTCCGGGGCCCCCGCTACTGCCATCCCGGTCGCCGGCATGAAGTCTCCGTGCTCCTGATCCTCACATGCACTGCGTAGCCTCCCCCTGAACCTCGATGCGCTTGGCCCGCCACGGCCCCTTGGCGTTTCCGGAGGTATTCATGCCGATCCGCCAGAAGTAGAAGTCCTTCACGCTCTTCCGGGTCCTGGTGACCTTTCCGGTCTTTACGTCCTTGCCGTAGAACTTGGAGCCATCACTACAGAAAGTGACGACTGCATTCTTCTTGTTCACCACATGGACCTTCGGCGACGTATATCGCCGCTCGCCAGTAACAGTCGAACCGGCGTCAACGTGTTGCTGGATCTGATCGCGGGCGTACAGCTGCGCGGGGCTCCGGAACTCTGAATAGAGCTTGTAAGCACTGTCGTCCGCATCCTGCTTGACAATCCCGTGCTCAATTGATCGGATGAAATTCTCGGCGCCACTCAGGGCGGCAACTTTTCTCAAGTCCGATTCGGGAGCCTTCTCAAATGTCAATCTGACATCCGACGGGAGATCCACGTTCGGCTGATCAACCTTGCGCGCCTTGCTGCTTTTCGAGTCGCTTCGCGAAGCGCTGCCCTTGGCGTCCCCGGGACCAGTCCCCGCGGACTTGTCACTCCCCGACCCTCCACTACTACATCCGGCGAGGAAGAAGGCAGCTGTCACCGCCAGTGAGACAGCTACGGGAAATGATGCGCGACGGCAGTTCACCACAAGACTCCTGGTAGCACGAGGTTCAGCACGATGGCGCACAGGAAGGAACCACAGCGCGTCATGGGAAAGTCAACGGTTAACTGCCTGGATTTCCTGAACAGTGACAGCCTGGTTATTGCCATACTCCCCATCAGGCAGACTACCGCCGGCTCCACCAGTCCCCGTCCAAGTAATCTCCCAGGTGGCAGTAGCCCGGAGGTCGAATGTACCGTTCCCCGAAGAACGCCGGTAGATGACGCCGCAAGGGGGTGTCTCGTCCGCCTTCCCCCTTGCATACGGTTGCCCAATGGATCCGTCGTCGTTGAGCACGCATTTTCCGGAGGCGGGCAGAAGTTCTGCGTCCTTGGTACCAGGATTGATACTCAGGGCCACGGGCTTAGCAACAGTGGTCGCCTCAATGTGCAGCCCTGGGGCGTCCAGTGAAGCGGTGACCGAAACGGGTTGAAAATCGCCCTTGTCGAGCCACGCCCAGGTGGGCAGATTCACCTTGCTCGCGCCAGACGGAGCCAACGTCACTTTTGTTCCTGGGACGTGGATCTGTTCATAGGCGAGTCCCGCAAGCGTCTCTGGCTTGACCGCCTGCGGAACATCGGGCGTTTCACCCTTTTTTACCCAGAATGGATCTTTATCGCACTTCGACTGATCCGCCAGCGATGCATTGGGGTTCTGCTGCGGACCCCACCACATTCCTTCCTTCTCTTTGTCAAGATTGTAGTTGTCGTAATCGCCGTTGGCGTAGTTCTGGTTCTCGTCCGAGATGTCCCCTCGGACGTCACTGGGCAAGTCCGGGTCATGCACAGCCGAGAAGTAGACACCCTGACGGAATTTTTGAAAGTCGCTGGCAGACCACTCGGGGGCATACCAGCAAGCAGGCGGTGTCCAGTTGGAATCTGCGGAGGTTATGGTTCCCGATCCGCCACTGTTTCCCGACGATGTGTAGTGGATCGCTACAGCAGCGGCGATTGTGTCGTCCTTCTTGCTCGCCCCGACGTTGCCATAGCCGAAATTAGTGCCGGCAACTGCTGGATCCCCGCTGATAAGTACCAGTGCAGAGCAGGCGGCAAGTACCGTCAGAGACTGCAGCCACTTCACTGCTGGCACTCCTTCGCCCCGTCCTGGATCTGCGCCTGCTTGGCGCGCCACAGGCCCTTTGTACCATCGGCGGCGACCATGAGAATCTGCCAGGAAGTGTAGTCCCTACTGCTGGGCTGCGTCCGGTGCACCTTCTGCGTTCTTACTTCTTTGCTGTAGAACTTGGTAGAATCGCTGCAGAAGGACACGACGGCCGACTTCCCGCTTTTGACCACCTCTACTTTGGCACCCGTAAAGCGCTGCACTCCTGAGAGCGTATAACCCGCGTCAACGTTCTTTTTGATAAGATCCTTGGCGTATTCTTGAGCTGGGCTCTGAAACTCGGAGTAGAACTTATATGCCGCGTTTGACGCGCCCTGCTTAACGATCCCGTAATTGACGGCTCGCACGAAATTGTCCGCGTCGTTCGCAGCGGCGGCCCGCTCTGAGCTCTGCAAGTCTGCCTTGGCGAATACAAGCTTGACGTCTGTCGGGAACTTCATCTCTGGACGGTCGATGTGCGGCGCCTTGCTCGTGGCCGAACTACTCGGCGACGCGCTCTTCTTGGTGCTCCCGGTATCCGCACCCGCGATCTTGTCGTTCCCAGATGCCTTCTTGTCTCCACCTCCACATCCCGTCAACACGAGGGCAGCAACCGCCGTGAGCGAGACGGCGACGGGCAGGACTCGACTGCGGTTCACGTATAACTCCCGGTAGAGCGAGGGTTCTTCAAGATCAAGGGATAGTACCGGCATAATCGCCACAACGGCCGGGTCCGTCCAGGCACCGGACTCGGCAATTCTCATCATTTCCCCGGCGGCATCCTGGGACTCAAGGGCACCTACCTATAGCTTGTCTGGGTTAGGGAACCCTGTGGGGACTGGAGAGGATGATGCCGAGTCCGATCGATACATGTCCCGTAGAGACCCGGCATAGTCGCGAATCATTTCCTTCTGCGCCTGCCCGATATTTGCACATTCTCCTCGCACCGCGAGGAACCCACCCGCAGGCACATCCTTTGCCCGCTCCTGCAGTTTGACCGTCATATGCATACCGTCCCGCTGCGCGGTATAGAAGTCGACCCCTGAGTTGCTGCCCTGCGACTGCAACTTCCAGTCTCTGCGACTCAGGACGGCTTCGAGCTTGGCCTCGAGGTGATTCCGTGTCTCTTTGCGATCGCTCGCATCGATTTCATCCTCGATCGTGTACGCCACCGAATTCTTGGCATCCTTGGGACGCTTCGCAAACGCCCCGGAGCCGTCTGAGCGCTCTACGGTGCCGTCGAGCGAGTTATGGACCCTCCAGTATTCTTCAGCCACAGTGCGACGAGCCTGTACGGCTTTCTGTTTGCCGTCACCGGAACTCGCCGTGCTATCGCCGCAGGCGCCGGCCGCCGAAGCCAGCACCAGGGCCAGGGTGAGGAGTGACCAGCGCCGCGTCATTTCTAGTGAACCTCTGTCAGCCCATCCGCCCTGCAAGGAAACGTCGCTCACTGTCCGCCACGGCCTGCGTGACTTCCTTCGGTTGTGCGGCGCGCCGGCTCCTCACATCTGACAGGAAGTCGTGTGCCTGCTTGGACAGGTCGGTATTGGCTCCGTGCAGATCGCTCCCCCATTTGCGGGCGTTGGAGCCGACCCAGACGTTGCCCTTGCCGCCGGCCATCTGTTTGTCGGCGGTCTTGAGCGCGTCGGCCACGGTGGCGATGTCCTTGGACACCTCCTGGTAGAGCTTGTCCAACTCTTGCCAGACAGGGCTTGGCACCTTCTTCTCGGACTTATCAGTCATTCCTACCCCCTCATACAACTGTCGCGGTTCTGCAGCACCACTACTTCAGCGCACGTACGAGTTCCTCGGCGTCACCCGCGCTCTTCTTGCTTGGCTCTCCCAGAATCTACTACAACGTTTTTTCTTTTTACCAGATGCCTTCTTGCCCCCACTCCCGCATCCGCATCCGCCAGCGAGACGGCGACATGCCGGACAGCATTGCGTTCCTTATAACTCTCCGTAGAGAGGATTCGGAGCAAAAAGATTACTCGCCAGGCAAGGTTAGCTTTCGATCTATAGTGACTACTCGTTTCCTTAGGTTCGCCCATCGATGTTCTGCAGCCGCCACATCAGCCAGTTGAATGCGATTCCGGGAAACCTTTCGGAATTGGTGTTGTGGACGCCAGCGATCCTCTGTAGATATCCGAACTCCCGGTATAGCTCTTCACCAGCACGTCCGCTGCCGCACCAACGGCGACGCACTTACTCTGCACTTGAAGTACCATCGACGCTGTTGCGCCACTGAATTTTGGTGGCATCAATTCTGCCTTAACACCACCTCTGATCGCAGAACTATGAACTCCGCCCGACGGGGAAAGTCGCCACCCGACCTGGGCGAGGTCCGCAGCCACCTCTGACGCCAAGCGTCCTTGAGTCTCTTCTTTGCTGCTGTGGTCCTTCGGGTAGACGTTAGTCCTGACCGTATAAACCACCGCGTGCTCGTGGCCATCACACCCAGTGAATACGCCGTCAGCGCTCGAGCCGGGTTTCGCGCTATTGATCGAGCTGTAAAGCTTCCAATAGGTCTTCGCAGTTGTCTGCCGGGCCTTGTTGGCGAGGTTCTTCCCATCGGCAACGCTGGTTTCGTTGCTTCCAGTTGAGCAGGCGCTTACCAACGTTGCCAGCAGAATGATCGCTGGTAGACAACGGCGCCTCATGATGGTCCCGCCATGTCTTCGCCGTCGTGACGACCTAGATCGCGTACGGTAAATGTGCCGTCTCCAGCGATCAATCCACCTACTGCTGGATCCTTCAACCAGGCATTATAAGCTTGCCGCTGCGCCATCTGTTGCTGATCACTTCCGGACAATTCGAGCCTCCCGTCAGAATTTAGGAAGTTAGGACAGTCGTACATGCTTGCATAATGTTTGGGATCGCCATTCCATTCAAGACCATCGGGCGTTTTCACCGTCTTGAAGTGCCCACCATTTTGTACGTATGCGTCTCCGGCTGAACGTTGCCAATCTCCGTCCCAGGTAGCTCCCATGGGTGCTTTCGGAGGATCCGTGTCACCGTCGGGCAAGGCAGCGTCTGTAAGAAGGTGAATTACATCCTTGACTGCAGAGACAGCAACGGTCTTGGCCGCTCCCTGCGGGTCGAGGGCTACATCGATCACTGTATCGGCTGCCGCATTCGCCTGCTCCTGGAATTTACTCTTCCACTCATCAGCCCCTTCTTTCTTATCGTGCACCATTTGCTGATATACGTTATTTGCAGCCTGAGTGAAGAATCCCTCAATGACACCGCTAGCGTGAGTGGCTACCGGATCATTCGGGTTATTTCGAGAAAATTCATCAGCCTGCTGGGCTGTGAATACTAGAAGCTTGGCTCCGGCATCGGCATTCTGCATCGCTTCACTGGTAAATGCTTTCCAGTCGCTCGAGGAGACTGTGACATGACCTTTACCGAGACCGAGAAGGTGGCCCTTGCCGTCGTCAAACCCTGGATCAGTCAACGATGCCTGTACGTCGGGGAAGTAGTGAGCAATATCCTTCGCGAAGACAGCCTGGACCTCCGAATGCGTATGCTCGTCGGAGTGCTTCGCGTAATACTGAATCAGCTTCGTCGTGTTGTCTGCCGCCACATTCGCGTCTGCGCCCATCCCGTTCAGCGTCCCCGCCGCGATGACCCCGGCAAACGCCTTCGCCTGGAAGTCCGGGAGGCCGCCGTGGTGGTCGGAGTCGTCCTTCATCCAGGCCGGGATGACGTCCATGTTGTCGTGCAGGAACTTGGTGGCGGCCGCAGGGTCGTTACCCATGGCCTCCCAGACCTTCTCGCCGTACATGTAGTTGCCTGGTGCCAGGCACTGCTTGCCGAGGTTCGCCACGACGTCTGTGGGAAAGTCCGCATATCCGACCAACTGCGACAGGTGCTGCAGGTCCTCGTTGCCGTGGTCGTCCTTGAACGTCGTCCCGGCCCGCATGGCCGTGGCCACGGTGTTGGCCAGGACGAACATGCCGGCGTCCGGGTTGTCGGGGTCGTAGACCGCGGGGCCATCCTCCAGACGGTAGAGCGCCGTGTCGCCCAGTTCGGCCATTGCGGCCTTGCAGTAGTCCGGGTCGGTCTGGTTGGCCTCGAGCTTCTTCATGTACTCGTCGAGGTCCATGTCCCCGTCCTTGTAGGCCTTCGCGTCCTTCTTCGCGGCCTTCTGGGCTTCGGACTGCGTCTTGTACTTGCCGATGTCGCCGGCGCCGGCGGAGACCATGCCGCCGCCGAGACCGATCTCCTTGTCGCGCTTCTCCTCGTCCATGGCCAGACTGTGGCGGCGGCGGAGCATAGGGAGTTGGTCGTGCGCCCAGTTGAGGTGCTTGGTCATCTTCGACAGGCGGGTGGTGTCCATCTGGAGCCTGTGTGCGTGACTCGACCAGCTGTTGATGCGCGACTGCGCCGCAGAAGCACCGTCACCGGAATTGGTGTTGATCACCTTGATCAGATCACCGAGTCTGTCCGGGTTGATGCCGCGGAAATCTCCCCCGCCGTCGTCCGGGCGCATGCACTTCCCCCTGAGTCAGTGTTCAAGTACCTGAAGTTGTGGAGCAGTCGTCGAGCGGTCGACGCCGTGGCGTGACGGACCGTACTCTCAGACTTACGGACGCTATCTGGCCCACGCAGGGTTTCGCCAGTGCCAACGTTCTTGGCGTAGGCCACATGGCGACGCCCGGCCCGCACCGGAGAACCGCGACCACACGGGCGTTGCGGGCGATCCAGGGCGGACCGGGTGGACGAAGAGGACTTACCACGGGATTCTGCGCGGTTAGTCGGCCTTCGCTGCGGTGCGGCGGCGAAGAGCAAACACAAGACCTCCACCAAGTGCGACGGCGGCCGCCGCGATTCCGGCCACCAGAGGGGTATTGCCCGCGCCGGTGGACGCCATGGTGCCGGTGGCGTCACCGCCGGTCGTGGAGGACGTGGAGGACATGGAGGACACGGTGGAAGATGTGGCGACGGTGGTGCCCGTGCGACCGGTGGACTGGGCGTGCAGGCCGCCCGTGCCGGTGCCGGTGGAGCCCGACGAGGAGCCGGAGCCCGTCCCCGCGACCGTGCCGGTCACGTGGATGGCGATCTGGGCCTTGTCATTGGCGGGGTTCTGGTCGAAAGACGGGTGAATGTCGTACACCGAGGTCGCCTTGACCTCCCCCGTCGTGTCCTTCGCGCCGTCCTTGATCTCGAGGACGAACTTGTACGAGTGGAGCGAACCCACCTCGAAGATGTGGTCCTGGGGCGAGCAGACGTACGTGCGCTTGCCCGGCGCGGAGGGTCCACTCGGGCCGTCGATCGCGAAGGGCAGGCAGTCGTGGGGGACCTCGACGGCCGTGGTGCCCTTGGGGATGTGGACCATCACCGCGGGCTGGTCGTCGCTGGTGTTGTCGTCGACCCAGCCGGGGCCCCGGTTCCGCAGAGCGGCCGTGACCGTGACCTTGTCGCCGGGCTTGCCCGTCGCGGTGTCGCCGACGGCGGCCAGATCGGCGGTGTTGTCCGCGGTGAAGGCCAGCGAGCGGTAACTGATCGCAGAGGAGCCGGCGTCCGGGTCGCCGCCCTCCGAACCGGTGCCGTACTCCACGTTCTCCATCAGGGCCTTCGGCAGCACCTTGAAGTTGACGGGTGTAACGAAGGTCTGCCCGGGCTGGAGGTCCTTGTCGAAGTGGCATACGGCCACGGAGGTCCGGCCGGCCTCGGTGGCGTACGTGCAACCAGGGGCGTGCTCCGGGAACTCGAGGCCCCGGGTGATACGCAACCGCATGGTGAGGCCATCGGTCGGGGCGGTGCCCTGGTTGGTGAAGGTGAGGGAGTCCTCGCGGAGCGTGCCCGGCTGCCACGGTTCGCTGGACAGCTCGGACACCACGAGGGCGGGGCGTGGCTCATCGGCATGCGCCTGAGTCACGGGGGCGAGGGCTACGGCGAGCAGGGCGGCCGCGACGGCGGACGAGGAGCTGGTGCGGTGACGCAAGGCGGTTCTCCCGTGTGGGGTCGGGCAGGTGGGCCGAGCTGGTAGGTCAGGTGTGGTGGTACTGGTTCTTTGACCGGTGAACGCCGCGCAGGGTTGCACGCGGCCACCGGAAGGGCACCGGTGCGTCACATCCCCTCCACCTGGGTGGCGATGACCACAGCGTGACGACCACACCGTGTCCTCTACACGGTGACGACCTCGATGCCCGCCGGGACGCCCGTGCAGGCAGCGACCACCCGGCTGCTCACCCGGACCGTGCGGAGCTGCGGAAAGGCGCTCAGCCACGCCAGGCTGCCCCCGAGGTCGTAGGCCAGCCACAGATGTGTCAGCCGTTCGGCGACGATGCCGTCGATGAGCTCGCTCGGGGTGAACATGCCGGAGATCTGCATGCGGGGCCGTCCGCCGAGCCGGCGCAGTGCGTGCAGTTCCGACACGTTCGATACGGGGAAGTACAGGGCGTCCTCGTCGAGGTGGGCGATGATCTCGTCGGCGTACCGTTCGGTGTCGTAACGCCGCCAGGCGTAGGCGAGTTGGGAGCGGACCGCCATCGATGGGCGGTCCCGCATCCGGGTGAGGTACTCGATCGCACGGTCGTCGGCCACCGAGGTGGCGGTGACCGCGAGGCGGTGCGCCTCGGTGTCGGAGACATGTGTCGGGTCGGGCAGCATCTCCAGCACGATCGGCCCGATCCAGCCGAGTGCGCGGGCCCCTTCGAGGGTGGTGGGGCGGACCAGGTCGCGGGTGTAGCGGTGCACTCGGGCGCGTACGGCGGGGTCGAGTTCGGTGGCGTGTTCCAGGCTGGCTGCCGCCAGCAGTTTGCGGTGCTGGGATTCCACCGGGCGGGCGCCCTTACGGGCGGCGAGCAAGCCGTCCAGCAGGTACGCGCATTCGTCGGGCCTGGCCAGCGCGACCGACATCCTGATCACCTCTTCCCACTCGTCCTGGTGGGCGTGGTTGATCAGGAAGTCGAAGTCGTGACGTTCGACGGCCGCCCGGGCAGCCAGATAGTCCTGGAAGGTGCGGTGCACGAAGTCCACCGAGCCCGGGGCCGGCTCGCGCAGCAATCCGGTGCGGTTGAGCAGATGGCGGTAGATGTCGTCGGGACCGCCCTGCTCCGCCGCGTTCGGTATGGCGGGCAGATGCTGGGCGAGCGTGCTGACGGCGACCTTGCGGTCCATTTCGGAGCGGCCGTTCACCAGCATCCAGTGGGCGAGTTTCTGGAGCAGCTGGACTTTTGGTTCCTGGGTGAGGTCGATGCCGTCCGTGATCTGCATGTCGCGTTCGCGGTCGCGCCGTTCCAGGAGCATGGACAGCGCCGCGTCGTAGAGCGCCCGACGCCCGCGCGGCAGGTAGCCGCGCCTGTCCCGGTGCAGGGCGCAGATCAGGCCGCACATCAGCGGGTTGGTGGCCAGCCGGCCCAGATCCCGGTTGATCCGGACGGCGCCGAGCAGGGTGTGCTCGTACTGATCGAGCCGGTCCAGATCGGTGGCGCCCTCGCGTGCGGCCGCGTGCCAGCGCTGGATGAACGCGGCGACCCCTTCATGGCTGAGCGGCGAGAGCATCAGCTCGGTGAAGCCCTCGGCGGTCAGCCAGTTCTCGCGTACGGCGGACGGCCTGGACGTCAGCAGCCAGACATTGCCCGGGTAGAGCGCGAGGAGCCGGCGCAGTCCGTGGCGCAGTTGTTCGCGTTCGTCCTCGGAGGACTCGTCGATGCCGTCGACGAGCAGCAGCCCGCGTCCTTCGGACATGACACGGTCGGCCCAGCCGCTCGGCTGGGAGCCCGCTCGCGGGTAACGGGCGGCCGACAGGAACTCGTCGGGTACGGGGAACCCGGCTGCTCCGAACCGTCGCACGGGCAGCACGAAGGGCACCCGGCCGCGTAGCCCGTCCAGCTTCCCGGGGAGCGCGTCGCGGGCGATCGCGACGGCCAGCCACTGCACCAGCGTGGTCTTCCCGGAGCCCGCCACGCCGCGCAGCAGGACCCGGTCGCGACCGGCGAGCGCCAGTTCGGCGGGGAGCGCCGGCTGGGGCGGGTCGGTGTCGTCGGCGACCGCACCGAATTCGGCCTGCAGGCTGAGGTAGGCGGTGTCCAGCGGCCAGCTGTCCGGGGAGTGCGCCAGTTCGATCCCGTAGATGGTGAGGTGATTGTGACCGGCGATGATGTCCCGCGCGTATCGCTCCTCGAATGCGGCGTCCTCGGAGGGCCGGCCGGGAAAGCGGCGTGCCAGCGCGTCCATCCGGGCGCTCAGTTCGGCGAGTTGGCGGGTCTGCTCGACGAGGGTCGCGGAGACGAAAGTGGACCGCTGGGTGAAGAAGTGCAGGATGTGCAGGCAGGCGGTCTCCACCAGCGCCGCATGGAACCGCGCTCCGTCGGCCGAGAGCCCGCGGTCCGCGTCGGGGGCTGCGGTGAAGAGCAGCGCGGCGAACTCGCGGGTGCCGAGGCGCACCGCGTGCAGATCGTCGATGTCGATACTGCCCAGGGCGTGCAGCGTCCGGGCCACGGCCTCCGCGACGGCGATGCGTTCGTCCTGCGCGATGGGTTGTTCGGCCGGTCCGCAGGTCCGCAGCGCCCGCTCCACCAGGGTGTCTCCGAGCTTGGCGAGATCCCGCTCGTCGAGAGTGCGCTTCTCGCCGCGGAAGGAGATCAGGCCGGAGATCCGGACCGGACGGTCGACGATACCGGCGCCCGCGCCCTCCTGGACGAACAGCTTCTTGACGAGGGGGACGACGACACTCGAAGCGAGTCGGGCGGCGAGAGTTGCGGGATCCACGGTGGTCTTCCCCCTGAGCGTGTTGCGCGGGTGGGTTGCATGAGCATGGCCTGGCGGGGTGCATGAAGGTGTTGCGGCGGCCGCTTGGAGTGACGCGCCGGGCTGCGGGACGGTTCTCGGACAGCACGACCGGGGCCGGGCCTACGGCGAAGAACTCGAGGGAACCTTCTGCGGAAGGTGCGCCTCCTGGCCGGATGAAAGCCGCAACCGAACGCGGCATCCGGCGAAGGGATCCCTGTGTCCACACCATCCACGTCCACTCCAGCTGCCTCCCCCACCGGCGAACGTCCCATGCCCGCCCTCGACGGCGCGGTGCACCGTTGGGTCACGGCCGGCGATGTCCGGCTGCACATCGCGGAGTTCGGCGCGGGTCGCCCCGTCGTGCTGCTGCACGGCTTCCCGCAGCACTGGTACGCCTGGGACAGGCTCGTACCGCTGCTCGCCGCCGATCACCGGTTGATCTGTGTCGATCTGCGGGGCTTCGGCTGGTCGGAGCAGACCCGGCGTGGTTACGACACCGACAGTGCGGCCGGCGCATGGCAAACGCGTCGCCCCGCTGCGCGGCCCGCACGAGCGGCGCGGCCACGTCCCAGGGAAGTGCGGGCCTGTCCATCGCGGCCACCGTACCCGCGGGCGCTCAGCGCGGCCGGTGCGGGGCGGCTCCGGCGGGTATGCGCTCGGGCAGCACCGCGGTGAGGAGCTCGGCGGTCGCCGGATAGGGCTGTTCCTGCGGAAGCAGTGCACGGGCGGCCGCTTCGTCGCCGTCGCGGACCGACTCGTGGATGCGGTGCACCAGCGGGGTCACATCGGTGATCGCGACCGTCCACTGGTCCGCGTACCGCCGCGCCGCTTCGCCGGAGAGCCCGAGCTGCAACGAGCGGTGCGGAAGCGGCCGCAGTCGCAGGTCGCGTTCCGGGTCCCACTGCACTCGGGCCGGGGCGCGCTTCAGGTCCTGCTTCCAGGTGGCCTGGTCGGGGTGCAGCCGCCGGTCGTAGGAGGAGAGGCAGGCGTGCCGCAGCGCCCAGTCGAATCCCGCGCGGTCGATCTCAACAGCCAGTACCGTTTCCTGGCCCTCTTTGGCCGCCCAGCCGCAGCGGTACATCATCCACAGGAACGAGGGCTTGATCCAGGTCATCCGGTCCCGCTTCCAGGCCGCGGGGAAGCGTCCTTCGCGGGCTGCGGGAAGGCCGATGGCCGGTGGGTACGCCTGGTACACGGTGATCGTCGCGTCGGTGTGGAGAGCGCGGATGCGGTGGGCCGGCTCGGCGGCTCGGGGCTGTTCCATCGGTACAGAGTGCGGGACCGGTTCCCCTCCGGGCCAAAGGTTTCCGCCGGGTCCGGACGCGAAACCGCCCCCTCCCGGGGGGCCGGGTGAGGGCGGTTTCGCGGCGGACGGGCCGTGGTGCGCCAGGTGTCGGCCTGGTGCGGCCGGCTGTCAGCCCTGGTGCGGGTAGGTGTACTCGGTCGCCGGGACCAGGGTCTCCTTGATGGACCGGGTCAGGGTCCAGCGCTGGAGGTTCTGCGGGGCGCCGGCCTTGTCGTTGGTGCCGGAGCCACGGCCGCCGCCGAACGGCTGCTGGCCGACCACGGCGCCGGTCGACTTGTCGTTGATGTAGAAGTTGCCCGCCGCATAGCGGAGCTTGTCCATCGTGTGCGCCGCTGCCGCCCGATCGGACGCGATGACCGAGCCGGTCAGGGCGTAGTCGGAGACCGACTCCATCTGGTCCAGCATCGCGTCGTACTCGGCGTCCTCGTAGACGTGGACGGCGAGGATCGGGCCGAAGTACTCGGTGGTGAAGACCTCGTTCGCCGGGTCGGAGCACTCGATGACGGTCGGGCGGACGAAGTAGCCGACCGAGTCGTCGTAGGTACCGCCCGCGATGATCGTGCAGCTCGGGTCGGACTTGGCGCGGTCGATCGCGGCCTTGTTCTTCGCGAAGGAACGCTCGTCGATGACGGCGCCCATGAAGTGCGACAGGTCCGTGACGTCACCCATGGTGATCCAGTCGACCTCGGCGGCGAACTCCTCGCGGAAGCCGCTGTTCCAGATCGAGGCCGGAATGTACGCACGAGAGGTCGCCGAGCACTTCTGGCCCTGGTACTCGAACGAGCCACGGGTCAGCGCGGTCTTCAGCACGGCGCGGTCGGCGCTGGGGTGCGCGACCACGAAGTCCTTGCCGCCGGTCTCGCCGACCAGGCGCGGGTAGGTGCGGTACTTGCCGATGTTCTCGCCGACCGTCTTCCACAGGTACTGGAAGGTGGGCGTGGAGCCGGTGAAGTGGATACCGGCCAGGTCGCGGTGGTGCAGTGCGACCTCGGAGACCGCGATGCCGTCGCCGGTCACCAGGTTGATGACGCCCTTGGGCAGGCCGGCCTCCTCCAGCAGCTTCATCAGCAGGACGGCCGCGTGGGTCTGCGTCGGGGACGGCTTCCACACGACCACATTGCCCATCAGGGCCGGGGCGGTCGGCAGGTTCGCCGCGATGGCGCTGAAGTTGAAGGGGGTGATCGCGTAGACGAAGCCCTCGAGCGGGCGGTGGTCGAGGCGGTTCCAGACACCCTGGGCGTTCGCCACCGGCTGCTCGGCGAGCAGGTCACGGGCGTACTTGACGTTGAACCGCCAGAAGTCGACGAGCTCGCACGGGCAGTCGATCTCGGCCTGCTGGGCGGTCTTGCCCTGGCCCAGCATGGTCGAAGCGGCCAGCGTCTCGCGCCAGGGGCCGGACAGCAGTTCGGCGGCGCGCAGGATGATCGCGGCGCGGTCGTCGAAGGACATCGCGCGCCAGGCGGGGGCGGCGGCCAGCGCGGCGTCGATGGCGTCCTGCGCGTCCTCGCGCGTGGCGGCGGCGCCGGTGCCGATCACGGACTTGTGGTTGTGCGGCTGGACCACGGTGAAGGTCTCGCCGCCGCCCATCCGCTTCTCACCGTTGATCGTCATCGTGAGGTCGATGGGGTTCTCGGCCAGCTCCTTGAGCTTGGCCTCCAGGCGCGCGCGCTCGGGGGTGCCGGGGGCGTAGGAGTGAACCGGCTCATTGACCGGCGCGGGGACCTGGGTTACAGCGTCCATCATTTGCCGAATCTCCTTAATCTGAGGGGTGGTTCAGCCGCGCGTGGCGAGCGAACGCAGGAAGAACGCGAGGTTGGCCGGGCGCTCCGCGAGGCGGCGCATGAAGTATCCGTACCAGTCGGTGCCGTAGGCGATGTAGACACGCATCCGGTGGCCCTCGGCTGCCAGCCGGTCGTGCTCCTCGGCCCGAATGCCGTAGAGCATCTGGAACTCGTAGTCGTCGAGCTTGCGGCCTGCCCGGCGGGCGAGTTCCTGGCCGATGGCGATGATCCGCGGGTCGTGGGACCCGATCATCGGATAGCCCTCGCCGGCCATCAGGATCTTCAAGCAGCGGACGTACGCCTTGTCGACCTCGGCCTTGTCCTGGTAGGCCACGGTCGCGGGCTCCTTGTAGGCGCCCTTCACCAACCGTACCCGCGAACCCGCGGCGGCGAGGATGCGGCAGTCGTCCTCGGTACGGAACAGGTACGACTGCACGACCGCGCCGGTCTGCGGGAAGGTCTCGCGCAGCTCGGTGTGGATCGCCAGGGTGGAGTCCACCGTGGTGTGGTCCTCCATGTCGAGGGTGACCGTGGTGCCGATCTCGGCTGCGGCCTCGACGACCGTCCGTACATTCGCCAGCGCCAGGTCATGACCGCCGGACAGCGCCTGCCCGAAGGAGGAGAGCTTCACCGACATCTCAGCGCCCGCGCCGAGTCCGAGCGGCTTCAGGGCATCCACCAGTCGGAGGTACGCGTCCCGGGCACGCAGCGCTTCCGCCGGGTCGGTGATGTCCTCACCCAGCACATCGAGGGTCACCTCGAGGCCGCGGTCGGCCATCTCCTGGACGACGGGCATCGTCTCACCGACGGACTCGCCGGCGATGAAGCGGGTGACCACCGGCTTGGTGACGGGGGCGGCCGATACGACACGGCGGATGCTGTCGCTGCGCGCGGCGGCGAGAAGCACGGGACCCAGCACGGGGCACCTCCACGGGGAGTGAGGACAGGCCGCCTGGGCGGCACGGAGAACCACCGTGAAATCTAAGGATTGCTCCGATCGTCGGCCATCGACAGCTGTCACGCATCCGTGGCCTGGATCTCAGACAGATGTCTGAGGAGGTGGGAGAATGAGGGGGTGAAGGGTGATTACCAGGAACTGGTCGACGAGATCTCCGCGCTCCTCGGCGCGCCGGCGACCCTGGAGAACCGGGACTTCGGGCTGATCGCGTTCGGCGCGCACGACAGCGAGGACGACACCGCGATGGACCCGGTGCGCACCCGCTCGATCCTGACCAGGCGGTCCACCCCGGCGGTCCGCGCCTGGTTCGAGGACTTCGGCATCACCCGTGCGACGGGCCCGGTCCGGATTCCGGCGACCCCGGACGCGGGGGTGAACCGGGGCAGGATCTGTCTGCCGGTCCGCCATCGCTCCACCGTGTACGGCTATGTCTGGCTGCTCGACACCGACCCCGGCCCCACGGACCGTCAGCTGACGGCAGCCATGGAAGTGGCCGCCCGCATCGGCGACCTGCTGTCGGACGAGGCACAGGCGGGCGCGGACCTGTCCCGGGAATTCCGTGCTGTGCTCACCGCCGAACGGGGCTGGCAACGCGATATGACCATCGCCGCCCTGCGTACGGCTCTGGGCCCCAGCGCGGACGGCCTGCACGCGCTGGTGTGTGTGACCCGCTGGCCGGACGAGGATCCGCCGGCCCGGCCGGTGGCGGCCACCGCGGCCCTGTGCACGGTGCCGCTCGGGACCCCCGAGGGAGCGCCGGACCGCGACACCGGTTCCGATGCGGACCCGGGCGCGGGCGCCGTCAGCGGCTCCGGCTCCGGGGTGGGCGCCGTGCCCACCGTGGCCGCGTTGATCCGGCTGCGCTCGGCGCACGCCCTGGACCCGGCGCTGACCGCTGCCACCAGGCTCCGCGACATGGCGGGCGGCGGAGCCACCGCGGGTATCGCGACCGCCCGCCGCGGCCTGAGCGGACTGACCGACTCCTGGCTCGAGGCATCGGCGGCGGCCCGCGCGGCGGCGGCCCAGCCCGGGCTGGGCCCGATCGCCGAATGGGCGTCCATCGGCCCTTACCGGATGCTGACCGCACTCCCCCGGTCGGTGGCGCACGATGCGGTGGTACGGGATCTGCTGACCGCCACCCACACCGAACTGGCGCGCACCGCAGAGGTGTTCCTCGACTGCGCCGGTCAGGCGGGCCGCACCGCGGCCGCCCTGGGCATCCACCGTCAGACGCTCTACTACCGGCTCTCCCGCATCGAAGCGCTGACCGGCCTCGACCTCGACGAGGGCGAGGACCGGCTGCTGCTGCACATGGCGCTGAAGGGGACGCGGCTGTAGACCGGACCCCGCAGCGTCGGCCGTCTCAGGGCTCAACCGTCCTCTCGGGGCGAGCCGTTCTCCAGGATCACCCGCAGGCCGTCCGTCAGGTCCCGCGCGGAGGGAGCCGTCTCCGGGTCGACCAGCCACTGCATCATCACGCCCGCGAGCAGCGCCTGGTAGACCAGTCCGGCCGTGCGAGCCTTCTCCGGATCGGTCTCCGGGTCGAGCCTCTGGAAGTTCTCCGCGAGTCCCTTGCGGCCCTCCTGCTGCGGTCCGGCGATCGCCTTGCGCAGCTCCGGGTCCTCGTCGATGCGGGAGATGACCTCGAGTTGCAGCTTCCAGAGCGAGCGGCTGGTCTCGTACGTGCCGATGACCTGACCCCAGACCGCTTCGAAGCGCTCGAAGGCGTCGGCGTAGGCGGAGGGTTCGACGCCGGACGACTCGCCGATCGCGTCGCCCCACTCCTCGGTCACCGCGAGGAACGCCTGGTTGAGCAGCGCTTCCTTGGAGCCGTAGTGATAGCCGATGGAGGCCAGGTTGGTGCCGGAAGCGGCGACGATGTCGCGGGCGGTCGTCCGGGCGTAGCCCTTGTCCAGGAGGCAGCGCTTGGCGCCTTCGAGCAGATCCTCACGATGTCCCATCACAGCAGCGTACCCGGCATGCAGACGTTCGTGTAAGACGATCGTCTACGCACCGGGTACGCGGCTGACGTACGGTTTCGGCGTGATCAGTCGGTCAGGTCCACCGAACGGGCCGACACGGCGCCGATCTCCTCGGAGATCTCCGCCAGGACAGCCGGGGGCACGGTGTCGTCGACGGTGAGAACGACCAGCGCCTCGCCGCCCACATCGGCGCGGGACACCTGCATGCCGGCGATGTTGAGACCGGCCTCCCCGAGGATCTTGCCGACCGCGCCGACCACACCGGGGCGGTCCGTGTAGCGGAGCACGACCATGTGATCGGAGAGGGCGACGTCGACGTCGTACTCACCGACCGCGACGATCTTCCGGAGGTGCTTGGGCCCGGCCAGGGTGCCGGACACCGAAACCTCCTCGCCATCCGCGAGGGTGCCGCGGACCGTGACGACATTGCGGTGGTCCGGGGACTCCGAGCTGGTCGTCAGCCGGACCTCGACACCGCGCTCCTGCGCGAACAGCGGGGCGTTGACATACGACACGGTCTCGTCGACGACATCCTCGAAGACGCCCTTGAGCGCGGAGAGTTCCAGCACCTTGACGTCATGCTGGGTGATCTCCCCGTACACCTCGACATCGAGCCGTACCGCAACCTCACCGGCGAGAGCGGTGAAGATCCGGCCGAGCTTCTCGGCGAGCGGCAGCCCGGGGCGCACGTCCTCGGCGATGACCCCGCCCTGGACGTTGACCGCGTCCGGCACGAGCTCGCCGGCGAGCGCCAGGCGTACCGACTTCGCGACCGCGATGCCGGCCTTCTCCTGGGCCTCGTCCGTGGAAGCGCCGAGGTGCGGGGTGCAGACGACCTGGTCGAACTGGAAGAGCGGGGAGTCGGTGCACGGCTCCTTCGAGTACACGTCCAGACCCGCGCCGGCGACCCGGCCCTCCTTGAGCGCGGAAGCCAGCGCCTCCTCGTCGACGATGCCGCCGCGCGCGGCGTTGACGATCCGGACGTGCGGCTGGACCTTGTGGAGCGCCTCGTCGCCGATCAGGCCGATCGTCTCGGGGGTCTTGGGAAGGTGGACGGTGATGAAGTCGGCGACCTCGAGCAGCTCGTCGAGAGTCAGCAGCTTGACACCCATCTGGGCGGCACGGGCGGGCTGTACATAGGGGTCGTACGCGACGATCTTCATGCCGAAGGCCGACATGCGCTGGGCGACCAGGACACCGATACGGCCGAGACCGACGACACCGAGCGTCTTCTCGCTCAGCTCGACGCCGGTGTACTTGGAACGCTTCCACTCGCCGTTCTTCAGGGCGCTGTTGGCCTGCGGGATGTTCCGCGCCGTTCCGATCAGCAGACCACAGGCCAGCTCGGCGGCGGTCACGATGTTGGAGGTGGGGGCGTTCACCACCATCACGCCGGCCTTCGTGGCGGCGGAGACGTCGACGTTGTCCAGGCCGACACCGGCACGGGCGACGATCTTCAGCTTCCTGGCCGCGGCGATCGCCTCGGCGTCGACCTTGGTCGCCGAGCGCACCAGGATCGCGTCCACGTCGGCGATGGCGGGCAGCAGCTCGGCGCGGTCCGCGCCGTTGCAGTGCCGGACCTCGAAGTCCGGGCCCAGCGCGTCGACGGTGGCGGGCGAAAGCTCTTCAGCGATGAGTACGACAGGTTTCGAGCTCACGTGAGTCCTCACAAGTCCGATGGGAGCCCCTCCCACGCCGTTCGGGCAGTGGGCGAGGACGGCCGTCCCGACGGCCGCAGGCGGAGGGTCTGGGCGCGTGGAAGACGCACGACGCTGTGGGCCTGACGCGTATGTTCTGAGCAGTGTAGTGGCGTTGCGCCGTGCTCCATCCGCCGAAGCGGCAGGATCACCCGTCCGTGGGTGGACGAGGCGGACAACGCGGGGCAAGCGGGCGCCAGGGGGCTGCTCCGTTCGAGCAGCCCCCTGGGTCCGCAGCCGTTACGCGTCGTCGTTGGCGACCCAGCTCATGAGCTTGCGGAGCTCCTTGCCGGTGGTCTCCAGCAGGTGGTCCTCGTCGGCCTTCTTGTACTCGTTGTACTTCTTCAGACCGCCGTGGTACTCGTCCATCCAGTTCTTGGCGAACGTGCCGTCCTGGATCTCGCCGAGGATCTTCTTCATCTCGGCCTTGGTCTGGTCGGTGATGATCCGCGGGCCGCTGACGTAGTCGCCCCACTCGGCGGTCTCCGAGATCGACCAGCGCATCTTCTCCAGGCCGCCCTCGTACATGAGGTCGACGATCAGCTTCAGCTCGTGCAGGCACTCGAAGTACGCGATCTCCGGCTGGTAACCGGCCTCGGTCAGCGTCTCGAAGCCCGCCTTCACCAGCGCGGCCGTACCACCACAGAGCACCGCCTGCTCACCGAAGAGGTCGGTCTCGGTCTCCTCGGTGAACGTCGTCTTGATGACGCCGGCGCGGGTGCCGCCGATGCCCTTCGCATACGAAAGGGCCAGCGCCAGACCGTTGCCCGAGGGGTCCTGCTCGACGGCCACGATGCACGGAACGCCGCGGCCCTCCTCGTACTGACGGCGCACCAGGTGGCCCGGACCCTTGGGGGCGACCATGCAGACGTCGACGTTGGCCGGCGGCTTGATGAAGTCGAAACGGATGTTCAGGCCATGGCCGAAGAACAGCGCGTCGCCGTCCTTGAGGTTGTCCTTGATGGACTCCTCGTAGACCTGGGCCTGGATCGGGTCCGGGACGAGGATCATGATCACGTCGGCCTCGGCGGAGGCCTGGGCCGGGGTCACCACACGCAGGCCCTGCTCCTCGGCCTTCGCCTTGGACCTGGAGCCCTCGTGGAGACCGACGCGGACGTCCACACCCGAGTCACGCAGCGACAGCGCGTGGGCGTGGCCCTGGCTGCCGTATCCGATGACGGCGACCTTGCGGCCCTGGATGATCGACAGGTCGGCATCGTCGTCGTAGAAAAGCTCGGCCACTGGGATATCTCCTTGGTGTGCAGGTGTTACGGCCCACCGTACGGCGGGTGGGGAGGGGAAGGTTTCTCGGTCTCGACATGCGAGCAGGTGTCGCAGCGCCACGCGAGCAACGGCAGGGGGTGTGCCGGTGCCGCTCAGGCGCTGCGGTCGAGCGCCCGCAGGCTGCGGTCCGTGATCGACCGGGCGCCTCGGCCTATGGCGATCGAGCCGGACTGAACGAGCTCCTTGATGCCGTACTGCTCGAGCATCTTGAGCATCGCCTCCAGCTTGTCGGCGCCCCCGGTGGCCTCGATGGTCACGGCTTCCGGGGACACGTCCACGGTCTTGGCGCGGAACAGCTGGACGATCTCGACGATCTGGGAACGGGTCTCGTTGTCGGCGCGGACCTTCACCAGCACGAGCTCGCGCTGGATCGCAGCGCCGGGCTCGAGTTCGACGATCTTCAGGACGTTGACCAGCTTGTTGAGCTGCTTCGTCACCTGCTCCAGGGGCAGGTCCTCGACACTCACCACAATGGTGATGCGGGAGATGTCGGGATGTTCGGTGACACCCACGGCAAGGGAGTCGATGTTGAAGCCGCGGCGGGAGAACAGGGCGGCGATCCGGGCGAGAATGCCCGGCGTGTTCTCGACCAGGACGGAGAGCGTGTGCTTGGTGGACATGTCGTCGGTCTCTCTCTGCTCTCAGTTCTCTTCGTTGTCGCCGAAGTCGGGGCGGATCCCGCGGGCGGCCATGACCTCGTCGTTGGACGTGCCGGCGGCCACCATCGGCCAGACCATGGCGTCCTCGTGCACGATGAAGTCGACGACGACGGGCCGGTCGTTGATCGCGTTCGCCTCGGCGATGACCTTGTCGAGGTCCTCCGGACGCTCGCACCGCAGGGCGACACAGCCCATCGCCTCGGACAGTTTCACGAAGTCCGGGATGCGGGTCCCACCGCTGCCCTTACCGCCCACCGCGATGCCGTCGGCCCCGGGGCCCGAGTGCAGCACGGTGTTGGAGTAGCGCTGGTTGTAGAAGAGGGTCTGCCACTGGCGGACCATCCCGAGCGCACCGTTGTTGATGATCGCGACCTTGATCGGGATGTTGTTCAGCGCGCAGGTGGTCAGTTCCTGGTTGGTCATCTGGAAACAGCCGTCGCCGTCGATGGCCCAGACCATCCGGTCCGGCATGCCTGCCTTGGCGCCCATCGCGGCGGGCACCGCGTAGCCCATCGTTCCGGCACCGCCGGAGTTCAGCCAGGTCGCGGGCTGCTCGTACTGGACGAAGTGCGAGGCCCACATCTGGTGCTGCCCGACCCCCGCTGCGAAGATCGTGTCGGCGTCGGCGGCCTGCCCGATACGCTCGATGACCTGCTGCGGAGAGAGGCTGCCGTCCTCGGGCAGGTCGTACCCCAGCGGGTAGGTGTCGCGCCAGCGGTCGAGATCCTTCCACCAGGCCGCATAACGGTCCTTGGCAGCGGCGCCCACGGTGCCCGCGGTGTGCTCGGCCTGAACCGCCTGGACCAGGTCGGCGATGACCTCCCGGGCGTCGCCGACGATCGGGACATCCACCTGACGGTTCTTGCCGATCTCCGCCGGGTCGACATCGGCGTGGATGACCCGGGCGTGCGGCGCGAAGCTGTCCAGCTTGCCGGTCACCCGGTCGTCGAAGCGGGTACCCAGCGCGATCAGCAGATCCGCCTTCTGCAAGGCCGTCACCGCGGTGACGGCGCCGTGCATACCGGGCATGCCCACATGCTGACGGTGGCTGTCGGGGAAGGCGCCCAGCGCCATCAGCGTCGTGGTCACCGGCGCCCCCGTCAGCTCCGCCAGGACCTTCAGCTCGGTGGTCGCGCCGGCCTTGATGACCCCGCCGCCGACGTACAGCACCGGGCGCTTGGCCTGGGTGATGAGCCGAGCGGCCTCCCGGATCTGCTTGGCGTGCGGCTTGGTCACCGGCCGGTAGCCCGGCAGCTCCATCTGCGGCGGCCAGGAGAACGTCGTCTTCGCCTGCAGCGCGTCCTTCGCGATGTCCACCAGCACCGGACCGGGACGCCCCGTCGACGCGACGTGGAACGCCTCGCAGATGACCCGCGGAATATCGTCCGCGTCGGTCACCAGCCAGTTGTGCTTGGTCACCGGCATCGTGATGCCGCAGATGTCCGCCTCCTGGAAGGCGTCCGTACCGATCGAAGCCGCGGCCACCTGCCCGGTGATCGCGACCAGCGGCACCGAGTCCATGTGCGCATCCGCGATCGGGGTGACCAGATTCGTCGCACCCGGACCGGACGTCGCCATGCACACTCCGACCTTCCCGGTCGCCTGCGCATAACCGGTGGCCGCGTGCCCCGCGCCCTGCTCGTGCCGGACCAGGATGTGACGCACCCGGCTCGAATCCATCATCGGGTCGTACGCCGGGAGAATCGCACCACCGGGAATACCGAATACCGTGTCGGCGCCGACTTCCTCGAGAGAACGGATGAGGGACTGCGCGCCCGTGACGTGCTCGACGGTTGCGGACGAGGGTCCGCCGTTACGGGCTCGCGGCTGCGGGTGGTGGGCCCCGGTGGCCTGCTCGGTCATCGGCATTCTCTTCTCGAAGCTGAGGGTTTTTGCGTGGAATTGAGCGGTGTTCGGGTGGTGCCGGTGCAACAAAAAACCCCCCGTGCCGTGAGGCAAGCGAGGGGAGCGCGTCGGTGCGATGGAGCGGAGCTGGTGAGGAGCTCTGCTTCAGCCGACGCGCTTTCCAAGTACGAGAATTCGGGTGTGCATGGCATTGACCCTCTCCCCAGCGTGTAGTGACTGTCAAGTGGGTGGGACTGGCGTCTCATTATGTGAGCCGGCGAATGACCTGGTGCCCAGCAGCGCCGGCCGTGCGGCACCCCCCGGAAGGGGGAGCTGCGAGCGGTGCAGGGAACGCCGCAGCCGGTACTCGTCCAGTGGTCCGGAGAAAGCCATGCCCTGCCCGTAGGTACATCCCATGGCGCGCAGAGCCAGCACTTGTTCGGGTACGTCCACCCCGTCCGCGACCGACTGCATACCGAGGTCGCAGGCGATCCGCAGCAGCCCGCTGGTGATTTTGTGCAGCCGCGCCGATTCGACCACTCCCTCCACCAGACCGCGGTCCAGTCTGAGCACGTCGGCGGGGAGACGGCGCAGGCTGCTTATCGCGGCGTGGCCGCGTCCGAAGCCGTCCAGCACGATCCGTACACCGAGCCTGCGCAGGGCCATCAGCCGGTGTTCCAGCTCTTCGAAGGCGATCCATGGATCGCTGTCGGCCAGCTCGATGATCAGAGCACCGGAGGGCAGCGCGTGCTGGGTGAGGATCTCTTCGACGGATCCGAGCGGCATCGACTTGTCGAGCAGTCTGCGGGCCGAGAGCCGCACCGCCACCGGCACCTGATGTCCGGCTCTGTGCCGCTCCGCGGCCTGTTCCACGGCCTCCTCCAAGAGCCAGCGGCCCAGCTCGGTGGTGCGGGCGTTCTCCTCGGCGCTGCCCGCCTCCTGGACCCGCAGGAACTCGGCAGGCGTAAAGAGGATTCCCTGCGAGGAGCGCCAGCGGGCATGGGCGGCGACAGCGGCGATCCGACCGGTCGCCAGATGCACCACCGGCTGGTGCAGCAGCGCGAATTCGCCGTCGTGCAGGGCGGCGCGCAGCCGGACGGTCAGCGCGGACCGGCGGGTCACCTCGGCCCGCATCTGCGGGGCGTACAGCTCCACGCGGTTCTTTCCGGCGGCCTTCGCCCGGTACATGGCAAGGTCCGCGTTGCGCATGAGGTCGTTCGGGGAGATGCCCGCCTCGGCGAACGCCACCCCGATGGATGCCGCGACGCGCACCTCGCTGCCGTCGATCCGGTAGGGCTGGGAGAGCTGGAGTCGCAGCCGGTCGGCGATCTCGTGCACCTGATCCTCACGGATCCGCTTGTGCTGCCGGCCGCTGCCGACGATGAGAGCCGCGAACTCGTCACCGCCGAGCCGGGCCGCGGTGTCTCCGGCTCTGACCGATTCCCTCAGCCGCCGGGCCGCCTGGACCAGCAGCTCATCGCCTGCCTGGTGGCCGATGGAGTCGTTCACCGCCTTGAAACCGTCGAGGTCGATGAAGAGTACGGCCGTGTCCTGATCGGTGGCCCTGCGGCCGCCCAGCGCCTGGCGGACCCGGCTGGTGAAGAGCGCGCGGTTGGGCAGATCAGTGAGCGGGTCGTGTTCGGCGTTGTGCTGCAGCTGCGCCTGGAGACGGACCCGCTCGGTCACATCCCGGCTGTTGAAGATCAGGCCGCCCTGGTGCCGTTTGACGGTGGACTCGACATTGAGCCACTCTCCGGCACCCGACCGGAAGCGGCACTCGATCCGGGTCGTGGGCTCGGCAGCCGGCGATGCGGCCAGAAAACGCCGCACCTCGTGAACCACGCGTCCCAGGTCGTCCGGATGGATCAGCGAGGCGAGCTGGGAGCCGATGAGGTCATCGGCGTCCCGGCCGTAGACCCCCGCGGCGGCGGGGCTCACGTAGCGCAGCGTTCCGGTCGGTGCGGCGATCATGATGACATCGCTGGACCCCTGGACCAGGGAACGGAAGTGGTTCTCCTTCTGCGCCAGTTCGTGGGTGAGGGCGATGTTGTCGAGGAGCATGATGCCCTGGCGGACCACCAGCGCCAGGGCGACCGTGCATCCGGTGAAGACGACCACCCGGTCCACCCGGCGGCCGGAGACCACGTTGTGCAGGATGCCGAGGGTGCAGACGGCCGCGGCGAGATACGGCGTGAGCGCGGCCAGTGAACCGGTGATCGGGCGGCTCGGCGTCTTGCTGCCGCCTGCCGCGGGCTCGGCGTCCACACCGGTGGCACCGGCGGCGGGTCCGGCCGCTCCCAGCCGGGCACCCCACGGGGCGTAGGCGAGGAGCAGCGAGCCCGCGAACCAACCGGCGTCCAGCAGCCGGCCGGATTCGTAGTGGGCGCGCAGCAGGGGCGAGGTGAAGAGGGCGTCGGAAAGCACGGTCAGCGCGAGCCCGGCGATGGCGGTGTTGATGGCCGAGCGGTTCGTCCTCGAGCGGCGGAAGTGCAGCGCGAGCACCATGGACACCAGCACGATGTCCAGCAGCGGGTAGGCGAGCGGGAGCGCGGCGCGGGCGACACTCTCGCCACCGCCCTCCAGTCGGGCGGTGTGCGCGAGAGCGAGGCTCCAGGCCAGCGTGAGCAGTGACCCGCCGATGAGCCAGGAGTCCAGCGCCAGACAGATCCAGCCGGCCCGGGTGACCGGGCGCTTGGCGAGAACGAGCAGCCCGATGATGGCGGGCGGTGCGAAGCAGAGGAAGAACATGTCGGCGAGCGAGATGCTCGGGACGGGGATCCGGAGCACCACCTCATACCAACCCCAGACCGCGTTTCCGCAGGCGGCCATTGCGGATGACAGGGAGAAGAGCAGCCAGGCGGTCCGGAACAGGCTCTCCTGGGTGCGTGCGTAGAAGAAGCAGGAGACCGCGGCGAGCGCTGCGGCAAAGCTGAGGCCGAAGTCGCCCATGATGAGGGCGAGTTCCTCGGACCCCCAGCCGAATGCCGCTGCGCCGGCATAGCCGCCGCACACTGCGGCGAGGAGCAGCTGGGAGAGCAGGCCCGAGGAGCTGCCGGAGACCGACTGCCGCGCGAGGAGCGCTCCCGGCGCACTCACCGGTCCTTCCCAGGCGTCGCCGTCCGGAGCATCGCCCAGCGAGAGCCGAGGTGATGGGCCGGCATGGGGCGAGGTCGTCGTCGGTGGCCCCGCCACGTCGGTCGGTCGGTCCATTGGCCGTACATCGTCCGTCGCCCCCTCCAGATCTGTATGATCCCCGCGCCGTCACCGTGCGCGGCGCAGCCCCCAACCGGACGATACACCAGTATCGTCACTCAGGGACATACCCTCTCTACGCTGCGTGACGGCAGTGGATGGTCGACGTTCGGTTCTCCAGAAGCGGGCAAAGGCCCCTGATGTGCAGGCTATTCGGTGGTCAGGACGACGTTCTCCAGTGGTTCTCCGGCGGCGAATCGGGTGAGTTGCGCGGACAGCAGTCGCTTGGCTCGCGGCAGGAACGCGGACGTCGGTCCACCGACATGAGGGCTGATGAGGCAGCCGGGAGCGTGCCACAACGGGTGCCCCGCCGGGAGCGGTTCGGGGTCGGTGACATCGAGTGCCGCACATAGCCGCCCGGACTCGAGTTCGACGAGAAGCGCCTTGGTGTCGACGACGGCACCGCGCGCGACGTTCACCAACAGCGCGCCATCCTTCATCCCGGCCAGGAATCCGG
This sequence comes from Streptomyces sp. NPDC051322, assembly GCF_040689485.1. Lineage (NCBI taxonomy): Bacteria > Bacillati > Actinomycetota > Actinomycetes > Kitasatosporales > Streptomycetaceae > Streptomyces > Streptomyces sp. NPDC051322. The sequence continues at coordinate 187,166 of NZ_JBFBAK010000008.1, read as the reverse complement.
TGCTCACCAGGCCCTTCGTATCCTCGGTGAGCGGCGTGGAGATGACGACCACATCGGCGTCCGAAAGCAGTGCGGGCAGATCGGTGAATGCGTGCACTGGCCCGCGCTCCGCTGTGCGCGCCGAGCGCGCGACGCGTGTCACCCGCGCGCACTCGAACGGAACGAGCCGGTCCTCGATGGCGGAGCCGATCGAGCCGTATCCGACGATCAGTACGTTCCGGTCGGCGAGCGCGGGGCGGAACCCGGAGCGCCACTCCTCCTGTTGCTGGCCCGCCACGAAATCGGGGATGCCGCGCAGCGAGGCGAGAATCAGGGCCAGCGCCAGTTCGGCGGTCGACGCCTCATGGACTCCGCGGGCGTTGCAGAGCTGCACGCCCGGGTGCAGGTCGTCAAGTCCGGGCTGCACGTGGTCGGTTCCGGCGGAGAGGGTCTGCACGACACGCAGCGACGTCATCGCCGCGAGTGGGCGCAACGCGACCTTCATGCCCTTCATGTAGGGCACCACGTAGTAGTCGCAGTCCGCGGGGTCGGCGGGGTACTCGTCGCCGCCGTCCCAGAACAGGTAACGCGGTCCTTCGGGGAGCCCGGCGATCTCGTCGGGCGGGATGGGGAGCCACACATCAGCAGTCATGAGCAGGAGGTTAGTTTGAGGGACGCGAAGAGGGAGGATCCGGCCAGGTGGAGCGCAGGACAATCGGGGCGGCAGCGCTCGAAGTGGGCGCGATCGGGCTCGGCTGCATGCCGATGAGCTGGGCGTACACCGGCTCGCAGCAGCGGGGGGAACGTTCGCTGCGTACCGTGCACGCCGCCCTCGACGCCGGCTCGACCCTGCTCGACACGGCCGACATGTACGGCCCCTTCACGAACGAGCTGCTGCTCGGGCGGGTCCTGAAGGAACGGCGGGCAGAAGCCTTCCTGTCCACCAAGTGCGGTCTGCTCGCGGGCGAGCAGCACATCGTCGCCAACGGCCGGCCCGGTTACATACGGAGGGCGTGTGACGCATCACTGCGACGGCTGCAGACGGATGTGATCGACCTCTACCAGTTGCACCGCGCGGACCCGGAGGTACCGGTGGAGGAGACCTGGGGTGCGATGGCCGATCTGGTGTCCGCCGGCAAGGTGCGGGCACTGGGATTCTGTGCGGTGGGGGCGCGCGCGTCACGACGCTCCGGCGCGCGGCTGCACGACGCGACCGTGCGGCAGCTGGAGCGGGTCCAGCAGGTGTTCCCGGTGAGTGCGGTGGAGGCCGAGCTGTCCGTATGGTCGCCGGAGGCGCTGGACACACTGCTGCCGTGGTGCCGGGCGCGCGGGATCGGATTCCTGGCCGCGATGCCCTTGGGCAACGGCTTCCTCACCGGCACGCTCACGCCGGGGCAGGGCTTCGAGCCCGATGACATGCGAGCCAGACACCCCCGGTTCACGGCCGAGATGATGGCGGCCAACCAACCGGTGGTGGCGGGACTCCGGCGGATCGCCGAGCGGCACGGGGCGACACCCGCCCAGGTGGCTCTGGCCTGGGTGCTGAGCAGGGGTCCTCAGGTGGTGCCGGTGGCGGGTGCGAAGCAGGAAAAATGGGCGACGGAGAACGCCCGCGCTGCGGATCTGGTGATGACGGCCCAGGATCTTAAGGAGATCGCTGAACTGCCGCCCGCCCGGGGCTCGTGGGAGTGACCCGGTGCGGACAGTGACGATCCGGCCGGACAGCCGGGTGGGAACCTTCGGCGGAGCCGCGGTGTAAGAGAAGTAGCTGTGCCGTCGTCGAAGGGAACAAGGCCGTGAAACGTCCGTCTGTGACAGCGGTGTTGGCCGTAGCCGTGCTGGTATCGGTGGCCGGGTGCTCCTCAGGAGACGGCGGGGGGCAGTCTGCCGCCGCCCGTAGTCCGGGCGCGCGCTCCTCCTCGGCCGCAGCCGCAGCGCCGACGCCCGACGTGCCGCCGGCCAAGGGTTCGGTGAAGGTCGTCTCTACCCTGACCACCGGGCTCACCTCCCCCTGGGGGGTCGCGGTGCTCCCCGAGGGCGATCTGCTGGTCTCCTCCCGGGACACCGGGACGATCACCCGGATCGACGCGAAGAACGGCAGGAAGACCCTGCTGGGGAAGGTGGCCGGGGTGGCTCCGGGCGGTGAGGGCGGGCTGCTCGGGATCGCGCTCTCCCCGTCGTACGGCACGGACCATCTGGTCTATGCGTACTTCACCACCGCGTCCGACAACCGGATAGCACGGATGCTCTATGACGAGAAGCAGCCCGCCGGGCGGCAGCTGGGGGCGCCCGACACCATTTTCAAGAGCATTCCCAAGGGCACGATCCACAACGGCGGGCGGATCGCTTTCGGCCCCGACAAGATGCTTTACGTGGGGACGGGTGAGACCGGCGAGCGCGGCATGGCCCAGAACAAGAAGTCGCTGGGCGGAAAGATTCTCCGGATGACGCCGGACGGCCGGCCGGCCCACGGCAACCCGTGGGCGGGTTCCGTCGTCTACAGCTACGGGCATCGCAATGTGCAGGGCCTGGCCTGGGACAAGGACGGCCGTCTGTGGGCCGACGAATTCGGCCAGGACACCTGGGACGAGCTGAATCTCATCAAGCCCGGCAAGAACTACGGCTGGCCCATCGTGGAAGGCAAGCAGGGCAAGGCGGGCTTCGTCGATCCGGTGGAGCAGTGGAGCACCTCGGAGGCCTCTCCCAGCGGCATCGCCTATGCCGAGGGCTCGATCTGGATGGCTGCGCTCCGTGGTGAGCGCCTGTGGCGGATCCCGCTGAACGGTGCCAAGCCGTCCGCGAAGCCGCAGGCGTTCCTGCAGGGCAAGTACGGACGGCTTCGCACAGTGGTCCCCGCAGGCGGAAACAGGCTGTGGCTGGTCACCAGCGAGACGGATTCCCGCGGGACCCCGGGCCCAGGTGACGACCGGATCCTCCAGCTGGAGGTGACGTAAGAGTACGGCCCAGGGCCCCCCCGGTCGGCCCTACTGCGTCGCCGTCGACGCGGCGGCGGGTGCGCTGGGCAGGGAAGCGAACAGGTCGAAGTACATGCCGAGGGAGATCAGCAGGCCGATGACGGCGATGGCAACGGCGCCCAACGCGACGGCGCGTACCCAGACCGCCTGAGTCCTGCCGGGCGTGCCGAAGTACGGCACCGCCAGCACGACCAGGCCGACGATCAGGGCCAGCAGGGCGAAGCCGCCGTTGATCAGGGCGGTGGTGTGCCAGGAGTCGCCGTAGACCTCGTGGATCTGCTGGGAGGTGGAAGCCCCCTGGGGCAGTTTCAGCTGGCCGGTCAGGGTTTCGCGCTCGGAGAGCACCTTGCCCATCCAGCTGCCGCTGAGGGCTACGAAACCGAGCGCTGCCGCGACCACGGCAGCCGCGCCCGCCCCGATCCCGGATCGGTCGCCGCCGTGGATGTCCGCCTCCGCTTCCGCGTCTTCGGCTGCTGCCTCGGCAGCCGCTTCGTCCGCGTTCATGTCGGCGTCCGCGTTCATGTCGGTGTCCGCGTCGGTGGTGGAGTCGTCGGTCGTGTCGGACTTGGTGGTGGCGTTCATACGGCGCACGCTAGGGGGGCTTTCTGAGAGCGCCCTTAATGCTTTCTGTGCGCCTTCCACTCGGGCGCCAGGACCGCCCAGACCTGCATGTCGTGCCGTATCCCCCGGTACGGGTAGCTCTCCCGCAGCGTTCCCTCGTGGGTCATGCCGAGCCGGCGGGCGACGCTGATGCTTCCGGTGTTCGCGGCGGCCGCCCGCCACTCCACGCGGTGCATGCCCCGCGCGTCCACCGCCCAGTCGATCAGCACCCGTACGGCGCGGGTGACCAGGCCGCGGCCGGTACCCGCGGGCTCGAGCCAGCAGCCGACCTCGCAGGCGCCGGTGGCCGCGTCGAAGCGCGGAAAGAGCACCCCGCCGACGAGGGTGTCGTCCAGCCGGATGCCGTAGATCCGGCCCGTGTCGGCGGCCTGCTTCTCCGCGTACGACTGGAGGAAGGCGCGGGCCGAATCGAGGTCGGTGCAGAAGTCGGCCATCGCGATGTACCGGCCGATGTACTCCCGTCCGCGGTCGATGTGTGCCAGGTACTCCTCAGCCTGCCAGGGCTCCAGCGGACGCAGCTCCGCGCCGTCACCCAGCGATATCGCGTACATACGTCTCCTCCGGCACGGCGGCATTCTGTGCAGGGATCTTCGCATGGGCGGCGGGCACCGGAGGCTCGATGCTGATGCGCGGCAGACGGCGGTCGAGCCAGCCGGGCAGCCACCAGTTGGCGCCGCCCAGCAGATGCATCAGGGCGGGGACCAGCAGGGTACGCAGCACGAAGGCGTCGAGACCGACCGCTGCGGCGAGTGCGATGCCGAACATGGCGATGACCCGGTCGCCGCTGAGGACGAAGGCGAGGAAGACGGAGATCATGATGACGGCCGCCGAGTTGATCACCCGGCTGGTTTCGGCGAGGCCGACACGTACGGCCCGCCGGTTGTCCCCGGTCTCGAGCCATTCCTCGTACATCCGGCTGACCAGGAACACCTGATAGTCCATGGAGAGCCCGAAGAGCACCGACACCATGATGACGGGGAGGAAGGGCTCGATCGGGCCGGCGCTGCCGAGTCCGAGCAGTTCGCTCCCCCACCCCCACTGGAAGACGGCGACCACGACTCCGAAGGCGGCGGCCACGGCCGCCACATTCATCCCTGCCGCCTTGAGCGGGATACCGACGGACCGGAAGGCCACCAGCAGGAGCAGGCAGCCGAAACCGATGACCACGCCGATAAAGAGCGGCAGCTTCCCGACGATGACCCGGGCGAAGTCGTCGTAGCCCGCAGTGACTCCGCCGACGTGAATGTCGAGCGTGGTGCGGTCCTCGGCCTGCGGCAGGACTTCACTGCGCAGCCGGTCGACGAGGTCGCTGGTCTTCTGCGACTGCGGTGCGGAGTCGGGTACGACGGTGATGACGGCCGTGTCGCCACTGCCGTTGTACGTGATCGCACTGACCGACGACACATCCGCGGTGGCCCGCAACTGCGCCGGGAGCGCGTCGAGGGCGAGCCGATCGCCGGCACCGTCGAGCCGAGCCACCACGGTGAGCGGACCGTTGGCGCCGGGCCCGAATCCCTTGGCAAGCAGCTCGTAGGCCTGCCGTGTGGTCGAGCCTGCCGCATCGTTGCCCTGGTCGGACGTGCCCAGGTGGAGGCCGAAGGTGGGCAGAGCGAGCAGCAGCATCATGGTCGCGGCCACCGAACCGAGCAGCTTCGGGTGCCGTTCCACGAAAGCCGACCAGCGGGCGGCCGGACCGGTGGGCAGCTCCGGCTGCGGGCCGCGTTCGGCGAGCGACCGGCGCTCCCGGCGGCTCAGCGCCCGGGTACCGATGAACGACAGCAGAGCGGGCAGCATGGTGACCGAGGCGGCCACCGTCAGCATCACTGTCAGCGACGCGGCGATGGCAACACCGTTGAGGAAACTCAGTCGCAGTATCAGCATGCCGAGGAGCGCGATGCAGACGGTCGCGCCGGCGAACACCACCGCCCGTCCGGTGGTGCGGACCGCCTCCGTGGCCGCTTCGGTGACCGAGAGCCCGCTGCGCAGTCCCTTGCGGTGTCGGGTCACGATGAACAGCGCGTAGTCGATCCCGACGCCGAGCCCGATCAGCATGCCGAGCATCGGGGCGAAGTCGGCGACCGTCATGGCGTGTCCGAGGAGCTCGATCCCCGCGTAGGCCGTACCGACGCTGACCAGGGCGGTGGCAATGGGCAGCAGGCTGGCGGCCAGGGTGCCGAACGCCACGAAGAGCACAGCGGCGGCCACCGCCACCCCGACGATCTCGCTGGTGTGCGCGCTGGTGGTCTGGGTCAGGGCGATCGCGCTGCCGCCGAGTTCGACCTGCAGCCCGCGAGCCTGCGCCGACTTCGCGGTGTCGACGACGGCCTTGACCTGGGCCACCGGGATGTCGTCGGTCTCCGCGCGGAAGGTGATCGCGGCGTAGGCAGTGTGCCCGTTCTCGCTGATGTGCGACGCGCCGACGGAGGCGATCCCCGGGAGGTCGTCGATCCGGTTGAGGGTCTGCGTCATCCGCTGCTCGACGTCCGGTGCGCGGACGCTGCCGCGGTCGGTGTGCCAGACGATGGTGTCGGTGTCGCCGCCCTTGCCGTGGAAGCCTTCGTGGAGCAGGTCGGCGGCCCGGCCCGCTTCGGTCCCGGGCACGTCGTAGTTGTTCGTGTACGCGGATCCGGCGATGCCGGCAGCGGTCGCGGTGCCGGCCAGGGAGACAAGCCAGAGGAGAACGGCAAGGAGGCGGTGCTTGACACACCAGCGAGCGATGGCTGCCAACGGACTGCTCCCTGGTGGTTCGTGGACCTTTACCGGGGATAGCCCGTAAAGAGCACATGGCCTGCGACGCATCACTATGACATCAATTGGAGATCAATAGACCCTTTCATGGGGTTGGTCACAGCGGTACGTCTCACAGCGGCACATCGTCACCGCGGTCCTCGTCACAGCGGCACGAGCGGCCGTAGGGTCGAGGCATGGCTGCAGAAGAGGGGACCGTACGGCTCGACACCTGGATCTGGTCGGTGCGGCTCACCAAGACCCGTTCGCAGGCCGCTGCGGCGTGCCGTGCGGGACACGCCCGGCTCAACGGCGAGCGGGTGAAGCCGGCTCACGCGGTGCAGACGGGCGACGAGGTCCGGCTGTTCCACGCGGGCCGGGAAAGGATCGTCGAGGTGTCCCGGCTGGTACGCAAGAGGGTCGGCCCGCCGGTCGCCGCGGAGTGCTACGCCGACCACAGCCCGCCGCCCCCGCCGCGCGAGGCCACTGTCGACATCCCGGTCCGCGACCGGGGAGCGGGACGGCCCACCAAGCGGGACCGACGCGAGATGGAGCAACTGCGCGCCGACCTCCGGGCGCGCTGAACGGCCCGCCGACCGGCGCCGGTTCACCCGGCGTACAGGGCTCCCCACAGCGCCACCGTGGAGACGGCCAGCGTCACCGGTACGGTCAGCAGGCCGATCCGGGAGAACGTGGCGAGCTCCGGCTCGTTGCCGTGCTCGTTCATGATCCGGCGCCACAGCAGGGTGGCGAGCGACCCGACATAGGTCAGGTTGGGGCCCAGATTCACGCCGATCAGCGCGGCGAGCACCGGCCCCGGACCAGCGGGCCCGACGACGGGCAGCAGCGCCAGGATCGCCGGCAGATTGTTGATCGCGTTGGCCAGTACGGCGGCCACCGCGGCCACCGCGAGAAGCGCCGGCAGCGAGCCACCGCCCGGCAGCAGCTGCCCGATGCCGTTCCCGAGCCCGTTGTCGACGACTGCCTTGACCACCACGCCGAGTGCCAGCACGAAGAGGCAGAACAACGGGTTGGCATCGCGCACCAGGGCCGTCACCGTGGTCCGTTTGCGCAGGAGCGCACGGCCGCCCAGCACCAGTGTCCCGGCGAGCGCGGCCCAGACCGGTTCGACGCCCGCGAACGAGGTGAGGACGAAACCGGCCAGCGTGACCCCCACCACCCCCACGGTGAACTTCGGCAGCGCGGTCCGCCTCCCCTCCACGGGTGGGTGTGCGCCCGCGGCCAGATCGGCGGCGAAGAAACGGCGGAACACCGCGTACTCGACCGCGATGGCAGCCAGCCAGGGCAGCGCCATCAGCCCGGCGAACCGGGTGAAGCTCAGCCCGCTCGCGGCGAACGCCAGCAGGTTGGTGAGGTTGGAGACCGGCAGCAACAACGAGGCGGAGTTCGCGAGATGGGCGCAGGCGTACACGTGCGGTCGTGGGCGGGCGCCGACCCGCGCGGCCGTCGCGAAGATCACCGGGGTGAGCAGCACCACCGTGGCGTCCAGGCTGAGCACGGCGGTGACGACCGCGGCCACACCGAACACCCCACCGAGCAGCCGGACCGGCCGCCCGCCGCAGAACCGCGCGACGAAGTCGCCCGCCGCGGCGAACAGTCCGTCGTCGGCGCAGAGCTGGGAGAGCATGAGCACGGCCGCCAGGAACCCGACGACCGGCAACAGGGTGCGGGTCTGCTGCCACGCCTCGGAGGGCGGGAGGGCACCGAGCGCGACCACGAGCGCGGCTGCGGGGATTGCCGCAGCGGCTTCCGGTCGGCCCCGTGGGCGGGCGACTGCGAAGGCGATGACCCCGAGGAGCAGGGCTGCGGAGAGAACCTCGGCGGGGGCGGTGTTCAGGGGGTGCTCCGGGGTGGGGCGGGCCGGTAGGGGCGGCGCGGCTGCGGCGGACCTTCTCCCGTGGCTCCGAGCTTCCAGCCGGGGGCCCGGACGCCGGAGCGGCTGAAAAACCGAGCCACTCCGGCGTCCGAGGAGCGGGGTCCGGGACGGAGCCCCGCGCAGTGAACCCCTCACGTCAGCCCTCAGCGCTGAGCTTCTGCAGGATCAGCTCCCGGACGCGCGCCGCGTCCGCCTGACCGCGGGTGGCCTTCATGACGGCTCCGACCAGCGCCCCGGCCGCAGCCACCTTCCCGCTGCGGATCTTGTCGGCGATCGCCGCGTTGGAGGCGATCGCCTCGTCCACGGCGGCGCCGAGCGCACTGTCGTCGGAGACGACCTTCAGGCCGCGCTTCTCGACGACCTCGTCAGGACCGCCCTCACCGGCGAGCACGCCGTCGATGACCTGACGGGCCAGCTTGTCGTTGAGGTCCCCGGACGCGACGAGCGCGGACACCCGGGCGACCTGCTCGGGTGTGATCGGCAGCGCGGCGAGCTCGCGGCCCGACTCGTTGGCGTTGCGGGCCAGTTCGCCCATCCACCACTTGCGGGCCTGGTCGGCGGGGGCACCGGCCTTGATCGTGGCGACGATCGGTTCGATCGCACCGGCGTTGAGGATCGACTGCATGTCGAACTCGGAGACGCCCCACTCCTCGCGCAGCCTGTTGCGGCGCGCGCGCGGCATCTCGGGGAGTCCGGCGCGCAGCTCCTCGACCCAGTCGCGCGCGGGCGCGACGGGGACCAGGTCGGGCTCCGGGAAGTACCGGTAGTCCTCGGCGTTGTCCTTGATTCGGCCGGCCGTGGTGGAGCCGTCCTCCTCGTGGAAGTGCCGGGTCTCCTGCACGATCGTTCCGCCGGAGTTCAGCACCGCGGCATGGCGCTGGATCTCGAAGCGGGCGGCGCGCTCCACCGACCGCAGCGAGTTGACGTTCTTCGTCTCGGAGCGGGTGCCGAGCTTCTCGACACCGTGCAGACGCAGCGACAGGTTCACGTCGCAGCGCATCTGGCCCTGTTCCATCCGGGCCTCGGAGACACCGAGTGCCTTGATGAGCTCCCGCAGCTCGGCGACGTACGCCTTGGCGACCTCGGGGGCTCGCTCGCCCGCACCCTCGATCGGCTTGGTGACGATCTCGATGAGCGGGATACCGGCACGGTTGTAGTCGAGCAGCGAGTGCGAAGCACCGTGGATACGGCCGGTGGCGCCGCCGACGTGCAGCGACTTACCGGTGTCCTCCTCCATGTGGGCGCGCTCGATGTGCACCCGGAAGACCTCGCCGTCCTCCAGCTGGACGTCCAGATAGCCGTTGAAGGCGATCGGTTCGTCGTACTGGGAGGTCTGGAAGTTCTTCGGCATGTCCGGATAGAAGTAGTTCTTCCGGGCGAAGCGGCACCACTCGGCGATCTCGCAGTTCAGCGCGAGGCCGATCTTGACGGCGGACTCGACACCGATCGCGTTGACGACGGGGAGCGAGCCCGGCAGGCCGAGGCAGGTCGGGCAGGTCTGCGAGTTGGGCTCGGCACCCAGCTCGGTGGAGCAGCCGCAGAACATCTTGGTCCTGGTGCCGAGCTCGACATGGACTTCGAGGCCCATGACGGGGTCGTACGTCGTGAGGGCTTCCTCGTACGACGCAAGTTCAGTGACGGTCACGTTGAAACTTTCCCTCTCAGCCCAGCAGGACGTCGTCGTCGCCCAGGCGCTTCAGTTCGCGGTAGAGGATCGCAAGTCCGGTGACGATCGCCGCCGCCGATACCGCGGCGTCCATCAGCCGGAGCGTGTCGTTCTCCTGGCGCGCGAGCTTCGCCTGCTTGGCGACGCTGAGGGCGCCGAAGGCGGTGGTACCGAGAGACAGGTAGATGCCGGACTTGGACTTCTTGAAGTTCTTGGCCTTCTTGGTCATCGCACTCACAACGACGGAGCCTCCTCAAGCAGCGGGTGTCCCCACTTTTCCACGAAGGCGGCCTCTACGGCTGCTCCGACCTTGTACAGCCGGTCGTCCTTCAGGGCGGGGGCGATGATCTGCAGACCGACCGGGAGACCGTCCTCCGGGGCCAGACCGCAGGGCAGCGACATGGCCGCGTTGCCGGCCAGGTTGGTCGGAATGGTGCACAGGTCCGCAAGGTACATCGCGAGCGGGTCGTCGGCACGCTCGCCGATCGGGAACGCGGTGGTGGGCGTGGTCGGCGACACGATCACGTCGACCTGCTCGAAGGCCTTCTCGAAGTCCTGGGTGATGAGGGTGCGGACCTTCTGGGCACTGCCGTAGTACGCGTCGTAGTAGCCGGAGCTGAGCGCGTAGGTACCGAGGATGATGCGGCGCTTGACCTCGTTGCCGAAGCCCGCCTCGCGGGAGAGCGCGGTGACGTCCTCGGCGGACTTCGTACCGTCGTCGCCGACCCGCAGCCCGTACCGCATGGCGTCGAAGCGGGCCAGGTTGGAACTGCACTCGGACGGCGCGATCAGGTAGTACGCGGAGAGCGCCAGGTCGAAGGACGGGCAGTCGAGCTCCACGATCTCGGCGCCGAGGCCCCTCAGCAGCTCGACCGACTCGTCGAAGCGCTGGAGAACGCCGGCCTGGTAGCCCTCGCCGCGGAACTGCTTGACGACGCCGACGCGCAGTCCGGTGACCGAACCGTTGCGGGCTGCTTCGACGACCGGCGGGACCGGCGCGTCGATGGAGGTCGAGTCGAGCGGGTCGTGCCCGGCGATGACCTCGTGCAGCAGGGCCGTGTCGAGGACCGTACGGGCGCAGGGGCCGCCCTGGTCGAGGGAGGAGGAGAAGGCCACCATGCCGTAGCGGGAGACCGCGCCGTAGGTGGGCTTGACGCCGACGGTGCCGGTGACGGCGGCGGGCTGCCGGATCGAGCCGCCGGTGTCCGTACCGATGGCCAGGGGCGCCTGGTACGAGGCGAGCGCGGCGCTCGATCCGCCACCGGAGCCGCCGGGGATGCGGGTGAGGTCCCACGGGTTTCCGGTGGGGCCGTAGGCGCTGTTCTCGGTCGACGACCCCATGGCGAACTCGTCCATGTTGGTCTTGCCGAGGATCACCACGTCGGCGGCCTTGAGGCGCTTGGTGAGCGTCGCGTCGTACGGCGGGAGCCAGCCTTCGAGGATCTTCGAGCCGACGGTCGTCGGGACGCCCTCGGTGGTGAAGATGTCCTTGAGGGCGAGCGGGACTCCGGCCAGCGGCCCCAGCTTTTCGCCCTTCGCCCGCTTCGCGTCGACGGCGCGCGCCTGCGCGAGCGCTCCCTCGCGGTCGACGTGCAGAAAGGCATGGACCTTCTCGTCGACGGCTTCGATCCGGGCCAGATGGGCCTCGACGACCTCGACGGCCGTCAGCTCACCGGATGCGATCCGGGCGGCGGTCTCGGCAGCGGTGAGCTTGATGATGTTGCTGTCCGACATGGGTTAGTCCTCCCCCAGGATCTGCGGCACCTTGAAACGCTGCTGCTCCTGAGCGGGGGCGCCGGAGAGGGCCTGCTCCGGGGTGAGCGACGGACGGACCTCGTCCGCGCGCATGACATTCGTCAGCGGCAGCGGGTGGGAGGTCGGCGGAACGTCTTGGTCGGCGACCTCGGAGACGCGGGCGACCGCGCCGAGAATGTCGTCGAGCTGTCCGGCGAAGTGGTCGAGCTCTTCGTCCTTCAGCTCCAGACGTGCCAGCCGTGCGAGGTGGGCGACCTCCTCGCGCGTAATGCCAGGCATGCAGCGATCCTCAGGGGTGAGTGTGCGGATTTTGCCCCCAATCCTATGGGGCTCGAGCCCGTTCCCCTAGCCGCCCCTTCCCGCTTCGGGGGCATGCGTTACGAGAGCGGCTCCGACCGGCTGTGCAGCACGACCTGCCCGGGTGCCGGACCCGGCCCGAGCTCCTTGCGGCGCGCAGGCCGCTGCCACCCCTGCGAGCCGCGCGCCAACAGCCATGCCGTGGCCTCCTGCGGGGGCATCGCGGCGGCCACCAGCCAGCCCTGTACCGCATCGCAGCGCAGGTCGCGCAGGCACTCCCAGGTCTCGTCGTCCTCCACACCCTCGGCCACCACGACCAGTCCCAGGGAGTGCGCCAGGTCGATCGTGCACCGGACGATCTCGGCGTCCTCGTTGTCGACGGCGAGCCGGGCCACGAACGACCGATCGATCTTCAGTTCGCTTACCGGCAGCCGGCGCAGGTGGACCAGGGAGGAGTAACCGGTGCCGAAGTCGTCCAGCGACATCTTCACCCCGTGTGCGGTGAGGCCGGCCAGTGTGTCGGCGGCTCGCTGCGGGTCCTCGAGGAGGACGTGCTCGGTTATCTCCAGTTGCAGCGCTCCCGGGGGTACCCCGTGCCGGGCGAGCCGCGCGGCCACCGCGCCTGCGAAGCCCGGCGTGTGGACATCACGCGGCGAGACGTTGACGGCGACCGGAACCTTGAGTCCCTGCTCACGCCAGAGCGCGACCTGGGCGAGCGCCGTCTCCAGTACGTACTCCGTCAGGTGGGGCATCAGCCCGGACGACTCGGCGATGGCGATGAACTCGTCCGGGGGGACGCTGCCGCGCTCCGGATGAACCCAGCGCACGAGCGCCTCGAGCCCCGCGACCTGACCGTCGAACCTGACCTTCGGCTGGTAATGGAGCTCCACGTCGCCCGCGTCGAGTGCCCGCCTGAGGTCGCCCAGCAGGCCGAGCCGGTCGGGGGTGTTGGAGTCGCGCTTGTACTCGTACACCTCCACGCCGGTGCGGTCGCGCTTGGCCTGGTACATCGCCACGTCGGCTCTGCGCAGCAGGCCCTCCGCGTCCAGCGCATGGTCGGGGAAGACGGCGACGCCGGCGCTCGCCTCGAGCACCAGCGTCAGTCCGTCGAGGTCGAGCGGGGAGCCCAGCTCGGCCACCAGGTGGCGGGCGATCCGCATCACACTGGTCGCCGAATCGGCCACCGGCAGCAGCACCGCGAACTCGTCACCACCCAGCCGCGCGGCCTCCGCTCCGCGCGGCAGCGCCAGCCGCAGCCGGTCCGCAATCTGCAACAGCAGCCGGTCGCCCGCGAGATGGCCCAGCGTGTCATTGACCGAGCGGAACCGGTCCAGGTCGATCAGGACCAGCGCGGATCTTAATCCGCCCTGCTCCGCGTCCTCCAGGGCTGACCAGGTGCGTTCCAGCAGCCACTGGCGATTGGGCAGGCCGGTGAGGGGATCGCGCAACTGCTCCTCCGCCCGCGCCCTGGCGATCCACAGGGTGGAGTCCAGCGCGATCAGGGGTACCGCGAAGAGCGGCAGCAGCACCGGCAGCGTCATCGCCACCGCACAGATCAGCGGGGCGATACCGAGCAGGGCGACGCCGACCAGCCCCTGTCTGGCCAGGGCAGGGCGGGAGACCGTCGGCAGTCCGGCGCCATGCGGCGCGAGCGCGGTGTGGAGCAGCAGCCTGGACACCGCGAGATAGACGGCGGCGGCCAGCACGATGACGCATGCTGCGCCGATCCCCCAGTCGAGTGGCTGCCAGGGGTCGCGCACACTCGGCGTCTCGCCGAAGGCGGCGAGCACGAGCGCGGCGGCGCCGATGCCCAGGATGTCGGACGATCCGTGCAGCAGTCCCTGACGCCAGCGATGGCTGCGGGCGCCTGCGACCAGTACCACCACGGCCAGGCTGACCAGAGCGGCGGGCAGCCAGCCGTAGAGCAGCAGTACCGCGAGGGTGAGAGCTGCGCCGGATCCGGTGCCGCCCCACCAGCGGTCGCGGCCGAGCGCGACCAGATGGCCCACGATGATGCCGGTGAGCACGGCCAGGGCCCAGCCCGTCCCGCCGTTCGGAAACAGTGCGCTACCCGCCTGCAGGGCGTGGTACATCCCGCCCGTCAGGACGACGGCGGCCGCGCCCACCACCAGGGGAAAGACAGGCAACTGTGCGGCGAGCTGCGCGAAACCGCGCATCCCTGAGCCCGCAGCAGCCCTCTCGGTCGGTTTCATGCCCGTCCCTCTCACAGCCGGCGGTGCCCATGCCACGCGATGGCCTTTGTCATGCCACCACGACTGGAAAAGACCACGCAGCCGTGCACGACAGGCGCACCCCTCAACAGTAGGCCGCGGACAGCTCCCACGGGCAGCGCTCTGCTGGTCTTGCCCGAATGCGACCCCGGCATCCCTAACCATCTGCTATGCGCCGTACGGGTGAACTTGACCGTTGCCCGGCCGGTTACCCCGCCGGTGGCACCGCGACTTCGCGAGCCGCGTCCGGTCCCTGCTCGAGCAGCACGGCAAAGCCCTCTTCGTTGAGCACGGGGACCTTCAGCTGCATCGCCTTGTCGTACTTGGAACCGGGGCTGTCACCCACCACGACGAAGGCGGTCTTCTTGGAAACGGAACCGGTGACCTTCGCTCCGAGGCTCTGCAGCGCTTCTTTCGCGCCATCCCTGGTGTGGTGCTCCAGCGTCCCGGTGACCACCACGGTCAGCCCGTCGAGCGGCCTCGGCCCTTGGTCCTCGCCGCCGCCCTCCTCCTCCATCCGGACCCCCGCGGCGCGCCACTTGCGCAGGATCTCGCGGTGCCACTCCTCCTCGAACCACTGCGTGAGCGAGGCGGCGATGGTCGGTCCGACCCCCTCGACGGCGGCCAGTTCCTCCTCGGTCGCCTGCTCGATCCGCTCGATCGAACGGAATTCTCGAGCCAGTGCCTCGGCCGCGACCGGCCCCACATGACGGATCGAGAGGCCCGTGATGAACCGGGCGAGCGGCCGCTCCTTGGCCGCCGCGATGTTGTCCAGCATCGCGAGGGCGTTCTTCCTCGGTTCGCCCTGCTGGTTGGCGAAGACGGTGGCGATCTTCTCCTCGCCGGTCTTCGGGTCCCGCTTGGGCAGCCCGCTGTCCTGGTCGAGCACGTAGGCCTTGATCGGAAGCAGTTGCTCGATGGTGAGGTCGAAGAGATCGCTCTCGTCCCGCAGCGGTGGCTCGGCGGGCTCCAGCGGCTGGGTGAGCGCGGCGGCGGCCACATAGCCGAAGTTCTCGATGTCCAGCGACTTGCGGCCCGCCAGATAGAACAGCCGCTCGCGCAACTGCGCGGGGCACGACCGGGAGTTGGGACAGCGCAGGTCGATGTCGCCCTCCTTCATCGGGCGCAGCGGTGTCCCGCATTCGGGGCATTCGGCCGGCATCACGAACTCCCGCTCGCTGCCGTCCCGCAGATCGGCGACCGGGCCGAGGATCTCCGGAATGACATCTCCGGCCTTGCGCAGCACCACCGTGTCACCGATCAGGACACCCTTGGCCTTCACCACGGCCTGGTTGTGCAGGGTGGCGAATTCCACCTCGGAGCCGGCCACGGTGACCGGTTCGACCTGGGCGTACGGCGTGACTCTGCCGGTACGGCCCACGCCGACGCGGATGTTCACCAGCTTGGTGTTGACCTCCTCGGGGGCGTACTTCCAGGCGATGGCCCAGCGCGGGGCCCGCGAGGTGGAGCCGAGCCGCCCCTGGAGCGGGATCTCGTCGAGCTTGATGACGACGCCGTCGATCTCGTGCTCCACGGAGTGCCGGTTCTCGCCGAAGTAGGCGATGAATTCCCGGGCGCCGGCCAGGTCGTCGACGACCTTGTTGTGCTTGGCGGTCGGCAGGCCCCATTCGTGCAGCAGTTCATAGGCGTGCGACAGGCAGTCGATGTCGAAGCCCTCGCGGGCGCCGATGCCGTGCACCACCATGTGCAGCGGGCGGGTGGCGGTGACCTTGGGGTCCTTCTGCCGCAGTGAACCCGCCGCCGCGTTGCGCGGGTTGGCGAAGGGTTTGTCACCGGCCTCCACCAGCCGGGCGTTGAGACCCTCGAAGGCTTCCATCGGGAAGTACACCTCGCCGCGGATCTCGACGAGTGCGGGGGTCCTCTCGCCCTTCAGCCGGTGCGGGATGCCCGCGATCGTCAGCACGTTGGGGGTGATGTCCTCGCCGGTGCGGCCGTCGCCGCGGGTGGCCGCACGGGTCAGCCGGCCGTTCTCATAGGTGAGGTTGACGGCGAGACCGTCCACCTTGAGCTCGCAGAGGAAGTGGTACGGGGCGGAACCGACGTCACGGGCGAGCCGTTCGGCCCAGGTGGACAGCTCCTCTTCGTCGAAGGCATTGTCCAGCGACAGCATCCTGTCCCGGTGCTGGACCGACGTGAACTCCGTCTCGTAGGCACCGGCCACCTTCTGGGTCGGCGAGTCCGGGGTCCGCAGCTCGGGATACTCCTCCTCCAGGGCCTGCAGCGAGCGCAGCAGAGTGTCGAACTCGGCGTCGCTGACGACCGGCTGGTCCTTCACGTAGTACCGGAAGCGGTGCTCCTCGATCTGCTCGGCCAGCTGGGCGTGATTCTCCCGTGCCTCCGTGGGCGCAGCACCTTGCTGTTCGACAGCCACCGTCTCGTCCTCCCGTTGATACAACTCAGCCCCGTCAGTCAGGCCGGCCCGTCACTCAGGGTTGTCCGCGAGCGATCTTGCCGCGCGGGCGCAGTGGGCGAGCGCCGCCCGGGCGTAGGCGGGTGAAGCGCCCGCCAGCCCGCACGAGGGGGTGAGGACCAGGGACTCCGCAAGAGTCTCCGGTTTCAGCCCCAGCCTGCGCCACAGCGTCCTGACACCCATGACGCTACCGGCCGGGTCTGACAATGCGGTGTCAGTGCCGGGCACGATTCCGGCGAAGAGCTGGGTGCCACCCTCCACCGCCTCACCGACGCCCTCCTCATCACGCTCGGTGAGAAGTCCGAAATCGAACGAGACACCGGCCGCTCCGGTCCGCCGCAGCAGTGCGAACGGCACGTCGGGCGCGCAGCTGTGCACGATCACCGGACCCTCGCTGACCGCGACCAGATCCCGCAGAGTGTCCTCGACGATCTGCCGGTCGACGGCCCGGTGGGTCCGGTAGCCGCTCGCCGTCCTGATCCGGCCGCGCAGCACCGCCACGAGTGACGGCTCGTCCAGTTGCAGCACCACCTGCGCGCCCGGTACCCGGCGGCGCACCTCGGCGAGATGCCCGCGGAGCCCGTCGGCAAGCGATTCCGCGAGGTCCCGGCGCGCCCCGGTATCCCCGAGCGCGGCCTCGCCGCCCCGCAGTTCGAGCCCCGCGGCCAGCGTCCATGGTCCTACCGCCTGTACCTTCAGCGGCCCCTCGTACCCCTGGGTGAACTCCTCCAGCGCGTCCAGGTCCTCGCCGAGCCAGGAGCGGCCCCGCCGGGTGTCGCGGCCCGGCCGGTCGCTGACGCGCCAGCCACTGGGCTCCACATGCGCGTACATCTCGACGAGCAGCCCGATGGTCCGCCCCAGCATGTCGGCGCCCGGGCCGCGCGCGGGCAGCTCGGCCAGATACGGAAAGTCCTCGAAGGACCCGACCACCGTCTTGGCGGCCTCCCGCGCGTCGCCGCCCGGCATCGAACCGATTCCGGTGGCCGGACCCCAGCTGAACTTGCTCTTCTCGCTCACCCACGAAGGGTACGAGGTACCGGCCCCGGCGGACGAGGGCCGCCCCGGGCACTGTCAGTGACCGGGTCTAGCATCTCGTAGAACATCACCATCTCGGGGGAGACCATGAACGACAAACTGGACGGCTGGACATGGAAGTCCGCCGACACCGAGGCGGAGGCCGAGGTCCCGCCGCGGTCGGAGCGGCAATGGGTCGTCCCCCGGCGCACCCCTGCCGAGTCGGCGCGCGCCACGGCGGCCTGGTTCCGGGCCAAGTGGATCAAGCTGACCACCGTCCTTGTCGTGCTCGCGCTCGCCGTCGGCGGCTGGCAGACGTACACCTACCTCACCCGCTACCACGAGCAGATGAGCGGGGCGCACGGCGACTTCCCGGCGGCGCTCGGCAGTACAGCACCCAAGCAGCCCGGCCGTGTGCCGGCCCGGCTGGACACGTCCGCGGTGGCAATCGTCGGTGGCCTGCTCTTCAAGGAGCAGGACGACGGCATCACGGCGGACAACGTTCACACGGGCAAGACGTTCTGGCACTACGGGCGGGAGGACATCGCCCTGATATCGGAGTGGATCTCCACCGACACTGCCTTCCTCTGGTACGACGACGGACTCGCCGTCGCGGTGAGTCTGCGCAGCGGGAAGCCGAGCTGGCACGCCAGGATCCCGGAGGGCAGGAGAAACGGCGGCAACCGCATCTGGCTGGGCGGCGGCACCGTGTTCGTAAGTCAGGACGACTTCCTGACCGCTCTGTCGGCCGACTCCGGGAAGAAGCTCTGGTCGGTCGCTCCGCCCCAGGGGTGCAAGACGTGGGATCCACGGGCCCTTGTCAGTCTGAAGGGTGTGGAAGCGGTCGACGCCAACGACTGCTCCCAGGCTCCGGAGGTGCTGTTCGGGGTGGACCGTGCCACCGGCCGTTCCCGGTGGCACGTCGAGGAGGATGCGGCAGGCTACCGGCGCGTCGGGGACCACACGATGGCCACGCTGATGGTGGGCGGGACGCTCGCCACTACCGACGTCTCGGGTGCCGAGCTCCGGACCCATGAGACGCCGCTCTCCCACGACATGAGCCTGCGCAGCGCCGGCAACGGCACGCTGCTGCTCGGCTCCGACGAGTACCGATCGCTCACCGCGCGGCAGGTGAGCGACAACAGCAGCAGAGCGCTCTGGACCAGGAAGGCGGCCAAGGGGCTCGAGTTCGGCGTTCCGCGAACCGCCGACGGCCGGGTGTACGTACCGGAGTACCGCACCCCCATGGGCATCCGGAAGGATGGATCACACGCCGGTGCGTATCTCCTGGTACTGGACGCGCGCACCGGCCGCGAACTGCACCGGGCCCCGCTCCCCGCATCGCTCTACGCCCAGGCGGAGGACCTGGCCTCGGACCAGATGGCGGTCGTCGAAGCGCGGGACGGGATCGTCATGGTCGCTTGGATCGGCTTCATCAACAATTTCGCCAACCAGGTCATACTGAGCGATTAGTCGCCCCGAAAAATAAGCAGGTTCCTCAGCGCCCCGGCCGCACGGTCAGGTCGTTGACCTCCGCGTCGCGCGGCAGGTCCAGCGCCATCAGGATCGTGGTGGCGACCGACTCCGGGTCGATCAGGCCCTCCGGGCGGTACTCCTTGCCCTCCTGCGAGTGGACCTTGGCCTGCATCGGGCTGGCCGTACGCCCCGGATACACCGAGGTCACCCGCACACCGTTTCCGTGCTCCTCGTGGCGAAGCGCGTCGGCCAGTGCCTTCAGGCCGTGCTTGGACGCGGCGTAGGCGGCCCACTCGGCGTGCGCGTTCAGCCCGGAGCCGGAGTTCACGAAGATCACCTGGCCGCGGTCCATCCGGAGCTGCGGCAGCAACAGCCGGGTCAGTTCGGCGGGCGCGATCAGGTTGGTGTTGAGCTGCGCGTGCCAGGTCGGGGGCCGGAGTTCGGCGACCGGCGAGAGGTCGACGACGCCCGCGATGTGCAGCAGCGAGTCGACCTGCTCGGGCAGCGACTGTTTGCCGAGGGCCCAGGAGATCCTGTCCGGGTTCGCCAGGTCGGCGACGAGCGTGCCCGCCCCCGGGTACCGGCCGGCGAGTTCCTTGGCGCGTCCCGCATCGCGCGCCACGATGACGAGGTCGTCCCCGCGCTCGTGGAGACGGCGCGCGACGGCCGCGCCGATGCCGGAACCCGCACCGGTGATCACATGAGTAGCCATGGGCCCCATCGTCGCATTACTGCACGCCCTGCGACTCCTCCAGGTAGGCCAGCGCCGCCACCCCGTCCTCGGCGAAGAAGACCAGGTCAGTGAGGGGCACCGGCAGGAAGCCCTCGTCCTCCATCCGCTGGAACTGCTGCTTGAGCCCGTCGTAGAAGCCCGCCGTGTTGAGCAGCACCACCGGCTTGGTGGTCCTTCCGTGCTTCTTCAGCTCCAGGATGTCGGTGGCCTCGTCGAGGGTCCCGGTGCCACCGACCATGATCACCACGGCATCGGCCTTGGCCAGCAGGAGCGCCTTGCGCTCGGCCAGATCGGCGGCGATCACCATCTCATCGGCGTCGGCACGCGCCTTGGCGGCCAGAAAGTCCACCGAGACCCCGACGAGCCGCCCGCCCGCCATCTGCACCCCGTCCGCGACGACCTTCATCAGCCCGCTCTCGGACCCGCCCCAGACGAGGGTGTGGCCGCCCTTGCCGAGCAGTTCGGCGAAATCGCGGGCGGGACGGGTGTAGCGCTCGTCGAGGTCGGCAGCGGAGAGAAAGACACAGATGTTCATGCGTACACGGTAGAGGCCAGCGCAGCGGGAAGAAGTTCCGGACCGCAGGTGCTGAATCACTCATGACGACTGGACACCGCATCACCATCGAGCAGGGCACCGACCATGTACGGGTTGTCCGCGAGGGCCAAACCCTGGCGGAGAGCCGGCGCCCCCTGCTGCTGCACGAAACCGGCCTGCCGGTGCGGTACTACCTCCCACCGGCGGACGTACGCACCGAGCTGCTGACCCCCTCCGAGACCCACACCCACTGCCCGTTCAAGGGCGACGCCTCGTACTGGTCGCTGCCGGGTGCGGCCGACCTGGTCTGGGCGTACCCCGAGCCGAAGCCGGAGGTCGCCGAGATCAAGGACCACTTCTGCTTCTACGACACCGAAGTGGTCTGAAGCGGCCCCGTCGCGGCCACCCGCTCGGTGGTCGCGATGGTCGCAGAGCCGACGACACGGGTGCCGTCGTAGAGCACGATCGCCTGACCGGGGGCGACGCCCCGGACCGGCTCGTCGAAGCTCACATGCAGCTCGCCGTCCACCAGCTCTGCGGCGACCGGCGTCTCGCCGCCGTGCGCGCGGAGCTGGGCGGTGTACGTTCCCGGGCCCGCCGGGGCGTCGCCGCACCAGCGGGGCTTGATCGCGGTGAGCGACGTGACGTCCAGGGCCTCGACGGGGCCGACGGTGACCGTGTTGTTCACCGGTGAGATGTCGAGGACGTAGCGCGGCTTCCCGTCCGGGGCCGGGTGGCCGATGCGCAGGCCCTTGCGCTGGCCGATGGTGAAGCCGAAGGCGCCGTCGTGGCTGCCCACCTTCGTACCGGACTGGTCGACGATGTCGCCCTCCGCCTTGCCGCCGAGACGGGAGGCGAGGAACCCCTGGGTGTCGCCGTCCGCGATGAAGCAGATGTCATGGCTGTCGGGCTTCTTGGCGACGGCCAGGCCACGGCGCTCGGCCTCGGCGCGGATCTCGTCCTTGGTGGTGAGGGTGTCGCCGAGCGGGAACATGGCGTGTGCGAGCTGGCGCTCGTCGAGGACGCCGAGGACGTACGACTGGTCCTTGGCCATGTCGGAGGCACGGTGCATCTCCCGCGTGCCCTCCTCGTTCACCAGGACGGTGGCGTAGTGACCGGTGCAGACCGCGTCGAACCCGAGCGCCAGTGCCTTGTCCAGCAGCGCCGCGAACTTGATCTTCTCGTTGCAGCGCAGACACGGGTTGGGGGTGCGCCCCGCCTCGTACTCCGCGACGAAGTCGTCCACCACGTCCTCGCGGAAACGCTCGGCCAGGTCCCAGATGTAGAAGGGGATACCGATGACGTCAGCGGCCCTGCGGGCGTCCCGCGAGTCCTCGATCGTGCAACAGCCGCGTGCACCGGTGCGGAAGGACTGCGGGTTGGCGGAGAGTGCCAGGTGCACACCGGTCACATCGTGCCCGGCTTCGGCGGCGCGGGCGGCGGCGACTGCGGAGTCCACGCCCCCGGACATGGCAGCGAGGACGCGGAGGGGGCGCTGGGGTGTCTGAGTCATAGCCCTACCAGGGTAAGGGCATGAGGGAACCGGAAGCTCGTGAGTATGCGTTGACGATCACATGGGGAGCACGGGCAGGGAAACGGACCGGCGGGTCGGCCGGCGGGCGCTGCTGGTCGGCGGGCTGGGGGCGGCGGCCGGTGCGGCCGCTCTGGCCAGGAGCGAGCTGGCACACGTCTGGTGGCGGCTGCCCGGGAACGAGAAACCCCGCGAGGAGGGCGCCGTCGACTTCGCCGGCGCGCGGTGGGCAGCGGCATCACCCGCCAACTACCGGCGGGCCGACCGGCCGGACGACTATCCCATCGACCGGGTGGTGGTCCACGTCGTCCAGGGCAGCTACGCGGTGGCACTGAAGGTGTTCCGGGATCCGGCGCACGGAGCGTCCGCGCACTATGTGGTCGGCAAGCAGGGAGAGGTGGCGCAGACCGTCCGGGAGCTGGATGTGGCGTTCCACGCGGGCAATCGTGACTACAACGAGCGCAGCATCGGCATCGAACACGAGGGGTGGGTGGACGTGCCCGCTTCGTTCACCGACGCCATGTACCGGTCATCGGCGCGGCTGACGGCCGGGATCTGCGCGCGGTACGGGATTCCGGTGGACCGGAAGCACATCATCGGGCATGCGGAAGTACCGGGGGCGGACCACACCGACCCGGGCCGGTACTGGGACTGGGGGCACTATCTGCGGCTGGTGCGGGCGGCTTCGCCAGCGTGAGCACCGCCGTCGCGGCGGTGATCCGTGTCGCAGGGCGACCGCCCGGGACCGTGCGGGTCCGGGCGTCAGCTGAGACCCGCCGAGCGGGCTCGGGCGACCGCCGGGCCGATCGCCTCGGCGACCGCGTCCACATCGGCCTTGGTCGAGGTGTGCCCCAGTGAGAACCGCAGCGTGCCCCGCGCCAGGTCCGGGTCCGTGCCGGTGGCAAGGAGTACGTGGCTGGGCTGGGCCACCCCTGCCGTACAGGCGGACCCCGTAGAACATTCGATCCCCTGGGCGTCCAGAAGCAGCAGCAGCGAGTCGCCCTCGCAGCCGGGGAAGGTGAAGTGGGCGTTGGCGGGGAGCCGGTCGACCGGGTCCCCGCCGAGGATCGCCTCGGGGACCGCGGCGCGCACGGCGGCGATCAGCTCGTCGCGCAAACCGCCGATGTCTCGGGCGAACTCCTCCCGTCGTTCGGCGGCCAGTGCTCCCGCGACGGCGAACGAGGCGATGGCGGGCACATCGAGCGTTCCCGAGCGCACATGGCGTTCCTGGCCGCCACCGTGCAGTACGGGTACGGGGGTGTACTGGCGGCCGAGCAGCAGGGCGCCCACCCCGTACGGCCCGCCGATCTTGTGGCCGGAGACGGTCATCGCGGCCAGACCCGATGCGGCGAAGTCCACCGGGACCTGGCCGTAGGCCTGCACCGCGTCGGCATGCAGGGGGATGTCGAACTCCGCGGCCACGTCGGCGAGTTCACGGACCGGCAGGATGGTGCCGATCTCGTTGTTGGCCCACATCACGGTGACCAGGGCGACATCGGTCGGGTCCCGCTCGATCGCTGCACGCAGGGAGTCGGGGCGCACCCGGCCGTAGCTGTCGACCGGCAGGTATTCGACCGCGGCACCCTCGTGTTCGGCCAGCCAGTCGACGGCGTCCAGCACGGCATGGTGCTCGACGGGGCTGACCAGTACCCGGATCCGGCGGGCGTCGGCGGCTCGGCGGGCCCAGTAGAGGCCCTTGACCGCAAGGTTGTCCGCTTCGGTGCCGCCGCCGGTGAAGACGATTTCGCTGGGGCGCGCGCCGAGTGATTCGGCGAGGGCCTCCCGGGCTTCCTCGACGGTACGCCGAGCCCGTCGTCCGGCGGCGTGCAGCGAGGAGGCGTTGCCGGTGACGGCGAGCTGGGCGGTCATCGCCTCGACCGCCTCCGGGAGCATCGGAGTGGTCGCAGCGTGGTCGAGATAAGCCATGGTGACCACGATTCTACGAGCCCGCGAGCGGCCTCTTCGCCGCGCGGTCCCGCGGGCCGTTCGTCAGCCGAAGTTCCAGATCACGCCGCCACCGGCGGTGAGCAGCACGGCCAGCACCACCAGGTCGGCCACGCCGAGTGCCATGCCGAGCAGCGCGCGGCCCCGGCGGGCGGTACCGCGCCAGAGGGCAACGGCGGCGAGCACGATAGCGGTCGGGCCGAGCACGATGTTCATCACGAGCAGGCCGAGCAGTCCGAGCACGAACGCGGCGACGGACATGCCGTCGGCGTCCCGAGTACCGGTGCGCGTCGGGGCGGTTGCGGTTGCGGTGATTTCCATGGCGGTCGGCTCCCTTACTTGCTGAGCTTGCTGAGACGCTCGCGGACGGCGAACGCGACGAGCCAGCCGCCGATGACGGCAGCGGCAACGAGGGATACGGAGAGGGGGAAGTGGGCTACGGCACCCAGCACGACTCCGAACAGAAGGAGAAGCGCGGCGAGAGCGATCATCACTGTCCTACCTTTCAAGGTCGGTTGCTCCGTCTGGTTCAGTGAACAGTTGTGAGTACGACTGTTCACTGACTTCGAGTCTACGCTTCCCTCAGACGGAGAACGGTTGTTTACTGAATGGCATGAGTCACACCGTCGGCATACGCCAGGCCCAGAAACAGAAGACCCGCCGGGCCCTGCTGGACTCGGCCCTCGGACTACTGGAGGAGCAGAGTCTCTCCAGCCTGGGGCTGCGCGAGGTGACCCGTGCCGTCGGGGTGGCCCCGACGGCCTTCTACCGGCACTTCAGGGACACCGCCGACCTCGGCGTCGCACTGGTCGAGGAGGCCCTGGACTCGCTGCACGGCCTGATCGCGTCGACCCTCGCGGACAACGGCGACAGCGCGACCCGGATCGACACCACCGTCGACCTCATCGCCGACCTGGTGCGGACGCGCCCCGCTCATATCCGCTTCATCGCCCGCGAGCGACACGGCGGCGTGCAGCCGGTCCGGGACGCCATAGGCACCCAACTGCGGCTGTTCGCCGAGGAGGTGGCGGCAGCGTTCGCCCGCGAACCGCAGTCCGAGGGCTGGAGTGAGGACGACCTGCTGATGCTGGCGAGCCTGTATGTGGATCAGATGGTGACGACCGCGTCCGTGCTGCTCGAAGCGGAGGAGGCCGGTCCCGGCCGGGCGGAACGCGCCCGCGACACGGCCCGCCGTCAGATGCGACTGGTCAGCCTGGGGCGACGGCACTGGCTGGACTGAGCAGGCCCGGGCACCGGACGACCGCAAGGGCCCGCCGCCGGGGCAGCTACCCCCGAGGAGCCAGGGCCAGTTGGCGGGACTGGGCGACCAGCCGGTCCGCGCTGTCCCAGACCTCCGCGTCCTCCTCCAGGAACCCCCCGGCAAGATTCCGCGTGGTGATGGACACCCGGAGCGGTCCCGGCGCCGGCCGGCACCGGACGTGGACGGTCAGCTCCACCGTCGGCACCCAGCCCTTGATGCCGAGCTCGAAGGCGGTCGGCGGCAGCGCGTCCACCGCCAGGAGCAGCGACAGCGGATCCGCGTCGCGGTGGTCAGCGAGCTCGAACCAGGCCCGCATCTCGCCCTTCCCGGAGGGCGCTCCGACGGCCCAGCCGCAGGTGGCCGGGTCGAGCTTCAGCCGTAGCCGTTCGGTGATGGCCGCGGTGCCGGCCACCGGCGGCACCGGACTGTCCTCAGCACCCAGGCAGTGCTCGATCGGCGGGATGGCCGGCGGCTTCGCCGTGGTGCGCACATCGTCGGAGAGGGCGTCCAGGTCACCGTAGGTCGCGAGCACCCGGATCCGTTCGACCTCGGTGCCGTCGTCGGCGGTCTGCACCAGCGAGGCCTGGCCGGTGGCCAGGGTGCGCCCGCTGCGCACGGTCTCGGTGCGGATCACCGCGGGGCCCGGGCCGGACGCCGACAGATAGTGCGCCGAGACCGAGAACGGGTCGCCGTGCGGCAACGCGTCGCCGAGCGCGCGGCCGACCACGGCCAGCAGATAGCCGCCGTTGACCGCCCCGAAGATGGTCCAGCCCGCGGAGAGTTCCGCTTCGTAGACGCCTTCTGCACGCCGGGTGATTGCGGTGTCGCGGTCGAACTCGCTGTCCCCGATGGTTGCCTGTGCCATGAAAGCACCGTACACCGAGAAGTTACTCGTCGGTAGAGAGGGTCGAGGAACGCCGGTTCCAGGCCCGCGGCGCCCTCCAGTGGAAGCGCATCGCCAGAAGCCGCACAGCGATACAGGTCAGCGCGGCCAGGCCGATGGTGGCGCCGTTCAGCATGTCGAAGCGGATGAACAGAGCGACCATGGCCGCGCCCACCATGGCGGGCACCGCATAGAGGTCACGGTCCCAGCGCACCAGTGAAGGCGTCTCGTTGGCGAGCACGTCCCGCAGCACCCCGCCGCCGACGGCGGTCGCGAGGCCCAGCACGGCGGACGCCGTGAGCCCGAGACCGTAGTCGTACGCCTTGGTGGTGCCCGTCACGCAGAAGAGCCCGAGACCCGCCGCGTCGAAGACGTTCACCGCCACCTGGATCCGCTCCACCTCGGGATGCAGGAAGAAGACCAGCGCCGCAGCGAACAGCGGGGTGATGAAGTAGCCGAGGTCGGTGAAGGCGGCGGGCGGCACCGCGCCGATGACGATGTCCCGGAACAGGCCGCCGCCCAGCGAGGTGACCTCCGCGAACACCACGATGCCGAAGACGTCGAAGTTCTTCCGTACGGCGAGCAGCGCGCCGGAGATCGCGAAGACGAAGATACCGGCGAGGTCCAGGGAGTGCTGGACCGATGCGTTGAAGAGTTCGTGGAGCACTCGACAGTTCTACCTGTCGGGTGCTCCCGACATCGACGGCGCCAGCGGTCAGAGTGCTGGCTTGCCCGTGGTGTAGAGCCACGTGTCGAAGAGATCGCCCAGCTGCTGCCCGGAGACCTTCTCGGCGAGCGCGGTGAACTCCTCGGTGTTGGCATTGCCGTAGCGGTGGGCTTTCGCCCAGGCCGGCAGCAGCTCGAAGAACGCCTTGTCGCCGATCCGCTCGCGGAGCGCCTGGAGTGCCATCGCCCCGCGCTGGTAGACCGCCGAGGCGAACATCGTGTCGCGTTGCGGGTCGGCGACCTTCGTCTGCCAGAACGAGGAGGTGCCGGGGCGGGCGTTGTAGCCGGCCAGGAAGGCGTCGTGCGCGGAGCGGGTGCCCCGGTGCTCGTCCCACAGCCACTGCGCGTAGGTGGCGAAGCCCTCGTTGAGCCAGATGTTCTTCCACTGCTCGACGGAGACCGAGTCGCCGAACCACTGATGGGCGAGTTCGTGCACGATCGTCGACTCGCTGCGCACCGCCGAATAGCTGGGCTTGGACTCGGTCTCCAGCGAGAAGCCCGCCTCCGGCATGTCGTCGACCACCGCGCCCGTCTCCTCGAACGGGTAAGGGCCGAAGAGCTTGGACCAGTAGTCGGTGGCCTCGGCCGTCACCGCGTACACGTCGACGGCGTTGCTGCCGGCGAGGACCGGGTCGATGGCCACGTAGATCGGGGTCCCGCCGGGCGTCCGGCCGGTCTGCACGTCGAACTTGCCGATGGAGGCGGTGGCGAGGTAGGTGGCCATCTGCTTCGACTCGCGCCAGTGCGCGGTGGTCGAGCCGTGCCGGGTCCGGGTGGAGACCAACCGGCCGTTGGAGACGCCGGTCAGACCCTTGGGCGCCGTGATCGTGATGTCGAAGGCGGCCTTGTCGGAGGGGTGGTCACTGGAAGGGAACCAGGTGGACGCGGCGTTGGGTTCGCAGGCGACGAACACCCCGTCCGTCGTCTTCATCCAGCCGTAGTCGGAGCCGAAGATGATGGGGCCGTTGAGCGGCTGGGGCACCCCGCCGTACACCACGGTGACGGTGAACGTGCGGCCCTCGGCCAGGGATCCCCGGGGGGTGATGCGTATCTCGTCACCGGAGCGGGTGAAGCTCGCGTTCCGGCCGTTCACCTCGATCGAAGCGACCGTGAGCTTCTGCAGGTCGAGGTCGAAGGACGAAAGGTTCTGGGTGGCGCGGGCCGTGATGGTGGTACGGCCGTCGAGCCGGTCGGTGTCCGGGTTGTAGGCGACATCGAGGCCGTAGTGCAAGGCGTCGAAACCGCCATTGCCCAGTTCGGGGAAGTACGGATCGCCGATCCCCGGAGACCCCGGTGAGGGCGCCGGACCAGCTGCGATCAGACAGAAGGACGCCATCGCGGTGGCGAGGGCGGCCAGACGTGCCGAACGGGAGAGTGACAAGAGTCTGCCCTTCATACGTGCGCCGTGGGTACGGACACGCAGACTCTGCACTCTCCCGATGCGGCATGTACATGACTGTGCACTATGACTTTACGAACTTGTCATGGCTACTGCCCAGTTGACTCCTGTCCAGGTGTCCCCGGCTCAGGTATTCCCGGCTCAGGTGTCTCCTGCTCAGGTGTCTCCCGCTCGGCCGGCTCGTCTTCGGCCGGCTCCGGCTCGTTCGCCGCCTTCGGTGCCGCGTCCGTCGCCGGGTCCGCCTTGGCGGTGGAGATGACCTCGGCCGATTCCCTCGCCTTCGGCAGCCGTTCCTGCCCGGGCACCTGGTCGGGCGCGTTCTCCGGGTGGTGGCATGCCACCTGGTGCCCGGGCGCCAGCGCGACCAGCGGCGGCTCCTGCACCGCGCAGACCTCCGTGGCCTTCCAGCAGCGGGTGTGGAAGCGGCAACCACTCGGCGGCGAGATCGGCGAAGGGACGTCACCCTCCAGCCGGATCCGGTCGCTCTTGGCCCCCTTGCGCCGCGGATCGGGCACCGGCACCGCGGAGAGCAGCGCCTTGGTGTACGGGTGCATCGGCGACTCGTAGAGCGACTTGCGGTCGGCCAACTCGACGATCTTGCCGAGGTACATCACCGCGATGCGGTCCGAGACGTGGCGGATGACCGAGAGGTCGTGCGCGATGATCACATAGGTCAGCCCGAGCTCGCTCTGCAGGTCGTCCAGCAGGTTGACCACCTGCGCCTGGATCGACACGTCCAGTGCGGACACCGGCTCGTCGGCGACGACGAGCTTGGGCCGCAGGGCAAGCGCGCGGGCGATGCCGATGCGCTGGCGCTGGCCGCCGGAGAACTCGTGCGGGTAGCGGTTGTAGTGCTCGGGGTTGAGGCCGACCAGCTCGAGGAGGCCCTGGACGGTCTTCTTGACACCGCCGTCGGGCTCGACGCCCTGCAGCCTGAAGGGGGTGCCGACGATGCCGCCGACGGTGTGCCGGGGGTTCAGTGAGCCGTAGGGGTCCTGGAAGATCATCTGGACGTCACGGCGCATCGGCCGCATCCTGCCCGCCGAGAGATGGGTGATGTCCCGGCCCTCGAACTCGACCTTGCCGCCGGTCGGCTCCAGCAGCCGGGTGATCAGCCGGCCCATCGTCGACTTGCCGCAGCCGGACTCGCCGACGACGCCCAGCGTCTCTCCCGGGTACACGTCGAAGGACAGTCCGTCGACCGCCTGGACCGCACCCACCTTGCGCTTCAGCACGCCCTTGGTGATCGGGAAGTGCTTGACCAGGTCGGTGACCTTGAGAAGCGGCTCGGCCGCCGGGTCCTTCGGCGCTTCCTTCTGCGGATCCTGCTTCTTCTGATCAGTCACAGCTTCGGCGCAATCTCTTCAATCCAGATCTTTTCCCGCTGAGCCTGCGTCATGTGGCACGCCGAGACATGGCCGTCCGTGATCTGCCGCAGCTCCGGACGCTCGGTGCGGGTGATGTTGTCCTTCGGGACGTCGGCGTACGGGCAGCGCGGATGGAAGGCGCAGCCGGACGGGACGTTGATCAGGCTGGGCGGCGAGCCCTTGACGGGCACCAGACGCTCGGTCTGTTCACGGTCGATACGTGGCATCGAACCGAGCAGGCCCCAGGTGTAGGGGTGCTGCGGCTGGTAGAAGACCTGCTCGGCGCTGCCTCGTTCGATGCACCGGCCCGCGTACATCACCAGGAGGTTGTCCGCGATCTCGGCGACCACGCCGAGGTCGTGCGTGATGATGACGACCGCCGACCCGAACTCCTTCTGCAGGTCACGGATGAGGTCGAGGATCTGCGCCTGGACGGTCACGTCCAGCGCGGTCGTCGGCTCGTCCGCGATGAGCAGCTCGGGGTTGTTGACCAGGGCCATCGCGATCATCGCACGCTGGCGCATACCGCCGGAGAACTGGTGCGGGTAGTCGTTGAAACGCTGCGCGGGTTCGGGGATGCCGACCCGGTCGAGCATGTCGATGGCGCGGGTTCGGGCGGTCTTCTTGTCCACGTGGTTGTGAACCCGGTACGCCTCCACGATCTGCGCGCCGATGCTGTAGTACGGGTGCAGGGCGGACAGCGGATCCTGGAAGATCATCGCCATCTTCTGCCCGCGCAGCTTGCGCACCCGCTCGGGGCCGGCGCCGATCA
This sequence comes from Streptomyces sp. NPDC051322, assembly GCF_040689485.1. Taxonomy (NCBI): domain Bacteria; kingdom Bacillati; phylum Actinomycetota; class Actinomycetes; order Kitasatosporales; family Streptomycetaceae; genus Streptomyces; species Streptomyces sp. NPDC051322. The sequence continues at coordinate 156,946 of NZ_JBFBAK010000008.1, read as the reverse complement.
GTTCCTCGCCGTCGAGCCAGATCTCACCGGAGATCCGGGCCCGGTCGGAAGTGTGCAGGCCCATGACGCCGAGGGAGGTCACCGACTTGCCCGAGCCCGACTCGCCGACTATCCCGAGGGTCTGTCCGGCCTTCAGGTCGAAGCTGACGCCGTCCACCGACTTGACCAGACCGTCATCGGTGTCGAAGTGGATGCGGAGGTCCCGGACCGAGAGGAAGCTCCTCTCGTCGCCGGACGCGGCGGCCGCAGCGGTGCTCGCGGGCTCGGCCGGGTCCTTCTTGTGCACGTCGCTCATGAGAGCCTCACCCGGGGGTCGATCGCGGCGTACACAAGGTCCACCAGCAGGTTGCAGAGAACGATGAAGAAGGCGGCGACCAGGGTCACGCCCATCACGACGGGAAGGTCGGCCGTGGTCACGCCGTGAATGGCGTAGGCGCCCATGCCCTGGAACCCGAAGACCGTCTCGGTGATGACGGCGCCACCGATGAGCAGCGCGAAGTCCATACCGAAGATGGTCACCAGCGGGGTCAGCGCGGCACGCAGGCCGTGCTTGACGATCACCTGGCGCTCCCGCAAACCCTTGGCCCGGGCGGTTCTGATGTAGTCCTCGCCCATGGTCTCCAGCATCCCGGCTCGGGTGAGTCTGGCGTAGAGGGCGGAGTACAGGAACGCGAGCGTGCACCAGGGCAGGATCAGGTTCCAGGCCCATTCGGCGGGGTTGTCGGTGAAGTTCACGAACTGCAGGTTGTCCCAGATGGTCCAGTGGAAGCTGAACAGCGCGAGCGAGGCCAGGCCGGTGAAGAACATCGGCAGCGAGACACCGGCGAGGGCGACGCCCATGGCCAGCCGGTCGATGACCGTTCCGCGCTTGAGCGCCGAGACGACACCGGTGGCCACACCGGAGATGACCCAGATGACCGCCGCACCGACGGCCAGCGACAGCGTCACCGGAATGCGCAGCTTGATCTCGGGCCAGATGGCCGAGTGGGTCTTAAAGGAGTAGCCGAAGCACGGCGCGTGACACACCGCCGGGTCGGGCCCGAAGTGGTAGGTGGCGCCGACGACGATGCCCTTGATGAAGTGCCAGTACTGCAGATACAGGGGCTGGTCCAGCCCCAGGTTCCGCTTGACGGCGGCGATGACATCCGGGTCCGGACTCTTACCGACGTACTGAGCGGCCATCGAGTCGGTCGTCTGCCCGCCGAGACGGGGAACAAGGAAGAAGATCGCGAATGTGACTGCGCTGACCACCAGCAGCAGCAACACCGCGGCGAATACGCGTCGGATGATGTACGCAGCCACAGCCGTGCGGCGCCGGGTCGGTCGAACGGGGTACGCCCGTCCGACCCGGCGCCTTCACCTGCCTTTCAGGGGGTGCTGTCGTTGAACAGGTGTTGTTACTTGTTGGACGAGGTCATCAGCACGTAGTCGTACATACCGAGGTATGCGTCGGTGACCGTGACGTTCTCCGCGTTGTCCGGGCGGTAGAGCAGGTTCTTGCGGTAGTAGAGCGGCACGACGGACGCGTTCTCCATGACCTTCTGGTCGACGTCGCCCCAGATGGCGTTGCGCGCCTTGGTGTCGACGGTCCCGATGCCCTTGATCAGTTCGGCGTTGATCGCCTTGTCGTTGAGCTCCATCAGGTTCGTGCCACCGGACGGCTTGATGGCCGTGCCGTCGACGATCTGGTCGAGGAAGCCGTAGCCGGTGGGCCAGTCGGCACCCCACGCCATCATCATCATTCCGGCGTTGTTCTTGTGGACCCAGGCCGGGACACCGGCGAAGTCGGTGAAGTACTTGTCCGCCGGGAAGGTCTTGATGTCGGCGGTGATGCCGATCTTCTTCAGGCTCTGCTGCAGCTGGGTGGCGGCGGTGACCTCGTCGGGACGGTCGGAGCGCGCGGTCAGCGTGGTCTTGAAGCCCTTCGGGTGACCGCACTTGGCCAGGTGCTCCTTGGCCTTCGCGACGTCGCCCTTGTTGCCCGCGGTCGGGTACAGGTCGAACTTCTTGTAACCGGCCACGGTCGGCGGGATCACCGTCGTCGCCGGGTCGCCCTTGACCTTGCCGCCGATCGAGTCGACCATGCCGGCCTTGTCCGTGACGTACTGCACGGCCTTGCGGCACTCGATGTTGTCGAACGGCTTCACGTTGACGTTCAGCGCCAGGTACTGGAGGGCGCCGGCGTACGGGTTGTCGGTGTGTGCCTTCTCCGACGCCTTGCTCAGCACCTTCGGCTGTGTCTTCGACTGCAGACCGGTGCCCGCGATGTCCGCCGTGGTCGTGTTGTTGAGCAGGTGCTCGTCGACCGTGGTGGCGTTGACGTTGAACTTCAGGACGATCTTGTCCGGCAGCGCCTTGCGGATCGGGTCGCTCTTCGGGTCCCACTGCGGGTTACGGACCAGCGTCGCGCCGCGGCTCTCGCTGTAGGCCGAGAACTTGTACGGGCCCGAGGACACGATGTGCTGGACGTAGGAGGCGCCCTTGTCGGACTTCGCCGGCACGGGGGCCGTCTGCGAGAAGGCCGCCAGGTAGTCCATGTCCGCGAACGGCTTGTTCAGGTGGAAGATGATCGTCGAGTCGTCCGGGGTCTCGATGGACTTGAGCCCGTCCGGGTTCTTGTCCTTGTAGGGACCCTTGTACTTGTCGCCGCCCTCGAGGTACGCCTTGAAGTAGGTGGGCCCGTTGGACAGCGCCTCAGGCGCGAAGTTGCTGCGCTCGATGGCGTACTTGACGTCCTTCGAGGTGATCTCGGTGCCGTCCTCGAACTTCACGCCCTTGCGGAGCTTGTAGGTCCAGGTCTTGGCGTCCGGGCTGGCCTTGCCGAGACCGGTGGCCAGGTCGGGCACGATCGTCAGGCCGTCCTTGCCGGCGGCCGGCTTGAACGTGACCAGAGAACGCGCGTAGAGGCGGGCGAAGTCCTGCACCCATCCGTAGTACGTGTTACCGGGGTCGAGGGAGTCGGGACCACTGGAGTGCTCGTAGGTGACCGTCCCCCCCTTCTTGTCGGTCTTGTTGACGATGCTGGTCAGGCCTGCGTCGGCCTTGGCGTTGCTGCTGCCGCCGCTGCCGCTGTCGCTGCTGCCGCATGCGGTGGCAGCGAGCCCCAACGCTACCGTCGCGGCTATCGCCGCTGCCGTCTTCCTGCTGTTCATCCTGAGGAAAGCCCCCTCGGTTGTCCGGTGCGGCACGGCCGCGATTACTTGCCACGGGGGTCGAGTGCGTCGCGCAGTCCGTCCCCCAGCAGATTGAAGGCCAGCACGGTGATGAAGATCGCCATGCCAGGAATGACCATGAACATCGCGTCGACCTGGTAGAGGTCGACCGCGGCGGACAGCATGCCGCCCCAGGACGCCTGCGGCGGCGCGATGCCCACGCCGAGGAAGCTCAGGGATGCCTCGAAGAGGATGTTGGTGGGAATCAGCAGCGTCGAGTACACGAGGATCGGCGCGACCAGGTTGGGAAGCAGCTCGCGGAACAGAATGAAGGGACCGCGCGCACCCAGTGACCGGGATGCCTCCACGAACTCCCGCTCGCGCAGGCTCAGCGTCTGCGCACGGACGATCCGGCCCATGTAGGGCCAGTTGAAGAAGCCGATGACGAAGATCAGTACGGCGATCCGGAGCGTGAGGCCGTCCATGCCGAACGCATGGCCCTGCAGGGAAGCCGAGATCGAGATCGCGAAGAGCAGCAACGGGAACGCCAGGAAGGTGTCCATCAGCCGGCTGATGCCGCTGTCCACCCAGCCGCCGTAGAAGCCGGCCACCACACCCATCACGACGCCGATGACGACGGAGAGAAGGGTGGAACCCGCGGCGACCACCAGCGAGACCCAGGAGCCCTCGATGATGCGCGCCAGGATGTCCCTGCCGGTCTGCGGTTCGACGCCCAGCGGGTGGCTCCAACTGATACCGCCGAAGCTGCCCTTGGGCGCCAGCAGTGCCGGGTCGACGAGGCTCTGGTGGAAGGCGTCCGGGTCGAGCCCGAACAGCGCCTGGATCGGCTTGGACAGTGCGGCGACCAGGATCAGCAGGATCACGACGACCCCGCCGGCCATGGCGACCTTGTCCCGCTTGAAGCGCGTCCAGGCGATCCGGCCGAGCGAGCGGCCCTCGATCTGGCTCTGCGCGGCCCCCGTGAGTACTGCCTCCGGCTGCGCTGAGGCAGTCGATCCGGTGGTCTCGATCGGTGCGGTCACAGTGCCTTTGACCCCTCCCGGCCGGCGGTGGCCGGCCCATACCTGCCGCGGTGGCGGCTGCAGTGCATCAAGCGCATCGGGTGATGCCACTGTGCTGATGTGACGTCTGAAGTTCGAAAGTTGCTCGTAGAACGCGTCGTGCAGAAGGCACGGCGATGCTCGTTAGCGGGGAGTCTTCATCGCCGTTGTGATCACCCGCCAGACCTCACGGTGAATGTTTGCGCAACCGTGATGCGGTCAGCGACACTCCGTTATCCGGACGGGCGGATCGCGTGAGCGGTTGGTGCGCCGCTCAACGAATCAGGCCGGACATGACCCCCAACGGGCGCTATGGGCCCTTTGGTCGGTGGTCAGCCTACTGGCGGGTAGCCGTAGCCGGCGGCGGGCGACGGGGCCACCTGCGCCTCGCGGTCGTAAAACGGGCGGGAGTTGGCCCGCAGCCACATTCCGACCGGGTCGTACTCGTCGGACATCGCGACCGTCGACACGGGGAGCCCGTCGGGCACCGCGGCGATCGACTGCTGCATCATCGCCCGTACGGAGTCGACGGATTGCTGACCGGTGTCGTAAAGATCGAGGCCGATGGCCAGATACGGGGTGCCGAGGGCGGGCTGTACCCAGACACGGCGCAGCGAGCGGACCGCGGGGGTGCGGTGGGCGTTCTGGCCGAGCAGCGCGTAGAACTGCGGGATGTCGATGGCGGGTTCGGACAGCCGCAGCGGACCGGCCGGCATCCGGTCGAGTCCGGTGGCGATCCGCCGCAGATCGGTCCACGGGATCCCGACGCCACCGCCGGGTGCGTGCGGGTTCAACCAGATGCCCCAGCGGTCCGGGTAGAGCGAGCGGGCCAGATCGCGCCCGGTGATCACCTCGTGCGAACGATTCCAGCCACTGACCGCCAGCTCCTGGGCGGAGGTCACACACGGGGCGTAGCCGAGCCCGGCGACTTCCATGTTCCCGTACTGCGCGTCGGCCGACCCGGCCTGGCCGTGCCAGAGCAGCATCCAGAGGTGGCTGTCGGCCAGCGCGTGCAGCAACGCCTCATAGGCGTCGTAGCGCCCGGGGGTCACCTGTCGCAGCATGTGCTCGACCTGCCCGGCCTCCGCCGTGCCCGACGCACTCACTCGCTGTCCCGCCCCTCGTCGATCCGCCCTCCCCCAGCAGTCGCTGGGAGGCTCCCCCGTCGGCCAGTCGCTCGCCGGTCGGTCGTGCCGTGCATTGCACCAGCTTAGGCGGGCGGAGGCGTGGGCACCCACTAGGAGGGCGTCAGCGCGTCCCTGACGTAGAAGGGCCGTATCTTCTCCAGCATCCAGTCGACGACCGGATCCTGTGCCACGTCGAGCAGCAGGAGATTGACCGGCCAGCGCACCTCGACCCGGCCGAGCGCCCGGCCGAGCGCGTCCATCGGGGCGTCCCGGCCCGCGCCGTCCCAGGTCGCGAACTCGACGCCCACGAAGAGAACCGGGTCGCCGCCCTCGATCGACGCGAGCGCCCTGCGGGCCGAACGGACCACGCCGATCTGCTCGAACTCGCCGGCGGCCACCGAGAGGAAGTCCACCGGGTCCTCCTGCCAGTCCGGTTCGAAGAGCCGCACCCGTCCGCCGCTCGCCGGCCCGTCCAGCAAGGTGCGCCCGGCCCGGCAGAGCTCGGCGACGGCGGGCGGCGGAAGCGGCATACCGACCGCGCCGCCCGGGTTCACGGCTATGCCGAGTTGCGGTGGAAGACCCCGGGCGAACTCGACGGCGGGCGCCACGGTGAAGGAGAGGTGCGAGCCGACGCACCGCAGGAACTCCGCCTCGGAACTGAAGGCCGGCACGTACGCGCCGCCGTCCAGGTCGAGGGTGGGCAGGTCGAGCGCACGGCTGTCGTTGCTGCCGCCGTTGGGCAGCGGCACCCAGAGGCTGCTGCGCCCGAGCACCTCGATCAGCCGGCCGCCCGCGGCGGGGTTACCGACCGAGGCCGTCAGTACCTCTTCGAGCTCATTGCCCGGCCATGCCATGTCCACCGAGATATCCCCTTCTTACCTGTCGTGTACCGAACGACCCTAACGACCCGGCGCCCCGTCGTGGTTCCGCCCTTCTGCGTAACCGGGCCCGTCCGCGCCACCGGGCCCGTCTCCGAAACCGATCCGGCTCAGCACCCCCGCCGCCGCACGGTCGAGCAGCACCGCCGAGCCGCAGCCGGCGGGCAGCCGTTCGCTCTCCGCGTCGCGCACCAGTCGGCCGATCGCCCGCCGGTGCCTGGCGAAGGCGTACGCGGAGACGCCCCGGCCCCGCTCGGTCTGTCCGGCCCGCGCCACATCCGGCGTCACGTCGAGCAGCAGCAGATGCAGTGCGCAGCCGCGCCGCCGGGCCGCGCGGGCGAGCCGGCCGCGCACCCAGGCCTGGGTGCCGCAGTCGTGCACGACGACGCTCTCGCCGGAGCGCAGCGCCCGCCACAGCCCCGCGTAATGCGCGATCCGCACCAGCGGTCGGTAGCTCCAGTAGGGCAGAAAGCGGGGCATCCGGACCTCCCAGCGCTCCCGTGCGTCCTGCGAGTCGATGCGGTGGGCCGCGGCGGCCCGGTTCAGCAGGGTGGATTTGCCGCTGCCGGGCAGACCGGACACAACCACCACGTCCCCCGGCGCGAAGTGCAGGCCGTACGGGCTGTGGCCGGCCCGGTCCCGCAGATCGCGGACGGTGGGCGCTGTCACCGGCCCTGGCGGACGGCCCATCGCCTCCCGTGCCGACGCGCCCGGCCCGCCGGCCGGTAAAGCCGGACTCCTCAACGGTGTCACCGCGCCCTGTGTCTGCCCCGTCATGACCGCTCCCCCCGTAGGGACGCCCGTCGGGTCCCCCGTCAGGCCGCCCGTCCCGCAGTGAACCCCTGCCCAAGAAGTGTAAAGAAACGGTAATGCGGGACAAGTGATTTGCCGGTCGCACCCGCCGTGCGATGATGTGCGCGCCAACTCCATACAGGCCGTTCGAATCCGCGCGGGAGAGTCCCCGGTCAGTTGCCGGGGCGCCGAAGGAGCAAGTCCCTCCCTTGTAATCTCTCAGGCCCCGTACCGCGCGGACGAGGCAGATCTGAAAAGCGGGCCGCCGCCGTGCGGTCCCACCCAAGGTGCAAGCCGAGCCTTCTCAACAGGCGCCGGCGAACCTCTCAGGTTCCGATGACAGATGGGGAGGAATCACCCTCGCCTGTCATGCCCCGGGAGCCCCACATATGAGCACCACCCCCGACCCCACCCCGCGCCACACAGCGCTCGACGCCCTGCACCGTTCGCTGGGCGCCACGATGACCGACTTCGCGGGCTGGGACATGCCGCTGCGGTACGCCAGTGAACGCGACGAGCACAACGCCGTACGGACCCGCGCCGGACTCTTCGACCTCTCGCACATGGGCGAGATCACCATCACCGGCGCGCAGGCCGTGGATCTGCTGAACCACGCGCTGGTCGGCAACATCGGCACCGTCGGCGCGGGCCGGGCCCGCTACACGATGATCTGCCGGGAGGACGGCGGGATCCTCGATGACCTGATCGTCTACCGGCTGGCCGAAAGCGAATACCTGGTCGTGGCCAATGCGGGCAACGCGCAGACCGTGCTGGACGCACTGGTGGAGCGTTCGTCGGGCTTCGACGCCGAGGTGCGGGACGACCGCGACGCGTATGCCCTGATCGCGGTGCAGGGCCCGGAGTCCCCCGGCATCCTGAAGTCGGTGACCGACGCCGACCTGGACGGACTGAAGTACTACGCCGGCCTGCCCGGCACGGTCGCCGGCGTCCCCGCGCTGATCGCCCGTACCGGCTACACCGGCGAGGACGGCTTCGAGTTGTTCGTCGCCCCGTCCGACGCCGAGAAGGTGTGGCAGGCACTGACCGAGGCCGGCGCCCCGGTGGGTCTGGTTCCCTGTGGTCTCTCCTGCCGCGACACGCTGCGCCTGGAGGCGGGCATGCCGCTCTACGGGCACGAGCTGACCACCGCGCTGACGCCCTTCGACGCCGGTCTCGGCAGGGTCGTCAAGTTCGAGAAGGAGGGCGACTTCGTCGGGCGCACCGCCCTGGAGGCCGCCGCCGAGCGGGCGTCCTCGAACCCGCCGCGCAAGCTGGTCGGCCTGATCGCCGAGGGCCGCCGGGTCCCCCGGGCGGGCTATCCGGTCGTCGCCGAAGGCCGGGTGATCGGCGAGGTCACATCGGGCGCCCCCTCGCCCACCATCGGCAAGCCGATCGCCATGGCCTACGTCGACGCGGCACACGCCGAGCCGGGCACCTCCGGCGTGGGCGTGGACATTCGCGGTACGCATGAGCCGTACGAGGTCGTGGCGCTCCCCTTCTACAAGCGCCAGAAGTGACCCAGCACACCCCTCCGGGTCCCGCCTTCATCTCAGCACTCAAGACATCCGTTCATCAGCACTCCACCGCATCCGGGAGAATCAGGTCATGAGCAACCCCCAGCAGCTGCGTTACAGCAAGGAGCACGAGTGGCTGTCGGGCGCCGAGGACGGCGTCTCGACGGTCGGCATCACCGAGTTCGCGGCCAACGCGCTCGGCGACGTCGTCTACGCACAGCTCCCTGAGGCCGGCTCCACGGTGACCGCGGGCGAGACCTGCGGTGAGCTGGAGTCGACCAAGTCGGTCAGCGACCTGTACGCACCGGTCTCCGGTGAGATCACCGAGGTCAATCAGGACGTCATCGACGACCCGTCGCTGGTGAACACCGCCCCCTTCGAGGGCGGTTGGCTGTTCAAGGTGCGCGTCACCGGTGAGCCGGACGATCTGCTCTCCGCCGACGAGTACGACGCTCTCTCCGCCGGCAACTAGGGACTTTTGATGTCGCTTCTGAACTCCTCCCTCCATGAGCTCGACCCGGACGTCGCCGCCGCTGTCGACGCCGAGCTGGACCGCCAGCAGTCCACCCTCGAAATGATCGCCTCGGAGAACTTCGCTCCGGTCGCCGTCATGGAGGCCCAGGGCTCGGTCCTCACCAACAAGTACGCCGAGGGCTACCCCGGCCGCCGCTACTACGGCGGCTGCGAGCACGTCGATGTCATCGAGCAGATCGCCATCGACCGGGTGAAGGCGCTCTTCGGCGCCGAGCACGCGAACGTGCAGCCGCACTCGGGTGCCCAGGCCAACGCCGCCGCCATGTTCGCGCTGCTCAAGCCCGGTGACACGATCATGGGCCTGAACCTCGCACACGGCGGGCACCTGACCCACGGCATGAAGATCAACTTCTCCGGCAAGCTCTACAACGTGGTCGCCTACCACGTCGACGAGCAGACCGGCGAGGTCGACATGGCCGAGGTCGCCCGCCTCGCCAAGGAGTCCCAGCCGAAACTGATCGTGGCCGGCTGGTCCGCCTACCCCCGGCAGCTGGACTTCGCCGCGTTCCGGAAGATCGCCGACGAGGTCGGCGCGTACCTGATGGTCGACATGGCGCACTTCGCCGGCCTGGTGGCCGCGGGTCTGCACCCCTCCCCGGTCCCACACGCGCACGTCGTCACCACCACCACGCACAAGACCCTCGGCGGCCCGCGCGGTGGCGTGATCCTCTCCACCGCCGAGCTCGCCAAGAAGATCAACTCCGCGGTCTTCCCCGGTCAGCAGGGTGGCCCGCTGGAGCATGTGATCGCGGCCAAGGCGGTCTCCTTCAAGGTCGCGGCGACCGACGACTTCAAGGACCGCCAGCAGCGCACCCTGGACGGTGCCCGCATCCTGGCGGAGCGCCTGGTGCAGGCCGACGTCACCGAACACGGCGTCTCGGTGCTCTCCGGCGGTACGGACGTGCACCTGGTCCTCGTCGACCTGCGCAACTCCGAGCTGGACGGCCAGCAGGCCGAGGACCGCCTCCACGAGGTCGGCATCACGGTCAACCGCAACGCCATCCCGAACGACCCCCGCCCGCCGATGGTCACATCGGGCCTGCGGATCGGTACGCCGGCCCTGGCCACCCGCGGATTCCAGGCGGCGGACTTCACCGAGGTCGCGGACATCATCGCGGCCGCGCTCAAGCCGTCCTACGACCGGGAAGCGCTGGCCGCCCGGGTCACCGCCCTGGCGGCGAAGCACCCGCTGTACCCCGGCCTGAAATAGCAGTTCCGTACGCTTTCGTACGGTTTTTGTTCGAACCACGGGGCACCGCGCACACTGGACCGTGCGCGCGGTGCCCCGCACCGTGTACTTCGCTCACGCATCTGCACCACCCCGGCAGACAACGGCGTCTACCAACCAGCTAGGAGTTCCCCGTGGCCATCTCGGTCTTCGACCTGTTCTCGATCGGCATCGGCCCGTCCAGCTCCCATACGGTCGGCCCCATGCGGGCCGCCCGGATGTTCGCCCGCCGCCTGAAGAACGAGGGTCTGCTGGCCCACACCGCGTCGGTGCGCGCCGAACTCTTCGGCTCGCTGGGCGCGACCGGCCACGGGCACGGCACCCCGAAGGCGGTGCTCCTCGGTCTGGAGGGCGAGTCGCCCCGCACGGTGGACGTCGAACACGCCGACCAGCGGATCGACGCGATCCGCAGCGACGGCCGCATCAATCTCCTGGGCGCGCACGACATCGCCTTCGACTACGACGCTGACCTGATCCTGCACCGCCGCAAGGCGCTGCCGTACCACGCCAACGGCATGACGGTCTTCGCGCACGACCACGAGGGCGCCCCGCTGCTGGAGAAGACGTACTACTCGGTGGGCGGCGGCTTCGTCGTGGACGAGGACGCTGTCGGCGAGGACCGCATCGTCCTCGACGACACCGTCCTGAAGCACCCCTTCCGCACCGGCGACGAGCTGCTGCGGCTGACCCGCGAGACCGGCCTGTCGATCTCCGCCCTGATGCTCGAGAACGAAATGGCCTGGCGCACCGAGGCCGAGATCCGCGAAGGGCTGCTCGACATCTGGGCGGTCATGCAGTCCTGCGTCTCGCGCGGCATGTCCGGTGAGGGCATACTTCCCGGTGGCCTCAAGGTCCGCCGCCGCGCCGCCCACTCGGCCCGCCAGCTGCGCGCCGAGGGTGAACCTCTGGCCCGGGCCATGGAGTGGATCACCCTCTACGCGATGGCCGTGAACGAGGAGAACGCCGCGGGCGGCCGCGTCGTCACCGCCCCGACCAACGGCGCGGCCGGCATCATCCCCGCCGTACTGCACTACTACATCAACTTCGTGCCCGGCGCCGACGAGGAGGGCGTGGTCCGTTTCCTGCTCTCCGCTGGCGCCATCGGCATGCTCTTCAAGGAGAACGCCTCCATCTCGGGCGCCGAGGTCGGCTGCCAGGGGGAAGTCGGCTCCGCCTGCTCCATGGCGGCCGGCGCGCTGGCCGAGGTACTCGGCGGCTCCCCCGAGCAGGTGGAGAACGCCGCCGAGATCGGCATGGAACACAACCTGGGCCTGACCTGTGACCCGGTCGGCGGCCTGGTCCAGATCCCGTGCATCGAGCGCAACGGCATGGCCGCGGTCAAGGCGGTCACCGCGGCCAGGATGGCGATGCGCGGCGACGGCAGCCACAAGGTGTCCCTGGACAAGGTCATCAAGACCATGAAGGAGACCGGCGCCGACATGTCGGTCAAGTACAAGGAGACCGCGCGGGGCGGGCTCGCGGTGAACATCATCGAGTGCTGAGGAACAGCAGCCCGGGAGTGTGCGGGTGCCGATAAAACATCCGGCCAGGTAGCCGTCGATTCTCGCCGGGCCGCCCGGCTGGACGACCTCCCCGCAGGGACGGCGTAGTGATGTCCGCGGCGCAGCGCGAAGTCGTCGACGGCGAAGTGCCGGACGTTTCCCCGTTGCAGGTGGATCTCCTCGCTCAGCCGGTCCATTCGTCCGTTGGACTTGGTTGGCTCATTGGACGATGACGGCGTAGCGGGTGTCGCTCAGCCCGGTACGAAGGTGGAACAGAGCGGTGCTCCAGGTCTCCGACGACGGGATCGTCAGGATCAGGGCCGTGGTCCAGGTCGCCCCCGGTGCCAGCGACGGGACGTTCCAGTACGTCCAGGTGCCCGTGATGCCCTGGGGCGCTCCGGTGAAGCTCTGCATGGTGGTGGCGGCCGTGGTGGAGCCGGAGGTGTTCTTGATCGTGACGGGGATCGTGGTGGTCGTCCCGTGCGGTACAACGCAGCTGCCGCTGGGGGCTGTTGCGGTGGCCGTCAGCGGACCGCTGCTGGAGGTGCCGGTGATGACGCCCATCTCGTAGGAGTTCTGCAGGACCCAGTTGCAGGCGGAGGAGTCGGAGGCCGACGGTTCCCAGACCACGGCGCCTTCGGTCTTGGACTTGAGCTGATTCATGACGTAGGACCAGGTGCTGCCGGACAGGTAGCCGCCGTTGATCTGCTGGGGATTGATGTAGGGGTAGACGGGCCGGCCGGGGGCGAGGGAGTGGTCATTGGCGATGGCCTGGTCGAGCTGGCTGGACCAGCTGGACTGGGTCTCGCCGCTGTCCCAGTATGCGCGGGGTGCGAAGAAGTCGAACAGGCCGTTCTGATGGAGTTGCTTGATGAGACTGTTGTTCTGGGTGGACCAGTCGTAGCCGTACATGCCGACCGGGGCGGAGGGCACCGCCTCGTGGGTCCAGGTGATGAGCTGCTTCCACAGATTGAACGCGTTGGTGGCGGCCTGCCCGGACAGGGCGGTGAGCACGATGTTCTCGAAGTCCAGCACCACCGGGGAGGACGCGTCGCCCCCGAACTGGCTGACGTACTCCTGGACTGTGGCCTCATACGTGGCTTTGGCGGGCAGGGCCCCGCCGTTGGAGTAGCAGCCCTGGGCGTCGCAGGTGAACTTGAAGGCGTCGTAGACGACGGTGGACTTGACGGCGCCGTACTGCCGCAGTCCGGGCGTGATGGTGTTTCGTTCGTTGGTGTACACCGTGAAGCCGGCCGCGGACGCGGGTGAGGCCAGGGCCGGGATCACGGCGAGCGCGGTGGCCCCCGCGCCCAGGACGGTCTTGCGGAGCGCGCGCCGCACTGTAAGCAGGGCACACAGGGCTGACGGAACCATGCTTCGTCGCATTGTCTCCTCCGGGATTGCCGGGTGAGCGGGCGCGCCCAGTCCCGGCGCGCCCGCGGTCCAGGGGGTCAGCCGAGGCGGACCTTGATCGTTTGGCAGGCGCCGGCGGTGCGGGTGAGGTCGCCGAAGCTGAGCTTCAGCGAGGATCCGGTGGACGCCGCAGTGACGGTGGCGGGCTTGGAGATCACTCCGCTGACTTGTTTGTGCCAAGTGATGTCGAGGCTGGTGGCCTGGCGGGACGGGTCGGAGACGACGACGGTCGCGGTGCCGTCCCGGTTCTCGCGGATCAGGACGGATGCGGGGGCACTCGCTGTGACCGTGTCGACCATACCCGCGGCCCAGAAGTTGACTGCGGTCAGGCCGAGCTTGGGAACGCGAATGCCCTGCTGGCGGCTGCCGTTGGCGATGATCTTCAGCGACTGGATTTCGCCGACGCGGTGGGCCGTGGTCTTCTTGCTGGCGCCGGGCAGCATGAGGTAGGCGTATCCGGCGTCGGTGGGGTCGATGCCGTGGTCGGTGTAGAGGGTCAGGTAGCGACGGGTGATCGGGGTGGTGGGCCCCCCGGTGTTGATGTCGTGCCAGGTACCCGTGCGCTCCTCGCGTACCGCGCTGACCGCAGCGCCGCCGAGGAAGACGTAACCGGCGTGGCCCGCGATATGCGCCCACTTCGCGTCGTCGAAGGTGCGGCTCCAACCCTGCCGGGTGGGCTGGACCTGGCCGTCCACGGTCAGCGTGGGGGCGCCGGCGGTGCCGAGGGCGCGGTTGTCGATGGTGGTTTCGACGGCGTACCCGTCGGTGGCGGTGACGCCCGCGCCGAGGCAGACGATCGAGTCGTCGAGCCAGAACCAGGACTTCCGGGCGCTCATGGTGGACGACAGGCCTTTGAGGTGCTGGCCGGTGGCACCGAATTCGCCGTCAGTGGTGCCGCCCACCCATGCGACGTCGGGACGGCGGGCGCCCCAGTTGCCGCCCTCACCGTCGGCGAGCGGTTTGCGTGATGCGGTGATGCCGGGCAGGCGGTAGGGGTCGACAGTCGGCCAGAAGGCGTCCGAGTACTGTTCCAGGCCGTGGTCGGAGCCCCACCAGGACAGCCAGCCGGAGCCGCTGTGGTAGCCGTGGGCGTTCTCGCCGTTGCCGAACTCGTAGTAGGCGATGCGCCGGGAGGCCATGGAGACGGAGGCGGCCCAGCCGCGACGGCGGTGGGTGGCGCGGTCCATGTTGTGGAAGAGGCGGTGCGCGACCGGCTCGGGGGCGGGCTTTACGGATGTGTCGTCCTGCAGAGACTGCAGCAGGGAAGCCCGCACCAGGCTCAGCCCGGGGCTCTTCAGCGGCGGGGCGTAGTAGTCACGCTGCATCCACCCCTTGACCATGGCGCGCCACCGCGTGTTCTCCTCCGGACTCGCGCCCTGGCCGACCAACAGGATGGAGGCGAGCAGCCCGACCGCCCTGGTGTGGTCGGAGGTGCCTGCGCGGCTGATGCCACGGGCGGAGACGTTGTCCATCATCAGGCCGTTGTAAATGAACGGTGCGATGGCCTTGTCGACGGTGTCGAGGAAGAGCTGGGTGTTGGGGTCGTGCAGCTCCCAGGCCGATCCGCGCAGCAACGCCAGCAGCCGGCCCACGCCATCGTGCAGGACCGCTCCGTAGCCACCGATGTAAGGCACGTAGGTGTGCTGGATGAACGAGCCGTCGTCGTAGAAACCGTCCCCGGAGGTCACATAGGGGAAGACCGGGGCCAGGGACTGCGCGGCCAGCGAGACTTTCGCCGCATTCTCGCCCACCAGGCCGCGCACGACGACACCCCGGCACAGATCGACACGGTTGGCGCCGGTGCTGGTGCCCGTGTACGAGGCGAACACCGAATCCGGGATGAAGTGGTCGACCGCCCGGCAGTAGCGGTCGATCCGGTCGGCGGTCAGGTGGTCGTAGAGCAGCACACAGGTGTCCATCAGCGCCTGCGGCGCGCCGATCTGGAAGTTCCACCAGTTGCCGTATTGCTTGGTGTTCTCGTTGAACACCTGGGTGTTGATGTGGTCGAGACCGGTCAGGACTGCTTGGAGCAGTGTGGCGTCTCCGGTGAGCCCGGTGCCGGGCTGCGCCCACGCCTGGGCCATCGTGTTCAGCCGGGTGTAGCCGGTATTCATGTTCGCGGAGAAGCCGTACGACTGTGCGTCCGTGTCCGGGTCGGGGTCCGCCCAGACCGCATCCGGCCACAGCGAGCCCTGCGCCGGGGCCATGGTGGACAGGAATTCCTGTGCGGACGTACCGAGGTTGGCGAGCAGTGTCCTGAAGGGCTCGGCCGTGGGGCTGAACCCGGTGCCAAGCATCAGATCGCGCCACTTCGTGCGCAGGGCGGCGAACTCGCCGGTGACCGCGTCGTTGGTGGATGAGCCGATGGCAGGCTCCGTGGCTGTGGCCGGCGGCGCGGTGCCGGCCGCGATTCCGACGGCCAGAGCGGTGCCTCCCGTCAGCTGAAGGAACACACGGCGTGGCAAGGCAGAGGTCATGGGAGACAGCCCTTTCGGCTGGAGCGCGCCGTTCCGCCGACGCTGGCCTGATGGGCTGGGTTTCTAGCATGCACGTCGCAAAGCAGGCAACGGTTCGAGCACGAACAGCCAAAATTTGTTCGTACAGAGGGAAACGAACACAATCGATCTATCGCCCAGCTAGACTGCCTCTGAACAGGAGTGTCGTTGCGAGGGGAGTACAGCGTGCACGCGGAGGACAGGCATCAGGCGATTCTGCGTCGCTTGCAAAAGGACGGGGCCCTGAGGGTCACGGATTTCGCTGCTGAACTCGGCGTCTCCCCGGTGACCGTCCGCCGCGACGTGGAGAGCCTGGCCGATCGTGGGCTGGTTGCCCGGGTGCACGGTGGCGCCGTATTTCCCGAGCGCTGGGCGGAGACGGCACCGGCCAACGCCCGCCCGAGCCCCGAGGCACGGAGCCGGGAGCGCCGAGAGCGCCCCGTCGGCATGATCGTCCCGTCCGCGACCTACTACTATCCCGAGGTCATCAAGGGTGCGCGCGAGGCCGCCGCGGCCCACAACATCCGGCTGATCCTGGACATCTCCAACTACCGTGCGGATGTGGAGCGGACGCAGGCCGACCAGATGGTCGCCGACGGGGTCGAAGGACTCCTCATCGTGCCGTCCGAGCCGCAGGGTTGGCACGAAAGCCTGCCGGTACCCACCGTCCTGGTGGAGCGGCGGTCCGATTTCAGCACGGCCGGGGCGCTCGACCATGTGGTCTCCGACCATGTCCATGGCGCACGCATGGCTGTGCGGCACCTGGTCGAGGCTGGGCGGCAGCGTATCGCGCTGCTGGTACGGGGGACCAGTCCGACGGCGCCCCGGGTCGTCGAGGGGTTCGAAGCGGCGGTGCGGGCCGAGGGGCTCGAGGTGCTCCGCCCGGCTTCCGTCTTCGACATCGGCAACTGGCCCCCCGAAAGCCCCGAATACGACTGCCAGTTCAAGCAGCTCCTCGACGCTGCGGCTGACCGTCGGGTCGATGCCGTCGTTGCCCACCCTGACAACGAGGCACTCACGCTGCTCAGGCGCCTGCGTGAACGCTCACTGTCCGCCCCCGACGACGTGGCGATCGTGGCCTACGACGACGAGGTGGCAGCACTCGCGGACACGCCGCTGAGCGCGGTCGCGCCGGCCAAGCACGAAGTCGGCGTGTGCGCGGTGGAGCTGCTGTCGCGCAGGCTGGACAGGCCCGACGGCCCGAGGCACCAGCTCTTCGTCCTCCCCCAGTTGCGTGTGCGCTCATCCAGTAGCACCTGACATACGGCCACCTGGCCACGGCCGTAACGCCGCTGCAAGAGCGTGCGGCAGATCGATTCTGATCGGTTGTCGTTTTACCGCGCAGTCACCGTACCCGTCGTGCTGTCCAGGGTGACCCCCGATCGGCGCGGTGGCGTTCCAGGTGTCGGTGACCGGCTGGTCGGAAGATGGTGAGGTCGGACGGCTCCGTAGGCAGCGCCAGGTCCGGTGTCTTCATCGGTGCTGAGCGGAGCGGAACTGGCCGCACCAGGTGGTGTTTCGCCCGGGCAGGCCGCTGGGCTCGGGCATACACGTGTAAGGGCAGAACAGGCTGTTGATCACCCAGGGATGGCTGTTCGGCCCGAAGTCCCGTGCTGCCGCCTCGTCCTGGGTGATGCCGTAGCCGGCCACGGCGAGCCTTCCGGTACTGCGGAAGCGCCGCATCTGCTCCGTCAGGAAGTTCCGGTTGGCCGCGTACCAGGAGCAGGAGAGCAGGAAGTCGTTCCACTTCTTCTCGCCGAACGGCTGCCGGGTGGCATCCCTGATGACCTGCCAGACAGGAGTGCCGCGCCGGAGGCCGTTGACGGCCGCGAAGTGCGGGTCGACCGAGTCGCTCAGGTGGGCCTTCCAGAGCAGTACCAGGGAGAACTCCGTGGCGAGGAAGCGTTGGTCGGGGCGGAGCCAAGGCAGCACGTAGTCGACGTACTTCTGCGCGTCGGAGGGATCGGCCACGTGCGGGTGGATGTCCACTCCGGCGATGGAGCGGGTCCGGGCGGTGAAGGTCATCCAGCGCCGTGTCTGCGCTGTCCGGTCGGCGGGCTTGTCCAGACCGGTGAGCGCACCCATGTAGATCTTCGTCCGACAGCCCGATGGGAAGTGCTGCTGCCGGTACCGGGCGGTGTGCAGCGCGAGCGTCTCGTAGAAGGTGTTGATGCGAGAGGTGTTGCGGTCCGTCCCCCTCGTCTCGAAGAACGGCTCGTTGCCGATGGTCAGGATGTCGACCTTGCCCATGGTCGCGGCCAGTACCCTGCCCAGCCGGGCGAGCGCGGTCCGCATGGCCGGGCTGCCGGGCACCGGTATCGGCTCGTTCGCGTACTGGAACTTCAGACCCAGGACGGTTCCGTAGCCGCGCGCCGCGGCCCGGAGCAGCTTCGCGAGGCCGGGCTGAGTCGCCGGGTTCCCGTGGCCGGCGTCCGACATGACGTAGAAGCCCCGGATCCAGGTACCTGAGACGGCGGCCGACTCACCGAAGTTGATCCGGTCCAGGTTCTGGTTGACGTTGGCGGCCAGCACACCGGTGGCGGGCGGCGCGATCACCCGGCCCTCGGCACCGGGGCCGGGGTCGGATCCGGAAGATGAGCCGGACGCGGAACTCTTTCCGCCGCCCTTCGCGCTGCTCCCACCCGAGCCGCAGCCCGCCGCCCCCAGCGCCGCCAGCGCGGTGCTGCCGGTCAGGGCGAACAGCCGGCGGCGCGAAGGCTCCCCCTGCCGCTCACCGTCGGATCCCGTGTTGCTCCGCACCATGCGCCTGGCCCGCCTCCCGGTCTGTCCCGTGCACTCATGTGCCCCCAACCGGTGTGGCAGAAGGAGCCCTTGTGCACTGGGACAGTACGACAACCCGCACCGGTCCCCTGCGGCCCCTCCTCATGCGGAGCGCGGAGCATGAACGGCCCGCGCCCCTCCACGTACGGGCCTGAACGCCGAAAGGCCGCCCCGTCAGCCGGCCGGAGGGGTCACGACGGCGAAGCTCGCTCCGCCCTTGTCCCGGGCGACAGCGAACCGGCCGAACGGCGCGTCCTGCGGCTCCACGAGGATCTCGCCGCCCTGCTGCCTGATCGTGGCCACCGACTGGTCGGTGTCGTCGACGCAGAAGTAGGTGTTCCAGAACGACGGCGTGCCCGGGGGGAGCATGCGGGGCTGCGAGCCGATGCCACCGACCGGCCGCCCGTCAACCTTGGCCATGTGGTACTCGGCGATCTCGGACGTGTCCATGCCCTCCGGCTTCTCGTAGGCGTAGCCGAAGACCTGCTGATAGAAGTCGCGGGCGCGGGCCGGGTCGGTGGACAGGTTCTCGTTCCAGACGAACGTGCCGGTTTCGTTGGCCAGCCCCGCGCCGTGCATGCCGGTGCCCTGCCAGAGCCCGAAGGGCGCGCCGGCGGCGTCGGAGGCCACCACCATGCGGCCCTGGCCGGGGACGTCCATCGGCTCGGTCACCACGGCACCGCCCGCGTCCGGGATCTTCTTCGCGATGGCGTCCAGATCGTCCGTCGACAGAAACGTCATCCACGCGGGGTCCCCAGATGTGGACACGTGCGGGCCGATCCCGGCGACCGGTTCCCCGTGGCGCTTCGCGATCTGGTAGTGGCCGAACTCCTCTCCCATGTCGTCGAAGTCCCAGCCGAACACCTGCCCGTAGAAATCCTTGGCTTCGTTGAGATCGGGCGCCGACAGAGTGATCCAACACGGCGTTCCATTGCTGTACTCGGTCATCTTGGGCATGGTCACCCTCCGGGGGCGGTGGCGTTGGGGTGGTTCGTGGGGTTGCGGGAGCGCGGGTGCGAGCCGCCCGTTCAACCAAGGGTCAGGCTCCCGCCACCCGTCGGCCGCGGCAACCGCAGTTGGCCCGCTCGGGTCCGTTCCCCGAGCTCCGGCCCCTGCAGCGCAGCCGTCCGAGTGGACTGAGCCGCGTCCGCGTCGCCCCTGCCGATCCACTCCGGCTTGTACTACGCTCCGCAGGACCGGAGCCGGGCAGACCGGAGCCGGGCAGGACCGGAGCCAGCATGCCGCGCGAGCAGCCGGGCGGCGCTTCTCCTCACCTTTCGCCTGACATGACAGTCACGTTGCTGGGCAGGGGTGGGCTGTGAAAACACGAGAGAAGAAAGCCCCCCAGGAGGCTAGGGCAGAGAGACGACAGGGGTTGGTCTCATGACAACGATTTCCAGGCCTCCCGGAGAGCCTGCGGAAGAGCCCAGACTGCGCCGGGACATGGGCCGGATCAGCCTGTTGTTCGCGGGCGTCGGCTCGATCATCGGCTCGGGCTGGCTGTTCGGAGCGCTGAACGCGGCCCGGGAGGCGGGGCCCGCCTCGGTGTTCTCCTGGGCGATCGCCGCGGTGATGATTCTGCTCATCGGGCTCTGCTATGCGGAGCTGGGCACGATGTTCCCGCTGTCCGGCGGTGTGGTGCGGTTCCCGCACCTGTCGTTCGGATCGTTCGCCAGCTACACCATGGGCTGGATCACCTGGATCGCCGCGGCGACCGTGGCTCCCATCGAGGTGGAGGGAGCTCTGCAGTACGCCACCAAGTGGGCGGACTTCACCGTTTCCCATCCGTCGACCGGTACCCACACGCTCACCGGGCTGGGATACCTCGTGGCGGTCATCGCGATGGCCTGCTTCGTGGCGCTGAACTACTTCGGTATCCGCTGGTTCGCCCGGGTGAACAACGTCCTGGTGTGGTGGAAGCTGGGCGTCATCCTCATGGTGATCGCGGCCTTCTTCGTCACCGCCTTCCACGGCAGCAACTTCTCGACCGCCAGTTTCGGCGGGTTCTCGCCGGGCGGGGCGAAGGGCGTGTTCACCGCCATCTCCACGGCGGGGATCACGTTCTCCTTCCTGGGCTTCCGGCAGGGCGTGGAGCTGGCCGGCGAGACGAGCAATCCGAAGCGGAACGTGCCGTTCGCGATCATCGGTTCGGTGCTGCTCACCGCGGTGATCTACATTCTTCTCGAGGTCGCCTTCATCGGTGCGGTTCCGGGTCATGACCTGAAGTCTTCGGGCGGCTGGCTCAGCCTCTCGTTCGCGAACGACTTCGGCCCGCTGGCAGCGATCGCGAGCGCGATCGGGCTGGGCTGGCTGGCCTACATCCTGTACGTCGATGCGGTGATCTCTCCCGCGGACACCGGCTTGATCTACACCACGGTCACCGCGCGCATCTCCTACGCGATGGGGCAGAACCGGAACGCGCCGGAGGGCCTCACCAAGACGACATCGCGGGGGGCTCCGATGGTGAGCCTGCTCGTCACGTTCGTGCTGGGTCTGATCGTCTTCCTGCCCTTCCCGAGCTGGCAGCAGCTGGTCGGTTTCATCACCTCGGCGACGGTGTTGTCGTTCGGTGCGGGCCCGCTCGTGCTGGCCGCCATGCGACGCCAGATCCCGGACCAGGAGCGACCGTTCCGAGTGCCCGGCGGAGACATCATTCCGTTTCTCGCCCTGTACTCCGCGAATCTGATCGTCTACTGGGCCGGCTGGAAGACCAACTGGAAGCTGTTCGTGACGATCTGCATCGGGTTCGTCTTCCTGGCGATCTTCGAGGCACTCGACAAGGGCCGCTCGCCGAAGATGGACTGGAAAGCGGGCGCGACCTGGGTCGTGCCGTGGCTGGGCGGCCTGGCCATCATCAGCTGGGTGGGCGACTACGACGGCGGGCTGGGCTACATCGGGCTCGGGTGGGGCTTCCTGGTCAACCTGGCGCTCGCGGCGATCGTCTACCTGCTGGCTCTGCGGTCGAAGCTACCGCAGGCCGAGGTGGAGGAGCATGTCGCGGAGGCCCGCAGGGAAGCCCGGATCGAGGAAGATGAGCTGGGAGAAATGATCTAGCCGGGCACTCCCGGTCGGCGGCCCGTCGAGAAGGCGGTACGGATGCGGCTCACCCGAGCAGACTCCGTACCGCCTCTTCGACGGGGCCCTGGGTCGCCGGGCTGCCGTACCTCGCCACCTCGCCGAGGCGTTCGAGGTCCGCCGCGATGGTGCGGCCCTCGTCGAAGAGCTCGAAGAGACGCGGGTTGATGTACGAAGCGCGGCAGACCGCCGGGGTGTTGCCCAGGTAGTCGCTCACCTCCCGCACCACCCGGACGACGGCCCGGCGGCGGGCCGTCCCGGACCGCGCCGCCGCCGGGGCGGACACCGCCAGACCCACCGCCGCCAGCACCGTGGCGTGCCAGGTCCGGAAGTCCTTGGCCGTGATGTCCACGCCCGAGAGCCTGCGCAGACAGTCGTTGAGTTCGGTGCTGCGCACCTCGTGCCAGGCGCGCCCCTCCCAGTACTCGAAGAGCTGATCGCCGCCACCGCGCCGGCGCAGCAACGCCCGCACCGTCTCGTACGCCTGCTCGTCGACCACCGCGCGCACCAGCTGCTTGCCGCCCTTGGCCGGGTAGCAGAATTCGATCTCTCCCCGTCGGCAGAGCGCGTGATCCCGGCGCATCGTCGTCAACCCGTAGGTGTGGTGGTCGCGGGCGTAGCTCTCGTTGCCGACCCGGAAGAAGCCCAGATCCAGCAGACGGGCGGCGCAGGCCAGTACCCGGTCCCTGCCGAGTCCGCGCGCCGACAGGTGAACGGCCACCCGGAGTCTGAGATCCGGCAGAGCGGCCGCGATCTCCCGGACCCGCTCGTGCTTGGCCTGCTCCTGGCGGGCCCGCGCCTCCGGGTGGTAGAGGTACTGCCGTCGTCCGGCGGCGTCCGTGCCGACGGCCTGGAGGTGACCGTTGGGCCAGGGGCAGATCCAGACATCCGTCCAGGCCGGCGGGATGGCGAGGGCCCGCAGGCGGTCCAGCTGGTCCCTGTCGCGGAGCGGGTCTCCCTGCCGGTCGAGATAGCGGAAACCCCGGCCCTGCCGTACCCGCCGCCAGCCCGGTCTGTGAGGATCACTGGATCTCAGTCGCATTGCGGACTCGCCCCTCGGACCGACAAGGACCGACCCGATTCACCAGATCGGACGTCTGCTCACGAGCCTGCGCGACCCGTGATCTCCGACAGGCGTGTGCCCCCGGGCGGCCGGGGCATGCGCCGTCTCTGGCCGAGGCCGAAGCGATCACCGCCACCATCGGTACGGAGTCTGTGGTCACCGCCACCAAGACCATGACGGGTCATCTGCCGGGCGCCCCCGGGGCTTTGGGGGCGATGGCGGCGATCCTGGCGTTGTGGGACGGGGTGGCGCCGATGAACCGCAACGTCCAACGGGTCGACGAGCGGGCCGCGTTGGACGTGGTCACGGGAGAGGCCCGTACCGGGCGGTGGGAAGCCGCGCCGGCGAACTCGTTCGGTTCCGGAAGGCACGACGTGTCGCTCGTCGTCACCACCGAGGGGTGCAACGAGCCCCGCACGTCGGCCGTTAACACGTTCGAGTGCTGGTTCTGCCTTCCGAACGGGTAAGGGGATACCGAGGTCCCCCCACGAGCCGCGAGGAGGCGATGCCGATGCTGCACGGCATCGATGTGAGTGCGTACCAGTCGTCGTTCGACACCGACGGTGTCAGCTTTGTTTTCATCAAGGCCACCGAGGGCCACACCTACGTCAATCCGCGGCTCACCGCGCAGACCAAGCATGCCCGGGACGGCGGTTGCGTCGTCGGCTTCTACCACTTTCTGTGGCCGGGCAACATCACGACCCAGGCCGAGTACTTCGTCAGCAAAGCCCCGGAGCAGGGATCCGACCTGCTCGCGGTGGACTGGGAGAGCACCGGCGAGGGCACTCACGCGAGCAACTCCGAGAAGGACCGCTTCATCCGCGAGGTCAAGCGGCTGCGACCGCATCACCGGGTGCTGCTGTACGCGAACCGCAACTTCTGGCTGAACGTCGACACCACCTCGTACGCGGGTGACGGGCTCTGGATCGCCGACTACGTGACTGCGGGAAAGCCCCGCATCAAGGCGAAGTGGCGATTCCACCAGTACACCGACCATCCGCTCGACAAGAGCGTGGCCGACTTCGCCAGCAAGACGGCGCTGCGCGAGTGGGCCAAAGTCGGGTAGGCCGAGCCGGCCACCGGTTCGTTACGCCCGCCAGGCGGCCGTTCGCTCCGGCGAGGCCGCTTCCAGGGCCTTGCGCACGTCGTCCACGCTGCCGGAAAGGCCGTACACCGGTGTGCCGGGCTGCTGACGCCAGGACGCGTCGAGGCCGCCGGCGTCCACCGTGTCGAAGCCGATCTCGTCGATGAGGTCCCGTACGACCTGCTTGGCGGCCTCGTCGTCGCCGGCCACCGGCAGGGCGTAGCGGCCGGGGGCGCCGGGCGGGAGATGCTGGTCGATGATGTTGTGGGCGTAGATGCCGTTGAACGCCTTGATGACCGGGCGGCCGATCTGTTCGGCCGTCCAGCCGCTCTCCGGCTGGCCGTCCTCGATGGCGGCGATACGGCCGTCCCGCTGCTGCGGGTAGTAGTTCCCGGTGTCGATCACGGCGACGCCGTCGGCGGCCTCGTCGAGCAGCCCGGAAGGGAGCTCGGGCACGGCCTTCAGCGGAATGGTGATCACGACGACTTGCGCCCCGCGCGCCGCGTCGGCGACCGTGACCGGGGTGGCGCCGGTCTCCTCGGCAAGTGCGCCCAGCGTCTGCGGCCCGCGCGAGTTGGCCACCGACACCTGGTGTCCCAGGGTGGTGAGCCGCCGGGTGAGATTGCCGCCGATCTGGCCGGCGCCGATGATGCCGATCTTCATGACTTGCCCTCCGGGTGCTGACGTGTCCTCGCGTCGGCGGCAACCCCCGGGGCGGGCGAGGTATTCCGGATGCGGCTCGGTTCGGGCAACACCGAACCTGCGGCTCGCTGGGCGCCGTACTGCCGATCCGGCTCGTACGGCGCCCACCGGCACGCCTACTTGTTGAGCGCGGCCCAGAACTCGTCGAAGGAGAGCTTGCCGTCGCCGTTAGCGTCCTTGGACTTGATGATGGACTGGGCCACCGTCTCGGTCACATGGAAGTCACCGAGCTGCGCCATGACGCTCTTGTACTCGCTCGCCGTGATCCGGCCGTCGCCGTCCACATCGAGACGTCCGAACGCCTTACGCGCCTCTTCGATGTCCGCCACTGGGTCCACCCCTTCTTGGTGCTTGTCTGACGAAGGTCAGATTAGTCGGAGGTCAGATTAGTGGAGAGTCATGGCGGTGAGCCGGGCGGTCAGCGGAAGATGCCGGTGTGGCCCAGCGAGTACCGCCCCGGCTGCGGGTACACCGCGAGGCCGTGCGGGCCGTCGCCGACCGGGATGCGGGCGATCTGCTTCCCGGTGCCGGTGTCGATGGCGTACACCTCGGAGTCGTAGCGGCCGGAGAGCCAGAGCACCTTTCCGTCGGCCGAGACCCCGCCCATGTCGGGGCTGCCGCCGTGCGGCAGGACCCATTTCTTGGTGAGCTTGTTCTTCGGGAAGTCGAAGATCGAGATGGTGCCCTCTTCCCGGTTGGAGATGTACATCTCCCGGGAGTCGCGGCTGATGTACAGACCATGCGCGCCCTTGCCCGTGGGCAGCAGCTTCGGGGTGGTGAACTTGTCCCCGTTCAGCACCCACATGCCGTTGGCCTTCATATCGGCGATGTAGAAGGTCTTGCCGTCCGGCGAGATCTTCACGTCCTGCGGCATCGCACCGTCCAGCGGGAGCTTCTGCTGGCCGATGACCTTCATCTTCTCGGTGTCGACCTTGAGCAGCTCGCCGGAGAACTCGCAGGACACGATGAAGTACCGGCCGTCGGCGGAGAAGTCAGCGTGGTTGACGCCGTAGCAGCTGACCGGGACCGTCTTGGCGATCTTCATGGTGTGGGGGTCGCGGAAGACGAGTTGGCGGTCGAGCGAGGCCATGACGATGGCGTACTTGCCGTTGGGCGTGAAGTAGAGGTTGTACGGGTCGTGGACGTCGACGGGCTTGCCCGCCTTGCCGGTGGCGGGGTCGATGGGGGTGAGCGAATTGCCCTTGTCGTCGTTGACCCAGAGCGTCTTCAGGTCCCATGACGGGACGACGTGCTGCGGCTGGTCGCCGACCGGGATGGTGCGGACGACCTTGTAGGTCTTCGGATCGATCACGGTCACCGTGTCGGACTGGGTGTTCGGCACGTAGACCAGGGAGGGGAAATCCTTGACGACCGGCGAGAGCTGGTTCGGCCGGTCGGCCGTGTAGAGGTCCTTCGGGTCGAGCACCGGCGGCATGCCGGGCAGTCCGGCGGGGGCCGTCTTCTGTTTGACGGCCGGGGCGGCGGCCTCGGTGGTCGGGTGCTGCGGGGCGCTCTTCTTCTCGGGCGACCCGCAGGCGGAGAGAGCGGCGAGCAGGACAGCGGCGAGCAGCACCGTGGTGCGCTTCCCGGTGATTGCGGTGAGAGGGGTCATGGGGTCAGCAGCTCCGTGGTGGTCACCGCGTGCAGCCCGCGGCGGTCGAGGGCGTCGAGCAGGGCAGGCAGCGCGGCAACGGTGTCCGCGTAGCCGAAGTGCAGCGAGACCACGGATCCGTTGCGCACGGCGGTGGTGACGTTGCGGGTGACGGCAGTGGCGCCGGGCGAGGTGTAGTCGAGGGAGTCGACGTCGTACGAGAGGACGTGCGGGTAGCCGGCCCGGCCGGCGAGTTGCCGGACGAGCGGGGTCGCGTCCGGGGTGCGGGAGGGGCGGAACCAGCTGCCGATGGAGCCGGTGAGCTTGCGCAGCCGGTCGGCGCAGCCGGTGATCTCGGCGTACGCCTGTTGTTCCCCCATCGTCGAGATGGAGGTGTGGTGCAGGGTGTGATTGCCGAGATCGTGGCCGCCGTCGAGGATCCGGCGGGCCATCCGCGGATATGCGTCCAGCCAGGTGCCGACCGCGAGCACGGTCACCCGGGCGCCGGCCCGCTCGGCCTCGGTGAGTACGGAGGTGGCGATGGCGGGGTCGCCCTGACCGTGGAAGGTGAGCGCCACCCTGGGGCGGTCGCGGGGGCCGTGGTCGATCTGCACGGGCTGCCCGGCAAACGCGCGGGGCGCGGGTGCCGGCCGGGGGGCGGCGGACTTCGCCGCTCCGGACGGAACGTCGGGCGCCGCGGGGGCGGACGGCGGTGCGGCGGCGGGCCTGCCACCCGAACAGCCCGCGGCGAGAGCACCGGCGATGGCCGCACCCGCTCCTGCCCGCAGCGCGCTGCGGCGGTCGATCTCAGTCACCCGACCATTTAAGGGGCGAATAGCGACAAAAATACTGATTGACATGACGAACGTGTCAGACCGGTCATTTTTGCCCGTGCGGTGGCCGTGCTGCCGGTCGGCCGACAGCTTCTCAGGAAGGCTGGCGGTCGGCGATGCGCATCTCGAACCAGGTGTCCTTGCCGCGGGGCAGCAGGTCCACTCCCCAGCGGTCGGCCAGTTTGTCCACCAGGAAGAGGCCACGGCCGCTGGTGTCCATCGGGCGAACCGGCATCAGACACGGCAGCCCGCGGGAGGGATCGCGCACCTCGATCCGGATCCAGCCACGGCGGCGCAGCATGCGCAGTCCGAAGACGCGGGCGCCGGTGTGCCGGACGGCGTTGCCGACGAGTTCCGAGACGAGCAGTACGGCATGTTCGGTGATCTGCGGGGAGAGCCCCCACTGACGGAGCAGAACGCATTGAGCGAGCCGGCGCGCGGTGGCCGCGGACTCCGGGCGGGACGGCAGACGAACCTCGCCCTCGGCCGGATTGCCGAACAACTCGAGCGCCTTCAGACCTTGTTCGTCCTCGGCGATGGGTAACCAGCGCGAAGTGTTCGCGTCAGCGCGCTGCCGCGGTTGCTCCACGCCCTCCAGACCCGCCATGCCCTCCATCATGGCTGCCCGGGGCGCCTTCCGGGGCCATTCCCGGGTAATCCACGACCGGGAATCCGGCGGGCATTTCCCGCGGGTTGGCATATGCCTATGGCAGTACAGCCCCCACCGCACCCGGGTTGAGCTGCAGCGACGGCCTGTCCGCAGGTGATCACCGACCGTGGTGATCGGCTACGCCTTAAGGCTGTCTTAAGGCGTAGCTAATCACCCGACCGGTGATCGCTCAGCGGAACTTGGCCTTGCCGGGGCCCTCCTCGACGAAGCTGCGCATGCCCGTTTCGCGGTCCTCGGTGGCGAACAGACCGGCGAACCAGGTGCGTTCGATCGCGAGCCCGGTGTCGAGGTCCGTCTCCAGTCCCCCGTCGATGGATTCCTTGGCGGCGCGCAGCGCGATGGCCGGGCCCTGCGCGAGGCGTGCGGCCCAGGCGTGCGCCGCTTCGTACACCTCGGCCGGCGGGACGACCCGGTCGACCAGACCGATGGCCAGCGCCTCCGCCGCCTTGACCTGACGACCGGTGAAGATCAGGTCCTTGGCCCGGGACGGACCGACCAGCCGGGAGAGCCGCTGGGTGCCACCCGCTCCGGGGATCAGCCCCAGCAGGATCTCGGGCTGGCCGAGCTTGGCGTTCTCGCCCGCGATCCGGAAGTCCGCGCAGAGCGCCAGTTCGCAGCCGCCGCCCAGCGCGTATCCGGTCACCGCGGCGACGACCGGCTTGGGGATCCGGGCCACCGCGGTGAAGGAGTCCTGCAGGCCCCGGGAGCGCACGACCATGGCCGCATGGTCCATGGCCTGCATTTCCTTGATGTCCGCACCGGCCGCGAACGCCTTCTCGCCGCCGTAGAGCACCACGGCGCGCACGTCGTCACGGCGGGCCGCCTCTTCGGCCAGCTCCCGCAACCGGTCCTGGATGGCGACGTTCAGCGCGTTCAACGGGGGGCGGTCCAGGCGGATGGTGCCGACGCCTTCGGAAACTTCCAGAGTGACTGTCATGACAGCAGGTTAACTTCCGTTAACGGGTCCAGTCCGCCCAGGACATGTTCCAGCCGTTGAGCCCGTTGTCCGGCTGGATGGTCTTGTCGTGGGAGTTCTTCACGATCAGCACATCGCCGATGATCGACTGGTTGTAGTACCAGGCGGCCGGCGTCTGCTTGCTCCAGCCGCCCCGCACATCGTGCAGGCCGATGCAGCCGTGGCTGGTGTTGGCCGCGCCGAAGGTGCCGGTCGATGCCCAGTAGTTGCCGTGCACGAACGTCCCGGAGTTGGACAGGCGCATCGCGTGCGGCACGTCCTTGATGTCGTACTCGCCGCCGAACCCGACGGTGTCACCGTTCATCCGGGTCACCGCGTACTTCTCGCTGATGACCATCTGGCCGTTGTACGTGGTCGTCGCCGGGGCGCCGGCACTGATCGGGATGGTCCTGATCCGCTTGCCGTCCTTGACGACCTTCATGGTGTGCGCGTCGGCGTCCACCGTGGAGACCATCGACCGGCCGATCGTGAACTTCACCGTCTTGGTCTGCTTGCCGTACACCCCCGGCCGGCCCTCGACCCCGTCGAGCGTCAGCTTCACGGTCACCTTGGTGCCGGCCGCCCAGTACTTCTCCGGCCGGAAGTCCAGCCGGTCGTTGCCGAACCAGTGGCCCTCGACCGGCACCGGCGGGTCGGCGGTCACCTTGACCGCGTTCTCGACGTCGTCGGGGTGCGTGATGCCGCGGGTGAAGTGGATCGAGACCGGCATGCCGACCCCCACGGTGGAACCGTTCTCCGGCGTGTACTGGCCGATGAAGGTGTTCTTCGGGACCAGCGTGGTGAAGGTCGTGTCCTTCGCCGACTCACGGCCCTTGGCGTCCTTGGCGACCGCGTGCACCTTGAACCTCGTCGCCGCGGGCAGGTGCTGGAGCGGCTTCCAGCTGCGTCCGCCCGGCGCGATGCGGCCGTCGACCTTGTTGCCCTTGGCGTCCTGGACGGTGACCGCGGTCAGCTTGCCCTGATCCGCGGTCACTTTCAGCGCCCCGCTGGTGGCGACCGACTCCGCGCCGTCCTTCGGTGCGACCGTCACCACCGCCTCCGAGGCCGCGGTATCCCCGGCCGTCCTTCCCGAGCCCTGCTTCGCCTCGCCCCCACTGCCGCTCTCCGCGCCGCTGCCACCGCCGCACGCGCTGACCAGCAGCAGCATCGCCCCCAGGAGCAGCGCCAGCAGCCCGGAACCGCCGCGCCGCCGGTACTTCCGCTGCCGCCCACCGGCCGATGTCCCCGGTATCGGTCGCCCGTTCAAGATGGTGGTCTCCCCTCGCGCACGGCCCGGCCCCGCCGAAGCACGTACCCCCGCACGCGAGTTCCGCGCGCCTGCGCCAGACAATCACACCACAAGCGCCCACGGGTCCCCCTGAAATGTCACCGTTCCGTCCCAACTCGACGGCGCCCGCGCAGGTCATGGCGGGTTGAGCGACTTCTCAGTGGCCCAGCGCCGAACCGGCCTGCCATCGGGCCCAGTCGAGGTTCCAGCCGCCGAGACCGTTGTCGGGGGCGACCTGTCGGTCCTGGGAATTGACCACCTCGACCACATCGCCGATCAGCGCCTGGTCGTAGAACCAGCCGGCCGGGGAGTGCGGACTCCCGCCCCGCACATCGCGCAGCCCGACGCAGCCGTGGCTGGTGTTCGTGACGCCGAACACGCCCGGCGGCGCCCAGTAGTTGCCGTGCAGGAACGTGCCGGAACGGGTCAGCCGCAACGCGTGCGGGACGTCCGGGATGTCGTACTCACCACCGAAACCGACCGTGCTGCCGTTCATCCGGGTCACCCGGTACTTCTCCGAGATCACCATCTTCCCGTTGTACGTGGTGTGGTCGGGGGCGCCCGCGGTGACCGGCAGCGTGGTCAGCAGTACCCCGTCCCGGTGCACGACCAGGGTGTGTGCCTCCGCGTCGACCAGGGACGTCTGGGAGCGGCCCACGGTGAACCCGACGGTCTTCTGCTGGGTCCCGTACACGCCCGGTGCCACCTTCAGATGGCGCAGCCGCATCGCGACGGTGACCGCCGTGCCGGGTTTCCAGTAGGCGCGCGGGCGGAAGTCGAGCCGGCTCCCGCCGAACCAGTGGCCGACGACCGGCACCGGCGGACGGGCGGTCACCTTGATGGCGCGCTCCACGGCCGCGCGGCGCTCGCGGCTCTCGACGGGGCGGTTGAAGCGGAAGGACACGATTATCCCGGTGCCGACCGTGGACCGGTTCTCCGGTGTGAAGTAGCCGATGAAGCTCGGCCTGACGGCATGGGTGGTGAAGCCGGTCCGCCGGGCCACGCGCCGGCCGTGGCCGTCCGTCGCCGTGGCGTCCACGGTGTAGGTGGCACCGCCGACCAGCCGTCCACCGGACGATCTCCAGCGCAGTCCGTCGTCCGAGATGCTCCCGGGGAGCCGCTGCTTGCGGCCTTTCGTGACTCCCACGACGCTGACCCCCTCCAGTCTGCCCGCGCGGAGGGCGACCTCGACGTTCCGGTCGGCGGCGACGTCCTTCGTCCCGTCCTCGGGGACCACCCGGATCACCTGTCCGGGCGATCCCGCCTTGGCGCTGTCACCCGCGGTCCCGGAGCTGCAGCCGGTCGCTCCGGTCGCCAGAGCCGCCCATGCCAGCATGGCCGCGATGCACGCACCCGTCCGTTTTGCCAGTTTCCTCACATACTGCTCAACGACCACCCCCTTCCGGGGAAACGTGAGATCGACGGCTGTTGCGGGCAGAACAGAGGGAAGGACCTCACGCCTGGTGCACGAGGGGAGCCGCGGCCCGGAGGCCGTGCGCCCTCGTGACGCCGGTCCCGATGAGCCGCAGGAGGCCGACAGGTGTCGAGCGCAGCCGAGCAGGATTCCGTACGGCCCGCCATACCGGCGGCGGTGCAGCAGGCGACCGGCGTGGACGCCCCGGCGCCCCGGCCCGTGTGGCCCGGCGCGCCGACGCCGCTGGGGGCGCGTTACCGGGTGGGGCCGGACGGGGTCGCGGGCACCAACTTCGCGCTGTGGGCGGGCGGGGCGGAATCCGTCGAGCTCTGTCTCTTCGACGAGGACGGGCAGGAGACCCGCTGTGAACTCACCGAGCTGACCCACGAGATCTGGCACGGCTTTCTGCCCGGCGTGCAGCCGGGGCAACGGTACGGCTACCGGGTCGGCGGACGCTGGGACCCGTGGACCGGGGCCCGCTGGAACCCGGCCAAGCTGCTTCTCGACCCCTACGCACGCGCCGTGGACGGCGAGTTCTCACTGCCTCCCGCCGTCTACGGGCACGTACGTGACTGGCCGCAGCAGGAGGTCGCGGACACCGTACGCGACGAGCGGGATTCCGCCCCGTACGTGCCCAAGGGAGTGGTGGTGCACGACGACGCGCCCGGCGATCCCTGGGAGGACGACCACCGGCCCAAAACGCCCTGGGCGGACACCGTCATCTACGAACTCCATGTGCGCGGCTTCACCCAGCGGCACCCGGGCATCCCGGAGGAGCTGCGGGGTACGTACGCCGGTCTTGCGCACCCGGCGGCGATCGGCCATCTCGTACGGCTCGGCGTGACCGCGGTCGAACTGCTGCCGGTGCACCAGTTCGCGCACGAGGACCATCTGCTGCGGCGCGGGCTGAAGAACTACTGGGGCTACAACTCGGTCGGCTACTTCGCCCCGCACGCCGGCTACGCCGCTTCGGGCACCAACGGCCAACAGGTGGGCGAGTTCAAGCGGATGGTGCAGTCCCTGCACGCGGCCGGTATCGAGGTGATCCTGGACGTCGTCTACAACCACACGGCGGAGGCGAGCGAGCTCGGCCCGACACTGTCGCTGCGCGGTGTCGACAACCGCGGCTACTACCGGCTGCAGGACGACGCACGCAGGTACGCGGACTACACCGGCTGCGGCAACACCCTGCATGTGGTGCAGCCGCAGGTGCTGCGGCTGATCACCGACTCGCTGCGCTACTGGGTCACCGAGATGGGGGTCGACGGCTTCCGCTTCGATCTGGCGGCCGCCCTGGCCAGGTCCTTCCACGACGTCGACATGCTCTCGCCCTTTCTGGCGGTGATCGCGCAGGACCCGGTCCTGCGGCGGGTGAAGCTGATCGCCGAGCCGTGGGACGTGGGCAACGGCGGATACCAGGTCGGGTCCTTCCCGCCGCTGTGGACCGAGTGGAACGACCGCTACCGGGACGCGGTGCGCGACTTCTGGCGGGGAGCACTGCCCGACGTGCGCGATCTGGGCTACCGGCTCTCCGGGTCGAGCGATCTCTATGCCTGGGGCGGCCGCCGTCCACAGGCCTCCATCAACTTCATCACCGCACACGACGGCTTCACGCTGCGCGACCTGGTCTCCTACGACCACAAGCACAACGAGGCCAACGGCGAGGGCAACCGGGACGGCACCGACGACAACCGGTCGTGGAACTCCGGCGCCGAAGGCGAGACCGACGACCCGGACATCGGCGCACTGCGCCGGCGCCGACTGCGCTCGCTGCTGACCACGCTGCTGATGTCGACGGGGGTGCCGATGCTGGTGGCCGGCGACGAGATGGGGCGGACCCAGGGCGGCAACAACAACGCGTACTGCCAGGACAACGAGGTCAGCTGGGTCGACTGGTCGCTGCTCGACGAGCCGGGGCCACGGATGCTGCTCGACCTCACCTCCCGGTTGCTCGCGCTGCGCCACGCCCATCCGGTGCTGCGCCGCCGCGCCTTCTTCTCCGGCCGGGCGCAGGCCACGGACGGTCTGCGGGACCTGGCCTGGTTCACCCCGTACGGCAGCGAGATGACCGAGCGGGACTGGTACACGCCCACGGCCACCCTCGGCGTCTACCTCTCCGGACGGGACATCCCGGGTCGGGACGACCGGGGCGAAAAGGTGACCGATGACAGCTTTCTGACGATTCTGCATGCGGGCGAGCGGCCGGTGAGTTTCCTCCTGCCGGGGGCGCCCTGGGCCGACACCTACGAACTCCTCGTCGACACCTCCCTGGAGGACCAGCGCCGGGTGCCGGGCACCCTGCACCCCGGCGGCGCGCCGCTCACCGTGCCGGCGCGGTCGGTGCTGTTGCTGAAGGTCAGGTGCTGAGTCAGACGCGAGGCCGGTTGGCGGTGTCAGGTCGTGGGCGGTACGGGCTCAGCCGAGGATCTTGCGGTCGTACGCAACGGCGACGGCGGCGGCGCGGTCCTTGACGTCCAACTTGCCGTAGATGTGGGTGAGGTGGGTCTTGACCGTCGCCTCGCTGATGAAGAGCTCCCGGGCGATGTCGCGGTTGGATGTGCCCTTGGAGACCAGCAGGAGGACCTCGCGCTCCCGGGTGCTCAGCGCGTCGTGGCCGGCCGGCCCGGGGGTTCGGACCCGGGAGACCAGTCGGGAGGCGACCGCCGGGGAGAGCACCGTGCGGCCGGCGGCGGCCGCCCGCACCGCGGTGAAGAGCTCGTCCCGCGGTGCGTCCTTGAGCAGATACCCGGTGGCGCCGGCCTCGATGGCCGGCAGGGTGTCCGAGTCCGTGTCGTACGTCGTCAGGACCAGCACCCTGGCACGGGCGCCCCGGCGGGCGAGCTCCGCGATGGCCGCGACACCGCCGCCGCCGGGCATCCGCAGATCCATCAGGACCACGTCGGGGTCGAGCCGCTCGGCCAGTTCGACGCCCTGGACACCGTCGGCAGCCTCGCCGAGCACCTCGAAGCCGGGGGCCTCCGCGAACATGCCGCGCAGACCGTCCCTGACCACCGGGTGGTCGTCGACGATCAGCAGCGTGATGGATCCGGGTCCCGTGACTCCTCCTTCAGGGACGGCGCACCAAGGGATGGCGCACCAAAGGTACGCGAGCCGACACGGCTGTGCCGTAGCCCGGCTCCGACTCGACCACCACGGTGCCCGCGATCCGTTCGGCCCGCGCACGCATCCCGCCCAGACCGAAGCCGCCGGAGGTACTGCGCGGGGCCACCGCGTGCGGGTCGAAGCCCCGGCCGTCGTCGCGGACGTCGAGGGTCATTTCGTCGTCCATGAAGGAGAGGGTGACGCCGACTCGGCCTGCCCCGGCGTGCCGGGCGGTGTTGGCGAGCGCCTCCTGGGCGATGCGCAGCAGGGTGGCCTCCACCTCGTCGTGCAGCGGTTCGACGGTGCCGGTGACGGTGAGCTCCGCCGGCACGCCCGCCGCCGCAGACCACTCGTCGACGAGCTTCTTCACGGCTTCGGGGAGGGAGTCGTCGGCCAGGGCGACGGGACTGAGGTTCTGCACCGAGCGGCGGGCCTCGCCCAGGCTGTGCCGGGCGAGCTCCTGCGCGCGGGCCAGATGCTCCCGTGCGGTGTCCTGGCCGTTGGCGAGCGACACCACCTCGAGCTGGGTGATGATGCCGGTCAGTCCCTGCGCGATGGTGTCGTGGATCTCGGCGGCCAGTCTCCGGCGCTCGTCGGCGACGCCCGCCTCCCGCGCCTGGACGAGCAGCTGGGCGTGCAGGGCGGCGTTCTCGTCGAGGGCGGCCTGCAGCCGGTCGTTGGTGAGCCCCAGTTCGATGATGGTGGCGGCCTGCACACGGGCCCGCTCGTCCTCCTGGGCGGCGAGATGACTGAACACGGTCAGCAGGGCGACGTTGACCGCGAACACCGCTCCGAAAACCACCCAGCCGACGGGCCCGTGCGGCGGCAGCCCGCCCGACTGGGAACCCGCCATGGTTACCGCATTCGCCAGCAGGCCGATCCGTACCAGCCGGCGGGGCAGCAGCCGCTCGGCTCCGAAGTACCCGACGGCCGCGTAGAAGGCGAAGAACGGATTCAGCCAGGTCAGGGCGAAGGCGACCGCCCAGCGCAGGAAGTAGTAGGCGGTACCGGCGACGGAAGGGCCGGGGCGGGTTGTGCCCGCCGCGCCCCACCAGAGCTGGAGGCCGATCGCTCCGAGGACCAGGCCGCCGGTCGCGTACATCTCGCCGACCGTCATGCCGATCAGACGGACGGTCGAGACGGCGACCAGGGTGGCGATCAGCAGAAGGGCGTACGGCCCCCATCGGAAGAACGCCGCCCAGCGCTGCTCGATCCCCATAGCGGCGGCCTCCGTCACGCCGACGGCCCTCTCCAGGCCCGACTGCTGCACGGGGCCGGCCGCCGCCGGGAAGCGGGCGCCGGGCGGGTCCGATGTCATGCACCCAGTCTGCCCGGACCCGCGCACAGCCGCCCTCACTCCCAGCGGAACCAGCGGTTGGCGCCGGCCGACAGGAGCACGGCCCACACGGCGAGCACCGCCAGGTGGGCCCAGCCCGGCCAGTTCCCGGCGGCGGCCTGGTCGAGGGCCCT
The DNA here is from genome assembly GCF_040689485.1 of Streptomyces sp. NPDC051322. NCBI lineage: Bacteria > Bacillati > Actinomycetota > Actinomycetes > Kitasatosporales > Streptomycetaceae > Streptomyces > Streptomyces sp. NPDC051322. The sequence goes on along the minus strand of NZ_JBFBAK010000008.1, from coordinate 121,222 downwards.
GGCCGCCGCGCCGAACGGGGTGAGCTCCACGATGCGGGCGAGCGAATCGGGCATGGCCTGCACCGGCAGCCAGACGCCCGCCGAGAACATCATCGGGAAGAAGACCGCCGAGCCGATCGCGTTGGCGACCTTCGCGTTGCGGGACACCGCGGAGACCAGGGCCCCCAGGGCCAGCGCGGCCAGGATCGCCAGGAGCAACGCGAGTACGTAGCCGAAGGCCTGCCGCGGCAGCGGTACCGCGAAGACGATGCGTCCGACGGCGAGCGACAGCAGCGCGGAGAGCAGCGCGGCCGCGCCGTGCAGTCCCATCTGCGCGCCGAGCAGCGCGTGCGGCCGGACCGGGGTGGTGGACATCCGGCGCAGGATGCCGCGCTCGCGGTAACCGGTGATCACCGGGGGCATCGCCTGCAGCCCGGCCATGATCATGGTGAGCAGCACGGCGACCGGGACGTAGGCGTCGACCAGCCGTTCGCCGCCGAGCGAGGGATCGTGCTGCCGGAAGGAGGGGATGGAGCCGAGGATCACCAGCAGCGCGGTGGGGAACACCATCACCCAGAACAGGGTGGCGGGCTCCCGGCGGAAGAGCCGGGTCTCGGTCCTCAGCACGGTGGCCGATGCGCCGGCCCTCCGCTGTGCGCCGGCCGGGGCGGTCATGGTGGTCATGCGGTGGCTCCCGTCAGATCGAGGAACGCGTCGTCCAGCGTGGCATCCGCCACCCGGAGTTGGTGGGCCGTGATGTGATGCCTGGCCAGCAGGGTGAGCAGCGCGTTGACGGTCTCGTCCGTGCCGTTGATGACGAGCCCGCCGTCCCGCTCCTGCCGGGAGACGACGCCGGGCAGCGCTTCGAGATCACCGGCAGCCAAGGGCTGCGAGGGGGTGAAGGAAATGACCGTCGAACTCGACGACCGGCGGACCAGGCCGGCCGGGGTGTCGAGGGCCGCGACCCGGCCCTTGTCGATCACGGCGAGCCGGTCGCAGAGGCGCTGCGCCTCCTCCATGAAGTGGGTGACCAGCAGGACCGTCACCCCGCCGTCCCGCACCTCCTCGATCAGCTGCCAGGTGTCCCGGCGGGCCCGCGGGTCGAGCCCGGTCGTCAGCTCGTCGAGCACCACCACTTTCGGGTTGCCGATCAGAGCCAGGGCGATGGACAGCCGCTGCTTCTGGCCGCCGGAGAGCTTGGCGAAACGCGCCCCGATCCGGTCCGCCAGACCGAGGCGCTCGACGAGCTGCCGCCAGTCGGCGGGGTTCGGGTAGAAGGATGAGTAGAGCTCGAGAGCCTCGCGCACGGTGATCTTCGGCTGGAGCTCGCTCTCCTGGAGCTGCGCGCCGAGGATCTTCGCCACCCGTGCGTGGTCGGCGACCGGATCGAATCCGGCCACCCGCACGGTGCCGTCGTCGGGCACCCGCAGTCCGCCGACGCACTCGACGGTTGTCGTCTTCCCGGCGCCGTTCGGCCCGAGAATCCCGAAGATCTCCCCCACCTCGACCGAGAAGGACACCCCGTCCACGGCGGGTTTGCCGCCGTAGGCCTTCCGCAGTCCGTCCACTTCGATGATTGCCATGCTCACAGAGTCGCGGGAAGCGGCCCTGCACGGCATCGGCCATCGCGCTCGAACCGGCATCAGCCGATCGGTTGATGCCCGGCTACGACCTGCGGGTGTCACGCCTCCCCCATCAGGACCGTTGCCCGGGCTGCCGCAAAAGTCAGTGGGCACTGTCAGTGCTGAACCGTAGGCTCGCCATCGATGTCCGAAACACCTGCAGCGACCAAGCACCTGTCCGGAGTCCGTTCCCTGCTGCGGCTGCGGCCGTACGTGCTCCCGGTCCGAAGACGGCTGGCCGGCGCGGCGTTCGTCGCGATCCTGGCGTCCTGTCTCGGGCTGGTCATCCCGTTGGTGCTGAAGTGGATCGTGGACGGCCCGGTCACCGACCGGGACACCGGTGGGGTCCAGCTCGGCGCGCTGATGCTGTTCGGGCTCGGTATCGCGGAAGCGCTGCTCTTCGGTCTGCGGCGCTGGCTGGTCGCCCGGCCGCTCGCCGGCGTCGAAGCGTCCATGCGTGCCGATCTCTACCGGCACCTGCAGCGGCTCCCGGTGGCTTTCCACGACCGCTGGCCCTCCGGGCAGTTGCTCTCGCGCGGCACCACGGACCTGATGCTGCTCCGCATGTTCCTCGCCTTCCCGCTGACGTTCCTCCTGGTCAACGGGGTGACGATCGTGGTCGGCTTCGCCATTCTGCTGGTCCAGCAGTGGACGCTCGGTCTGGTCCTGCTGGCTCCGGTCGTCCCCCTGGTGATCCTGTGCGAGATCTTCGAGACGAAGTACTCCCGGGTCGCCCGCCGCTCCCAGGACCAGGTCGGTGACCTCACCACGGTCGTCGAGGAGAGCGTGCTCGGCATCCGCATCATCAAGGGCTTCGGCCGCCACCGCAGCCAGGCCCTGGCGTTCCGCGAACTGTCCGAGGAACTGCGCGCCACCGAGCTGGTCAAGGCCCGTCTGCTGGCGGGAATCTGGGCCCTGATCACCACGATTCCGGAAATGGCGATCGGCGCGGCGCTGGTGCTGGGCACCGTCCAGGTCGCCGACGGGGATCTGTCGGCGGGCACCCTGGTCGCCTTCCTCTCGACGGCGCTGGCGCTGCGGTGGCCGGTGGAGTCGATCGGCTTCCTGCTGGCCATCAGCCAGGATGCGGCTACCGCCACCCAGCGCTACTTCGAGGTGCTGGACGTGGCCGAGGAGTCCGAGCCGGCCGAGCCGGGCCCCTCCGCGGTCCCCGCCGAGGGCAGCGGGCTGCGTTTCGAGGACGTCGAATTCCGGTACCCCGACGCCGCCCCGGACACCCCGCCGGTCCTCGCGGGGATCGATCTGCACATCCGTTCCGGCGAGACGCTGGCCCTCGTCGGAGCCACCGGTTCCGGCAAGACCACCCTCACCTCGCTGGTACCGCGGCTGCACGAGAGCACCGGCGGCCGGATCACCCTGGACGGCGCGGACATCACCGCCATGCCGCGCCGACAGTTGCGCGAACTGGTGTCGGTGGCCTTCGAGGAGCCCACCCTCTTCTCGGCGAGCGCCGGAGAGAACGTACTGATGGGCGATGCGGAAGCCGACGAGGATGCGCTGCTGCGGGCGCTCTCCACCGCCCAGGCTGACTTCGTGCACGATCTGCCGCTCGGCACCGGGACGCAGGTCGGCGAGCAGGGGCTGAGCCTGTCGGGCGGCCAGCGTCAGCGACTCGCGCTGGCCCGTGCCGTCGTCGGCCGGCCCCGTTTCCTGGTGCTGGACGATCCGCTGTCCGCGCTCGACGTGCACACCGAGGCACTGGTCGAGGCGGCGCTGCGCCGGGTGCTCGCGGAGACCACCGCACTGGTCATCGCGCACCGGCCGTCCACCGTGCTGCTCGCCGACCGTGTCGCCCTGCTGTCGGAAGGGCGGATCGCGGCCGTCGGCACCCACCATGAACTGCTGCGCAGCAACGCCGAGTACGCCTGGCTGATGTCCGGCGCCGAAGGGGACGAGACCCGATGACCACCACCGTCGACGGCCGGCAACCGGTCCCCGAACCCGAGCCGGAGTCCGGCGGCGCCGGCCCCGGCGCCGCGCCCGGGGATGAGGCGACCGCCGACCGGTTCCCTGCCGGAGCCCCGTCCGACGGGTCCGGTGACGACTCGTTCGACAAGGACAAGCTGCCCGCCCCGCCCGGAGCGAGGGGCGCCCTGCTGCGCTCGCTCCTCGCACCGCACCGGACTCTGGTCATCGTCTCCGCGCTCCTCATGCTGATCCAACAGGCCGCGGTCCAGGCCGGCCCGCTGCTCGTCGCGTACGCCATCGACCGCGGGGTGCCCGCTTTCCGCCACCACGACAACGGGCCGCTGATCGCGATCGGGGCCGGCTACCTCGGCTGCGCGCTGGTCTCCGGGGTGCTGCAGTTCTCCTTCGTGCAGGTCTCGGCGCGTGTCAACCAGGGCGCGCTGCTCGACCTCCGCGGCCGGATCTTCCGCCATGCCCAGGCACTGAGCGTGGACTTCCACGAGCGCTACACCTCGGGCCGGCTCATCTCCCGCTCCACCACGGATGTGGAGTCACTGCGCGAGCTGCTCTCCGACGGTCTGCAGGAGCTCATCAACGTGGTGCTCTCGGTCGTCTACATCTGCGCCATGCTGGTCTATCTGGACCTGGGCCTCGGCACGGTCGCGGTGTTCTCGTTCGTACCGCTGTATGTGCTCATCCGCCGGTACCGCCGCCGCGTCACCGTCGTCTTCGCTCAGCGCTCCACGGCGGTCGCCGCCGTCATCGTGAAGTTCGCGGAGACGATGAACGGCATCAGGCCGGTCCGGGCGTTCCGACGGGAGGACGCCAACGACACGGAGTTCGAGCGGCTCAACCACCGGCATGAGCGGGTCAACGGCGACGGGATGCTGGAGATGGCCCGTTATGTCGTCGGGTCCCGCATCGTGGCCAACACCTCGGTCGCCTGCATCGTCCTGTGGGGCGCCTACCGGGTGGCCGAAGGCCATCTGGCGCTCGGTGTGCTGGCCGCCTCGGTGCTCTACCTGCGCCGCCTGTACGACCCGATCGACCGGCTCGGCATGTTCCTCAACTCCTACCAGTCGGCGGCCGCTTCGCTGGAGAAGATCGCGGGCCTGCTGGCGCAGCAGCCGTCCGTACCCGCCCCGAAGACCCCGCGGCCGCTGCCCCCGCTGGAGTCCGAACACCCGGGCCGCGAAGTGGTCTTCGACGGTGTGCGCTTCGCCTACCGCACCGGGGGCGAGGTGCTGCCGCGTTTCGACCTCACCATCCCGGCCGGCCAGACCGTGGCGGTCGTCGGCTCGACCGGGGCGGGAAAGTCGACGCTCGCCAAGTTGCTGGCCCGTTTCTACGATCCGACCGAGGGCGCGGTCCGCCTCGACGGTGTGCCGCTGGGCGATCTGGAGGTGTCCGAACTGCGGCGGGGGGTGGTGATGGTGACGCAGGAGGCCTTCCTCTTCTCCGGGACGATCGCGGAGAACATCGCCATCGGCCGCCCGGAAGCGACCCGCGGGGAGATCGAGCAGTCCGCGAAGGCGATCGGCGCGCACGACTTCATCAGCGCGCTGCCCGAGGGCTACGACACCGACGTACGCAAGCGGGGCGGTCGGATCTCGGCCGGACAGCGCCAGTTGGTGGCGTTCGCCCGGGCCCTGCTCGCCGACCCCGCCGTGCTGATTCTCGACGAGGCCACCAGCTCACTCGACATCCCCGGCGAGCGGGCCGTGCAGCGTGCCATGGACACGGTGCTGCGCGGACGCACCGCCGTGGTCATCGCGCACCGGCTCTCCACCGTGGAGATCGCCGACCGGGTGCTGGTCATGGCGGACGGCCGGATCGTCGAGGACGGGTCCCCCGAGACGCTGATCTCCGGATCCGGACAGTTCGCCGGCCTGCACCGGGCCTGGCGGGAGAGCGTGGTGGGCTGAGACCTCAGTAGCCGTGGTCCGGGCGCCGCGCAGCAGCACGACGGAGAGGACGGCGGCACCGGCCATCGCCACTGCGGCTCCGAACGCGGCGAAGTCCAAGCCGTGGACGAAGGCGTGCTGGGCCTGGGTGAGCAGCGAGCCGCGAGCCACCGCGGTCGCGCCGCCCAGCGTCTCGCGGGCCGCGTCCGGGGCGCCCGCCATATCGCTGCGGTAGACCGCTGAGCCGATGGATCCCAGGATGGCCATACCCAGCGCCCCTCCCAGCTCCTGCCCCGACTCCAGTACGGCGGCCGCCGCGCCCGCGCGCTCGGGTGGCGCCGCTCCGATGGCGAGTTCGTTGGCCAGCGTGGTGGCAGCGACCAGGCCGCCGGCGTAGACCGCCGAGCCGACCAGCGCGACCCACAGCTGGGAACCGGGGTGCACCCGGCTGATCCAGAGGAATCCCGCCGCCGATACGGCGAAGCCGCCTGCCATCACGTACGCCCGGTCGAAGCGCCCCGCGAGCAGTGCACCGGTCGGAGCCAGCACCGCCACCCCGGCGATCGGGACCAGTGACCACAGAGCCGCCCGGAGCGCACTCATCCCGAGCACCGACTGGAGGTACTGGCTGAAGAAGACGGCGAACCCGATGGTCGCGAACATGGCGAGCAGATTGGCGAGCAGCGAGCCACCGAAGGCCCGGCGCCGCAGCAGCGTGAGATCGATCACCGGGTGGTCGAGGGTCTGCTGCCGGCGGACGAAGACCACACCGACGGCAAGGCCCATGGTGATGGAGAGCGCGGGCAGCGGTGCGTAGCCGTGGGCCGCGAGTTCCTTGACACCCTGGATGACGGGCAGCAGCGCGGCCAGCGAGAGAAGGGCGCTCAGTACGTCGAACCGGCCCTCGGCGGCCGTCCGGAACTCCGGGAGCAGCCGTGGCCCGAGGATCAACAGCAGTGCCATCGCGGGCAGGTTGATCAGGAAGACCGATCCCCACCAGAAGTGCGCCAGGAGCAGCCCGCTGACCACCGGCCCCAATGAGATGCCGGCCGTCATCACCACGGTCCACAGGGCGACCGCCCTGCCGCGCTCCTTCTCGTCGCGGAAGAGATTACGGATCAGGGCGAGGGTCGACGGCATCAGCGCGGCACCGCCGACCCCGAGCAACGCCCGTACCGCGATGAACATGTCGGCGCTGTGCGCGTACGCGGCGGCGACGGACGCCGCACCGAACACGCCGGCCCCAGCGAGCACCAGCTTCCGCCGGCCGATGCGATCGCCCAAGGAGCCCATCGTGATCAGCAGTCCGGCGAGCACGAAGCCGTACATGTCGAGGATCCACAACTGCTGGGTGGCGCTGGGTTCGAGGTCCCTGCTGATGTACGGAAGGGCGAAGTAGAGGATGGAGACGTCCATCGACACGAGCAGCAGCGGCAGTATCAGAACCGCCAGGGCGGTCCATTCCCGACGGCCGGCTGTGACGGGGTTTGAGGTCATGTCAGGAGCGAAGCAGCAGGCTGCGTACGCCGCAAACTTCAACCTAGTGCACCGTAGTGCGCGCTCGCATATGCCCCGCAAGGAAAGGCTTTTCGCGCCCCAAGGCCAGCAGGTGCACTAGTACAGTGACGCAGATGAGCAGCCAGCCGCCCTATCTCAGGATCGCCGCCGAACTCCGCAGCCGGATCGCGGACGGCACGCTCTCGCCGGGCGAGCTGGTGCCCTCCACCCGCGCCATCACGCGGGAGTGGGGGGTGGCCATGGCCACCGCCACCAAGGCGCTGGCGGCGCTGCGCCAGGACGGCCTGGTACGGGCGGTGCCCGGCGTCGGGACGGTGGTCGCCGCTCCCGCGCCGGTCGGCTCACCCGCGCCCGGGCTGACCCGCGAGCGCATCGTGCGTACCGCCGTCGCGCTCGCCGATGCCGAGGGACTGCCGGTCCTCTCGATGCGGCGGGTGGCCACCGAACTCGGGCTCTCCACCATGGCGTTGTACCGGCACGTGCAGGGCAAGGGGGAACTCGTACGCCTGATGTCGGACGCGGTCTGCGGCGAGCAGCCCTTGCCCTCGGTGCAGCCGGCCGACTGGCGCGAGCGGTTCGAACTCGGTTCGCGCTGGATGTGGGACGCGTACAACCGCCATCCGTGGATGGCACACGCCATGGCCTCCATCACCCGTCCTGAGCCCGCGCCGAACGCGATGGCCTACACGGAGTGGATGCTGCGCGCGGGCGAGGGCACCGGGCTCTCGAAGAACCAGGTGATGCACCTTCACCTCAGCCTGTTCGGTTACATCCAGGGGCTGGCCATGGCGAGCGATCTGGAAGCGCAGGCGCGGCAGGACACCGGGATGTCGGTGGACGAGTGGATGGCTCGGAACGAGACACAGTTCGAGGCGCTGGCCGCTACCGGCGCGTACCCGTTGCTGAATTCGCTCACCGAACACGACGACTTCGAGTTCGACCTCGAAACCGTCTTCCAGTTCGGGCTGTCGCGCATTCTGGACGGGATCACCGTGCTCATCAGCAAACTTCACACATAGCGAACATGACCTTCCGGCCAACGGACGATTTCCGGTCAACTTGTTGACGCGCTCCTGACAGTGGGTCGTCCCGGATGACACTCTCTCCCCGTTCTTCGCACGTGCTTGCTCTGCCGGGACGGCTCACCAGGCCGCCCTGTCCCCCACTCGCAGAAGGAGTTCGCGTGAGACCCACGCATCGTCGTGCCACCGCCACCGGCGCCCTGATCGCCGCTGCGGCCCTGCTCGCCATAGGCGTCCAGGCCGGCACCGCCTCCGCCTCACCCGAGAACACCGCCGCACCGGCGGTCGGCAGGACGCACACCGGCGCGATACCCGCAAAGCTCTCGCCCGCCCAGCGTGCGGAGTTGATACGCGAGGCCAATGCCACCAAGGCGGCCACCGCGAAGGAACTGGGCCTCAGCACCCATGAGCAGCTCCAGGTCCATGACGTCGTCAAGGACCAGGACGGCACCACACACACCCGGTACGAGCGCACCTATGACGGACTTCCCGTCCTCGGCGGCGACCTGGTCGTCGACGCGACGAAGGCGGGGCGGACCGAGGGCGTCACCAAGGCGTCCCGGGCGCAACTGAAGAATGTGCGGACCACCGCATCGGTGGCGCCGGCCACCGCCGAGAAGTCCGCCCTCAGGGCGGCCGCGGTGCAGGGTTCGAAGAAGACGGCGGCGGACCGGGCCCCCCGCAAGGTGATCTGGCTGGCGCAGGGCAAGCCGACGCTCGCCTACGAGACCGTCGTCGGCGGCTTCCAGGACGACGGCACCCCGAGCGAACTCCACGTCGTCACCGATGCCGCCACCGGCAAGAAGCTGTACGAGCGGCAGGCCATCGAGACCGGCGTCGGCAACACCGAGTACAGCGGGCAGGTCACCCTCGGTACCACCCAGTCGGGGTCGACGTACACGCTCAACGACTCGGCGCGCGGCGGCCACAAGACGTACAACCTGAACCACGGCACGTCCGGCAAGGGCACGCTCTACTCGGGCAGCGACGACGTGTGGGGCAACGGTCTGGCCTCCAACTCGGAGACCGCCGCGGCGGACGCCCACTACGGCGCGGCGGAGACCTGGGACTTCTACAAGAACGTCTTCGGCCGCACCGGCATCGCGGGCGACGGCGTGGCCGCGTACTCCCGGGTCCACTACGGCAACAGCTACGTCAACGCCTTCTGGGACGACAGCTGCTTCTGCATGACCTACGGCGACGGCTCCGGCAACGCCGACCCGCTCACCGCGCTCGACGTGGCCGGCCACGAGATGTCGCACGGGGTCACCGCCGCGACCGCCGGCCTCGACTACAGCGGCGAGTCCGGCGGCCTCAACGAGGCGACGTCCGACATCTTCGGCACGTCGGTCGAGTTCTACGCCAACAACGCCACCGACAAGGGCGACTACCTCATCGGCGAGAAGATCGACATCAACGGCGACGGCACGCCGCTGCGGTACATGGACAAACCCAGCAAGGACGGTGGCTCCGCCGACTCCTGGTACTCGGGTCTCGGCAACCTCGACGTGCACTACTCGTCGGGCCCGGCCAACCACTTCTTCTACCTGCTCAGCGAGGGCAGCGGCAAGAAGACCATCAACGGCGTCGACTACGACTCGCCCACCTCGGACGGACTGCCCGTCACCGGCATTGGCCGGGACAAGGCCCAGTTGATCTGGTACAAGGCACTCACCGAGAAGTTCACCTCGACGACGAACTACGCGGCGGCCCGTACCGGAACGCTGGCGGTCGCCAGTGAGCTGTACGGGGCGAGCAGCGCCGAGTACAAGTCGGTCGCGGACGCCTGGGCGGCCATCAACGTCGGTTCCCGGTCCGGCGGTGGCGACCCGGGCTCGGGCACGGTGTTCGAGTCCACCACCCCGCTGTCCATCCCGGACGGCGGCGCGGCGGTCAACTCGCCCCTCTCGGTCACGGGTGTGACGGGCAAGGCGCCCTCCACCCTCAAGGTGGATGTGAACATCACCCACACATACCGCGGCGATCTGGTCATTGACCTGGTCGGTCCGAGTGGGAAAACATACCGCTTGAAGAACTCCAGTTCGTCCGACTCGGCAGACAACGTGGTGGCCCAGTACACGGTCAACGCGTCCACCGAGACGGCCAACGGCACCTGGAAGCTCAAGGTCCAGGATGTCTACCGGTACGACAGCGGAAAGCTCAACAGCTGGAAGCTGACGTTCTGATCACGCCTTGAAGGTGTCCGCCCGGGGCGACCTCCGTCCCGGGCGAACACCCAACAAGCAGCACCGGTCAACAACTTCATATGTCAAGAGCATGTCACCCGCTTCTCCCCAACCCCCCACCTCTGAAAGGGAAACCCGAGTGACTCGTATATCGCGGTCCCAGCGCATAGCCGGTTCCATAGCAGTCGCAGCGCTGCTCGCCACCGGCGTCAGCACTCTCTCCGCCACCTCGGCCGGCGCTTCCCCCACGACCGCCACCGTCGGGGCGCAGGCCCTCGCGCTCTCCAGCAACCAGCACGCCGATCTGCTCCGGGCGGCAGCCGCCGACACCGCGGGCACCGCGCGTGAGCTCAGCCTGGGCAGCAAGGAGAAACTGGTCGTCAGAGACGTCATCAAGGACGCCAACGGCACCACGCACACCCGCTACGAGCGCACCTACGACGGACTCCCCGTCCTCGGTGGCGATCTGATCGTGCACACCGCCAAGTCCGGCTCGGTCAGCGGCGTCACCAAGGCGACGAAGGCCACCATCAAGGTCGCGAGCACCACCGCCGCCGTGAAGCCGGCCGCCGCTCAGCAGAAGGCGCTCTCCGCGGCCAAGTCGGCCGGTGCCGACAAGGCCGCCACCGACAACGCTCCCCGCAAGGTCATCTGGGCCGCCACCGGCAAGCCGACGCTCGCCTACGAGACCGTCATCGGCGGCTTCCAGGACGACGGCACCCCGAGCCAACTGCATGTCGTCACCGACGCGGCAACGGGCAAGAAGCTCTCCCAGTGGCAGGCCGTCAAGACCGGCACCGGCAACAGCGAGTACAGCGGCAAGGTCACACTCGGCACCACCAAGTCCGGTTCGCAGTACCAGCTGAACGACGCCGCCCGCGGTGGTCACAAGACGTACAACCTGAACCACGGCACCTCCGGCAAGGGCACGCTGTTCACCGACGCAGACGACACCTGGGGCAACGGCGCCGCGTCGAACGCCCAGACCGCGGCCGTGGACGCGCACTACGGCGCGGCCGAGACGTGGGACTTCTACAAGAACGTCCTCAAGCGGAACGGCATCGCCGGCGACGGCAAGGCCTCGTACAGCCGCGTCCACTACGGCAACAGCTACGTCAACGCCTTCTGGGACGACAGCTGCTTCTGCATGACCTACGGCGACGGGTCCGGCAACGCCGACCCGCTGACCGCCATCGACGTGGCCGGCCACGAGATGTCGCACGGCCTGACTGCGGCCACCGCCAACCTCGACTACACCGGCGAGTCCGGCGGTCTCAACGAGGCGACATCGGACATCTTCGGCACCGCCGTCGAGTTCTACGCCAACAACGCCTCCGACCCGGGCGACTACCTCATCGGCGAGAAGATCGACATCAACGGCGACGGCACGCCGCTGCGGTACATGGACAAGCCCAGCAAGGACGGCGGCTCCGCCGACTACTGGTCGTCGAGCCTGGGCAACCTCGACGTGCACTACTCGTCAGGCCCGGCCAACCACTTCTTCTACCTGCTCAGCGAGGGCAGCGGCAAGAAGACCATCAACGGCGTCAGCTACGACTCCCCCACCTCGAACGGCTCCACGGTCACCGGCATCGGCCGGGACAAGGCCGTCCAGATCTGGTACAAGGCCCTGTCGACGTACATGACCTCCACGACCAACTACGCGGCCGCCCGCCAGGCGACCCTGAAGGCGGCCGGCGACCTGTACGGCACGACCAGCACCGAGTACAAGGCGGTCGGCGCCGCCTGGAGCGGGATCAACGTCAAGTAACAACACCTTCCCCGCATGGCGGGCCCCGTCCGGCGCCGAAAACCCGGCGCCCGGCGGGGCCTGCGTCTGTGACGGCTTCTCACCGGTGACCTCGCGTCAGCGCCGCAGGTCGGCGCATCAGTACGGTCAGCGCATCAGAAGCCCCGCGCCCTCCCCCGTCGCCCCGGTCGGCAGGGTGACCAGGCCCAGATCGGCGCCGGTGGCGAGCAGCCGGTGGGTCGGCAGGACGCGGACCGTGTAGCCGTAAGGACCCGTGCGGTCGAGGGCCAGTGGGCCCTCGTACGACCAGTTGGCATCCAGGTCGGGGCCGCCGGCCGGTTTCAGCGGGAAGGTCTGTGCGTCGGTGATCCGGTCCTGCGCGTCGACCCGCCCGGACACCGCTTGCACCTCCACGTCGTCCGGCCGCAGATCACCGAGCGCGACCCGCACCCGCAGCGTCAGCGTCGAACCCAGCTCCGCGGTGCCGTCCGCCGCGGTCGGCGTGAGAGCCTCCACCCGGTCGACGTGCACATCGGGCCAGGCGGCCCGCACCCGCGCCTTCCAAGCGGCCAGCTCCCGCGCGGTCTCGGAGCCCAGACCCCGGTGGGCGAGAGCCGCGGGCCCGTAGAGCCGCTCCACGTACTCGCGCACCATCCGCCCGGCCAGCACCTTCGGGCCCAGGTTCACCAGGGTGCTGCGGACCATGGCGACCCAGCGCTCGGGCAGTCCGCCACCGTTCCGGTCGTAGAAGCGCGGTGCCACCCGGTCCTCGATGAGTGCGTACAGCGCGGCGGACTCGAGTTCGTCGCGCCGGTCCTCGTCCAGGCCGGTGCCGTCGGCGGTCGGGATGGCCCAGCCGAAGTCCGGTTCGAACCACTCGTCCCACCAGCCGTCCAGCACCGACAGGTTGAGACAGCCGTTGAGCGCGGCCTTCATTCCGGAGGTGCCGCAGGCCTCCAGCGGACGCAGCGGGTTGTTGAGCCAGACGTCGCAGCCCGGGTAGAGCCGCCCGGCCATCCGCATGCCGTAGTCCGGCAGGAAGACGATGCGGTGGCGCACCCGTGGATCATCGGCGAACCGCACGAGCTCCTGGACCAGGCGCTTGCCACCGTCGTCGGCCGGATGTGCCTTGCCCGCGACCACGATCTGGATCGGCCGGGTCGGATGGAGCAGCAGCTCCATCAGCCGCTCACGATCCCGCAGCATCAGGGTGAGGCGCTTGTACGAGGGCACCCGACGAGCGAACCCGATGGTCAGGACGTCCGGGTCGAGGACCCCCTCGATCCAGCCGAGCTCGGCTTCGGAGGCGCCGCGCTCGCGCCAGGACGCCCGCAGACGGCTTCGGACCTCGGTGACCAACTGTTCGCGCAGGGTGCGCCGAAGCTGCCAGATGTCCGCGTCGGGGATGTCCGCGACGCCGTCCCAGCGCTCCGAGCCGCCCACCGACAGGGCGTGCTCGGTGCGTTCGGCGCCGATCTGCCCGGCGCCGAGCGCGAAGACCTCGGGCGCCACCCAGGTCGGGGCGTGCACACCGTTGGTGATGGAGGTGATCGGCACCTCTTCGGCGTCGAATCCCGGCCACAGTCCGGCGAACATCGCGCGGCTGACCGCGCCGTGCAGGGTGGACACCCCGTTGGCGCGCTGGGCGAGTCGCAGCCCCATCACCGCCATGTTGAAGAGAGTGGAATCGCCTCCCGGATAGGTCTCCGAGCCCAGCTGGAGCACCCTTCGGGCGTCGACACCCGGCAGCTCGCCGTCGTCCCCGAAATGATGGGCGACCAGCTCCCGGTCGAAACGGTCGATTCCGGCCGGGACCGGGGTGTGGGTGGTGAAGACCGTGCCGGCCCGCACCGCCTCGAGACCCGAGTCGAAGTCCAGCCCGTCGTCCATCAGCTCACGGATGCGTTCGAGGCCGAGGAATCCGGCGTGTCCCTCGTTGGTGTGGAACACCTCGGGGGCCGGGTGCCCGGTGTGCCCGCAGTACGCGCGCAGCGCCCGCACCCCGCCGATGCCGAGCAGCATCTCCTGGAGGAGCCGGTGCTCGCTGCCGCCGCCGTACAGCCGGTCGGTGACGTCGCGTTCGCGCGGTTCGTTCTCCTCCACGTCGGAGTCGAGCATCAGCAGCGGCACCCGGCCCACCCGGGCCTGCCAGATGTGCGCGCTGAGCGAGCGCCCGCCGGGCAGCGCGAGGGAGATCAGGCTCGGTGAGCCGTCCCGCTCGCGTAACAGGGTCAGCGGCAGTTCGTCGGGGTCGAGGACCGGGTAGTGCTCCTGCTGCCAGCCGTCCCGCGACAGGGACTGGCGGAAGTAGCCGTGCCGGTAGAGCAGTCCGACGCCGATGAGCGGTACGCCCAGATCGCTCGCGGCCTTGAGGTGGTCGCCGGCCAGGATGCCCAGGCCGCCGGAGTACTGCGGGAGAGCGGCGGTGACGCCGAATTCGGGTGAGAAGTAGCCGATGGCGGCGGGCAGCCCGGCCGGCTGCTGCTGGTACCACCGATCACCGTGCAGATAGGCGTCCAGATCGCCGGCCGCGGCGTCGATCCGGTGCAGGAAGGACTGGTCGGTCGCCAGTTCGGTCAGCCGCTCGGCGCGGACCGCGCCGAGCAGCCGCACGGGGTCACCGCCCGCGGTCTGCCAGGCGTCGGGGTCGACTGCCTTGAAGAGGTCCCGGGTTCCGGCGTGCCAGGACCAGCGGAGGTTGCGGGCGAGCTCGCTCAGCGGCTGCAGCGGCTCGGGGAGGACGGGGCGGACGGTGAATCGACGAATGGCCTTCACGTGTTCCACCTTCGCAGGGGAGATGCACATCCGAGGGGACGCACAGCGGTGTGCGTCCGCGCTTCACCCCCGACGGTAGCCTTCCGCGTCCTCCGCAACCACGGCGCGAGCGCGCACCCGGCGACGCCGCCTGTGCGCCGGTGGCGCCTGCCCCGGGCTGCTCCGGCCGGCCGGGTCTCGTGGGCGCCGGCTGCGCGGAGAGCCGCGACGCCCGCTCCCTCTTTTGCACCGGGCGATATGGCCGAATTCCATCCCCTCACGCACCCTTGTGGTACTTCGCCCGGCGGACAAAGCTGCCCAGTGGCGCCCACAAGCAACTCCCATCCGAGAGGGGAATCCCGTGTACGACACGGAGACATCAGCTGTCCCAGCGGTGCGGGCCGGGGCGGAGCGGGCGTCCTGCCACCGGGCCCGGTACGCCAAGTGGAGAGCCGTCATCCCGCCAAAGGTGTGAACCCGCAGACGCAGCCCCGGCCGGACCGGGGGTCGTTCACGGCGCACGGCCCGGACGATGCTTGCCTTGCACATTACGTACGAGTACTTAGTTCGGTCTTAACTCACGAGCCGGATTGCGCTCCCGAGGTGTGAGGGAAGGCTCCCCCGGTACTTGTCTGAGTGCGCCCCCCGCCAATTGAGTGAACGCGGACAGGAGCGGTCATGCCCGCAGCCCGCCAGTCATCATCGGACAAGCCGAAAAAGGCCCAACTCCCCAAGTCCCCGAGGCCACCGAAGCGGCCGCCCACCGATCACCTGATCGGCCGCATTCCGGCACTCGATGTGCAGCCGCGCGTCGACGGCGGGCGCAGGCCCGCCAAAGCGGTGCCAGGTGAGACCTTCCAGGTCACCGCGACCGTCTTCGGCGAGGGCCACGCCGCCGTCGCGGCCAATGTGGTGCTGCGCAATCCGCGCGGCAGGCCCGGCCCCTGGGCACCGATGCGCGAACTCGCCCCCGGCACCGATCGCTGGGGCGCGGACGTCACCCCGGACGCCGAGGGCCGCTGGACGTATGCGGTCGAGGCCTGGGCCGACCCGATCGCCGGCTGGCAGCATGCCGCAGGGATCAAGATTCCGGCCGGCCTCGACATCGAGTCGGTGCTCACCGAGGGCGCCGAGCTGTACGAGCGGGCAGCGGACGGCGTACCCAAGAGCAAAGGACGCGCCGCCGTCCTCGCGGCCGCCACCGCGCTGCGGGACGCCGGGCTCACCGCCGAGGCACGGCTCTCGGCCACCCGGGCACCGGAGGTGACCGCCGCACTGGCCCGCTATCCACTGCGCGAGCTGGTGAGCGAATCGGAACGCCTGCCGTTGCAGGTGGAGCGCGAACGAGCGCTCTACGGCGCCTGGTACGAACTCTTCCCGCGCTCCGAGGGCGCCGTCGTCGAAGCGGGCAAGCCCCCCATCAGCGGGACCTTCCGGACGGCTGCGAAGCGGTTGTCCGCAGTGGCCGCGATGGGCTTCGACGTGGTCTATCTGCCGCCCATCCACCCCATCGGCACCACCCACCGCAAGGGCCCCAACAACGCGCTCACCGCGGGGCCCGACGACGTGGGAGTGCCCTGGGCCATCGGCTCACGCCACGGCGGGCACGAAGCGGTCCACCCCGAGCTCGGCACCCTGGAGGACTTCGACGACTTCGTGTGCCGTGCCGGTGAACTCGGCCTGGAGATCGCCCTGGACTTCGCGCTGCAGTGCTCACCCGACCATCCCTGGGTGGAGCAGCATCCCGAGTGGTTCCACCACCGGCCGGACGGCTCCATCGCTTATGCGGAGAACCCGCCCAAGAAGTACCAGGACATCTACCCGATCGCCTTCGACCGTGACATGGACGGGCTGGTCGCCGAGACCGTGCGCATCCTGCGCTTCTGGATGGACCACGGCGTACGGATCTTCCGGGTGGACAACCCGCACACCAAACCGGTGGTCTTCTGGGAACGGGTCATCGCCACCGTCAACCGCACCGACCCCGACGTCGTCTTCCTGGCCGAGGCGTTCACCAGGCCCGCGATGATGCGCACCCTCGGGGCGATCGGCTTCCAGCAGTCCTACACGTATTTCACCTGGCGCAACACCAAGCAGGAGCTCACCGATTACCTCACCGAGCTGGCCCAGGACTCGGCCGCCTGTATGCGGCCGAACTTCTTCGTGAACACCCCGGACATCTTGCACGGTTACCTTCAGGACGGCGGCCGACCGGCCTTCGAGGTGCGCGCGGTGCTCGCCGCGACGATGTCGCCGGCCTGGGGGATGTACGCCGGCTACGAGCTGTGCGAGAACGCCGCAGCCCGGCCCGGCAGCGAGGACTATCTGGACTCGGAGAAATATCAACTCCGGCCTCGGGACTGGGAATCCGCCGAACGCGAGGGCCGGACCATCGCCCCGCTGATCACCACGCTCAACGAGGCACGCCGCCGCCACCCCGCGCTGCGTCAGCTCCGTTCGATCCGCTTCCACCACACCGACAACGATGCGGTGATCGCGTACTCG
Organism: Streptomyces sp. NPDC051322; assembly: GCF_040689485.1. Taxonomy (NCBI): domain Bacteria; kingdom Bacillati; phylum Actinomycetota; class Actinomycetes; order Kitasatosporales; family Streptomycetaceae; genus Streptomyces; species Streptomyces sp. NPDC051322. The sequence goes on along the minus strand of NZ_JBFBAK010000008.1, from coordinate 104,053 downwards.
AAGTCCTGTTCCGAGCCGGTCGATGGCGCCACGGGGTCGAACACCGTTCTGGTGGTCGTGAACCTCGATCCGCACCACACCCAGGAGGCGACGGTCTCGTTGAACATGCCGGAACTCGGCCTGGAATGGCATGAGTCCGCCCCGGTGCGCGACGAGCTCACCGGCGAGACCTACCACTGGGGCAGGGCCAACTATGTGCGTCTGGAGCCGGGCAGTACGCCCGCGCACCTCCTGGTCCTGCGACCGTCCCCGCCGATCGGAGGGTCACCCACATCATGATCGTCAATGAGCCCGTCCACGACAAATTCGAAGACACCCCGGTAAAGGACCGCGATCCCGACTGGTTCAAACGCGCGGTGTTCTACGAGGTCCTGGTCCGTTCCTTCCAGGACAGCAATGGAGACGGCGTAGGCGACCTCAAGGGCATCACCGCCAAACTGGACTACCTCCAGTGGCTGGGCGTCGACTGCCTCTGGCTGCCGCCGTTCTTCAAATCACCGTTGCGCGACGGTGGTTACGATGTGGCGGACTACACGTCCGTGCTGCCGGAGTTCGGCGATCTCGCCGACTTCGTCGAGTTCGTGGACGCCGCGCATCAGCGCGGCATGCGCGTGATCATCGATTTCGTCATGAACCACACGAGCGATCAGCACGAATGGTTCCAGGAGTCCAGGAAGGATCCGGAAGGGCCGTACGGCGACTACTACATCTGGGCCGACGACGACAAGCAGTTCCCGGACGCCCGGATCATCTTCGTCGACACCGAGACGTCGAACTGGACCTTCGACCCGGTGCGCAAGCAGTACTTCTGGCATCGTTTCTTCTCCCACCAGCCGGATCTCAACTACGAGAACCCGGTGGTGCAGGAGGAGATCATTTCGGCGCTGCGCTTCTGGCTCGACCTGGGCATCGACGGCTTCCGGCTGGACGCGGTGCCGTACCTCTACCAGGTCGAGGGCACCAACTGCGAGAACCTTCCGCAGACCCACGCGTTCATGAAACGGGTGCGGGCCGAGATCGACGCGAGCTATCCGGACACCGTGCTGCTCGCGGAGGCCAATCAGTGGCCGGAGGATGTCGTCGACTACTTCGGCGACTTCAAGAAGGGCGGTGACGAATGCCATATGGCCTTCCACTTCCCGGTGATGCCGCGCATCTTCATGGCGGTCAGAAGAGAGTCCCGCTATCCGGTGTCGGAAATCCTGGCCAAGACACCGGCCATCCCGAAGAACGCCCAGTGGGGCATCTTCCTGCGCAACCATGACGAGCTGACGCTCGAAATGGTCACCGACGAAGAGCGCGACTACATGTACGCGGAGTACGCCAAGGACCCGCGGATGCGGGCCAACATCGGCATCCGCCGGCGCCTGGCGCCGCTGCTCGACAACGACCGCAACCAGATCGAACTGTTCACCGCGCTGCTGCTCTCGCTGCCCGGCTCGCCGATCCTCTACTACGGCGACGAGATCGGCATGGGGGACAACATCTGGCTCGGCGACCGGGACGCCGTCCGCACCCCGATGCAGTGGACGCCGGACCGCAACGCCGGCTTCTCGTCCTGCGATCCCGGGCGGCTCTACCTGCCCACGATCATGGACCCGGTCTACGGCTATCAGGTGACCAACGTCGAGGCCTCGATGGCCTCGCCGGCCTCCCTGCTGCACTGGACCCGCCGGATGATCGAGATCCGCAAGCAGAATCCGGCCTTCGGCCTCGGCTCGTACACCGAACTGCCGTCGTCGAACCCGGCGGTGCTCGCCTTTCTCCGCGAGATGCCCTCATCGGGAGGCGAAGCCGACGACCTGGTGCTGTGCGTGCACAACTTCTCGCGTTTCGCGCAGCCGACAGAGCTGGAACTCAAGCACTTCACCGGGCGTCATCCGGTGGAGCTGATCGGCGGAGTGCGTTTCCCGGCCATCGGGGAACTGCCCTACCTGCTGACACTCGCGGGTCACGGTTTCTACTGGTTCCGGCTGCGGAAGGACACGGTCGTCAGCTGACGATCCATCGGCCGTGGGGCGGTTTCCGCCGCCCCACGCTGGGCACCCTTCCTCCCATATCAGTCATAGCCAGGTCCAAATGGACCATCGTCCATTTGGACCATCCTCACCCGCACCGTCCCGCACAGCCGGATTCCCGCCCCCGATACGTTCAGCATGGGGGACGACCCACGCAATCCGGGACACTCTGCGCATCGTGTGGTGTGCCCGGGAAAGGACGCGATGCCATGTCCAAGGCTGCATCCACCCGGGACACCCCGCGCCTCGCTGCCGGGCCCCTCGGACCGGCCGGCCTGCTCGACTCACTGGCTCCGCTGCTGCACGAGTGGCTGCCGCGGCAGCGCTGGTTCGCCGGCAAGGGGCGTGCCGTCACCGCCTTCACGCTGATGGCGGCGACCGAACTGCTGCCGATGAGCGCGACCCCCGGACTGCTGCATCTGCTCGTACGTGCCCAGCAGGACTCTCCCGGCAGGGCCAGGCCCACCGGTGACTGCTACCAGCTGCTGATCGGGGTACGGGCCGCGCTGCCGCCCCGGCTGGCCGCCGCGCGGATCGGCCGCGCGCCGGAGGGCCCGCTGGCCGGACTCGTGCTGTACGACGCGCTGCTCGACCCGCACCTGGCCGGGGTGCTGTTCGAACGGCTGCGCACGCCCGGACAACTGGGCCCGCTGCGCTTCGACCGCAGTCCCGCCGCGCAGATCCCGGCCGGCCTCGCCGCCCGCCCGCTCGGCGCCGAGCAGTCCAACACCTCGCTGGTCTATGGCGATACGTTCATCCTCAAGGTCTTCCGCCGCGTCCACCCGGGTTCCAATCCCGATCTGGAGCTGCCGCTCGCACTCGCCCAGGCGGGCTGCGCCCGGGTGCCCGCGCCGGTCGCCTGGTACGAGACGACCGAGCCGGAACCCGCCACGCTGGGTGTGCTCCAGCCCTTTCTGTACGGGTCCGAGGACGGCTGGCAGCTGGCGCTGCACGCCCTCGCCGACGGGCACGACTTCACCGCGGGGGCGCACGCGCTGGGCCGCGCCACCGCCGAGGTGCACGGCACCCTGGCGGCCACGCTGCCCACCGCCGTGCTGCGCAAGCAGCAGATACAGCACCTCGCGGCCGAGATGACCGAGCGCCTCGAGGCGACCGCCCAGGCGGTACCCGCACTCACCCCCTACGTAGCGGGGTTGCGGACCGCCTTCGACGCGATCGCCGAGCTCGGTCATGCCGGACGCACCTGGGCGGCGCAGCGCATCCACGGTGATCTCCACCTCGGCCAGAGCCTGCGGGCCCGCGACGGCGAGTGGGCGGTCATCGACTTCGAGGGCGAGCCGGCCCGTCCGCTCGCCGAGCGCACCCGGCCGCAGCCGGTGGTCCGCGATGTGGCGGGCATGCTGCGCTCTTTCGACTACGCAGCCCGCTCGCACCGTCCCTGGGCCCCCCAGTGGGCGACGCGCTGCCGGGAGGCGTACTGCGAGGGGTACGCCTCGGTGTCCGGCGCGGACCCGCGCGACGAGCCGGAACTGCTGCGCGCCTACGAGACCGACAAGGCGGTGTACGAGGTCCTCTACGAGGCCAGGAACAGGCCGGACTGGCTGCCCGTCCCGATGGCCGCGATCCAGCGGCTGTCGCTGCCCTTCTCCCCATCGGCTCCCTCCGCCACCTCCACCACCACCTTCACCTTCAGGTCCAGCCCCGCCCCACCCACCGCCACGCCGAAGCTGCCGAGGAGGCCGCCCCAGTGACCGCCCGTCGCCCTTCCCGTACCCAGTCCACCGCCCGGACCAAGGCCGTGCCGGCGCCCGTGTCGGATCCCGAGCCCGTGCCGGCGTCACAGCCCGAGCCCGGGTCGGCGTCGGCGTCGCAGCCCGAGTCCGCCGTCCCGGCCCCCGCCGCCGTACTGCCGTCCCAGCCCGGCGGCGGCATGCGGCCGGTTCAGGAGGCGGCCGCCGAGGACCGGGAGCGGCTGCTCAGCGGTGGTCATCACGATCCGCACGCGGTCCTCGGCGCGCATCCGGTGACCGGCGGCGTCGCGGTGCGGGTGCTCCGCCCGTACGCCCGGGCGGTGGCCGTGGTCGCGGCCGGGCTGCGCACCGAACTCCACGACGACGGCGACGGCTTCTTCTCGGCGCTGCTGCCGATCGACACCATCCCCGACTACTCGCTGCTGGTCGCCTACGAAGGCGAAGCGACCGAGGTGCAGGACCCGTACCGTTTTCTGCCCACCCTCGGCGAACTCGATCTGCATCTGATCCGCGAAGGCCGCCACGAGGAGCTGTGGAAGGCGCTCGGCGCTCAGCCGATGACGGCCCAGGGTGTGACCGGCACCCGCTTCACCGTGTGGGCGCCGAACGCACGCGGCGTCAGGGTCAGCGGGGACTTCAACTACTGGGACGGCGCCGCCTATCCGATGCGGTCGCTCGGCTCGTCGGGCGTCTGGGAGCTGTTCGTGCCGGGGATCGGTGAGGGCGCGCTCTACAAGTTCGACCTGATGCGCCCGGACGGCAGCCACACCCTGCGCGCCGATCCGATGGCGCGGCGCACCGAGGTGCCGCCGGCCACCGCGTCCATCGTGACCGACGTCCACCACACCTGGCGGGACGAGCAGTGGATGACGCACCGCGGCGACCTGCCGGTGCACCGAGCGCCGTTCTCCGTGTACGAGGTCCACCTAGCCTCTTGGCGGCCGGGGCTGACGTACCGCCAGCTCGCCACCCAGCTGCCGGCCTATGTGCAGGACCTCGGCTTCACGCATGTGGAGCTGATGCCGGTCTCCGAGCACCCCTTCGGCGGCTCCTGGGGTTATCAGGTCACCGGTTTCTACGCGCCGACGGCGCGGCTGGGCACCCCGGACGACTTCCGTTATCTGGTGGACTCGCTGCACCGGGCCGGCATCGGCGTGCTGATGGACTGGGTCCCCGCCCACTTCCCGAAGGACGACTGGGCGCTGGCGCAGTTCGACGGCCGCCCGCTGTACGAGCACGCGGACCCCAACCGGGCCGAACACCCCGACTGGGGCACCCTGGAATTCGACTACGGGCGCACCGAGGTCCGCAACTTCCTGGTCGCCAACGCCACGTACTGGTGCGAGGAGTTCCACATCGACGGGCTGCGGGTCGATGCGGTCGCCTCGATGCTCTACCTCGACTACTCCCGCGAGCACGGCCAGTGGTCGCCGAACGAGTACGGCGGCCGGGAGAACCTGGACGCCGTGCGCTTCCTGCAGGAGATGAACGCCACGGTGTACCGGCGCAACCCCGGTGTGGTGACCATCGCCGAGGAATCGACCGCCTGGGAGGGCGTGACCCGCGCCACCGACCAGGTCGGTGCGGGCGGCTTCGGCGGGCTGGGTTTCGGACTCAAGTGGAACATGGGGTGGATGCACGACTCGCTGGAGTACATCACCAAGGAGCCGGTGCACCGCAAGTACCACCACAACGAGATGACCTTCTCGATGGTGTACGCGTACAGCGAGAACTACGTGCTGCCGATTTCGCACGACGAGGTGGTGCACGGCAAGCAGGCGCTGGTCTCGAAGATCCCCGGCGACTGGTGGCAGCGGCGCGCCACCCACCGCGCCTACCTGGGCTTCATGTGGGCGCACCCGGGCAAGCAACTCCTTTTCATGGGGCAGGAGTTCGCCCAGGGCGCCGAGTGGTCGGAGGCACACGGGCCGGACTGGTGGCTGCTCGACCCTTCGTACGAGGCGGCCCAGGACCACCGGGGCGTACGCGACCTGGTGCGTGACCTCAACACGGTCTACGCCGCGACCCCGGCGCTGTGGCAGCGGGACACCGATCCGGGGGGCTTCTCCTGGGTGGACGGCGGTGCGGCGGAGGACAACGTCTTCTCCTTCCTGCGCTACGACGCCGACGGCGCCCCGGTGCTGGTGGTTTCCAACTTCTCGCCGGTGGTCCGGCACGAGTGCCGCCTCGGAGTGCCCGAGTCCGTCCCGGCCTGGCACGAGGTCCTCAACACGGACATGGGGCTCTACGGCGGCAGCGACGTCCGCAACGCGGATCCGCTGAAACCGGAAGCGGTGCCGGCCCATGGCCGTCCCGCGAGTATCCAGCTGACGCTGCCGCCGCTCGCGACGGTGTGGTTCCGGCCGGTGTAGCAGCCGTCCGGCGGGTGGAAGGCTCAAATCTCCCTCTGAAAACCCGCCGGAAAGGGTTGGCCCCCGCCCGGCCGGACCACACTTCCCTCAGACGCACTTCTCTCAGGCGCACTTCTCTCAGGGAGACGCTCCGGACGGACGGGGAAACACGGATGTACGACATCGCCTATCTGGCCGGCGGTCCGCAGCGGGTGGCGGACGCCGCGCTCATCGCGCTGCGTGAGCGCGAGGCCATCCAGATCAGCGGCACCGGGGTACGCGCCGGGACGGTGCGGCCCCGCCAGCGGCTGGAACGAGCCGTCGTCGCGCTCTGCCCCCCGGACGGGAACCGATCCCTGCCGTCCCTGCGCAGCGCGGTACTGAGCAGTCCCGAGGTGAATGAGATAAGGACCCGTCTCACCTCCCAGGGGCTGCTCTCCCGTCTGGGTCACCGCCCCACCCGGGCGGGCCGCCGCCAACTGGTCGCCGCCAGGCGCCGGTCGGTGATCCCCCCATACGTTTTCGACGGGCCTGCCGATTTCGACGGGCCGGCCTGGCTGCCCTGCTGAACCGGCCCCTCGCTACGCTGCCAGGCCTTCCGGCAGTTCCCCGGTGTGCACCAGGCCCAGCCGCTGGGTGGCGCGGGTCAGCGCCACATACAGATCGCTGGTGCCCCGCGGCGAGCCGGCGACGATCAGCTGCGGCTCCGCGACGATCACCGTGTCGAACTCGAGGCCCTTCGCCTGGCGCGCGGTGATCAGTACGACCGGCCGGGTCAGGTCCGGGGTACGGCCGTGCCCGGCATCCGGGAGGCGCGCCAGCAGCGCCGCATGGAGCTCCTGCGGTGCGATGACCGCGAGCCGGCCCTGCTCCTGCACCGCGGCGGCGACCGCTTCCGCGACCGCGCCGGGCAGATCGTCGGTGCGGCGCGTCCAGGGCTGCACTCCGGTGGAGCGGACCGAACTCGGCGGCTCGAAGGCCGGGTCGCCGGCCTTGAGGAACGCCGCCGCCCGGTCCATGATCTCCACCGGGGTGCGGTAGTTGATCCCGAGCCGCACATGCGTGTACCGGTCCCCGACGTAGGGCGCGAGGATCGCGTCCCAGGCCCCGCAGCCGCCCGGTTCGGCGGTCTGGGCCGGGTCGCCGACCAGAGTCATCGAGCGGGTCGGGGACCGGCGCATCAGCAGCCGCCACAGCATGGGGGACAGTTCCTGCGCCTCGTCCACGATGATGTGGCCGAACGCCCAGGTGCGGTCGGCGGCGGCACGTTCGGCGGCGCTGCGCCGGTCGGTCTCCTCGTGGCGTTCGGCCATCCGCTCGGCGTCGATGATGTCGTGCGCGGCCAGTACCTCGGACTCCTCGTCCTCGAACTCGTACGACTCCGAGCCGAGCGAGGTGTCCAGCACGCCCTGCGCGAACGCCACCTGCTCCTGACGGGCCGCTTCCGCGGCAGCGCGGGCCGCCGCATCGTCGTCGCCGAGCAGTTCCGCCGCCTCGTCGAGCAGCGGCACATCCGCGGTCGTCCAGTCGCCGCTCTTGCGCCGGATCGCCGCCGCGTCGGCCTCGGGCAGGTGGACCGGGTCGGTCAGGTAGTCGGCCACCAGTTGCTGCGGGGTGAGCTGCGGCCACAACTCCTCGATGGCCGCGTGCACTTCGGAGCTGGCAGCGATGGCCTTGCCCAGCTGGGCCAGGTCGTCGGGGCCCAGGAAGTTGGGTCCGCCGTAGGGGTCGGCGCCGAGCCGGTCGGCCAGTTGGGCGGTCAGATCGTCGATGACGTGGAAGGCGAAGTGCGGGCGTGCCAGGTTGTGCGGCAGCCCGGTGGCCCGGGCAGCGCTGCGGGCCGCGTCGGCGATGGTCCAGTCGAGCAGCAGGTTCCCGTCGTCGTGCGCGATCACCAGGGCCGCGCCGAGCTCCGGCGTCCGCTGGAGGTCCCGTACGAAATCGGCCAGCGCCCCGGCCATCTCCGGCCGGCCCTTGACGGCGGCGGCCTCGGGGGTGTCCGTGCCGACGGCCACGACGCCGGGGAAGAGTTCACCGGGCGTGGCGAGCAGTACGCCGGTCTCCCCGAGCGAGGGCAGCACCTCGCCGATGTAGCCCAGGAAGGCCGGGTTCGGCCCGACGATGAGCACCGCACGGCGGGCCAGCTGCTCGCGGTACGCATAGAGCAGGTACGCGGCACGGTGCAGCGCCACCGCGGTCTTACCGGTGCCCGGGCCGCCCTCGACGACCAGGACGCCGTGGTGCGGTGCCCGGATGATCTCGTCCTGTTCGGCCTGGATGGTCTGCACGATGTCGTGCATCCGCCCGGTGCGCGCGGAGTCCAGCGCGGCGAGCAGGACGGCGTCGGCGTCCGTGCCCTCGTGGCCGGTGCGCTCGGTGTCGGCGAGGTCGAGGATCTCGTCGTGCAGCGCGGTGACGGTGCGGCCGTGTGTGGTGAGGTGCCTGCGACGGCGCAGCCCCATCGGGGAATGGCCGGTCGCGAGGTAGAAGGGCCGGGCGATCCGGGCCCGCCAGTCGATCACCAGCGGGGTGCGTTCGTCATTGTCCTCACGGATTCCGATACGGCCGATGTGGTGTTCGGTTCCGTCGGTGAAATCGATACGCCCGAAGCACAGCCCGGACTCCACGGAATTCAGGGCGTCGAGCAGCCCGGACCGCTCGGCGACGAGCACATCGCGCTCCACCCGGGCCTGGCGCCCATTGCCCACTTGGGCATACGAGCCTTGTACGGCGGCTTCCGCACGCTCCCGGAGCTCGTCCAGACGCGCGTAGAGCCGTGAGACGAATTGCTGTTCATTGCGCAACCCCTCGGTTGCCAATTCGGCCTCTGTTGACAATTCAGCTCCTGACGCGGTACAGTGCCTTCATAAAGATTCTTCATGTTTCCGCATGCGCAGAGACATGAAGTGCCCAATATACGCGAGGAAATGCCCCGGACGTCAATTCGTCCGGGGCATTTCTTGTACCGACCCGCAGCCGACCGACCGGACCGCTCAGCGTCCGATCACGTCTTCGAGCTCCTGGAGCAGCCGCCGCTTCGGCCGGGCGCCGACCATCGACTTCACCGGCTCCCCGTCACGGAACACCATCAGCGTCGGCATCGACAGGACGCCGTACCGGATCATCACCTCCGGGTTGCTGTCCACATCCAGCTGCACGACCTTGAGTCGCTCGGCCTCCTCGGCGGCGACGGCGCTCAGCACCGGCGCGAGCTGCCGGCACGGACCGCACCAGTCGGCGGTGAACTCGACCAGGACCGGGCGGTCCGCCGCCAGCACCTCTTGCGCGAAGTCGGCATCCGTCACCGCGTCGATGCCATCTGCGTGAATCATCGTGAGTCGTCCTCCCATGGCCATTCTTCGGAAAGTTCGCAGCGCGGCTCCGGACCACCCGGCAACTCCGCCTCGGCCCGCGCGAGTTCCGCCCCCACCTGGGAACGGACGCTCTGCAGCTGCCCGATCAGCGCATCGAGCTCGGACAGCTTGCGGCGGTACACGGCGAGCGAGGCCGGACACGCGTCGCCCGCCGGATGCCCGGCCCGCAGACACTCCACGAAGGGCCGGGTCTCCTCCAGTTCGAACCCGAAGTCCTGGAGGGTCCTGATCTGCTGCAGCAGCCGCAGATCGTCCTCGTCGTAGGTCCGGTAGCCGTTCACCGCCCGCCGGGCGGGCAGCAGCTCCCGGGACTCGTAATACCGCAGGGTGCGGGTGGTCGTCCCCGCACGCTCCGCCAGCTCGCCGATTCGCATGCCCCGACGGTAATCCTTGACGTCGGCGTCAAGGCAACCGCCGGACCGGCCGTCGCTTGCCGGACCGGCCCCGGCAGCCCCGCCTGACCGGCGCCCCGACCCCACGAACCACGAAGAGTGCCGGGCCCGGGGGTACCTCAGTTCTGAGGTACCCCCGGGCCCGGCAGCCGCGTGTTCACGTGTCAGACCTGAGCGACCGGCTCCTTCTCCTCGGTACGCGGCGGCGGCACCTCTTCCGGCACGGCATCGGCGGACCCGTGACCGTCGTCGATGAGTGTCGCCTCGTCGAAGGGGATCCGCCCGGCCAGCACCTCGGTGGCCCGTTGCTTGTCGATCTCCTTGGTCCAGGTGCTGACGAGCACGGTGGCGACCGCGTTGCCCGCGAAGTTCGTCAGCGCGCGCGCCTCGCTCATGAAGCGGTCGATGCCGACGATCAGTCCGACGCCGTCGACCAGTTCCGGCCGGTGCGACTGCAGGCCACCGGCCAACGTCGCCAGACCGGCGCCGGTCACACCCGCCGCACCCTTCGACGCGACGATCATGAACAGCAGCAGCGAGATCTGCGCACCGATGTTGAGCGGCTTGTCCATCGCGTTCGCGACGAAGAGCGACGCCATCGTGAGGTAGATCGCCGTACCGTCGAGATTGAACGAGTACCCCGTCGGGACCGTGATGCCGGCCACCGGGCGGCTCACGCCCAGGTGCTCCATCTTCGCGATCAGCCGGGCCAGCGCCGACTCGGACGACGAGGTGGACAGGATCAGCAGGAACTCGCGGCCGAGGTACTTGAACAGCTTGAAGATGTTCATCTTCGCGATCAGTCGCAGCAGCGTGCCGAGGACGATGAAGACGAAGAGAGCACAGGTCACATAGAAGCCGATCATGATGACGGCCAGCGACTTGAGCGCGTCCACGCCCGTCTCACCGACCACCGCGGCCATCGCGCCGAAGGCACCGATCGGGGCCGCCCACATGATCATGGCGAGAACACGGAACACCAGTCGCTGGATGTGCTCGATGCCGCGCAGCACCGGCGCGCCCACCGGGCCGATCGCCTGCAGCGCGAATCCGCAGAGCAGCGCGATCAGCAGAGTCTGGAGCACCTGACCGGAAGTGAAGCCGGAGACCATCGTGGTCGGGATGATGCCGAGCAGGAAGTCCACGGTCGACGCGCTCTCACCGCCGGCCTGCGCCGCGCCCGTGTGCCGTACGGCCTCGGTCAGGTGCAGACCGGACCCCGGCTCCAGCACGTTTCCGACCACCAGGCCGATGGCGAGCGCCACCGTCGACATGATCATGAAGTAGCCGAGCGCCAGTCCGCCGACCGCACCGACCTTCGCCGCCTTACGGACCGAGCCGACGCCCAGCACGATCGAGCAGAAGATGATCGGCGAGATCATCATCTTGATCAGGTTGACGAAGCCGGTACCCAGCGGCTTGAACTCAACGGCCACGCCCGGCGCCGCGAAACCGAGCACAATACCGAGTATGACGGCACCAATCACGGCAAAATATAGGTAATGCGTACGGTCCCGCTTCTTTGCCGACACGTTTCCTCCTCGTCACTTCCAGCTGCACGCCCCGGTCCACGTCCCTGACAAACCGGTGGATCCCCGCGACTATCCAACAGCCTGTGACCCCGGTCACCCTTAAGTTCATTTCGTTCACCCCATGACCACAGGGCACACTTTCAGCCATGCAGATACCCCGGCCCCGCAGCCTCGCCGGCCAGCTCTTCGCGATGCAGGTCGTGCTGGTGGCTGTCCTGGTGGCCGGATGCGCGGTGTTCAGCTACGTCTCGGACCAGCGCCAGGCCCAGGCCGCGGCGCTGCGCCAGGCGACGGCGACCGCCCAGGCGGTAGCACTCTCGCCCTCCGTGCAGCAGGCCACCCTGGCCGCCGACCCGACGGCCACGCTGCAGCCCTACGCGGTGAAGGTGCAGCAGTCCAGCGGGGTGGCCTTCGTGACGATCATGGACACGCACGGAATCCGCTGGACCCACCCGGTCCCGTCCCGGATCGGGGAGCACTATCTTGGCCATATCGGGGCCGCGCTGCGGGGTGCGACGTACAGCGAGACCTACACCGGCACTCTCGGCCCGTCCGCCCGGGTCGTGACCCCCATCCACGCCGAGCACCGGATCACCGGTCTGGTCAGTGCGGGGATCACCGTCGAACGGATCGACGCCCAGCTCCAGCAGCAGGTGAGCGTGTTGCTGTGGTTCGCCGCGCTGGCCCTCGCGCTCGGCGGCCTCGGCACCTACGTCATCAATGCCAGGCTCCGCAGGCACACCCACGGCATGAACCCGGAAGAGCTGAGCCGGATGCACGACTACCACCAGGCCACCCTGCACGCCGTGCGGGAGGGGCTGCTGATGCTGGACAGCGGGCGCCGGGTCGTCCTGCTCAACGACGGCGGCCGGGAACTCCTGGGCCTCGACGAGAACGCGGTGGGCCGCAGCGCCGCCGAACTCGGGCTGCCCGCCCCGCTCACCGGCGCCCTGCTGGCCGACGGTCCGCGGGTGGACGAGGTGCACCTCACCGCCGAGCGAGTGGTGGTCCTCAACACCCGGCCGGTCTCCAGCGGCGAGCACCGCGGGACCGTGGTCACCCTGCGCGACCACACGGAACTCCAGGCGCTGTCCGGGGAGCTGGACTCCGAGCGCGGCTTCACCCAGGCGCTGCGCGCCCAGGCCCACGAGGCGGCCAACCGGCTGCACACCGTGGTGTCGCTGATCGAGCTGGACCGGGTGTCGGAGGCCGTGGAATTCGCCACCGCCGAGCTGGAGCTCGCGCAGACCCTCACCGACCACGTGGTGGGCGCGGTGGACGAGCCGGTGCTCGCCGCGCTGCTGCTCGGCAAGGCCGCGCAGGCGAACGAGCGGGGCGTCGAGCTGGTGCTCGCCGAGGACAGCGTCATCGACGAGGGTCTGCTGCCCGCCCGCGACCTCGTCACCATCCTGGGCAATCTCATCGACAACGCGGTCGACGCGGCGCAGGGCAGCGACGGCGCCCGGGTCACCGTCACCGTGCGGGCGTCCGACGGCGAACTACTCATCAAGGTGCGGGACACCGGCCCCGGGGTCGGTGCCGACGCGGCCGAGGACGTCTTCCGGTTCGGCTGGTCGACGAAGAGCGCCGGTCACGGTCTCGGACTCGCCCTCGTCAAACAGGCCGTACAGCGCGGTGGCGGTACGGTCACCGTGTCCGGCGCGGAGTTCGTCGTCAGGCTCCCGATCCGGCAGGAGGCAACGGCGTGATCAGAGTGCTGGTCGTCGAGGACGACAGGGTCGCCGCGGACGCCCACGAGCTGTATGTGGGCCGGGTCCCCGGATTCACGGTGGCCGCCAAGGTGTACTCGCGGGCCGAGGCGGTGCGTGTCCTGGACCGCACGCCGGTCGATCTGCTGCTGCTCGATCTGCACCTTCCGGACGGCCACGGCCTCCAGCTGGTCCGCTCGCTGCGCACCGCAGGACACCATGCCGATGTCATCGCCGTCACCTCGGCCCGTGATCTGGCGGTGGTCCGCGAAGGGGTGTCGCTCGGCGTCGTCCAGTACGTACTGAAGCCCTTCACCTTCGCCACCCTTCGCGACCGTCTCGTCCGGTACGCCGATTTCCGCGGTGCCGCGGCAGGCGAGGCGAGCGGACAGGACGAGGTGGACCGCGCGCTGGCCACCCTGCGCTCGCCGGAGCCGTCCGCACTGCCCAAGGGGCTCAGCGCACCGACGCTGGAAGCGGTGATCCGTACGCTGCGGGCGGCCACCGAGGGAGTCACCGCGACCGGGACGGGCGCCGAGGTCGGCATCTCGCGGATCACCGCGCGGCGCTATCTGGAGCATCTGGTCACCACCGGACGGGCCGTCCGCCGCCCGCAGTACGGGCAGATCGGGCGGCCGGAGCTGCAGTACCGCTGGCTGAGCCACCGGTGAACCGCGCCCGACCCATTCGAGCCACCACTCCGATTACAACGTTGTCATGCACGGGGATTGACCTTGGAATCGGGGCCGCCTTACGTTCGCCGGGCAGCCGCTGATCGCGGTTCGCGTCTGAGGAGGTCGTGCCCGTGCGCCCCACCGCCCCGCTGATCCTCGCCGCCGCATTCACCGTCCTCGCCGCGGGTTCGCTCACCGCCTGCGGCAGTGGTTCCGGCAGCGACCCGGACACCGTACGGATCGCCTATGAACGATCCACCAGCAACAAGGTCCGCATCATGGACAATTACCTGGCCTCGGTGAAGAAGGAATTCGAGAAGGCCAACCCGGGCAAGAAGGTCGAGCTCCTGCCCATCCAGGCGGACGAGAACGCCTACTACACCAAGATCCAGCAGATGATGCGCTCCCCGAAGACCGCTCCCGATCTGGTCTACGAGGACACCTTCCTGATCAACTCCGACATCAAGAGCGGCTATCTGGCGCCGATCGACAAGTACCTGAAGTCCTGGCCCACTTGGCAGCACTTCGTACCGACCGCCAAGGCGGCCGCGAGAGCCCAGGACGGGAAGACCTACGGCGTCCCGGACGGCACCGACACCCGTGGCATCTGGTTCAACAAGGAGATCTTCAAGAAGGCCGGTCTGCCCGCGAACTGGCAGCCGAAGAACTGGGCCGAGATCCTCGACGCCGCACGCACCATCAAGAAGAAGGTCCCGGGCACCGTTCCGCTCAACATCTACACCGGCAAGGGCCCCGGCGAGGCCGCGGTCATGCAGGGCTTCGAAATGCTGCTGTACGGCACGGGCTCCGACCCGCTGTACGACGCGAAGCAGCGCAAGTGGGTGGCGGGCAGCAAGGGCTTCAAGGACTCGCTCGCCTTCGTGGACACCGTCTTCTCGGAGAAACTCGGGCTCGACAAGTCCGACGCGCTCGATCCGAACGCCATGACCAACGTGCAGACCGACTGGATGCCCCGGTCCAAGCTGGCCATCGACATCGACGGTTCCTTCGCCGGCCAGCAGTGGCTGCCGTCGGGAGGCAGCCCCTGGCCCGCCTGGTCGAAGACGCTGGGACAGGCGGCGATGCCCACCCAGTACGGCCAAGCACCGGGCAAGGTCTCCATGTCCGGCGGCTGGACCTGGTCCATCCCGGCCAAGTCGAAGAACGCCGACCTGGCCTGGAAGATGATCGAACAGCTCCAGACCAAGGAGAACGCCGTCAAGTACACCATCGCGGGCGCCCAGATCGCGTGCCGCGACGATGTCGCCAAAGACCCGGACTACCAGAAATCCAGTCCCGGGGTGAAGTTCTTCACCAGCCTGGTCAAGTACACCCACTACCGGCCGGCGCTTCCCGCCTATCCGCAGGTCTCGTCCGCGATCGGCGAGGCGATGGAGGCCGTCACCACCGGTGACGCCGACCCGGACGCGGCGGCGAAGACCTACGACGAGCAGTTGAAGACCGCTGTCGGCGACGCGATCGTCCACAAGGAATGACCAGCACGCTGCGCCGGGGCGGCCCGCTGGGCTGGCTCCCGATCACCCCCGCCGTCGCCCTGCTGCTCATCTTCCTCGCCGGACCCATCGGCTACTGCGTGTACATCGCCTTCACCGACATGCAGTTGACCGGTTCGTCGTCGACCGACTTCGTCGGTCTCGCGAACTTCCGGCGCGCCTTCAGCGATCCGGAGTTCCGTAACGCCGTCTGGCTCACGCTCGTCTTCACCGTGATCTCGTCCATCCTCGGCCAGAACAGTCTGGGTCTGGCCCTGGCCACCCTGATGCGCCGCGCCTCCAAACCCGTGCGCACCGCGACCGGCGTCTTCGTGATCGCCGCGTGGGTGCTCCCGGAGATCGTCGCCGCCTTCCTGCTGTACGCGTTCTTCCGCCGCGAAGGCACCCTGAACGTCATCCTGGACTGGCTCCATCTGCCGTCCCAGAACTGGCTCTACACCCTGCCCATCCTCGCCGTCTCCTTCGCCAACGTGTGGCGCGGCACGGCCTTCTCGATGTTGATCTACTCGGCCGCGCTCAATGAGATCCCCCAGGACATCACCGAGTCGGCCGAAGTCGACGGCGCCGGAGGTCTGCGGCGGTTCTGGCACATCACCCTGCCCATGATCCGCCGCTCCATCGCCACCAACCTGATGCTCAACACCCTGCAGACGCTGTCGGTCTTCGGGCTGATCTGGGCGATGACCCGGGGTGGCCCCGGCAATCGCAGCGAGACCCTGCCGGTGTTCATGTACGACCAGGCGTTCCTCAAGAGCTTCATCGGCTACGGAACGGCCGTCGCGCTGCTTCTGCTGCTGATCAGCTCGCTCTTCTCGGTCGTCTATCTGCGCCTGCTCAAGACGGAGGTGTGAGGTGTCCATGCGCCGCCGAACGACCGAACGCCTCGCCATCGACGCCGCGCTGCTGGTGGTCGCCGCGGCTTTCGCGGTGCCGCTGGTGTGGCTCGCCCTCTCCTCGGTCGACCCGCACGCCGGGCTCCGGGTGCGAATCCCGGACAGCCCCGGCCTGTCGAACTACTCGGACATCCTCACCGAGGACATCACCTTCCGGCCGATGCTCAACAGCCTGATCCTGTGCGGCGGCGCGACCGCCCTGACGGTCGCCGCCGCAGCGCTCGCCGCGTACCCGCTCTCCCGCTACAAGTCGCGGTTCAACAGGCCGTTCCTGCTGACGGTCCTCTTCACCACCTGTCTGCCCATCACCGCGATCATGGTCCCGGTCTACGGCCTGTTCGTGCAGACCGATCTCATCGACACGATGTACGGCACCGCGCTGTTCCTGGCCACGTCCCAACTGCCCTTCGGTATCTGGCTGATGAAGAACTTCATGGACGGCGTCCCGATGGTGCTGGAGGAAGCGGCCTGGACGGACGGCGCGAGCGGTCTGCAGACCCTGCGACGGATCGTGCTTCCGCTGATGGGGCCCGGCGTGATGGTCGTGACGATCTTCAGCTTCATCATGATGTGGGGCAACTTCTTCGTCCCCTTCATGCTGCTGCTCACCCCCGACCAGCTGCCCGCATCGGTCTCTCTCTACAATTTCTTCGGCAACCGGGGAGGACAGGTGGCGTTCGGCGAACTGGCCGCCTTCTCGATCATCTACTCCACGCCCGTGGTCCTGCTGTACGTCCTGATCTCACGCCGGCTCGGCGGCGGCTTCGCGCTGGGCGGGGCGGTCAAGGGATGACCTCACGATGTGGACACATCGTGAGACGGGGTGAACAAATGGTATCCACCGGACGGCGAACCCCCTTATCTTGTGCCCGTGCACCAGACCCCACCCTTCGATGCCTCCGCCGCGCGCCGTCTGCGTGAAGCGCTCGGCATGGCTCCCGGCCATGTCGCCTACGGCCTCCGCGCCCAGTACGGCCTGCCGGCCACACCGGACCTGGTGGCCGCCTGGGAGCGCGGCCTGCAGTCCCCGACCGCCCGTGAGCTGACCGCACTGGCCGGTGTGCTGTGGTGCTCCCCCGGCGAACTCCTGGTCGCCGCCACGACCCTGCGTGAGCACCGACTCGCTCACGGTCTGGCGCCGGAGGACCTGGCGCGGCAGGTGGGCATGGACGTGCCCGCCTACCTGAAGATGGAGGAGTCGGGGCGTTGGCGCGGCAACGAGCGCCAGTCGATGGCGCTCACCGAAGCGCTCTCGCTGACCCCGGCCGAATTTCTGACGGCGACCGGCCGCGACGGCGAGCTGGCCGACGTCCTGCGCCGCGCGGTGACCACCCGCTGGCAGGCCCACGTACGCGCCACGGCCAAGCTGGTGCCGCTGCCCCGACCGCAGATCGAGGGCGCCCTGGAGCAGCTGCACTCCGACTACCAGGCGCAGATGGTGTCCACGCTCAGCTGGGGGGCGGGTGGGGGGTCCGGTGACGAGGGGCGCGCGTTCCTCGAGGGGATCGTGCCGCGGTTCTGGGCGGCCGCACAGGGCTGAGCGGGGCCGACCGGGGCCGAGCGTGCAAAGCCGTCCGGTTGCAACTTGCTCATGATCACTCCTTCGCTCCGGAGCAACGATCAGAGGTGTCGGCGGTGCGGCCTCCGCACGCGGCGCCTCTCCACGCGAGGTAAGCCTCGTCGCGCCGAAACAGTAGAAGGGCCCGACCGAGCTGTCCATAGTTCGGCCCGAGTTTTCTCATCTTTATCCTCAAGTGACCAAAAGATAGGGCCACTTCCAGGTAATTGTTGCTCGAACTGAGCAGTAGCCCTTGCCAGCGACCTCGGAGCGCGCCACAGTTGCGACGCTCCGTCATGAACCTGCCGGAGCAGTCACTCGCGTTCCCCGGGTGCCGCACTCCCGGCCACCCGCACGGCGCGATCCCCGGTTGCTGCCCAGCAGCCGGCCGCCGGGCTCGAGCAGTCATCGGTCCGCCGCACAGCGCAAGCGATAGTCCGCCACCCGCCGCCCCGACATCTGATCCGGACGGCCTTCAGAGAGGCAGACAGCACGTGCATATACCTTTGACCCGGTTCCTCACCGCCACGTTGGGCACCATGCTCAGCGTCGGGGTGGCGATAGCGGGACCGACGTCCGCGTCCGCGCGGACGCAGGCACACACAGAACCGGCGGCGGCAGCCGCCACGGCCACCGCAGACTTCCAGCAGGTAACCCTCGCCAAGGGCCCCGACCAGGTCGGCGAGCCCATGGGGCTCGCCGTGCTCCCCGACGGCAGCGTCCTGCACAGCTCCCGCGACGGCGTCATCTACGACACGACGCTCGACGGCCTCACGAACGTCGCGGCGAAGCTCGACGTGTACACGCACGACGAGGACGGTCTGCAGACCATCGCGCTGGACCCCAACTTCACGCGCAACCACTGGGTTTACGCGTACTACGCGCCGAAGCTCGACACACCCACCACCGACGCCCCCGACTGGGGCACCGCGGCGGAGCTCGCTCCCTTCAAGGGGCACAACCAGCTTTCGCGCTTCACGTTCAGCAACGGGAAGCTCGACCTGTCGAGCGAGCAGAAGATCATGCAGGTGGCCACGGAGCGCGGTCAGTGCTGCCACGTCGCCGGGGACATGCACTTCGACGCCAAGGGCAATCTGCTGCTGGCCACGGGCGGCGACACCAACCCGTTCGACTCCGACGGCTACAGCCCCATCGACTCGCGCTCGGGTCGCAACCCCACCTACGACGAGCAGCGGGCGGCGGCGAACACCAACGACCTGCGCGGCAAGCTGCTGCGGATCAAGGTCAAGGGCAACGGCGCTTACAGCGTCCCGAAGGGGAACCTGTTCCCGAAGGGGACCCCGAAGACTCGTCCCGAGATCTACGCGATGGGCTTCCGCAACCCCTTCCGGTTCTCCATCGACAACAAGACCGGCGTGGTCTACCTGGCCGACTACGGGCCGGACGCCGGCAGCCCCGACCCACTGCGCGGGCCGGAGAACACGGTTGAGTACAACCGGATCACCAAGCCCGGCAACTTCGGCTGGCCGTACTGCATCGGCGACAACACGCCCTACATCCAGTACGACTTCGCCACCGGCAAGTCGGGGCAGCCCTTCGACTGCGCGCACCCGGTGAACAACTCGCCCAACAACACCGGCCTGACCGACCTGCCGCCGGCCCAGCCGGCCTGGATCTGGAACCACTACGCCGGTAACCCGCAGTTCCCCCAGCTGGGCGGCCAGGGTGCGCCGATGGCCGGGCCGGTGTACCACTACGACGCGCAGCTGGACTCGCAGGTCAAGTTCCCGCAGAGCTACGACGACAAGTTCTTCGCCTACGAGTTCAGCCAGCACTGGATCAAGCCGATCACCTCCGACAGCAAGGGCGACATCCAGTCCATTGACACCCTGACCACCGGTAGCGACTGGGCCCACCTCGTCGAGCCGATCGACACCGAGTTCGGCCCGGACGGCTCCCTGTACGTGCTCGACTACGGCAGCGCCTGGTTCGGCGGTTCGCTCGACGCCGGCCTCTACAAGATCGAGTACGCCCCCGGCAACAAGGCACCGACCGCCGCCATCACCACGGACGTCACCTCGGGCAAGAGCCCGCTGACCGTCGGGTTCGACGGCTCCGGCTCGACCGACCCGGAGAAGGACGCGCTCACCTACGCGTGGGACTTCAACAACGACGGCACGGTCGACTCCACGAGTGCCACACCGTCCTACACGTACAGCGCCGGCGGCCAGTACCACGCCAAGCTCACGGTGACCGACCCGAGCGGCAGAACAGGCGTCGCGGCCGTCCTCGTCACCGTGGGGAACACGGCGCCGGTCCTGAAGTTCTCCTCCCCGCCGAACGGTCTGACCTTCAAGGACGGGGATCAGGTCGCGTGGAAGGTCGATGTGACCGACCCGGACGGCACCCCGGTGGACTGCTCCAAGGTGCAGGTGAACTACTCCTTGGGCCACGAGGAGCACTCCCACAACCTCTCGCAGGAGACCGGCTGCAGCGGCACGTTCAACATGACCACCGCGGGCCACACGGATGCCGACAACTTCTACGGAATCTTCTCGGCCACCTACACGGACACCTCGCCGACCGCCGGGGTGCCCGACCTCACCGGCACGACGCAGATCATTCTTCAGCCCAAGGCCAAGCAGGCTGAGTTCTACCGCTCCCAGTCCGGCGTCCAGACCAGCGCGGACGCCAATGCCCAGGGCGCGGAAGCGGTCACCTCCATCAACAACGGTGACTGGATCGAGTTCGATCCGTACGACCTTCAGGGCGTGAGCGCCATCGACTTCCGGGCTGCCTCTGCCGGCTCGGGGGGCACCATCGAGGTGCACGCCGATTCACCGACCGGTCCCCTGCTGGGCTCCGCCGCCGTCGGCGCCACCTCCGGCGCCTACACCACGGTGACAGCACCGGTGAAGGACCCGGGCGGGACACACGAGCTGTACATGGTCTTCACCGGTGGCAGTGGTGACCTGTTCAGCCTCGACGCCCTCACCATGGACTGAGGCCGGCGCCGGGAACACGGAAAGACTCCCCAGGGTGGCGAACCCTGGGGAGTCACGGTGTTTCAGCGGCCGGGCGGGCGATGGCCGCGGCGTCCTGCGGGTGTCAGTCGCCGGTACCGAACGCGGCGTCGAACGCCTGCTGGGGCGGCTCGATGGCGGTGAGCCCGCGGACGAAGGCCAGCGCGTCCGGACCGCCCACCAAGCGGTCCATTCCCGCGTCCTCCCACTCGACCGAGATCGGGCCGTCGTACTCGATCGCGTTGAGCATCCGGAAGCAGGCCTCCCACGGGACGTCCCCATGGCCGGTGGAGACGAAGTCCCAGCCGCGGCGCGGGTCCGCCCACGGCAGATGGGAACCCAGCCGTCCGTTGCGCCCGTTGAGCTGCTTGACCGACTCCTTGCAGTCCACGTGGTAGATCCGGTCCCGGAAATCCCACAGGAAGCCCACCGGATCCAGATCCTGCCAGACGAAGTGGGACGGATCGAAGTTGAGTCCGAACGCCTCCCGGTGCCCGATCGCCTCCAGCGTGCGCACCGTCGTCCAGTAGTCATAGGCGATCTCGGAGGGGTGCACTTCGTGGGCGAAGCGCACCCCGACCTCGTCGAAGACGTCGAGGATCGGGTTCCACCGCTCCGCGAAGTCGGCGTATCCGCGTTCGATCATCTCCGGCGGCACCGGCGGGAACATCGCCACCGTGTGCCAGATCGAGGAACCGGTGAACCCCACCACTGTCCTGACTCCGAAGGCCGCAGCCGCGCGAGCCGTGTCCTTCACCTCCTCAGCGGCGCGCCGGCGTACCCCTTCGGGCTGACCGTCACCCCAGAGGCGGGCCGGCAGAATGCGCCGGTGACGCTCGTCGATGGGGTGGTCGCACACAGCTTGGCCGGTCAGGTGGCAGGAGAGCGTCCAGCACCGCAGGCGGTACTTCTCCAGCAGGGCTTGCTTGCGCGGTATGTAGGTGTCGTCCGCAAGAGCCTTGTCGACCTCGAAGTGGTCGCCCCAGCAGGCGATTTCCAACCCGTCGTACCCCCACTTCGACGCCAGTCGGCAGACCTCCTCGAAGGGCAGGTCCGCCCACTGGCCGGTGAACAGGGTGACCGGACGTGGCATAGGTCCTCCAAACGTGGTGCGATGACAGGGCGATGGCGATGGGTGGGTCAGCGGGAACCCGGTGTACTCGCGGGCAGACCGGCGAGACGCAGCAGCAGGTCCTTCACCTCGGTCGCGTCGTAGCGCTCGCGCGCCTCGTCCGGACGCGAGCAGAGCAACACCGGTCCGTCGTCGGGGCGGTCGGGCAGCCGGCCGTGGCTGCCGCGCACCGGCGCGGGGTCCAGCGGGACGACACTCATCCGGTAGCGCATACCGAGTTTCTTGCGGGCCAGCGCCACCGCGGCCCGCAGCTTGACCCGCGGATCCTCGGGGTCCATGAACAACTCGGCCGGGTCGTAGCCGGGCTTGCGGTGGATCTCCACGAGCTGGGCGAAGTCCGGGGCCCGAGCGTCGTCGAGCCAGTAGTAGTAGGTGAACCAGGCGTCCGGGTCGGCGACCGCGACCAGGTCCCCGGCGCGGGCGTGGTCGATGCCGTACTCCTTCTTGCCGTGCTCGTCGAGAACCTCCGCCACGCCGTCGGTGCCGGAGAGCAGTTCCCGGACGCGGCCGGTGTCGGCGGGGTCGGCGACGTAGACGTGCGCGACCTGGTGGTCGGCGACCGCGAACGCGGCCGAGGTCCACGGGTCCAGGTATTCCATCCCGTCCTGGGTGTACACGTTCAGCAGCCCGGCGCGGCGCAGTACCCGGTTGATGTCCACCGCCCGGGAAACCCCGGTGATGCCGTACTCCGAGAGCGCCACGACGGTGACTCCGCGGGCGGCGGCGTCGTCCAGGAGCGGGCCGAGGACTCGGTCCACCTCGGCCGCCGCCGCGAAGGCGCGCGGGTCGTCCGGGCCGAAGCGCTGCAGGTCGTAGTCGAGGTGCGGGACGTAGGCGAGCGTGAGGTCGGGCGCATGGGTGGCCAGCATGTGGCGGGTCGCGTCGACGATCCATCGGGAGGAGGTGATCGAGGCCGTCGGCCCCCAGTAGGTGAACAGCGGAAACGTACCGAGTTTGCCGGTGAGTTCGGCGTGCAGGCTCGGCGGATGTGCGTAGCAGTCGGGTTCCTTGCGGCCGTCCGCGTAGTAGACCGGGCGGGGAGTGACCGTGAAGTCGACGTCGGCTCCCATCGCGTACCACCAGCAGATGTTGGCGACCCGGTACCCGGGCTGCGACCGCCGGGCCGCCTCCCAGAGCTTTTCGCCGCCGACCAGTGCGTTGTGCTGGCGCCACAGGAAGACTTCGCCGAGCTCCCGGAAGTACCAGCCGTTGCCGACGATTCCGTGCCCGGTAGCCGGCTCCCCGGTGAGCAGCGTGGACTGCACCGTGCAGGTGACTGCGGGAAAGGAGGTGTCGAGCCGGGAGGTGAAGCCCGCGTCGCCCACCGCGCGCAGTCGGGGCATGTGGGCCAGCAGGCGTGGGGTCAGTCCCACCACGTCGATGACGAGCAGGGGATCGGCACTCATCCTGTGGTCTCCTTCAGTCCGAGGTCCAGCAGGTGGTCACGGGTGAAAGCCAGTTCGGCGGCGATGCCGGCGGCGAGGGCGCCGGGGGTCCGGGGCCGGCGGCCGGCCGGCAGGACGCCCCAGGTGTAGGTCTCGGTCTCCACATGCGCGGTGCGGGCGCGCTGCCCGCCGAAGAGTGCGTCGAGCGTGGCCCGGAGCACCGGGCGGGTGGTGGTCAGCGGTGGAGCGGGGTCGGTGTGCAGCGGCACGTGGAAGTGGACCCGCCAGGGGTTCCGGCCGGGCAACCGCCCGGCCAGCGCCTCGTCCAGGTCGTCGACCGCCTGCGGGGGCCCGGCCGCGTCCGGACCGCCGGGCTCGCGGACCTGGTGCAGGAAGCGTTCCTCGGTGAACGCCGTCAGTGCCGCCCGCGTCGCCGGGTCCGAGGGATTGTCGGCCTGCAGCGCGCAGGATGCCTGGGTCTTCACGACCGCGAGGCCCGCCGCGTCCAGGCGGGCGAGCGCGGCGGCCGGCTCCTCGAAACCGACCGCGAGGTGGCAGGCGTCCAGGCAGACTCCGATGCGGTCGGTGTCGACGTGGGAGAGGTGGTGGGCGGCTTGTGCGGTGGTTTCCACCACACAGCCCGGTTCCGGTTCCAGGGCGACCCGGATCGTACGGCCCGTCTCGTCGGCGATGGCTGCCAGACCCGCGGCGAGTTCGTCCAGTCGGCGCGCGGCGCTCTCCGCGCGGCCTGACGGCCAGGGTGTGCGCCAGCCCAGCGGCACCGTGGAGATGCTGCCGTACGCGACGTCGGCCGGCAGCAGGGCGGCCAGGATGCGGGCGAGGTCGAGGGTGTAGCGCACCCGGTCGGGCGAACTCCAGTCGGGCCGGTAGACGGCGCGTTTGACGACGGGAGCGTGAAATCCTCGGTACGGGAAGCCGTTGAGCGTGACCACCTCCAAACCCCGGGCCGTCAGTTCGGCACGCAGCCTGCCCACCGCGGACGCGTCTGCCGCGAGGGCGGTGGCGGCTTCGTGCGCGAGCCACAGTCCGAGGCCGAGGACGGGCACGCCGAGCCGCTCGCGTACCGGCTCGGCGTAGCGGCCGAGCTGCGCCAGCACACCGTCGAGGTCCTCGGCCGGATGCACGTTGGTGCAGTACGCGATATGGACGGGGGTGCCATCGGGATGAAGCAGCCGCACGTCACGCCTCCTTACGGATACCGCGGAGCACGGAGTTGCCCGCGAAGGTGGCGCCGGCCGGGACGGGTTCGGCCTCCGCGCCGAGCGGGGCGGGCGCGTCGAGTTCCAGTCGGCCGCTCTGCGCGTAGAAGGCGACCGGGTTGCGCCACAGGACCTGATCCACATCGTCGGACGAGAAGCCGGCGGCGAGCATCGCCTCGGCGGTTCTCCGGGTCTTCAGCGGATCGCTGCGCCCCCAGTCCGCAGCCGAGTTGACGAGGACCCGCTCGGTGCCGAACTCCCGAAGGATGCGCACCATGCGCTCCTCGTCCATCTTCGTGTCGGGGTAGATGGAAAACCCCATCCAGCAGCCGGACTCGGCCACCTGGGCGGCGGTCAGCTCGTTGAGATGGTCGACGGCCACCCGTTCGGGGGCGATGCCGGATTCCCTCACCACGTCCAGCGTGCGTCCGGTTCCCGCCGCCTTGTCCCGGTGCGGTGTGTGCACGAGTGCCGGCAGACCTTGGGCGATCGCCAGCTGCAGTTGGGCGGCGAACGCCTCGTCCTCCTCGGGCGTCATCGAGTCGTACCCGATCTCACCGACAGCGACCACACCGTCCTTGGCCAGGTACCGCGGCAGGTGCTCCAGCACCTCCGCGCAGCGCGGATCGTTGGCCTCCTTCGGGTTCAGCGCGATGGTGCAGTGGTGGCTGATGCCGAACTGGGCCGCGCGGAACGGCTCCCAGCCGATGAGGGAGTCGAAGTAGTCCAGAAAGCTGCCCACCGACGTGCGCGGCTGCCCCAGCCAGAACGCCGGCTCCACCAGAGCGCGCACCCCGGCGGCGTACATCGCCTGATAGTCGTCGGTGGTGCGCGAGGTCATGTGGATGTGGGGGTCGAAGATGCGCATGCAGCCTCCTCGGAGCTGGGATGGTCGTCGGCCGATGCGGACGGGCCGCCGGGTGCGGCCGCCGGGTCCGCGGTGTCCCCGCGGGATCCGTGCTCGGCCGAGCGCAGGAAGTCCAGTGAACGGCGGGCCACACCCGGGGCGTCGTGGCTGTGCCGGGGCAGTTCCACCGCGACCAGCCCGGTGTAACCGACCTGGGCGAGTGCGGCCAGGACCGGCGGGAAGTCGATTTCGCCGCTGCCGAACTCCAGGTGCTCGTGCGTGCCGCGGCGCATGTCGTCGATCTGCACGTTCACCAGTCGGTCCTTGCTGCGGCGCACGCAGTCCGCCACGGAGTACGGCTCCAGGCAGCGGCAGTGGCCGATGTCCAGGGTCAGACCGAAAGCGTCCGGGTGGCCGAGCGCGGCGGCGAGTTGCTCGTAGCCGTCGAGATTCTCGACCAGCATCCCCGGCTCGGGTTCGAAACCGAGGACGACGCCGGCCGCCTGCGCCGCCGCCACCACGTCGGCGCAGCCGTCGACCAGCCGGTCCCAGGCGGTCCGGGTGGGGACCGCAGGCGGTTTGACACCGCTCCAGAACGAGACCGCCTGCGCGCCGAGGCCTGCGCCGATCTCCACCGCCCGGCGCAGGAAGTCCACCCGGCGCGGCCGGCCGTCGGTCGAGAGCAGGGTGGGTTCGTGCTTGTGCCACGGGTCGAGCAGATAGCGCGCGCCGGTCTCCACGATCACGGTCAGCCCGAGTTCGTCCAGCCGGTGGCCCAGGTTCGCCACCCGGGCAGCCAGGTCGGGGGCGTACGGATCGAGATGGTGGTGATCGAGGGTGAGCGCCACGCCGTCGTAGCCCAGGTCGGCGATGACTGCCAGCGCGTCACCGAGCCGGTGGTTGGCGAAGCCGTTGGTGCCGAAGCCGTAGCGCAGCGCCGGTACGCTCGCCGTGCTCGGGCCGGCGGTACTGGGACGGCCCGCGCCGCCGGTGGCGCCCGGGGAAGGGTCTCTCATGTCGGTGACACCCGCCTGGACAGCACCCGGGCCACCGGAAAGGCGGCGGCCACCGGCAGCGCGGACCGCAGTGCGCCCGCACCCGCGGTGAGCGCGGCCTGCAGCGGGATCAGGCCGAGGATGCCCGCGCCGACGGCGCGCCGCACCTGCCGGGGTGTGGGGTCGCCGACCGCCCGCAGTTGGGCGCGGCCGACGGTGGTCCCGTACACGGCGAGGGCACTCGCGGCGGCCGAGCGATGCCACCGGTTCCCGCCCCGGCCGACCGCTCCGGAGGCCCGCCCCGCTGCGAGCACCACTCCCCCGGTGGCGGCCACCATGGTTCCGGTCAGCCGGGAGTCGGCGCCGGTCACCTCCGTACGGCTGAGCACGGTGACGGCCAGCGTGTGCCCGGCCACGGTGGCCGCCGCCGGCAGCGCGCTGCGCAGCCGACCGGTTCCCGCACCGAGCAGGACGTCGAGGCCACGGGCCGCGGCCATCACCGCCGGGCCCGCCGGGCCGGACTTGGCGCGCAGGTCGTAATACCAGACGGTGGCCGCCAGCGGCCCGGCGATCGCCAGCGCCCCGGGCCCCCCGCTGACGACGGCAAGACCCAGCGATGCGGCGGTCAGGGAGCCGGCGACACCCAGGGCGACGGCCGGGCCCACCCGGCCGGACGGGATCGGCCGCTCCGGTCGCTCGACGGCGTCGAGCTCACGGTCGGCCCAGTCGTTGAGGGCCATCCCGGCCCAGTACAGGCAGACGGAGGAGGCGGTGAGGCCGGCCACGGAGCGGGTGAGCGGTCGCTGCGCGGCGGCCGCCCCGGCCAGTACGTCCCCCGGCACACTGAGTGCCGCCGGAGCGCGTATCAGCTCCAGCAGCGCCCGGGTCGTCGCGGCCGCGGAGGCGCTCATCGGTGCTCTCCGAGGCGGGCGGCGAAGGCGCGCAGCGTCTCGTACTGGCGCATCACACCGTGTTCCTCGGCGCCGACCGGGTCCTTGAAGAAATACGCCAGCTCGGCGACGGGTCCGCGGACCCCTCGCTCCTGCGCCCGGGCCATCAGCCGGGCCAGGTCGAGGACCAACGGGGCGGCCAGAGCCGAGTCGCAGCCGGCCCAGGTGAACTGCAGGGTCATCCGCACGCCGAGGAAACCCTCGAAGGCCACATGATCCCAGGCCGTCTTCCAGTCGCCCAGCGACGGCACGTTGTCGATGTGCACGTCGCCCTCGACCGGGTGCCCCAGTGTCTCGGTCAGCACGCGCTGCTTGGACGTGGTCTTGCTGGCCATCGCCGCCGGATCGGCCAGGGTCTCGCCGTCGCCGCCACCGAGCAGGTTCGTGCCGGACCAGGCCCGCACATCCAGGCCGCGCGAGGCGAACATCGGCCCGAGCGTGGCCTTCAGCAGCGTCTCACCGGTCTTGCCGTCGCTCCCCGCATAGGGCAGACCCGCGGCAGCGGCCAACTCGGCCAGTGCCGGAATCCGCATGCCGGTGGAAGGAGTGAAGTCGACATAGGGACATCCCGCGGACAGCGCGGCGTAGGCGTAGAGCGAGCTGGACGGCAGTACGTCCTGTCCGTCGGCCAGCGCGGCGCGCAGCGCCCGGGCCGATGCGTGGGCGGGGTGCGCTTCGGCGACAGGTTCGGTCGAGGAGACGTTGACCACGACCACCCGGGCGAGGCCGTGCCGTTCGCGGAAAGCGGCGATATCCGCCTCCACTGCCTCGGCCGCCTCGGACTGCCGGTGACCACGCCCCGGCAGAACGGCGGGGCGTATCTCGGCGTCGGCTGCGACCAGGTCGTCGTGGACGGCAGCCGGCAGTCCGTGCGGCAGCACCCCCGACTCGACCAGCTGCTCGGCCCGTTTGGGCAACGGCGTGCAGGAGAGATCGTGCCCGCCGAAGACCAGATCGGCCGGCCGTGGCAGTCCCGCATCCGGGAATCCCGGCTGCTCGGTGACACACCCGACCGGCCCGGCCAGGCCGGCCCGCAGCGCGGCGGTGCCCGCGATCACCGTGGTGGCCACCGATCCGCGGCCGCCCACCAGCCAGACTCCCGTACGGTTGCTGTGTTCATCCATGTCCGTCACCTCCGTCGTACGACACGGCTCGGCTTGGTCCGCGCCGTGCCCCGCTGTTCGCGTGCCTGTCGTCGATGTTGTCCCCGTGGGAATCCGAGCGGGCGAGCGGTGAGGCGGCCCGGGGCCTCCCCCACCCGGTCACTCCGTGTCGGCGGGATCGCAGTTGAACTTCGCCACACCTGCGGTCATCTCGATGCCGCCGAGAATGTGTGACAGGAAGGCCGGTTCGGTGTAGCTCTCCGATGTGTGCCCCAGGCCGGTGTAGAAGGCCTTCCCACCGTCGTAGCGATGGCACCAGGAAATGGGGTGGTCGTCGCCCATCGATCCGCCGGTGTAGCCGATCGGGTCGTAGGTGCTCTCATCCACCGTGGCCAGCACCCGGACGTTCTGCCGGGGGTTGGAGCGGTAGTTGTACCACTCGTCCGTACGGCTCCAGCGGTTCGGCAGTCCTCTGGTCGCAGCGGTGCCCTGACCGATGACGTTCACGGTGGCCTGCTGAATCGCCGGGTGATCCTGGAAGTACGCGCCGACCAGGTTCCTGTACCACGCCCACGTGTAGCCGGAGTCGGCGGCAGCGTGGATACCGGTGAACCCACCACCGTGCTCGATGTAGCGCTGGAAGGCGTCCTTCTCCGGCTGCTGGTCCAGCGGATCACCCGTGGTGGACAGGAACACGACCGTCCGGTACTTGGCCAGGTCGGCGTCGTTGAACCGGGTGGCATCCTCGGTCACATCGACGGCGAAGCCGTGCTCCTGGCCCAACTTCTCGATCGCTGCTGCCCCGTCCGGTATCGAGTCGTGGCGGAAACCCGTGGTCTTGGTGAAGACCAGCACCCGGAAAGCCGGCGTGCCGGCGTGCGCGGTGGCGGCTGTCAGGGGCAGCGCCAGAGCGGCCACCGACAAGAGCGCTGCGATACGTGTACGGATCATGCGGTCTGCCTCCTTGATGGTGTCCCGGCATGCGGCCGGGGAAAGGAAAGGCGTGCTCGAACGTCACGTCAGCTGAAGGCACCCGGCAGGTACTGGTCGACGTTGTCCTTGGTGACGATGGCGGAGAACAACGTGATCGAGGACGGCAAGTCCTGTCCGACCAGGTCGCCCATGGCCTTCTTCTGAGCGATCAGCCTCGCGATCCGGATCGCCGAGGCCGACATGTTCGACGGGTAGACGACCGTGGCCTTGAGCACCGAGCTGCCCGTCTTGATCTCCTGCATCGCGTGCTTGGAACCGGCACCGCCGACCATGAAGAACTCGCTGCGGCCGGCCTGCTTGATCGCGGCTTCCACGCCGATCCCCTGGTCGTCGTCGTGATTCCACACCGCGTCCAGGTGCGAGCGCGCCTGGAGTACGTTGCTCATGACCTGCTGGCCGGAGTCGGCGGTGAAGTCGGCCGCCTGCCGGACCCCCACGGAGAAGCCGTACTTGGCCAGGCCGGTCTTGAAGCCCGTACTGCGCTGCTTGGTGAGTTCCAGGTTGTCGATACCTGCGATCTCACCGATCACCGGTGAGTGGACACCCTTGGCCTTCAGCGTCCTGCCGATGTACAGGCCGGCGTTGAGACCCATGCCGTAGTTGTCGCCGCCGATCCAGGTCCGGTAGGCGAGCGGCGTGTCAAAGGCGCGGTCGACGTTGACCACCGGGATGCCGGCATCCATCGCCTGCTGACCGACGGACGTCAACGCCTTGCCGTCGAAGGGCAGGATGACCAGGACGTCAACCTTCTTGCCGATGAGCGTCTGCACCTGACTGATCTGCGCGTTGACGTCGTTGGTGCCTTCCACGGCTTCGATGGACACGTCGGTGTACTGCTCCGCCTGGGCTCTGGCGTTCTTCGTGATGGCCGACATCCAGCCGTGGTCGGCTGCCGGGGCCGAGAAGCCGATGGTCACCTGCTTGCCCGGCTTGTCGTTGCCGGCGCCCGCCGTACCTGCGGACTTGACGTCGGCGGTGGCGGTGTCGGGGGCCTTGTTGCTCGTGCAGCCGGCCAGCAGCGCGCCGCTGCCGATCGCGGCGCCTCCGGCGAGGAAGCGTCTGCGGCCCACCGTGGTGTGTTCGGACTCTGACATCTCACTGTTCCTTCCATTGAGCCGTATGACGTGCGCCGCGTGGCGCGGGGGGCAGAGCTTGCCGGCAGCGGTACTAGGTGGCCGCGGCCCGGCCGCGCCGCTGGATCAGCACCGCGGCGACGATGATCACGCCCTTGGCGATCTGCTGGATGTCGGTCGTCAGGTTGTTGAGCACGAAGATGTTGGTGATCGTCGTGAAGACCAGCACGCCGAGAATCGAGCCGATCAGCGAGCCGCGACCGCCGGTGAGCAGCGTGCCGCCGATGATGACGGCCGCGATCGAGTCGAGTTCGTAGAGATTGCCGAGGTTGCTCGCGCCCGATGTGGTCCGCGCGGTGAGCATGACCGCGGCTATGCCGCAGCAGACGCCCGAGAGCACATAGAGCAGGGCGGTGTGACGGCGCACGTCGAGGCCGGCGAGGCGCGCGGCCTCCGGGTTGCCACCGATCGCGTACGTCCGGCGGCCGAAGGTGGTCCGGTTGAGCAGCACCCAGCCGGCGATCACCACCACCGCCAGGATGTACACCAGCAGCGGTACGTCGAGGAATCTGATGGACGCGATCCGGTTGAACGGTTCGACGGTGACCAACTGCGACTGCCGGTCCGAGATGCGTTCGGCCAGCCCGCGCGCGCTGGCCATCATCGCGATCGTGGTGATGAAGGCGACTACCCGCCCGTAAGCGATGATCAGGCCGTTGACCAGCCCGACCACCCCGCCGACGAGAACGGCGCACAACAGCATGCCGCCGAGTCCGAAGGACTGGGTGGCCACCGTGGTGCACCACACCGACCCCAGCGCCACGATGGCCCCGACGGACAGGTCGATGCCGCCGCCGATGATGACGAACGTCTGCCCGACCGTGATGACGCCGACGACCGCGGCACTGGTGAGGATCACCACCACGTTCTGGCTCGTCGCGAAGTTGCTCGACGTCGCCGCGCCGACGACGCACAGAATGATCAGCACCGCGAACAGGCCGAGGTTGCGCACCTGGCCCACCCGGCCGAGCGCGGACGCCCCGCGCGTGCTCTTCCGGGGCGCATCGTTCGTCCGCTGTACCGCTTCGGCGGGCGATCGATCGGCGATCGCCTGTGTGGGGGCGGCCTCGGCGGGGGGCCGCGTTTGCTCATTCACACCGAACTTCCTTCCATCACCAGGTCGAGGACTTGCGATTCGTCGATGTCCCGGGCGTCGGCTTCGCGAACCGCGCGCCCTTCGCGTATGACGAGGACGCGATCTGCCATACCGAGCACTTCCGGGACCTCGCTCGACACCAGGAGCACCGCCACACCGGAGTCGGCCAGCTCGCGGATGAGTGCGTACAACTCGGCCCGCGCTCCCACGTCCACACCACGGGTCGGCTCGTCGAGCAGCAGGAGCCGGCAGTCGGTGAGCAGCCACCGTGCGAGTACGGCTTTCTGCTGGTTGCCGCCGGAAAGCGTGCGCACGGCACGAGTGACGTCGGTCGGCCTCAGGTCCAGTCGGCGTACGGCATCGGTTGCCGCCGTGAGTTCGGCTCGGGCGTCGACGAAGCCGGCGCGAGCGAACCGCCGCAGCGAGGACATCGACACGTTGCGGGCGATGGAGTCCCACAGGAAGAGCGCTTGGCTTTTGCGTTCCTCCGGCGCGAGCCCGATTCCGGCCCGGACCGCGGCGCTGACGCTGCCGGGACGCAACGCCGAGCCCGCGAGCCGTATGTGGCCGGAGACCGGCCTGCGCGCCCCGTAGATCGTCTCGAGGATTTCCGAACGGCCGGAGCCCACCAGGCCCGCCAGGCCGACGATCTCACCGGCGCGCACGGTGAACGACACGTCATGGAACTCGTCGGGCCGGCCGATCCCGTCGACCTCCAGCAGCACCGGGCGCTCATCCGGGTCCGCACGAGCCGGTCGCGGCGGAAACGCGTACTCGACGTCGCGGCCCGTCATGAGCGCTACCAGCTCAGCGGTCGGCGTGGTCCGGGCGGACAGCCCGGCGGCGACCGTCCGGCCTTCCTTGAGCACGGTGACCCGGTCACCGATCTCCCGGATCTCCTCCATCCGGTGGGATATGTAGACCACCGCGACGCCCTCGGCGGTCAGGTCGCGGATGACCCGGAACAGGTTCGCCACCTCGTTGTGGGCCAGGACGGCGGACGGTTCGTCCATGACGATCAGCCGGGCGTCGTGGGAGAGGGCGCGGGCCATGCTCACGACCTGCTTACCGGCCGCGGACAGACTTCCCACCTCGGACGTGACCGGGATGTCGGCGTGCCCCAGGCGGCCGAGCAGCTCACGGGCGGCCGTGCGCATCTGTCCCCGCTGGGTGAACCCGAGGCGGGCCTGTTCGTGACCCAGGTAGATGTTCTCCGCCACCGACAGGCCGTCGACGAGGTCGAGTTCTTGGTAAATGGTTGCTATCCCGAGGTGGGTGGCCGCTGTGGGCGCGGACAGCGTGATCGGCTCCCCCTGCCAGACGACGCGACCGGCATCGGGCTGGTGCGCACCGGCCAGCACTTTGATCAACGTCGACTTGCCGGCGCCGTTCTGACCCAGCAGGCAGTGCACTTCCCCCGCGACCACATCGAGGTCAACGCCGTCCAGGGCCCGGACGCCCGGGAATTCCTTGACGACGCCTTGCATCTCCAGCAATGGGCCACTCATCGGCTTCCCTCAGTCTCGGTACGGTGACTCCTCGGAAATAAGCACGCCACGCGGTACTTGCCATGGCGTACTCTTTTTCGTAAGTCCGACGAACAAATTAGTGACGGTCATCGGTGGGGTCAATATGCCGTCAGAAAGCTTTTTCTGAAGGCTTATTGATGACCCGTCAGTAGTTTTCTCTCCGTCCGGCGGGCGGATTGCGGCCGATACCATATTTCGGGCGTCGAAAAGAGCGGACCAGCGCACTTACGCCGATCCTCCTTATTTCGACCCTCTTCGGCAGCCGCGTATGCCTTTCCATTGACGCTGTTTTTCGACTGCGCGTTAAATTTCCCTGGGCCGGGGCATGGATAAGGGAACACGGGCCCCGATGAGTGCGCGAAGTGCCGCGCCGCTAATTCATTGCTGTGCGCACCCGCGGCGATCAGCGCTCGGGCAGCAGGGCAAGAATCAGGTCGACGTCCGCAGGAACATCACGCCCGGCGGCAGTACGCTCACGCGCGTAATCCCAGAGCATCCGTCCGAGTTCGGCATCGGCCCGCTCGGCAAGGCCGGCGACCGCACTCACCGAAACGCCGGTGAAGACGCATTTGAGGACGGCGTGCCGCCAGGCGTGGCCGCCCAGGTGGCGAGCGGCGTACGGACCGACGGCGGCGGCGATGAGGCGGGTGTCGTTGGTACGCAGCGCGTCCTCCAGCAGCGGCACGGCGTCCGCGCCCACCGGAAGGTACGGCAGCGCCCGCAGCACAGCACGGCGTTCGGCCGCATCCCCGCGCCGGTAGAGGCGCTCGGCACCGGCCGCATCGACGCGCGCTTCGTGGAGGAGCAGACAACGGGTCGCGTCGTCAATGGTCCACTCGGTCAACGGAGCGGGCAGCGGACCCCGGCCGCACACCCGCCCGGCGGCGGCCAGCGCCTGTTCCAGGGACGGAGGGGTTTCCGATTTTGTCCCGGCGGCCGCGCCGCCGGGACGTCTTACGACGGTGAGGGCCGCGTCCAGCCAGGCCCGGGCGACCGGGGCAGCGCGGGCGTCGAGGGAGGCCCGCAGGGTGGGGATGGCGGGAAGGTCATGGGTGGTCGGCGCGTCGGTGGGCACGGGGCGGCTCCTTGCGCGGGTCGGTAGGGACGGGGATGAAGCCCGGCCCGGGGGTCAGGCCGGGGCCGCTTCCGTGACGACAGCGGGCTGTTGCACGGACGTCCAGGCGCTGCCGGTCGCGGCACTGCTTTCGACCGCGGCGATGACGCGCTGCACTTGCAGCCCGTCCTCGAAGGACGGCAGGGGGTCCTGGCCCGCGGCGATCGCGTGCACCAGGTCCCGGATCTGGTGCACGAAGGTGTGCTCGTATCCGAGCACGTGCCCGGGCGGCCACCAGGCCTCCAGGTACGGGTGTTTCGGCTCGGTGACCAGGATGCGGCGGAAGCCCGCGGCCTCAGCCGGTTCGCTCGCGTCGTAGAACTCCAACTCATTCAGTCGTTCCAGGTCGAAGGAGAGGCTGCCGTGTTCACCGTTGAGCTCGATCCGCAGGACGTTCTTGCGGCCCGTCGCGAACCGGGTAGCTTCGAAGGAGGCCACGGCGCCACTCGCAAAGCGGCCGTTGAACAGCGCGGCGTCGTCCACCGTGACCACGCCACGTGGCACGCCGGCTGTCGAGTTGCCTGCCAGGGCGCCGGCGGTCACGGGCAGCGGCCGGGAGCGTACGAAGGTCTCGGTGAGTGCGGTCACCCCCGTCAGCCGCTCTCCGGCCAGGTACTGGGCGAGGTCCACGATGTGCGCCCCCAGATCGCCGAGCGCGCCCGAACCGGCATGCTCCTGCTGCAGCCGCCAGACCAGGGGAAAGTCCGGATCGACGATCCAGTCCTGCAGGTACTGCGCGCGTACGTGCCGCAGTGCGCCGAGCCGCCCCTCGGCGACCAGTTGCCGGGCCAGCGCCAGGGCAGGCGTACGGCGGTAGTTGAAGCCGACCATGGAGCGGATTCCGCCTTGTGCGGCGCGGGCAGCCGCCTGCGCCATCGCCTCGGCCTCGTCGACGTTGTTGGCCAGCGGCTTCTCGCAGAGCACGTGTTTGCCGGCCTCCAAAGCCGCGACAGCGATCTCCGCGTGGCTGGCGCCAGGGGTGCAGATGTCGACCAACTGCACGTCGGGCCGGGCGATCAGGGCCCGCCAGTCGGTCTCCGCTGCGGCCCAGCCGTGGCCTTGCGCCGCCCGCCGGACGCCCTCCGGATCCCGACCGCACACGGCGGCCATGACCGGACGAAGCGGCAGGTCGAAGACCCGGCCTGCCGTGCGCCATGCCTGAGAGTGCGCGGCGCCCATGAAGGCGTACCCGACCATGCCCACCCCGAGCGGGGCTACGCTGTGCTGACTGTCCATGAGGCTCCTCGTCCTGCGGCGGTGCTTCGCTGCGCCGCCATCGATGCGGTGGTGCCCGGGAGTTCGTCCGTCGGCGGGCATGCCGAAGGGACCAGCCGCGCGTGTCGGCGCTGAAGAGGGACTCCGGGCGTACGGTGCCGTGCGGTGTGCAGAGTCAGAAGTGCACGTCAGAAATGCGAGTCAGAAGTACGAGTCCGATGTGCGGAGTCGTACGAGGCGCAGTCCCGCAAAGGGCGCGAGACCCCAACGTTCGGATCGTGCCGTGCGACGGCGCGCGTCCGCACCGTCCTGATGAAGCGTCAGGCAGGTGAGAAGACGTGGTCGCTGATCATTCGGGTGGCGCCCACCACGCCGGCGGCGGAGCCGAGTTCACTGAGGACGATCGGCAGGCTGCCGGTCGCCAGCGGTAGGGACTGCTGGTAGACCTGGGTGCGGATGCTCGCCAGCAGGGTATGGCCCAGGCCGGTGAGTCCGCCTCCGATCACCACCAGCCCGGGATTGAAGAAACTGACCAGGCCGGCGATCACCTGACCGGTGCGGGCACCGCCCTGGCGGATCAGATCCAGCGCGGCACCGTCACCGGTCCCGGCTGCCGCGGCCACATCGGCCGACGTGAGCCGGCCCGCCGCCGCCAACCGGGCGGCCAGTTCTGGTGAACGGCCGACCTCCTCCGCGACCGCTGTGGCGTCCCGCACCAGGGCGTTGCCCCCGAAGTACGCTTCCAGACAGCCTCGGTTGCCACAGGCACAGGGCAAGCCGTCCGGCTCCACCCGGATGTGCCCGATGTCGCCCGCACTGCCGGTGACCCCACGGTGCACGGTGCCGCCCACCACGATCCCGCAACCGATACCCGTACCGATCTTGACGTACAGGAAGTCGCGTGCGCTGCGGGCCACCCCCGAGTGCTGCTCGCCCAGCGCCATCAGATTCACGTCGTTGTCCACCAGGACCGGGCAGCCCAGTTCCTGGCTCATCGCCTCCCGGACGGGGAAACCGTCCCAGCCCGGCATGATCGGTGGAGCGACCGGCACTCCTTCCGGGAAGCGCACCGGGCCCGGTACACCGATGCCGGCCCCGTCGTAATGTTCGACCGCGCCGGCGTCACGCAGTTTGGCGGCCATGGCGAGCACCTGCTCGAAGACGGCGACCGGGCCCTCACGCACGTCCAGAGGCTGGGTCAGGTGGCCCAGGACCTTCAGCTCGGCGTTGGTGACCGCGACGTCCACCGAGGTGGCGCCGATGTCCACGCCGAGGAAACGCAGCGTGGGTGCCACGCGCATGTTGTGTGAACGCCGGCCGCCCCTCGACGCGGCGAGACCGTCCTGAACCACGAGTCCGGTCTCCAGAAGACGGTCGGTCTCCACCGCCAGCTTCGAACGCGAAAGGTCGACGTGATCACCGAGCGCGGCCCGGGACTGCGGTCCAAGGTCTCGCAGAATACGAAGCAACCGCGCCTGGTGCATGTTGGCCGGACGAGCTGTCATACGCCTCACGTCACCCCTCCCGCCGTCGTCGGCAGCTGTCCGCGCCACGGCCCGGGAGGGCAGGAGCGCGACTTCACGGGGACCGTAACATCGGACCACCGGACAGGAAAGAACTTTTGCTGATTTCGATGCACTTTTGCTTTCCGAAGGAAAAACGGTGCGCCGAGACCGCTTCTTCCGGAGCGACGACGGGCCGCTCCGCGGGAGTGTCGCGGACCCGTCCGGTGCAGCCGGTCACAGCACTAGAAGACCGACTCCGCCTCGAACATCCGGCTGCCGTCGACCGTCTTCAGATGCGTCACCGCGTCAGCCAGCGGCACCATCGTGATGTCCGTGCCGTGCAGCGCCGTCATGTTGCCGAAGTCGCCGCGGTGCACCGCCTCCACCGCGTGCCAGCCGAAGCGGGTCGCCAGCACCCTGTCGTACGCGGTGGGGGTGCCGCCGCGCTGGACGTGGCCGAGGATGACCGGGCGGGCCTCCTTGCCCAGGCGCTTCTCCAGTTCGAGGGCCAGCCGGGTGCCGATGCCGGCGAAGCGTTCGTGGCCGTACTGGTCGATGGTGCCCTTCTCGTACGGCATCGAGCCCTCGGCGGGGTGCGCGCCCTCAGCGACGCAGATGACCGCGAAGCGCTTGCGGCGGGCGAAGCGTTCCTCGACCATCTTGACCAGGTCGTCGACCTCGAATCGGCGCTCGGGCAGGCAGATCCCGTGCGCGCCGCCGGCCATCCCGGACTCCAGAGCGATCCAGCCGGCGTGCCGGCCCATCACCTCGACGACCATCACCCGCTGGTGCGACTCGGCGGTGGTCTTCAGCCGGTCGATCGCCTCGGTCGCGACGCCGACCGCGGTGTCGAAGCCGAAGGTGCGGTCGGTGCCCGAGATGTCGTTGTCGATGGTCTTCGGCACGCCCACCACCGGCATGCCCGCGTCGGAGAGCATCCGGGCGGCGGTGAGCGTGCCCTCGCCGCCGATGGGGATCAGCGCGTCGATGCCGTAGCGCCGGGTGAGTTCGGCGCAGTTCTCGGCGGCCTCGCGCAGCCGGTCGCGTTCCAGGCGGGCGGAGCCGAGGATCGTACCGCCACGGGCCAGGATGCCGCTGACCTCGTTGAGGTCCAGGGGGCGGAAGTGGCCGTCGAGCAGGCCCTTGAAACCGTCCTCGAAACCGATGATCTCGTCGTTGTGGCCGGCCACGGCACGGTGCACGACCGAACGGATGACTGCGTTCAGGCCGGGGCAGTCGCCGCCTGCGGTGAGGACTCCGATGCGCATCGTGCTGTGTCTCCTGCTCCTAGTGGTACCTCTGAGCCATTCCGATTCTTCCACGGCCTGTCGGAGTGACGCGTTCCCCGCCACTCCGTGGACAGGCGACGTACCCAGGCCCGAGGGTACTGTCAAGAAGGCGCGCCCGGCCTCAAGGGCTGGTGGGGGCCGGCTCGCCCGCACGGAATTCCCCGGAAGAGCGCGGCCGGAAGAGCAAGGCCGGAAGAGTAGGGACGGAGAGCACGCGTGACGCGCAGCGTGTACGTGACCGGGATCGACCGCGGCGACGGCCGCCAGGTCGTGGAGCTGGGGGTCATGGAGTTGCTGACCCGCCAGGTGGACCGGGTGGGCGTGTTCCGGCCCCTGGTGCACGACGGGCCCGATCGGATGTTCGAGCTGCTCAGATCGCGGTACCGGCTGAGCCAGGACCCGGCGTCGGTCTACGGGATGGACTACCGGGAGGCGGCGGCCCTGCAGGCCGAACAGGGCACCGACGAACTCGTCTCCCGGCTGGTCGGCTGCTTCCACGAGGTGGCGCGGGAGTACGAGGTGGTCCTCGTCCTGGGTACCGACTTCGCGGCCACCCAGCTCCCCGACGAGCTGGCGCTCAACGCCCGGCTCGCCAACGAATTCGGCGCTTCGGTGATCCCGGTGGTCGGCGGCAAGGGCCAGACCGCCGAGTCCGTACGCGCCGAGACGCGCAATGCCTACCGCGCTTACGACGTGCTCGGCTGCGACGTCATCACCATGATCGCCAACCGGGTCGCCCCCGCGGACCGCACGGCCATCGCAGAAGGCCTGCGGACGCAGCTCCCCGTGGCCTGCTCGGTACTGCCCGACGAGCCGGCCCTGGCAGCTCCGACGGTCGCCCAGATCACCCGCGCGCTCGGCGGCACGGTGCTGCTCGGCGACGACTCGGGACTGGCCAGGGACGCCCTGGACTTCGTCTTCGGCGGCGCGATGCTGCCGAACTTCCTCAACGCGCTGACGCCCGGCTGCCTGGTGGTGACCCCGGGAGACCGCGCCGACCTGGTGGTGGGCTCGCTCGCCGCGCACAGTGCCGGGACCCCGCCGATCGCCGGCCTGCTGCTGACCCTGAACGAGCGTCCCGGTCCGGAGATCCTCACCCTCGCCGACCGGCTGGCACCGGGCACTCCGGTGGTCGCGGTGACCGAGGGTTCGTTCCCCACCGCGAGCGAACTCTTCTCGCTGGAGGGCCGGATGACCGCGGCCACGCCACGCAAGGCGGAGACCGCGCTGGGCCTCTTCGAACGTCATGTCGACACCGCGGAACTGCTGAGCCGGCTCTCGGTGGCACGCAGCGGCCGGGTCACCCCGATGATGTTCGCGCACGACCTCCTGGAGACCGCGCGCGCCGACCGCCGCCGCGTGGTGCTGCCCGAGGGCACCGAGGAGCGGGTGCTGCGGGCAGCGGACGTCCTGCTGCGCCGCGGCGTCTGCGATCTGACGCTGCTGGGCGACGTGGACACCATCCGCAAGAAGGCCGCCGACCTGGGCGTCGATCTGTTGAAGGCCGACATCGTGGACCCCGAGACGTCCGAGCTGCGGCAGCGGTTCGCCGAGGTGTACGCGAAACTGCGGGAGCACAAGGGCGTCACCGTCGAGTTGGCCTACGACGTGGTCGCCGACGTGTCGTACTTCGGCACACTGATGGTCCAGGAGGGGCTGGCCGACGGCATGGTGTCCGGCGCGGTGCACTCCACGGCGGCGACCATCCGGCCCGCCTTCGAGATCATCAAGACGAAGCCGGAAGCCTCGATCGTGTCGTCCGTCTTCTTCATGTGCCTGGCCGACAAGGTGCTGGTGTACGGCGACTGCGCGGTCAATCCGGACCCCGACGCGGACCAGCTGGCGGACATCGCCGTCCAGGCGGCCGCCACCGCGGCCCGGTTCGGCGTGCAGCCGCGGATCGCGATGCTCTCGTACTCCACCGGGACCTCGGGCTCCGGCGCGGACGTCGACAAGGTCCGCCAGGCCACCGAGCTGGTCCGGGCGGCCCGCCCGGATCTGCGGATCGAGGGGCCGATCCAGTACGACGCGGCGGTCGAGCCGTCCGTCGCGGCGACCAAGATGCCGGACTCCGAGGTCGCCGGTCAGGCCAGCGTGCTGATCTTCCCCGACCTCAACACCGGCAACAACACCTACAAGGCGGTGCAGCGTTCGGCCGGTGCCGTGGCCGTCGGTCCGGTACTGCAGGGGCTGCGCAAACCGGTCAACGACCTCTCGCGCGGCGCGCTCGTCGTGGACATCGTCAACACCGTCGCGATCACCGCGATCCAGGCCCAGGGCCAGGAGGGCTCCATATGACCGCCACCCGCATCCTGGTACTCAACTCCGGGTCCTCCTCGGTGAAGTACCAGCTGCTCGACATGGCGGACAACATCCGGCTCGCCGTGGGCCTGGTGGAGCGGATCGGTGAGGAGACCTCCCGGTTCAAGCACACGCCGCTGTTCAGCGGCGGCGAGGCGCGTGAGCGGAACGGGCCGATCGCCGACCATACGGCGGCCCTGAAGGCGGTCGCCGCCGAGCTGGCCGCCGACGGCCTCGGTCTGGACTCCCCCGAGCTGGCCGCGATCGGCCACCGGGTGGTGCACGGCGGGCTGCGGTTCACCGCCCCGACCGTGGTGGACGATGCGGTGCTCAAGGAGATCGAACGGCTGGTGCCGGTCGCCCCGCTGCACAACCCCGCCAACATCATCGGTATCCGTACGGCCCGGGAGCTGCGGCCCGACCTGCCGCAGGTCGCCGTGTTCGACACGGCCTTCCACACCACGATGCCGGAGTACGCGGCCCGCTACGCCATCGACGTGGAGACCGCGGACGCGCACCGCATCCGCCGTTACGGCTTCCACGGCACCTCGCACGCGTACGTCTCCCGGAAGACCGCGGCGCTGCTGGGCAAGGCCCCGCAGGACGTCAACGTCATCGTGCTGCACCTCGGCAACGGGGCTTCGGCATCGGCGGTGGCCGGCGGGGTGTGCGTGGACACCTCGATGGGACTCACCCCCTTGGAAGGTCTGGTGATGGGTACGCGGTCGGGTGACACCGATCCGGCCGTGATCTTCCATCTGGCCAGGGTGGCCGGGATGTCGATCGACGAGATCGACGTGCTGCTCAACAAGAAGAGCGGCCTGGTCGGACTGTGCGGCGACAACGACATGCGGGAGATCGTGCGGCGTATCGGCGAGGGCGACGAGTCGGCCCGGCTGGCTTTCGCCATATACGTCCAGCGGCTGAAGAAATACATCGGCGCGTATACGGCCGTGCTGGGCCGGGTGGATGCCGTGGCGTTCACCGCGGGCGTCGGGGAGAACTCGGCGCCGGTGCGCGAAGCGGCCGTCGCGGGACTGGAGGAGCTTGGTCCTGCAGTGGATCCCGAGCTCAATGCCGTACGTTCCGACCAGGCCCGGTTGATCTCCCCGGCCGGCTCCCGGGTGGCGGTCGCCGTGGTCCCGACGGACGAAGAACTTGAAATCGCCCAACAGGTCCATGCACTGGTTTCCGGCTGACACCTGAGCGCCGTCCCGCCCATTTGTACTTTCCACCAGGCGGAATATTCCGCAGCGAAACAAACCGATAGGATCCGCCCCATGCGCCGTTCCAAAATCGTCTGCACACTGGGCCCAGCCGTCGACTCCTATGAGCAGCTGAAAACGCTCATCGAGGCCGGTATGAATGTGGCCCGTCTGAATATGAGCCATGGGTCCCACGCTGAGCACGAGGAGCGGTACCACCGTGTCCGGAAGGCCGCAGAGGCCTCCGGTCACGCGGTGGGTGTGCTCGCCGACCTGCAGGGCCCGAAGATCCGCCTCGAGACCTTCGCCGAGGGCCCGGTCGAGCTGGTGCGCGGTGACGAGTTCACCATCACCTCCGACGACGTGGCCGGTGACCGGACCATCTGCGGCACCACCTACAAGGGTCTGCCCGGGGATGTGGCCAAGGGCGACCCGATCCTGATCAACGACGGAAACGTCGAGCTCAAGGTCACCTCGGTCGAGGGTCCGCAGGTCAGGACCATCGTCATCGAGGGCGGCGTCATCTCCGACCACAAGGGCATCAACCTGCCCGGTGCTGCGGTGAACGTCCCGGCCCTGTCCGAGAAGGACATCGAGGACCTGCGCTTCGCGCTGCGGATGGGATGCGACCTGGTGGCGCTCTCCTTCGTACGCGACGCCGGCGACGTGCGGGACGTCCACAAGATCATGGACGAGGAGGGCCGCCGGGTCCCCGTCATCGCCAAGGTCGAGAAGCCGCAGGCCGTCGCCAACATGGAGGGCGTCGTCGCGGCCTTCGACGGCGTCATGGTCGCCCGCGGCGACCTGGCCGTCGAGTACCCGCTCGAGAAGGTCCCGATGGTGCAGAAGCGCCTCATCGAGCTCTGCCGCCGCAACGCCAAGCCGGTGATCGTCGCGACCCAGATGATGGAGTCGATGATCACCAACTCGCGCCCGACGCGCGCCGAGGCCTCCGATGTCGCCAACGCCATCCTGGACGGCGCCGACGCGGTCATGCTCTCCGCGGAGTCCTCGGTCGGGGCCTACCCGGTCGAGACCGTCAAAACCATGTCGAAGATCGTCGTGGCGGCCGAGGAGGAACTGCTCTCCAAGGGCCTCCAGCCCCTGGTCCCCGGCAAGAAGCCGCGCACCCAGGGCGGTTCGGTGGCCCGCGCGGCCTGTGAGATCGCGGACTTCCTCAACGCCAAGGCGCTGGTCGCCTTCACCCAGTCCGGTGACACCGCCCGACGCCTCTCCCGCTACCGCACCTGCCAGCCGATCCTGGCCTTCACCACGGACGAGTCGACCCGCTGTCAGCTCGCGCTGAGCTGGGGCGTCGAGTCGTACGTCGTCCCGCACGTGGACAACACCGACGCGATGGTCGATCTGGTCGACGCCGAACTGCTGAAGCTCAAGCGTTACAGCGACGGCGACAAGATGGTCATCACCGCCGGTTCGCCCCCCGGCGTCCCCGGCACCACCAACATGGTCCGGGTGCACCACCTGGGCGGCGAGAGCGCGTAGTCCCGCCGACTGGCTGACCGCCCGTCATGACGGTGGCCCGCACCCCGAGTCGAGGGGTGCGGGCCACCGTCGTTTCCGCGGCTCCCGGACGTGCTTCGGACGGCGGATCAGACGCCGGTGAAGTAGTTCTGGAGTCCGG
This sequence comes from Streptomyces sp. NPDC051322, assembly GCF_040689485.1. Lineage (NCBI taxonomy): Bacteria > Bacillati > Actinomycetota > Actinomycetes > Kitasatosporales > Streptomycetaceae > Streptomyces > Streptomyces sp. NPDC051322. Next base: position 60,688 of record NZ_JBFBAK010000008.1, on the reverse strand, counting down.
GGACCGTGAGGGTGCCGCCGAACTGGCCCGCCTGCTTCACCGTGACGTTCGTGAAGAAGGCGAACGGCACGTTGATGGGGGGCGGGGTCTCGGGGCTGAACGTGATCGGGATGAGACCGAAGAGGTTGCCCTTCAGCGACTCCGTGTACATGGTGACCGTGCCGTTGCGGATCGTGGACGTCGAGCCGGTGGCCGCCTTGACGTTGCCGGTCGAGCCGTTCGGGCCGACCGTCAACTGGTGCAGGTCCTTGATGTCCACCGACTTCGAGGTGAACTTGAGAACCTTCTTGATCTTTCCGCTGCCGGTCCGGACCTCGACGATGCCCTTGTAGTCGAGACCACTGAGGGTGAGCATCGAGCTCTTCAGCGTCCATGCCTCGTCCGGCAGAGCGGGGATGCCCTGCTCCAGGTCGGCCGCGGCGAGCGCCTTGGGGTCCGCGGTCGGGCACGGATAGGACGGCTTGGCGCCGTCCGGTATCGCGGTGTCCTTCTTCGGAGTCAGGCCCTTGGCGTCCGCAGGCAGTTCCTCGACGGACTTGCCGGCCTGGGCCGCGGCGTCGCGAATCTTCTGGGCGGTTTCGTCCGCCGTCTTCTTCGCAGCGGCGCTGACCTTGTCCGTGACCTTCGAGACGGTCTGGTCGCCCGCCTTGGACGCATCCGTCTTGGAAGCGTCGTCGGAGGCCTTGGACGCGTCGCTCGACGCGGAGGCCGACGGAGTCGGGGACGGACTGGCCGTGTCCTTGTCCGAGCCGCCGCCGAGCAGGCTGCTGAGCGCGTCGCCGACACCCAGCGGATCCAGCGGGTTCTTCGTCTTCGTCGCGGTCGGCGACGGGGTGGACGAAGCGGACGGCTGGTCCGACGAGGAGGCGGTGGACTTCTTGGCCGCGCTGCCGGTCGCCGACGGGGACGGCTGGTCCGACGTACTCGCGGACCCGTCCTTCGACTTGTCGGCCGTCTTCGCCTTGTCGGCGGACGACGAACTCGACGCACTGGCGGACGGGCTCGGCGATTCCGAGGGCTTCGCCGAATCGCTCGGCTGGTCGGAACGCGTGACGCAGGGGCCGGCCGCGAACGGAATGTCTCCGCCGTCGTCGGCCATCGCCAGCTTAGGGGTGAGCCCCATCCCGACGACCACCGCGGTGGGCATCGCAGCAAGGGCTATCGCCTTGCTGGTGGGAATGTGCAGCTTCGTCAGCAACGACTTCCGGGGGGCCGCGTGACGCCCCCCTCTTCGCTCGGAGAGGTCGTCGCCTTCGGTGGTACTCAGCTGCGATTCGTCACCCCGCACGGTGCCTCCCACCGTTGGCATCCACTGTCGTGTCGTTGTGCGCGGCCGGCTGCTGCCCGGGGACGATCGCCGGCCGGAACGCGTCGAAGCCGCTCACGCGCTCCGGCCCGTCAGGCGTCCCGCCCTGCGGGGACACGCCCTCGGGTTCGCCCTCGGTCGGCACGGCCGGCGCCCTGTCCGGCTTGGCAGGCGCCCAGGAGAGAGCGAGTGCACCACCGAGCGCGGAGAGCAGGAAGCCGAGGATGAAACCGCCGATGTTGGACACCGGGAGGGAGATCAGCGCGAGCAGGATCGCCGCGATACCCGCGAACACCCGGACGACGCTGTGGAACCACATCGTCACACCGAGCGTGATGAGCAGTGCGCCGATGATCAGCGACCCGGCGCCCCCGGTGGTGGACATGGCGATCGTCATGTTCCCGAGGTGCATGTTGGCGTACGGGAAGTAAATGATCGGTCCACCGCCCGCCAGGGTGAACAGGCCCGCCCAGAAGGGTCGGCTTCCCCGCCAGTCGTGGAAGCGAAGCCGCCAATAGGTGAAGGTGCGGGAACCCGTGGACTCGGCGCTCATGGAAAACAGCTCCCTGGTACCGGTGTTGCTGAGGGGTAGAAAGGTTCGGGCGGCCGGGGGGCCCGTGGCGCTCCCCCCGGCTGCCCGGGCATGCTTAGTAGCACTCCTGGACGCCCGAGTGCAGCCTCAGGCTCAGATTGCTGAGCTTGAAGGTACCGGCGGTGGTCGCCCACGCCGTCTGCTTCACGTGAGTCAGGGTCGCCTCTTCGGCTCGCTGCGCGAAACCGTTGGGGTTGACCTTCTTCTCCGTGCCCTTCTGGATGCCCGCGTCGCCGGCCGCAACACCGATGTCGATGTTCTTGAACGACGCGTCGGCGTCGAGGCTGGCGACATCGAGGTAGAGGTTGGTCGCCTCGACCGGCTTCTTGGCGTCCGTACCGGCGTGCAGTTGCAGCGTGACGCTGCCAAGGCCGAACGGCAGGTCAGGAGTGACCACCGACTGGCACATGTTGTTGATGGTCGCGCTGCTGAAGCCCGACACCGCCACCGCGTGCGCGGCGTCCTTGCCATCGAGGGTCTTGCCGGTGGCAACGCTGCCGTACTGGACGAAGTCCTGACCGACCAGCTTGTCCGCACTGACCTTGAAGCTCTGGCCGGACACGCTGAACGACGCGGCGAGCGCGCCCTGCGCCAGGCCCACGCCCACCGCTGCGGTCGCGACCACGGTCGGAACCATGACCAGCGCGAACCGCTTCCATCTGGTTCCGCCACGTATCTGGGAACTCACTAATTTCCTCCTTCTCGGACGTACATCTCCGGATCGGGTCGAGCCCGCCCTGGGATGGGAGAAGTGCTACGTCCTCGGGAAGGAGAGCGCCCGTATCAGAAGCGGGAACCGCGACCGATGCACTGGCGATCACCCCCGAGCGACAACCACTGGCCACGCCTTCGCGTAACCGCTGGACAGGCCCCGCCGGGTAGCAGGAACCCCCCTGTCCCCGGCCGGCATTGCTGCCGCCGACCGGCTCGGTGGGGACCCAAGAAGTTACACGCGCGACCGGATGCCGCGCTGGTGCGTTATTGGACCGAGCGTGGCCGATCGTCGTGCATTCGCGGCTGCGACACAAGGGGCTCGTTACCGACTAGTAACGGCCGGATAACCGAACCGCGACCAGGGGATATCAAGCGGGCACACAGGGTACGGCCGTCGCCGTCGCCACATGGGGTGATAGCCGCCCACATTCGGGCAGAATCCCTCGCTCCGCTTACTGCGAGTAACAGACAACCGCAATTGCCAAGTTTTGGCAAAGTACGGCTGTCTGTTGTCGCTGTGTCGCCAAATCGTCAGCCACAACTCATCAGTGGCGCACGTTTAGTCACTGTTCAGAGCAGCGTGCGTGTTCAGAACAGCACTCGGGCGAGAGCGGAGCGCGCAGCGGTGACCCTCGGATCCTCCGAACCGATCACCTCGAAGAGGTGCAGCAGATGCACCCGGGCGGCCTCGCGATCGTCACTCGCAGTGCGCTGCACCGTCTCGACGAGACGCCCGAAGGCATCCTCCACATGGCCGCCGACCAGGTCGAGATCGGCCGCGGCGAGCTGGGTCGGGACATCCGTCGGCTTCTCGGCCGCGTCCTTGCGCACCTGCTGCGGGTCCAGCTTCTGCACGCGTGACAGCAACTCGGCCTGGGCCAGGCCGAGTTTGGCCTCCTCATTGCCCGGATCGTCGACCAGTACATTCTTGTACGCCTGGATGGCACCACCGAAGTCGTTGGCATCCAGCGCCTGTACGGCCGCTTCGAGCAGGGCGTCATAGGGGCCCGCCGGCGCCGCGGCGGGTGCCTCGTCGCCGGCCGGCGGCGCGGCGTCCGGGTCGACGGCGATGCCGGTGAGACCGAAGCGCTCCTCGCCGACCTGGATCAACTGGTCCAGGGTCTGCCGGATCTGCGCCTCGGGCGCGGCGCCCTGGAAGAGCGGCAGCGCCTGGCCCGCGACGACGGCGAACACGGCGGGGATCCCCTGGATCCCGAACTGCTGCATCAGCATCTGGTTGGCATCGACGTCGATCTTGGCGAGAACGAAGCGGCCGTTGTAGTCGACGGCGAGCCGCTCGAGCAGCGGGCTGAGCTGCTTGCACGGCTCGCACCACTCCGCCCAGAAGTCGATGACGACCGGGACTTCGGCGGAGCGCTGGATGACATCGCGCTCGAAGCCGGCTTCTTCTACATCGATCACCAGCGACGCTGCGGAGACGGCTGCGGGGCCGCCCTGCTCGGCGGCCTGGGCGCGCGCCTGCTCCGCCTTCTGCCGGGCCTCGCCGGCGGCCTTCACTGCGGCGAGGTCGACGACGCCGCTCATGGACATGTTCCTAGGCTGCATACGTACATCCTCCCCCCTCCGCCGCTCGTTCCGAAAAGCTGCCGGCCCGATTCACCGTGTTGCGGCGCGGGGTCCCCACCCTGCGCCAGTGGATCGTCATGTGGTCGTCGCGTGGTTCGTGGTCCTTACGCTACGACTCGTAGCGTAACTCGTTGATCGCGATCGGCGCGCGTGTTTTCGTTTCCCGGTTTCCGTGATCTGACTCACGGCGCCGGAATTACCGACGGGTATGGTCGCGGGCATGTCCTTCAGCAAACACACCCGGACGGGTCGCCCGCGCAGCGCGGAAGCCGATACCGCGATCCTCGATGCGACACGGGCGGCGCTGGTGGAGCTGGGCTGGTCCAGGCTGACCATGGGCGATGTGGCGACCCGCGCCGGGGTGGCGAAGACCACTCTGTACCGGCGCTGGGCGAACAAGAACGAGCTCGTGGTGGACGCGGTCGCGGTCCTCTTCGATGAACTCGACCTGCCGGACCTGGGCAGCCTGACGGACGACATCGAGGGCGTGGTGCTGCAGTTCGCGGCGCTTCTCGCCCGGCCGGAGACCAAGACGGCGCTGATGGCGGTGGTCGCGGAGTCGATCGGCGACGAGGCGCTGCGGGGCCGGATCCGCTCGGCGATCGTGGACCGGCAGAAGCGACTGGTGACCCTGGGCCGCGAACGCGCCCAGGCCCGGGGCGAACTCCCCTACGAGGACGACCCGGACGCCTCGGACCGGCAGACGGACCTGATTTTCGACGTGGTCGCCGGAGCGGTGGTGCACCGCGCCCTGATCAGCGCCGAACCGGTCGACGCCACCTGGGCCCGGGACTTCACTTTGCTGCTGTGTACGGGGCTGAACCCGGCGATCCCGCCGGGGGCGGCCGGCATCGCGGCCGGCGCCCCCGGGCCGGTGACCCGTCAGAACCCGGGCGGCTCCGTGTAGACGCCCCACTCCTCGCGCAGCACCCCGCAGATCTCGCCCAGCGTGGCCTCCGCCCTTACCGCGTCCAGCATCGGCTCGATCATGTTCGAGCCGCCCCGGGCGGCGGCCAGCATCACGTCGAGCGTGGCGCGGACGCGGGTCTCGTCGCGGGCGGCCCTGCGGGTGGTCAGGTCGCGTACCTGGTCGCGCTCCACCTCGTGGCTGACCCGGAGGATCTCCAGATCGCCGGTCACCGAGCCGTGGTGGCAGTTGACGCCGACGACGCGCTTGTCGCCCTTCTCGACCGAACGCTGGTACTGGAAAGCCGATTCGGCGATCTCTCCGGTGAACCAGCCGTCCTCGATGCCCCGCAGGATGCCGGAGGTCATCGGTCCGATGGGGTGCTGCCCGTCCGGGTGGGCCCGCAGGCCGCGTTCCTTGATCTGGTCGAAGATCTTCTCGGCGTCGGCCTCGATGCGGTCGGTGAGCTGCTCGATGTACCAGGAACCGCCCAGCGGGTCCGCGACGTTGGCCACGCCGGTCTCCTCCATCAGCACCTGCTGGGTCCGCAGGGCGATCTCCGCCGCCTGCTCGCTCGGCAGGGCGAGGGTCTCGTCCAGCGCGTTGGTGTGCAGGGAGTTGGTGCCGCCGAGCACCGCGGCCAGCGCTTCGACCGCCGTACGGACCACGTTGTTGTACGGCTGCTGCGCGGTCAGCGAGACACCGGCCGTCTGGGTGTGGAAGCGCAGCCACTGCGCCTTGTCGCTCCGCGCGCCGTACACGTCCTTCATCCAGCGGGCCCAGATCCGGCGGGCCGCGCGGAACTTGGCGATCTCCTCGAAGAAGTCGACGTGCGCGTCGAAGAAGAAGGACAGGCCCGGCGCGAAGACGTCCACGTCCAGGCCGCGGGAGAGGCCGAGCTCCACGTAACCGAAGCCGTCCGCCAGCGTGTACGCGAGCTCCTGCGCGGCCGTCGAGCCCGCTTCGCGGATGTGGTAACCGGAGACCGAGAGCGGCTTGTACGCGGGGATGGCGGCCGCGCAGTGCTCCATCAGGTCGCCGATGAGACGCAGATGCGGCTCGGGCTGGAAGAGCCACTCCTTCTGGGCGATGTACTCCTTGAAGATGTCCGTCTGGAGCGTCCCGTTGAGCACGGCCGGGTCGATGCCCTGGCGCTCGGCGGCCACCAGGTACATGCAGAAGACCGGCACGGCCGGGCCGCTGATCGTCATCGACGTGGTGACGTCGCCGAGCGGGATGTCCTGGAAGAGGACCTCCATGTCGGCGGCCGAGTCGATGGCGACCCCGCAGTGACCGACCTCACCCAGCGACTTCGGCTCGTCGGAGTCGCGGCCCATCAGCGTCGGCATGTCGAAGGCGACGGACAGGCCGCCGCCCCCGTTGGCCAGGATCTTCTTGTACCGCTCGTTGGTCTGCCGCGCGTTCCCGAAGCCGGCGAACTGCCGGATCGTCCACGTGCGGCCTCGGTAGCCGGTGGGGTACAGACCGCGGGTGTACGGGTACTCACCCGGCCAGCCGATCCGCTCGAATCCCTCGTACGTGTCGCCGGGCCGGGGCCCGTAGACCGGGTCCACCGGGTCCCCGGAGAGCGTGGAGAAATCGGCGTCCCGCTTACGGGCCTTGTCGTACCTGGCCTGCCAGCGTCGGCGGCCCTCTTCGATGGCGTGAGCGTCCATACCACCGAAGATACTTGGACGTCCTAGTATCTGTCGAAGGGGGACCGCCCACGCGGTGCGCGGGCGGCTCGGAACTACGCCTTGGCTGCGACCGGGGCCGGGTCCGCGACCAGGGGCTCGAGCTCCCGGGAGACCTTGCGCTCGACGAAGAAGGCCGCCGTCGGGATGGTCCCGGCCAGCAGCACCCAGATCTGCTTGGCCACCGGCCACTTGGCCTTGGAGCCCAGATCGAAGGCGAAGATCAGGTACACCACGTACAGCCAGCCGTGCGCGATACCGACGACGCTGACGAAGCCGGTCGCCCCGTTGATGTCCAGGAGGTACTTGGCGATGACGCCGAGGGTCAGCAGGACCAGCAGCACACCGGTGATGTAGGCCATCACCCGGTAGCGGGTCAGCACGCTTCGTTTCATGCAGTCGAGCGTAACCGGACGCAAGGGGCGATCTTCGGGCGGGTCGCCACCCGGAGCCGTGGTCAGTGCTCCTCGAAATCCTCCGCGGCCACCCGCAGCGGCCTGAGCATCGCGAAGATCTCGCCGCACTCCTCAGCGTCGTACGCGCCGAGCCCGAAGTCCATCTCCATCAGGGCCTTGGTGGCCGCCTCGACCACCTCACGGCCCTTGTCGGTGATGGAGGCCAGCGTGCCGCGCCCGTCGTTCGGATTGGGGCGCTTGTCGACCAGACCGGACCGCACCAGCCGGTCGACGGTGTTCGTCACCGAGGTGGGATGCACCATCAGCCGCTCGCCGATCTTGGACATCGGCAGTTCGCCGGCCTTGGAGAAGGTGAGCAGCACCAGCGCCTCGTAGCGGGCGAAGGTCAGCCCGTACGGCTTGACGATCGCGTCCACCTCCGCGAGCAGGATCTGGTGCGCACGCATGATGGAGGTGATCGCGGCCATCGAGGGGACGGGCCCCCAGCGCTGCTGCCAGAGTTCGTCGGCGCGCGCGATGGGATCGAAGGCAAGACTGAGCGGCTTCGGCACGGCGTCGACCCTACCGGCCGGTCATATGACGGTCAGCCCCGTCTCGCCCCTCGGTCTCCGGGGACGGACCGACCGGCTATTCGGCGAGGTGCCGCTCGACGGTCGCGACCTTGGACGTCAGGCCGTCCGTGACGCCCGGCCTGATGTCCGCCTTGAGTACCAGCGAGACACGCGGCGAGCGTTCCTCGACCACGGCGACGGCGCGCTTGACCACCGCCATGACCTCGTCCCACTCGCCCTCGATCGAGGTGAACATGGCGTCCGTGCGGTTGGGGAGCCCCGACTCCCGTACGACGCGGACCGCGTCGGCGACATACTCGCCGACGTCCTCGCCGACGCCGAGCGGGGAGACCGAGAAGGCGACGATCACGACGTGACCACGCCCTCGCGGCGGGCGCGGGAGGCGATGACCGCGTCCTCGGCCTCGCGGCGCAGCTTGCGCTCGGCGAAGAAGCCGCCGGTGGGCAGCACCGAGAGCACGAAGTAGAGGACGCCCCTCTTCGCGGACCACTTGGTGCGGTTCCAGGCGTCCGCCCAGAAGAGCACGTACAGCACGAAGAGCACGCCGTGCACCATGCCCATCACCGGCACCGCGTTGAAGTCCGTCGTCCGCTTGAGCACGGAGCAGACGAGCAGCAGCAGGAACGAAACCGCCTCGGGGGCGGAGACCAGACGGAGGCGGCGGATTGCGGATGCGGTCTTGATGTCCACGGAGGAAACCTTCGGCAGCGGGCGACGGGGGGTGGTCCGGCGGGTACGTGATCTTGTGAAAGTACGCACAAGCTTGCCCCATTGTGTCAGCCCCGCTTCTCAGGGGTCCTTCAGGGTGGAGACCGGACCCCGGCACGCTGTTCGTAGCCCTTCCTGCCCGTTACCTTCGATCCGTGGCTCAGTTCCGACTCCAAGGCAGCAAGGTCCTCGCCGTCGACCTGACAGGCGACGCCGTCAAAGCGAAGAACGGCTCGATGATCGCTTATGACGGCCGGATGACCTTCAAGAAGATGTCCGGCGGAGGTGAGGGTCTCCGCGGCATGGTGACCCGGCGGCTCACCGGCGAGCAGATGACCGTGATGGAGGTGCGGGGCGAAGGGACCTGTTACTTCGCCGACCGGGCGACCGAGATAAACCTCGTCACCCTGAACGGCGAGAAGCTCCATGTCGAAGCGAGCAATCTCCTGTGCACGGACGCGGGGCTGCGCACCGGCACCACCTTCACCGGGCTGCGCGGCGCCTCCCAGGGCAACGGACTGTTCACCACCACGGTCGAGGGATCGGGGCAGGCCGCGATCATGTCGGACGGGCCCGCGGTGGTGCTGCGGGTGAGCGACCGGTACCCGCTCCAGGTCGACCCCGGTGCGTACATCGCGCACACCGGCAACCTCCGGCAGCACTTCCAGACCGGCGTCAGTTTCCGGACGTTCATGGGCGAGGGCTCGGGCGAGTCCTTCCAGATCCGCTTCGAGGGCGACGGGCTCGTGTACGTCCAGCCCAGCGAACGCAGCACCGTCGGGGGCGATGTCTGATGCCGTTCAACGAGATCAACTCGAAGATGGTCGAGGCGGTGGTGGCGCCCGGGCAGAAGATGTTCAGTCAGCGCGGGGCGATGCTCGCCTACAAGGGCGAGGTCACGTTCACGCCGAACATCCAGGGCGGTCAGGGCGGCATGATGTCGATGATCGGACGACGGGTGGCCAACGAGGCGACCCCGCTGATGACGGTTGAGGGCAACGGCACGGTGATGTTCGGGCACGGCGGCCATCACATCCAGGTCATCTCGCTGGCCGGCGACACCCTCTACGTGGAGGCGGACCGGTTGCTGGCGTTCGACGGGACCCTTCAGCAGGGCACCATGTTCATGGGCGCGCAGGGCGGGGTCATGGGGATGGTGCGCGGCCAGGTCACCGGCCAGGGACTCTTCACCACCACCCTGAAGGGCCACGGCGCGGTGGCGGTGATGGCGCACGGCGGGGTGGTGGAGCTGCCGATCACCCCGCAGCGGCCCGTGCACGTCGATCCGCAGGCATACGTCGCGCACCACGGGGACGTGCGCAACAGGCTCTCCACCGCGCTCGGCTGGCGCGACATGGTGGGGCGCGGCTCGGGCGAGGCGTTCCAGCTGGAGCTGTCGGGCAGTGGCGCCGTGTACGTACAGGCCTCGGAGGAGAAGCTGTGACCGGACCCGTGGTCTTCGACCCGATGACGCTGCCGGCCAACGACAACGTCAACAAGTACACCTTCTGCGTGGAGCTCAACGGCGGCCAGTGGTTCCTGCAGAAGGGCAAGATGATCGCCTATTACGGGCGGATCCAGTACGACGGCTTCGGCCACGGCCGGTTCGATCATCTGCTGCGCAGCAGTTTCCACTCCCCGATGCACGTCCAGGACTGGGTGGTGGCGGAGGGCTCGGGAAAGATGCTGCTCGCGGACCGCGCCTTCGATGTGAACTCGTACGACCTGGAGGACGGCAACCTCACGATCCGCTCCGGGAACCTGCTGGCCTTCGAGCCGTCGCTGGCGCTGAAGCAGCCGATCGTGCCGGGCTTCCTGACGCTGATCGGGACGGGCAAGTTCGTGGCTGCTTCCAACGGGCCCGTCGTCTTCATGGAACCGCCGATGAGGGTGGATCCCCAGGCGCTGGTGGGATGGGCGGACTGTCCTTCGCCCTGCCATCACTACGACCACGCGTACCTGACGGGCGTGCTGGGCGGCATCCGGTCGCTCACCGGACTCGGAGGCACGTCCGGCGAGGAGCACCAGTTCGAGTTCGTGGGAGCCGGGACGGTGCTGCTGCAGTCGACGGAGGTGCTGATGCCGGAGCAGCCGTCGGCGGCGGTGCCCCAGGAGCCCGGCGTTCCCGGTGGTCAAGGGCCCGGTTCCGGCCAATCCGGCGCCTCACCGAGGCTTCCCGGCCAGCTTGCGGATCTTCAGCGTCGCTTCGGCCTGTGAGCGGTAGCCTGCGGAGTGTAACGTCGAACACCTGAGCCCCGGCTCTACCCGCCGGCGCTCACCCCCCAGGTTTGTCCGATATTCAACTTCTTAGGTAGAATTCTCATATGCAGACCGAGACGGCCACCCGCTGGCTGAGCGACGCCGAGCAGTGCGCCTGGCGCACCTACCTGGACGTCAACAGGCTACTCACGTACCAGATGGAGAAGGATCTTCAACCGTTCGGCCTGACCATGAACGACTACGAGATTCTGGTCAATCTGTCGGAGGCGGACGAGAAGCGCATGCGGATGAGTGATCTCGCCGCCGCCACCCTCCAGTCCAAGAGCCGCCTCTCCCACCAGATCACCCGGATGGAGAAGGCCGAGCTGGTCCGCAGGGAGAACTGCGAGTCCGACCGCCGCGGGCTGTTCGCCGTCCTCACCGACCTCGGCGACGAGACCATGCAGAAGGCCGCACCGCACCATGTGGCGTCGGTGCGCCAGCACTTCATCGACATGCTCTCGCCGGAGGCGCTGGCGGCTCTGCGCGAGTCGCTGACCCCGGTCGCGGAACAGCTGCGCGGGCGGCGTCAGGGATAACCGGCCCGGTGCGCCCGGGTGGAGGGCCAGGAGGTCAGCCTCCCGCCGTCACACCCTCCACCAGGGCGTCCGCCGCCGCGTACGGGTCCAGCTCACCGGCCACGATCCGCTCGGCCAGCGCGCCGAGCCGCCGGTCGCCCCGGAGATCACCGATCCGCTCGCGGAGCGCGGTGACGGCGATCGTCTCGACCTCGTGCGCCGCACGCGCACGACGCCGTTCGGACAGCACACCGCGCTCCTCCATCCACGCCCGGTGCTTCTCCAGCGCCTCGACGACCTCGTCGGTGCCCTCGCCGCGGGCGGCGACCGTCTTGACGATGGGCGGGCGCCAGTCGCCCGGGGTACGGGACTCCCCGAGGCCCAGCATGTGGTTGAGCTCCCGGGCGGTCGCGTCCGCGCCGTCCCGGTCGGCCTTATTGACCACGTAGACGTCGCCGATCTCCAGGATCCCCGCCTTGGCGGCCTGGATACCGTCGCCCATGCCGGGGGCGAGCAGCACGACGGAAGTGTCGGCCTGCGAGGCGATCTCCACCTCGGACTGGCCGACGCCGACCGTCTCGACCAGCACGATGTCGCAGCCGGCCGCGTCCAGGACCCGGATGGCCTGCGGAGCGGCCCAGGCGAGGCCGCCGAGGTGACCTCGGGTGGCCATCGACCTGATGTAGACGCCGGGGTCCGACGCATGGTCGGACATCCGGACCCGGTCGCCGAGCAGCGCTCCCCCGGAAAAGGGGGAGGACGGGTCGACGGCGAGCACACCGACCCGCTTACCGGCCCGCCGGTAAGCGGAGACCAGCGCCGATGTCGAGGTCGACTTGCCGACCCCGGGAGAACCCGTGAGACCGACGACGTAAGCACCGCCGGTCAGCGGAGCGAGCCGCGCCATCACCTCGCGCAGCTGCGGAGACGCCCCCTCCACCAGCGAGATGAGCCGGGCGACGGCTCGCGGCCGGCCCTCGCGGGCCTGCTCGACCAGGGTGGGGACGTCCACGTCCACGTTCACGGCTCCGATCAGTGCGTTCGGTCAGTCAGGTGTGTTCGGTCAGTCAGGTGTGTTCGGTCAGTCAGGTGTGTTCGGTCAGTCAGGTGTGTTCGGTCAGGTCGGCCGGCAGGCCGGCCGGTCATCAGTTGCCGGGCACGCGCAGGATCAGGGCGTCGCCCTGTCCGCCGCCACCGCACAGCGCGGCCGCACCGACACCGCCGCCGCGTCGCTTCAGTTCGAGCGCGAGGTGCAGGACGATCCGGGCACCGGACATCCCGATGGGGTGGCCGAGGGCGATGGCACCGCCATTGACATTCACCTTTTCCGGTGAAACGCCGAGGTCCTTCATTGACTGCACGGCGACCGCAGCGAAAGCCTCGTTGATCTCGATGAGGTCCAGCTCGGCGACGTCCAGGCCCTCCTTGCCCAGCGCGTGCCGGATGGCGTTGGAGGGCTGGGACTGCAGCGAGTTGTCGGGGCCCGCCACATTGCCGTGCGCGCCGATCTCGGCGATCCAGTCCAGGCCCAGCTCCTCGGCCTTGGCCTTGCTCATCACCACGACCGCCGCCGCACCGTCGGAGATCTGCGAGGAGGTGCCGGCCGTGATCGTGCCGTCCTTGGCGAAGGCCGGGCGCAGCTTGCCGAGGGACTCGGCCGTGGTCTCCGCCCGGATGCCCTCGTCCTGCGAGCAGAGGATCGGCTCACCCTTGCGCTGCGGGATCTGCACCGGCGTGATCTCGGCCTCGAAGAGGCCGTTCTTCTGCGCTGCGGCGGCCCGCTGGTGCGAGGCGGCCGCGAACTCGTCCTGCGGGGCGCGGTCGATGCCGAGGCGGGTGTTGTGCTTCTCGGTCGACTCACCCATCGGGATGGACTCGAAGGAGTCGGTCAGCCCGTCGTGGGCCATCGAGTCGAGCATCCCGATCGCGCCGTACTTGTAGCCCTCGCGGGACTTCGGCAGCAGGTGCGGCGCGTTGGTCATGGACTCCTGACCGCCGGCCACCACCACATCGAACTCACCCGCGCGGATCAGCTGGTCGGCCAGCGCGATGGCGTCCAGGCCGGAGAGACAGACCTTGTTGACGGTGAGCGCCGGGACGTTCATGGGGATGCCCGCCTTGACGGCGGCCTGGCGTGCCGGGAGCTGCCCCGCCCCGGCCTGGAGCACCTGGCCCATGATCACGTACTGCACCTGGTCGCCGCCGATTCCGGCGCGGTCCAGGGCCGCCTTGATGGCGAATGCGCCCAGGTCGGCGCCGGAGAAGGACTTCAGCGAGCCGAGGAGCCGGCCCATCGGGGTCCTTGCTCCTGCGACGATCACGGAGGTGTTGCTGTTGTTCGTTCCGGACATGAGGCTCGGCCCCTTGGATGAGAGTGCGAGTGAGGGTGGGTGGTGGAGTGAACGATGGTTTACCTGAATGTACTGAGCGGTCCGCCGCTCGTCACCGCTCTGCCGATGTGATCGCGCGCACGTTGCGTAACCGTGTGTCGGCACGCTGCACTGGGGGCATGCTGACGCGAATCGACCACATCGGGATTGCCTGCTTCGACCTTGACGCGACTGTCGAGTTCTACCGGGCGACATACGGTTTCGAGGTGTCCCACACCGAAGTCAACGAGGAGCAGGGCGTCCGGGAGGCCATGCTCAAGATCAACGATACGTCCGACGGCGGTGCCTCCTATCTCCAGTTGCTGGAGCCGACCCGGGAGGACTCCGCGGTGGGCAAGTGGCTGGCCAAGAACGGCGAGGGCGTGCATCACATCGCCTTCGGCACTGCGGACGTGGACTCCGACTCGGAATCCATCCGGGACAAGGGGGTACGCGTGCTGTACGACCAGCCGCGCATCGGTTCGATGGGCTCGCGCATCACGTTCCTGCATCCCAAGGACTGCCACGGCGTCCTGACGGAACTGGTCACCGCGTCCACTCCGGATTCATCGGCTCCCAAGGAGCACTGACCTCTGGATACCCGGGCCGGTAGAGTGGGTAACTCCGGTCCGGGGCCGGATCCGGGGCCTGTGACCCATGCCTCGCCGATGATCTGACACCATTCCCCCGGGGGCCCGTCTTCGAGGCGGTGCTCGTTCGGGAAGAGTGTTGCGACCAGGGGACGGATGGGACCGCGCAGTGCGGGGCTACGAACGCCAGGAGAGCCACCGGGCTGAAGACGACCATCTCTCGCGGTTCGAGGCCGAGATGGACCGGCTGAAGACCGAGCGGGAGAAGGCAGTCCAGCACGCCGAGGACCTCGGTTACCAGGTCGAGGTGCTGCGCGCCAAGCTCCACGAGGCGCGACGCAATCTGGCGTCCCGTCCTGCCTACGACGCGGCCGATGTCGGCTACCAGGCCGAGCAGTTGCTGCGGAACGCGCAGATCCAGGCCGACCAGCTGCGCAGTGACGCCGAGCGCGAACTGCGCGACGCCCGGGCGCAGACGCAGCGCATCCTCCAGGAACACGCCGAGCACCAGGCCCGTCTCCAGGCCGAGTTGCACAGCGAGGCCGTCACCCGTCGTCAGCGTCTCGACCAGGAACTCGCCGAGCGCCGGCAGACCGTCGAGTCACATGTCAACGAGAACGTGGCGTGGGCCGAGCAGCTGCGGGCCCGTACCGAGGCCCAGGCCCGCAGGCTGATGGACGAGACCCGCGCGGAGGCCGAGCAGGCGCTGGCCGCCGCCCGCGCCGAGGCGGTCCGGCTGGCCGACGAGGCCCGCCAGCGGCTGGGTTCGGAGGCGGAGTCGGCCCGTACCGAGGCCGACACCATTCTGCGCCGGGCGCGCTCCGAGGCCGAACGGCTGCTCAATGCCGCTGCCACCCAGGCACAGGAGGCCACCTCCCACGCGGAGGAGCTGCGCACCGCCACGACCACCGAGTCCGACCAGGTGCGTCAGCAGGCCGCCGAACTCAGCCGCACCGCCGAGCTGCGGGTGCAGGAGGCGGAACGCGCGCTGCGCGAGGCCCGCGCCGAAGCCGAGAAGGTCCTCACCGAGGCGAAGGACTCCGCGAGCAAGCAGCTCGCATCCGCCGATTCGGTCAATGAACAGCGCACCCGGACGGCCAAGGCGGAGATCGCCCGCCTGGTCGGCCAGGCCACCAAGGACGCCGAAGTGCTGAAGGCGGAGGCCGAGCAGGCCCTCGCCGACGCCACGGCCAAGGCGGACCGGCTGGTCGCCGAGGCGGCCGAGAAGGCGCGTACGGTCGCGGCCGAGGACGCCGCGGCCCAGCTCGCCAAGGCGGCCAGGACCGCCGAAGAGGTACTGACCAAGGCTTCCGAGGACGCCAAGTCGACCACCGGGGCGGCCGCCGCCGAGGCCGAGCGGATCCGCCACGAGGCGGAGGCGGAGGCGGAGCGGCTCAGCAATGAGGCCGCCGAATCCGCGGCGCAGCTCAAGGGCGCGGCGAAGGACGACACCAAGGAGTACCGCGCCAAGACGGTCGAGCTGCAGGAGGAGGCGCGCAGGCTGCGCGGCGAGGCCGAGCAGCTGCGGTCCGACGCGGTCGCCGAGGGCGAGCGGATCCGCGGCGAGGCCCGCCGGGAGGCGCTGCAGCAGATCGAGGAGGCGGCGCGGACCGCCGAGGAGCTGCTGGCCAAGGCGAAGGCCGACGCCGACGAGGTCCGCTCCGGCGCCACCACCGAGTCCGAACGGGTACGCGCCGAGGCGATCGAGCGCGCCACCACCCTGCGCAAACAGGCCGAGGAGACCCTGGAGCGCACCCGCGCCGAAGCCGAGCGGCTGCGCGGCGAGGCGGAGGAGCAGGCCGAGCAGACCACCGCCAGGGCCGAGGAGGCCGCCCGCGAGCTCCGCGAGGAGAACGAGCGCGGCATAGAGGGCCGCAGGGCCGAGGCCGCCGAGGACCTGAACCGGCTGCACACGGAAGCCGAGCAGCGGCTGGCCGGCGCCGATACGGCGCTGTCGGAGGCCCGCGGTGAGGCCGAGCGGCTGCGCAGGGAGACATCGGAGGAGACCGAGCGGCTGCGGACCGCGGCCGCCGAGCGGATCAGCGCTCTGCAGGCGCAGGCCGAGCAGGAGGCCGAGCGGCTGCGCGACGAGGCGGCGGCCGACGCGTCGCAGGCCCGCGCCGAGGGCGAGAACATCGCGGTACGGCTGCGCAGTGAGGCGGCGGCGGAGGCCGAACGCCTCAAGTCCGAGGCGCAGGACAGCGCCGACCGGGTCCGGGCGGAAGCGGCGACGGCCGCCGAGCGGCTGGGCAACGAGGCGCAGGAAGCGCTCGCGGCAGCCCAGGAGGAGGCCAACCGGCGCCGCCGCGAGGCCGAGGAGCTGCTCACCGCTGCCCGCGGCGAGGCCGAGCAGGAGCGCGCGCAGGCCCGCGAGCAGAGCGAGGAGCTGCTGGCCTCCGCCCGCAAGCGGGTGGAGGAGGCGCAGGCCGAGGCGGCGCGGCTGGTCGAGGAGGCGGACCGCAGGGCGAGCGAACTGGTGTCGGCGGCCGAGCAGACCGCACAGCAGGTGCGGGATTCGGTGGCCGGGCTGCAGGACCAGGCCGAGCAGGAGATCGCCGGGCTGCGCTCGACCGCCGAGCATGTGGCGGAGCGTACGAAGACGGAGGCGCAGGAGGAGGCGGACCGGGTCCGCTCCGATGCGTACGCCGAGCGGGAGCGGGCCTCCGAGGACGCGAGCCGGATCAGGAGCGTCGCCCAGGAGGAGGCCGAGGCCGCCAAGGCCCTCGCCGAGCGCACGGTCACCGAGGCGATCACCGAGTCCGAGCAGCTGCGGGCCACCGCCGCCGAGTACGCCCAGCAGATGCGGACCGAGGCGTCGGACGCGGTCGCCGCGGCGGAGCAGGACGCGGCCAAGGCACGCGCCGAGGCCCGTACGGACGCCAACCGCATCCGTTCCGAGGCGGCGGGCCAGGCCGACCGCCTGGTCACCGAGGCCACCGGCGAGTCGGAGCGGATGCGTGCGGAGGCCGCCGAGACCGTGGGATCGGCCCAGCAGGCCGCCGAGCGGATCCGGGCGGAGGCCCAGCGCGTCAGGACGGATGCCGAGGCCGCCGCCGAACACCTGCGAGCCGAGGCCCAGTCGGAGTGCGACCGGGTGCTCGACGAGGCCCGTCAGGTGGCGGCCAAGCGCCGTGCCGACGCCGCCGAACAGGCGGACCAGCTGATGGCGAAGGCCCAGGAGGAGGCGCTGCGCACCGCCACCGAGGCCGAGGCCCAGGCCGACCGGATGGTCGGGGCCGCACGCAAGGAGGCCGACCGGATCACCGCCGACGCCACGGTCGAGGGCAACACGCTGGTCGAGAAGTCGCGTACGGACGCCGATGAGCTGCTGGTCGGCGCGCGCCGGGACGCCACGGCGATCCGGGAGCGTTCCGAGGAGCTGCGCGAGCGGGTCACCGCCGAGATCGAGGAGCTGCACGAGCGGGCCCGCCGGGAGAGCGCCGAGCAGCTGAGGTCGGCGGGCGAGCGGGTGGACAATCTGCTGAAGGCGGCGGCCGAACAGAAGGCGGAGGCCGAGCAGCAGGCCAAGGACATCGCGGCGGACGCCGCTTCGGAGGCCGCATCGGTCCGTATCGCCGCGGTCAAGCGCGCCGAGACGCTGCTCAAGGAGGCCGAGCAGAAGAAGGCCGAACTCGTCCGGGAAGCGGAACGGCTCAAGAGCGAGGCGGCGAGCGAGGCGGACCACCTCGTCGAGGAAGCCACCCACGAACACGACGTGCTGATGCGCCGTCGAGCGGACATTCAGGCCGAGATCTCCCGTGTCCAGGACGTGCTTGAGGCGTTGGAATCCTTTGAGGCGCCGAACGGAAACGGCAAGGCGGCGGCCGGCGGCGCGGGCGCCGTCAAGGCGGGTGCCGCGGCAGGGGGAACTCGCTCGAGTGGCAAGCCATCTGAGGGCTAGCCACTCAAAAGGCTGGACATTCTCCAGATCAAACGGGCATCCGCTCGATGACACGCTGCTTCGGCACCTAGGATTCCCCCTATCACCTCACCGGTCTCATTCGACAGGATCCCCATGAGCGACACTTCCTCCCCATTCGGCTTCGAGCTCGTGCGGCGTGGTTACGACCGCGGTCAGGTGGATGACCGCATTACCAAGCTCGTCGCCGACCGTGACAGCGCCCTGGCACGGATCACCTCTCTGGAAAAGCGCATCGAGGAACTCCACCTCGAAACTCAGAACGCCCAGGCCCAGGTCAACGACGCGGAGCCGTCGTACGCCGGTCTCGGCGCGCGCGTCGAGAAGATCCTCCGTCTCGCCGAGGAGGAGGCGAAGGACCTCCGTGAGGAGGCCCGCCGCGCGGCCGAGCAGCACCGCGAGCTCGCCGAGTCGGCCGCTCAGCAGGTCCGTAACGACGCCGAGTCGTTCGCGGCCGAGCGGAAGTCCAAGGCGGAGGACGAGGGCGTCCGGATCGTCGAGAAGGCCAAGGGCGAGGCGTCCACGCTGCGCTCCGAGGCCCAGAAGGACGCGCAGTCCAAGCGCGAGGAGGCGGACGCCCTCTTCGAGGAGACCCGCGCCAAGGCCGCTCAGGCCGCCGCGGACTTCGAGACGAACCTGGCCAAGCGCCGCGAGCAGTCGGAGCGCGATCTGGCTTCGCGTCAGGCCAAGGCCGAGAAGCGACTGGCCGAGATCGAGCACCGCGCCGAGCAGCTCCGCCTGGAGGCGGAGAAGCTGCGCACCGACGCCGAGCGCCGGGCCCGCCAGACGGTGGAGACCGCCCAGCGCCAGGCCGAGGACATCGTGGCGGACGCGAACGCCAAGGCCGACCGGATCCGCAGCGAATCGGAGCGCGAGCTGGCGGCGCTCACCAACCGCCGCGACTCGATCAACGCCCAGCTGACCAACGTCCGCGAGATGCTGGCCACGCTGACCGGTGCCGCGGTGGCCGCGGCCGGCACCCCGGACGACGAGCCGGCTACCCGCGGGGTCCCCGCGCAGCAGACCCGCTGAGCCCACGTTGCCCTCCCCCGAGGCTGCGTGAGCCCGCGTCCGGGTCCCGGGCGCCGTTCGTCGCAAGCCCCCCGTCATGTGCAGTGGCGGGGGGCTCGGCGTGCCCTAGGGTGATGTTCATGCTGCCTCGACCCGGTGGGGTCGAGGGGGCCGGGGCGACACATTCGATACGACGAGGCGGAACGCAGTGATCGAACTTTCGGGGCTGACCAAACGCTACGGCGACAAAATCGCCGTCGACCAGTTGTCCTTCACCGTACGGCCGGGCATCGTGACCGGTTTTCTCGGGCCGAACGGCGCCGGCAAGTCCACCACCATGCGGATGGTGCTCGGCCTGGACAGCCCGACGCGGGGCGACGTCCGGATCGACGGCAAGCACTACGCCGATCTCAAGGAACCGCTGAAGTACATCGGCGCTCTGCTCGACGCCAAGGCCATGCACGGCGGGCGCACGGCGTACAACCATCTGCTCTGCCTGGCGCAGAGCAACGGCATCCCGACGTCCCGGGTCGGCGAGGTGCTGGAGACCGTGGGCCTCTCGGCGGTGGCGAAGAAGCGCGCCAAGGGTTTTTCGCTGGGCATGGGCCAACGCCTGGGTATCGCCGGCGCGTTGCTCGGCGACCCGGAGATCCTGATGTTCGACGAGCCGGTGAACGGCCTCGACCCCGAGGGCATCCACTGGATCCGTAACCTCATGAAGACCCTGGCGTCCCAGGGCCGCACCATCTTCGTCTCGTCCCACCTGATGAGCGAGATGGCGCTCACCGCCGACCATCTGGTCGTCATCGGCCAGGGACGGCTGATGGCCGACACCTCGATGGCGGACTTCATCGCGCAGAACTCCCGGTCGTACGTGCGGCTGCGCTCCCCGCAGCGCGAGCAGCTGCTCGATGCGCTGCGGAGCGGCGGTTTCCGCGCGGTCGATGCGGGGGACGGCTCGCTCGAAGTGGACGGCGCCGAAGCGGCTCAGCTCGGTGAACTGGCAGCCGAACACCGGCTCGTCCTGCACGAGCTGAGTCCCCAGCAGGCCTCCCTGGAGGAGGCGTTCATGCAGCTCACCGCGGAATCGGTGGAATACCACGCACATGACGGAGTCACCCCGGACCGGCCACAGCATCCGGCCTGGGGCGTCAACCCGCAGAAGGGGGCCTGACCATGGCAACAGCTCAGGTGGTGAGGTCGGAGTGGACCAAGGTCCGCTCGGTGCAGTCGACGGTGTGGACGCTGGCCCTCACGTTCGTGGTGACGTTGGCGTTCGGCGCGCTGATCAGCGCGGTGTCCAACAACCAGTTCGGCAATCTGGACCGGGGCGACCGGCTCACCTTCGACCCGACCGCGGTGAGTTTCGCGGGGGTGGGACTCGGCGAGCTCGCATTGATCGTCTTCGGCGTCCTGGTGGTGTCCAACGAATACAGCACCGGAATGATCCGCACATCGCTGGCGGCCGTGCCACAGCGTGGCACCTTCTATTTCAGCAAGATCGCCGTGGCCACCCTGCTGGCTTTCGTGATCGGTCTGGTGACGAGCTTTCTGACGTACTTCCTCGGTCAGGCGCTCCTCGGCGACCACCGTTCGCACATCGGGGACCCCGGTGTGCTGCGTGCGGTGTTCGGTGCGGCGCTCTACATGATGCTGATCGCGGCGTTCTCGATGGGCGCCGCTTCGATGCTGCGCAGTCCGATGCTGTCGCTCGGCATTCTGATGCCGTTCTTCTTTCTGGTCTCCAACATCCTGGGCAGCGTCTCGGCCACCAAGAAGGTCGGCCAGTATCTGCCCGACCAGGCGGGCCGCCGGATCACCCAGGTGGTGTTCACCAATGACGACGCCCCCTACGGCCCCTGGGGCGGACTCGGCATCATGGCGTTGTGGGTGGTGGCCGCGCTGATCGGCGGTTACTTCCTGCTCAAGAAGCGCGACGCCTAGCGGGTACGGGGCGGCTGCGGCGGTGCGAACCGCCGCAGCCGGAATTCCACGGAACCGTCAAGGGCTGGTTATCCTCCTCACACATACGGGGGCGATCGGCCGTGCGACGGCGGTGCCCCGACGACACGTGGACGTCGATGGGGCTGGAGAATGATCGAGGCAATCGGCCTGACGAAGCGCTACGGCGCCAAGACAGCCGTGTACAACCTTTCCTTCCAGGTGCGCCCGGGTACCGTGACCGGCTTTCTGGGGCCCAACGGCTCCGGGAAGTCGACCACCATGCGGATGATCCTCGGGCTCGACGAACCGACCTCCGGCCAGGTCACCATCGGCGGCCACCCGTTCCGCAAGCTGCCCAACGCCCCCCGTCAGGTCGGCGCGCTGCTGGACGCCAAGGCGGTGCACGGCGGCCGCAGCGCGCGCAGTCATCTGCTCTCGCTGGCCCAGTTGTCCGGTATTCCGGCCCGCCGGGTCGACGAGGTGCTCGGTGTCGTCGGCCTTCAGGAAGTGGCCGGAAAACGCTCCAAGGGATTCTCCCTCGGCATGGGTCAGCGGCTGGGCATCGCCGCCGCGCTGCTCGGAGATCCCCAGGTGCTGCTCTTCGACGAGCCGGTGAACGGGCTCGATCCGGAGGGCATCCTCTGGGTCCGTAATCTGATGAAGACGCTGGCGTCCGAGGGCCGCACCGTGTTCGTCTCCTCCCATCTGATGAGCGAGATGGCCCTCACCGCGGACCATCTGATCGTGATCGGCCGCGGCCAGCTGCTCTCGGACATGAGCGTCAAGGACTTCATCTCGCACAACTCCGCGGACTTCGCCCGCGTCCGGACCGCCGAGACGCCGGAGCGCGAGAAACTCACCGCTGCGCTCACCGAGGCCGGCGGCCAGGTCATGCCCGAACACGACGGCGCGCTGCGGATCACCGGCCTGCCGCTGCCGCGGATCAGTGATCTGGCACACGAGTCGGGGGTGCGGCTGTGGGAGCTCTCCCCGCACCAGGCCTCGCTCGAGGAGGCCTATATGCGGATGACGCAGGGCGCGGTCGACTATCGCTCGACGGCGGACCGGTTGCACGGTTTCGAGCAGCCGGGCCGGCCATCCGGCCCGACGGGGCAGCCGATGCCTCCGGAGATCCCGCAGCAGAACTGGTTCGCCCCGCCGCCGCCCGGCCAGAACCCGTACGCCGCTCCCGCACAGAAGGACCTCTGATGACCGCGCCCGCCTCTCCGCCGCACCAGCAGCCGGCGGTGGCCTCGTACTACGTCTCGCCGATCCCGGTCACCGACGCGCACCTCGGGCATGCCATCGCCTCGGAGTGGACGAAGATCAGGACGGTCCGCTCCACGCTGTGGACGCTCGGGGTGCTGATCGTGCTCGTCGTCGGGATCGGACTGCTGACCGCCATCGGACTCAGGTCGTCCGACAGCTCTCTGGTCGGCAGCCCGGTGCTCAGCATGGGCTTCTTCGGTGTGCTGCTCGGCTCGATGTGCGTGATCACGCTGGGCGTGCTGACGGTGAGCTCCGAGTACGGCACGGGCATGATCCGTACCACCCTGACCGCCTGCCCCAGCCGGGGCCGGGTACTGACCGCGAAGGCGATCGTCTTCTTCCTGCTCTCCTTCGTGATCCTGCTGGTGACGACCGTGCTGGTCGCGGTGGCCCAGTACGCCCTGTTGAAGAACGCGCACGCCGACGCGGCCGACGCCGCCGAGTGGTTCCGCGCGACTGTCGGCGTCAGCCTCTATGTCGCGCTGCTGGGCCTGCTCTCGCTCGCCATCGGCTCACTGCTCCGGCATTCCGCGGGCTCGATCACCGTGATGCTCGGGGTGGTACTGCTGCCGTTGGTGCTGGCACTGTTCATGTTCTCGGACTCGCTGCACACCGTGCAGCAGAAGCTCTTCGAGTACTCGATCCCCAGCCAGCTCAGCGTGTTCTACGACGTCTCGGTCTCCACGTCGGGACCTACCGGATGGGACCCGCTGTGGATCCTGCTCGGTGTGACGGCGGCGGTGTACGCGGGCGCGCTCGCGGTCCTCAACCACCGGGACGTGTGACTCTCGTCCACTTGCCGGTCGGAGCTCAGTATCTGGGCGCGTTGCGGGACCGCTGCACCTTGGAGGTGCGGCGGTCCTTCGCGTTCCAGCAGGCCTTGTGCCAGTGTCTGCGGTCGTCGACGCCGCCGTACTCCGGCCAGGCCACCACATGCGGGACCCCGGACGGGATCTCCTGGTCGCACCCGGGGCAGCGGTAGCGCTTGCCGCGCGCGCTCGCTCCGTTGACCATCCGGACCAGCCATTCCTCGCCCTGCCAGAACTCGGTGGACTGCAGACCGAAGCGGTCGGCTCCGGCACCGCCGCTCGCGGGCTCGCTCGGCTTCTCACCACCGCGGGGGCGGTTGCGGCGCGGGGACACGTAACACCTCACGGGGCTGACCGGACAGTTTCTCGCTTCTCCCAGCCTACGGGGGCCGAATGGGGAATTCGTCCCGCGCTTCCCGCGGAGCTGGAAACCTTGTGGATCTCCAACCGGAAAATCACAACAACTTCGCTCAGCGCCGTGCCCTTGGCACGTGTCAGGCGTTGTTGCCGGTAAGGGGAGAGTCGCGTCGGCCGTAAGGAGGCAGAAGGCGATGCGCGTTGGGGCATTTGTACTGGCAGCCCAGTTCCCGGGACAGGGACAGGAGGAGGCACTGCACCGCGCGGTGCGTTCCGCGGAGGTGGCGGAGGAGTCCGGGCTCGATGCGGTCTGGCTGGCCGAACACCATTTCGTGCCGTACGGGGTCTGCCCGTCCGCGGTGACGCTGGCCGCGCTGCTGCTCGGTCGCACCCGGCGGATCCGCGTCGGTACGGCGGTGAGCGTGCTGCCGACGGCCCACCCGGTCACGCTCGGCGAGCAGGCCGCGCTGCTGCACATCATCTCCGAGGGGCGGTTCAGCCTCGGAGTGGGGCGCGGGGGCCCCTGGGTGGACCTGGAGGTCTTCGGCGCGGGCCTGGCGGCCTACGAAAGCGGCTTCCCCGAGGCACTCGATCTGCTGCTGCGCTGGCTGAGCGAACCGCGGGTGTCGGCGGCCGGCGAGCGCTTCAGCTTCCGTGAAGTGCCGGTGGTGCCGCGGCCCGACGAGTTGCGGTGCGGTGAACTCCCGGGCCCGGAGGTCGTGGTGGCGTGCACCTCGCCGGCGAGCGTCCGGCTGGCCGCCGAGCGCGGGCTGCCGATGCTGCTCGGGATGCACTCGGACGACGAGGAGAAGGCCGAGATGACCGCCCTGTGGCGGACTCACGCGCGCGCCGCCGGCCATCCGCCGGAGGTCGTCGACGAGGTCGGCCATGTGGCAGCCGGCGTGGCCCAGATCGCCGATCGCCGGGCCGGAGCGGCCGAGACGCTGGTCAAGGCGATGCCGGGATGGCTCAAACAGGGACTTGACGCCCATGTCACCGTCGACGGGCAGCACCGCACCATGCGGGACCCGGTGGCGTACACCGAGACGCTCTGTGCGATCCACCCGGTCGGTCCGCCACGCCTGGCCGCCGACCGCCTCGCCGCGACGGCGGAACGCACCGGCATCACCCGGTTCGCCCTGCTCGTCGAAGGGTCCGGCGATGTGGCGGCCACCGAGGAGAACGTACGGCGGCTGGGGACCGAGGTACTGCCGCAACTGTCGTAGCCGGCCCGATGCGGTGGCCGTTTCGGTGGCACGACTCGGCAGCTCAACTCGTTGGCGCGGTTCGTGAGATGAGCGGGGCACTGCCGCTCCGGCAGCCATGACACCTCCCGCGGTGCGGAGCGGCAGCGCGGGCGTCAGCAGTCCCGAAGCTCCGGAGACTGATTCAACAGCTGGCCCCTGATCGAGGTGAAGCGGCCGAGCCGCTCATCCACCGAGGAATCCAGCGGGAAGACCGCCACACGGTGGCAGTTCTGGAATGCCAGACGCACCCCGAAATGCCGCTGCAGCGCTCCTCGTATCGCGTCACTCGCAAGTGCGCGCAGCAGCTGGCCGCGCGCCTGCTCATTGGGGGGAGGCGTCTGGTTGTCGGCGAACTCGCCGCCGTCCACCTTCAGCTGGGCCACCAGAGAGCTGATCATCTCCCATGCATAGGGCAGGGAGGTCCGGACGCAGTCGACGAAGTCCGCTTCGTCAACCTCGCCTCGCTCGGCCTGTTCGAGTAGGGCCGGTGAGACGTCGAGCGACATGAGTTCTCCTCTCGCGACCCCGCGGGGCGGGGTCTTACGGGCAGGGAAGGGGGACGGCGACGCAGAGTACGCGGCTGACGACCTCCTGCTTCCACGGTATGCGCGCTGCCCCGCCCGCACCAGAAGAATGGGCACACAACCGGCCAATAACGATCGGTGATCCGAGCGCCGTTCGAGGCGGGTCGCGAGGTGCGTTCGAGGGCGAATCGCGTCCGCGAGGGGATGTCGAGTAGCGTTGCCGACCATGCGTCTCGTCATCGCCCGCTGCTCCGTCGACTACGCGGGCCGCCTCACCGCCCATCTGCCATCCGCGCCACGTCTGATCCTGGTCAAGGCGGACGGAAGCGTCTCGATCCATGCGGACGACCGGGCCTACAAGCCGCTCAACTGGATGTCGCCGCCCTGCACTCTGAAGGAGGGCGACGGCGAGGACGCCGGCGTGTGGACGGTCGTGAACAAGGCGGGCGAGAAGCTCATCATCACGATGGAGGAGGTTCTGCACGACTCCGCGCACGAGCTCGGCGTGGATCCCGGCCTCATCAAGGACGGTGTGGAGGCGCATCTGCAGGAACTCCTCGCCGACCGCATCGAAATCCTCGGTGACGGCTACACACTTATTCGGCGTGAATACATGACAGCGATCGGCCCGGTGGACATCCTCTGCCGCGACGCGGCGAGCGGTACGGTCGCCGTGGAGCTGAAGAGGCGTGGCGACATCGACGGTGTGGAACAGCTCACCCGCTACCTGGAGCTGCTCAACCGGGATCCCCACCTCGCCCCGGTCAAGGGCGTCTTCGCGGCGCAGGAGATCAAACCGCAGGCGCGGGTGCTGGCGACCGACCGCGGGATCGACTGCGTGGTGCTGGACTACGACGCGATGCGCGGTATCGAGGACGACAAGCTGCGGCTGTTCTGAGCGCTGAGCGTTCGCGGCGCGGGTGCACGACGGCGGGCCCCGGCAGACTTCGGTCTGCCGGGGCCCGCGGTGTGTTCGCTGCCCTGCGGTGCCGCTGCCTGTCGGCTGCGGTCAGGGTGCTGAGGGGGAAGCAGGGTCCGGTGTATCGGCGCTACCGGGCGTGCTGCTGCTCTGCGTCGGCGAGTCGGTGGCCGACTCGCCGGCAGATTCGCTCGCGGGCTCGCCGGCCGGGTCAGTGGCGGACTCGCTCGCGGGCTCGCTCGCGGGCCCGGTCGTCGGTGTGCCGGCCGTGTCGGAGGCGGTCGGCGAACCCGGCGGCGACCCCCCGGAGCCCGAGTCTGTCGCGGACGACGACGGGGTCTCCGTGGGAGTGCTCGACGGCGGCGGAGGAGGCGAAGCTGAATCCGACGGGTCGGACGGTGAGGGCGACGACGGCGTGGACGACGGCGTATGGCCCGTCGACGGCTTGCCCGGACTGGACTGATGCCCACCGGGAGACGACGACGTGCCGCTACCGGGCGAGTTGGATGCGCTGGCCGAAGGGGTTGCACCGCTCTGTCCCGGCTGCGCGCCGTCGCTCGCCCCGGGGGTGCCCGGGCTCGAAGGATCGGCGGCGCCGTTGCCCGGCGTACGGTCCGAACCGCCCGATGAGGTGTCGCTCGGCTCTTGCGGGTCGAGGCCGCCGTCGCCGGTCTCCTCGCTGACGGACTGGCCCTGCTTGCCGTTTCCGCCCGGGTCGTTGTTGCTCGTGACACCGAGCGTGACGACCGTGCCGAGCACCGCGGCGAGCAGGGCGCCCGCCCCGGCCGCGACCAGATCGCGCCGGGCCCCGAACCTCGCCGTACGGCGCTTGTTCGGCAGGGTGGAGCCGACGGCCGGAACGCGCTGGGTGACCAGCGTGGTGTTCTCCCGGTGCGGCGTTGGCCGCAGCGAGACGACCGCACCGGCCGCGAGTGCGCCGCCGCTCGGCGGCGTGGAGTCGTCAGGCCCGGTGGCCGGGGGGTCCCCGGCCACGGCGGGCACCATCCCGCCGAGGGAGGCGCTGCCCGAGCGGTCCGCGATCAGTGCGAGCGCCCTGCGCCCGGCGACCGTGCCGTGCTTGTCGGCCAGCGCCCCGCGTAGCGCGATGGACGCCTCGAGTTCGGCACGCGCCCGGTCCGTGTTTCCGGTGCAGAGCGCGAGAACACCCAGCTCGTGGTGGAAATACGCC
This sequence comes from Streptomyces sp. NPDC051322, assembly GCF_040689485.1. Classification (NCBI taxonomy): domain Bacteria; kingdom Bacillati; phylum Actinomycetota; class Actinomycetes; order Kitasatosporales; family Streptomycetaceae; genus Streptomyces; species Streptomyces sp. NPDC051322. The sequence goes on along the minus strand of NZ_JBFBAK010000008.1, from coordinate 33,268 downwards.
TCTTCGGCGACTTCGCCGGAAAGCCTGGCCGCCTCCTGGCCGGTCCGCAGAGCCCGTTCCCATGCTCCCCACTGCAGCCCCGCGGCGAACGCCGGAGCCGCGCTGCGGGCCAGCAGGACCGCTGTGCTGGGGTGGCCGGGCTCCGAGCCGGGTATGAGCGCGCTCATCGCGGCGAGTACCGCGTCGGCCTCCGCCGATGCCCGTTCGGCTGCCACCGAGGGATGTCCGGCCCACCAGGCGTAGTGCTGGGCGACGGTCTGCGCGTGCGTCATCGCCTCCTCGCCGTAACCACCGGCGAGCAGTTGCTGTACGACACCGGCGGCGAGCCGGTAGTGCGCACCGGCCGGTGAGAGCAGGCCGCACTGGGCGAGCTCCCCCAATGCCGCGTCCGCGTGGGTGTCTCCCACCAGGGCCGGAAGATGGGCCTGGTGCGGCACCTCTCCGCCGAGCGCGACGGCGAAGGCCAGGGTGGCCCGGGCCGATGCGCTCAGCCCGGCGGCGAGCAGGGCGGCAGGGGCTGCGCCCTCACCGAGCGTCGGCAGCGGCGTCTCCGGCAGGTCCGCGGACGGCCCCTCACCGGACGGGGCTCCGTCGGCCGGTCCTGCTCCCGACGACAGGGCTTCGCCGGGACGGGTCTCCACGGAGAAGTCAGGGAACGCGGTGTCGCCGGGCTGCTTCGCGAAGTAACCGGACTCGCCGAGGACGTCTGTGTCGCCGCGCAGCAGATCACGTCCGCGCAGCAGCGCCGCCGCCTGGACGAAGCGGAGCGGCAGCCCCTCCGACTCGAACCACAGATCGCCGGCCCAGTGCGCCTCCTCTTCCGTGAGCGGCCGTTCCGCGGCGCGCTCCAGGAGTTCCAGCGACGCGCTGCGGCCGAGGCCGGCCAGGAAGACCTCGTCGAGGTGGGACTCGGCGAGCGGCGCGGGGACGTCGGGGGCGACCGCGATCAGGAAAGCGCACTCGGGGGTGGCTTCGAGCAGCTCCTCGAGTGCTACGCCGCCGAACTCCAGGTCGTCCAGCACCACCACTGCACCGATCCGGTGCACGAGGCCGAGCAGCTCTTCCCTGTCGGGCCGGTGCAGCGGCGCCGCGTAGACCGCTGCGAAGAGGCTGTGCAGCAGGTCGGCGGCGGTGCGGTGGTAGCCCGACAGGCGGATGACGCCGTCGGGTGCCAGGTCCGCGCAGTCACGGGCCACCGCGTCGAGCAGCGCGGTGCGCCCGGATCCCGGCGCCCCGGTGAGCCGGACGGATCGCCCGCGCGCCAGCAGACGTACCAGTCGCTCGCGCTCTTCGTCCCGCTCCAGCAGGGGAAGCTCGGGACCGGCGGGGCCCGGCGGCACCGGCGGGCGTGAGGCGCGCAGCAGGTCCGCGCGGGCGTCGGCGCTGTGCCGCTGCGGCTCGGCGGGGTGCTCACCCGGCGGGCAGTGTTCTATCTCACTGCCGTCGACCGGGTTCACGGTGATCGCGAAGTCACCGGCGACAAGTCGCACCGTGCGGGCGCGCGGCGCTGTCGGCTGCCCGAGGTCGGGCGTCAGCGGATCGCGCGGGGGCCGTGCCGATCCCCGGCCTTCGTCGCGTTCACCGTAATGATCATCCGCATGGCCGTAATCTTCCGGTCCCCGGCTTATCGGGTCCATGATGAAAGTCCCCCAGATGGCATTGCGCGCGGTTTGCCTTCCCGGCCTCGCACACCACGCTGTCGCTTCTGGTCCGGTGCCTACCGTATGGGTTCGTCAATCAAGGCAGCAGGCGACCGAACCTTAAACCCTGGTCGGTATCGATGACCAGACGGGGTAGCCGGGTGCCCGGGACGTCACCACTTCGGGAGGATTGCACGGTGAGTTCCGTTCGCGCTATCCTCCCGATTTCGTCACACTCGCGGCAGCGATTCCGCGGCAATTCCGCCCTCGATGGCCAGAATGCGGTGCAGCCGGGTGGCGACGAGCAATCGCTGCATCTGCGGGGGCACGCCCCGGAGCACCAGACGCCGTCCGCACCGGCCGGCCCGCCGGTGCACTCCCATGATCACACCGAGACCCGTGGCATCCCACGAATCCAGCTCGGTCAGGTCGAGCACCAGGTCGCCGACGCCGTCGTCGACGGCCGAGTGCAGGACCGTACGGGCGTCCGCCGCGCTGCGGACGTCGAGGCGGCCCCCGACGACCAGCTCGACGTGGTCGCCCCTGATGTGCATATGCGCTCCCCGAGAGTGCTCGGCCTCTGTCACGTCTTTCACGTATGTCACTCAACTGACTGCCCGGCAGGCAAAGAAGTTGCCATCTGTAAGCGAACCGATACCGAATTCACACCACCGGGTGACCGCAGGGCAGCCTGTTCGGTTCAGTGCTTGTAGAACCCCTGCCCGCTCTTACGGCCAATGTCACCCGCGTCGACCATTCGGCGCATCAACTCGGGGGGTGCGAACTTCTCGTCCTGGGATTCCGTGTAGATATTGCTCGTGGCGTGCAGCAGGATGTCGACGCCCGTCAGATCCGCGGTCGCCAGCGGTCCCATCGCATGGCCGAAGCCGAGCTTGCAGGCGATGTCGATGTCCTCGGCGGTGGCCACGCCAGACTCGTACAGCTTGGCCGCCTCGACCACCAGCGCCGAGATGAGACGGGTGGTGACGAAGCCGGCCACATCGCGGTTGACCACGATGCAGGTCTTGCCGACCGACTCGGCGAACTCCCGTGTGGTGGCCAGGGTTTCGTCGCTGGTCTTGTAGCCGCGGACCAGCTCGCAGAGTTGCATCATCGGCACCGGCGAGAAGAAGTGCGCACCGACGACGCGCTCCGGGTGTTCCGTCACGGCCGCGATCTTGGTGATCGGGATGGCAGAGGTGTTGGAGGCGAGAACCGTGTCCTCCCGTACCAGCTTGTCGAGCGTACGGAAGATCTCGTGCTTGACCTCGAGCTTCTCGAAAACCGCTTCGACCACGATGTCCGCGTCGGTCACCGCGTCCAGATCGGTGGTCGCGGTGATCCGCGCCAGTGCGGCGTCCGCGTCGGCCTCGGCCAGCTTGCCCTTGGCGACGAACCGGGCGTACGAGGCCTTGATCGCGTCGGTCCCCCGGCTCACGGCCGCGTCGGTCACATCCCGCAGTACGACGTCCCAGCCCGCCTGGGCCGAGACCTGCGCGATTCCGGAACCCATGAGTCCGGCTCCGATGACGGCGAGCTTCCTGGCCAATTGACACCCCTTCGACAACGTCCTGAGTACGGCTCTGGGCGGAGGCTATCGGCCGCGGGGCCCCTTGTGGCGGCTAAGAGATACGCGTCACGTCCCACATGGCGGACATCACACTCCGGTGAGTCATCCTCAGGCCTTCACCGCGTAGTTGAGCACTTTTCCGCCCAGTACCTCTTCGATGTCGTCGAGGAGATCCAGCGCTCTCCGGGACACCTCCTCCTTCGAGCCCCCCGCGACCATCTCGTCACCGATCCACGCCATCAGCGTCGACAGGATCCAGGAGAGCTGGCCGGCGACCAGGGTGGGCAGCGTGTCGCTCTCCGCCGCTCCGGTCTCGTCGCGCAGCGTCTCCTCGACCTTGCTGAGCGCCTCCTGCTGGAGGTGCCAGAGGCGGGAGCGCAGCGTGTGCGCGCCGTGGATGACGTTCAGGAAGCGGTCGTAGCCGTCCAGCAGCCCGACGGTGGGCGAGACGGCCTCGACCTGGTCGCGCAGCTCGCGCAGCACCGCACGGGCCGCCGACTCCCCCTTGTCCCGCGCGCGTACATAGCGCGACAGCCGGTCGACCACGCCTTTGCCGCGGTCCAGGAACAGGTCTTCCTTGGTGGGGAAGTAGTTGTACACGGTGTTGACCGACACCTCGGCGACCTCGGCGACCTCGGCGACCGTCACCGCGTCGAAGCCGCGGTCCAGGAACAGGCCGGTGGCCAGGTCGGAGATGCGCTGCCTGGTCTGACGTTTCTTCCGCTCCCTGAGCCCCTCAGCCATGCCGCCATCCTAGGCCGGTTCCTTGGAGGGGGGTGAAAATTTAAGTCGATTGCAAAATTTAAGTGACTCTGTTTTTCTGGAGTCATGGCAACCCGAGACGTCACACACCGAGACGCGGCAATCATCACCACGGCCGGGCTCTCCCGGACCTTCACCGCGAAGGCAGGGCCGGTGGAAGCGGTGCGCGGCATCGATCTGACCGTGCGGAGGGGCGAGATCCTGGGTTTCCTCGGCCCCAACGGTGCGGGCAAGACCACCACCCTGCGGATGCTCACCACCCTCCTCCCGCCCACTGCGGGCGAGGCCACAGTGGCGGGCTGTGACCTGGTGCGCGACCCGGCGGGCGTGCGCCGCAGGATCGGTTACGTCGCCCAGTCGGGCGGCGTCGACCTCCAGATGTCCGTACGCGAGGAGCTGGTCACCCAGGGCCGCCTCTACCGCCTGACAAAGGCGCAGGCCGCTGCGCGCGCCGACGAGTTGGCGCAGCAGCTGGGCCTGGTCGGCCTGCTGGACCGCAAATGCGTCGCCCTCTCCGGCGGCCAGCGGCGGCGCCTGGACGTCGCGATGGGACTCACCCACCGTCCCGATGTGCTGTTCCTCGACGAACCGACCACCGGCCTCGACCCGGGAAGCCGGGCCGATCTCTGGGAGCTGGTACGCGGGCTCCGCGACGAGTACGGCACCACCGTCTTCCTGACCACGCATTACCTCGATGAGGCTGACGCACTCGCCGATCGGCTGGTCGTCGTGGACAAGGGAGTGGTGGTGGCCGACGGCACACCCAGCGCCCTCAAGCTCCAGCACACCGGCTCGATCGACGCGCCCCTGCAGGACGCGTTCCTCGCCATCACCGGCCGCACCACGACGCCGGTGGACACCACCCCGATCGCCGTCTAGGAGCCTTCGATGTCCGCCTTCAACGCCCTTCTCTCCGACACCGCGCTGGTCTTCGGCCGTTATGCCCGCCAGACCCTGCGCTCCAAGTTCCAGATCCTCTTCGGCGTGCTGATGCCGCTGCTCTACCTGCTCTTCTTCGGCCCGCTGCTCACCGGCCTGCCGCTCGGCGTGCAGGGTGACTCCTGGCAGATCCTCGTTCCGGGACTGCTGCTCCAGCTCGCGTTGTTCGGCGCCTCGTTCAGTGGTTTCGCCATCATCATCGAGCAGCAGATGGGGGTGGTGGAGCGGATGCGGGCGACCCCGGTCAGCCGGCTCGCCCTGCTTCTCGGCCGGGTGCTGCGGGACGCCGCGCTCTTCGTCTTCCAGTCGGTTCTGCTCGTGCTGACCGCTCTAATCCTGGGGCTGCGGGCGCCGCTCGGCGGTGTCCTGATCGGCTTCGCCTTCGTAGGCGTACTGGCGGCCGCTCTCTCCTCACTCTCGTACGCACTGGCCATGAAGGTCGCCAAGCCGCACGAGTTCGGCCCGGTCATCAACGCGGTGACCATGCCTTCGATGCTGCTCTCCGGGCTGATGCTGCCGATGGCGCTGGCGCCCGGATGGCTGAACGTGCTCTCGCATTTCACCCCGTTCCGCTATCTGGTGGACGCCGTACGGGCGGGTTACGTGGGCGACTACGCGAGCACCGCGATGCTGTACGGGGTGCTGGTGGCGGCCGCGTTCGGGCTGCTGTCCGTGACAGTGGGCACACGTGTCTTCCGACGTGCAGGCGCCTGACCGGTCAGCCCTTAGGCTCACCCCATGGTCAACCTGACACGCATCTACACCCGTACCGGCGACAAGGGCACCACCGCGCTCGGCGACATGAGCCGGACCGCCAAGACCGATCTGCGGATCTCCGCATATGCCGACGCCAACGAGGCCAACGCGGCGATCGGCACCGCGATCGCGCTCGGGCAGCTGCCCGAACCGGTGGTGAAGGTCCTGGTCCGCATCCAGAACGACCTGTTCGACGTCGGTGCCGACCTGTGCACCCCCGTGGTGGAGAACCCGGAGTACCCGCCGCTGCGCGTGGAGCAGGGCTACATCGACAAACTCGAGGCGGACTGCGACCGCTTCCTCGAGGACCTGGAGAAGCTGCGGAGTTTCATCCTCCCCGGCGGGGCCCCCGGAGCCGCCCTGCTGCACCAGGCGTGCACGGTGGTACGGCGGGCCGAGCGGTCGACGTGGGCAGCGCTCGAGGTGCACGGCGAGGTCATGAACGCGCTCACCGCGACGTATCTGAACCGGCTTTCCGACCTGCTGTTCATTCTGGCGCGCAGCGCGAACCGTGAAGTGGGGGACGTGCTGTGGGTGCCCGGCGGCGAACGGTAGGGCCCGCCGCTGCGCGGTGCCCTTCCGGGGCTCGGCCCCGGGCCCCGCTCCTCGAGCGCCGGAGGGGCTGAACACGGCCGGACTCTACGCGACGTTCACCCTCTGGCCCGGGGGCGCTGCTTCGAGCCAGGCGAGGAAGCCGGTCAGCGCGTCCTCGCTCATCGCGAGTTCGAGGCGGACGTCCTTGTGCGAGCAGCCCAGCACGATCGCGTCGGAGAGCAGCGCCAGCTCCTCCTCGCCCTCCGGTGTGCGCCGGGAGACGACCTCGATCGCCTGGCGCTCCAGCACGCGGCGCGGACGCGGCGCGTAGGAGAAGACCCGGAACCACATGACGCGGTCCCCGCTGTAGCGGGCGACGCCGTAGACCCAGCCCTTGCCGGAGGTGTCCGGTTTCTCCGGAAGGTCCCAGCGCACGCTGCAGTCGAAAGTGCCGCCGGAACGCTGGATCAGTCGCCGGCGCAGACCGAAGACGAAGAGCCCCACCGCTACCAGTACGACGACCAGACCGCACACAAGCAGAGCGAGGATCATCTACACCGACCTCCTCGCCTCATGCCGTTGACGGAACTGGCTCTGCATCGCCTCAGCCGCGACCGGTCCGGATTGCTCCGGACGGGCCGCGGCTGAGGTCACATCCTGTCAGTGGGAGGCGTCAGTGCCCCGCCACTGCGCGAAGCCGCACATCGGCACGCCGCCCCGCGGCAGCGTCCGTGTCCGATTTCGCACGGTCCAGCGCACGCTCGGCGCGCTGGACATCGATCTCGTCCGCCAGCTCGGCAATCTCGGCGAGCAGCGAAAGCTTGTTGTCGGCGAAGGAGATGAAGCCGCCGTGCACCGCGGCAACGACGGTCCCGCCCTCGCTCGTCCGGATGGTCACCGGGCCCGACTCCAGCACACCCAGCAGCGGCTGGTGACCGGCCATGACGCCGATGTCGCCGGACGTGGTGCGCGCGACAACCAGGGTCGCCTCGCCGGACCAGACACTACGGTCCGCCGCGACCAGCTCGACGTGCAGCTCAGCAGCCAAGGGTGGCTCCTCGGGTCACCACCCGGCACTGCTGCCGGGTGTCGGTTCAAAGTCTAATGGGCGTACGGAGAGGGGCGGGACACACCCGCCCCTCTCCGGGAGTCTGATGACTCACACAGGCTGCTCGGGGTCAGGAGACGCCGAGCTCCTTGGCGTTGGCCTTGAGGTCCTCGATGCCACCGCACATGAAGAACGCCTGCTCGGGGAAGTGGTCGTAGTCGCCGTCGCAGATCGCGTTGAACGCGGTGATCGACTCGTCGAGCGGTACGTCCGAACCGTCCACGCCGGTGAACTGCTTGGCGACGTGGGTGTTCTGCGACAGGAAGCGCTCGACACGACGGGCACGGTGGACGGTGAGCTTGTCCTCCTCGCCCAGCTCGTCGATACCGAGGATCGCGATGATGTCCTGGAGGTCCTTGTACTTCTGAAGAACACCCTTGACGCGCAGCGCGGCGTCGTAGTGGTCCTTCGCGATGTAGCGCGGGTCCAGGATGCGGGACGTCGAGTCCAGCGGGTCGACCGCCGGGTAGATGCCCTTCTCCGAGATCGGACGGGACAGCACGGTCGTCGCGTCCAGGTGGGCGAAGGTGGTCGCCGGCGCCGGGTCGGTCAGGTCGTCCGCGGGGACGTAGATCGCCTGCATCGAGGTGATCGAGTGACCGCGGGTCGAGGTGATGCGCTCCTGCAGCAGACCCATCTCGTCAGCCAGGTTCGGCTGGTAACCCACCGCGGACGGCATACGGCCGAGCAGGGTGGACACCTCGGAACCGGCCTGGGTGTAACGGAAGATGTTGTCGATGAAGAAGAGCACGTCCTGCTTCTGCACATCGCGGAAGTACTCCGCCATGGTCAGACCGGCCAGGGCGACGCGCAGACGGGTGCCCGGGGGCTCGTCCATCTGACCGAAGACAAGCGCCGTCTTGTCGATGACGCCGGACTCGGCCATCTCCTCGATGAGGTCGTTGCCCTCACGGGTACGCTCACCGACGCCCGCGAACACCGACACACCGTCGTGGTTGTTGGCGACGCGGTAGATCATTTCCTGGATCAGCACGGTCTTGCCGACGCCGGCACCACCGAACAGACCGATCTTTCCACCGGTGACGTACGGGGTGAGCAGGTCGATGACCTTGATGCCGGTCTCGAACATCTTGGTCTTCGACTCGAGCTGGTCGAAGGCCGGTGCCTTGCGGTGGATCGGCCAGCGCTCGGTGATCTGCGACTCGGCCTCGGGCTGGTTCAGGATCTCGCCGAGGGTGTTGAACACCTTGCCCTTGGTGATGTCGCCGACCGGCACCGTGATGCCGGCTCCGGTGTCGGTCACCGGGGCCTGGCGGACCAGGCCGTCGGTGGGCTGCATCGAGATCGCGCGGATCACGCCGTCACCCAGGTGCTGGGCGACTTCGAGGGTCAGCGTCTTGAGCTTGCCGTCCTCGGCCGGGTCAGCGACCTCGACCTTCAGGGCGTTGTAGATCTCCGGCATCGCGTCGACGGGGAACTCCACGTCGACGACCGGGCCGATGACCCGGGCAACGCGGCCCGTGGCGGCGGCCGTCTCAACAGTGGTCGTCATTACTTGTCACTCCCCGCGGTCGCGTCGGCCAGGGCGCTTGAGCCACCGACGATCTCGCTGATTTCCTGGGTGATTTCGGCCTGGCGGGCCGCATTGGCAAGCCGGGAGAGGCTCTTGACGAGGTCCCCGGCGTTGTCGGTGGCCGACTTCATCGCACGGCGGCGGGCGGCGTGCTCGGAAGCAGCCGACTGCAGCAGTGCGTTGTAGACACGACTCTCGACGTAACGCGGCAGCAGTGCGTCCAGAACGCCCTCCGCCGACGGTTCGAACTCGAACAGCGGAAGCACTTCGGCCTTCGCTTCCGACGGCTCGGCGGACTCCTCGAGGCTGAGCGGCAGCAGTCGGTTCTCGACCGGCGTCTGCGTCAGCATCGACTGGAACTCGGTGAACACGATGTGGAGCTCGTCCAGACCGCCCTCGGCCGTGTCCAGCTGGACCGCCTCGATCAGCGGCGCCGAGACGTTCTTGGCGTCCGCGTACGTCGGGTTGTCGGTGAAACCGCCCCACGACTCCACGACCTTGCGCTCGCGGAAGCCGTAGTAGGCGATGCCCTTGCGGCCGACGACGTAGGTGTCGACTTCCTTGCCCTCACCGCGGAGCCGCTCGGTGAGCCGCTCCGCCGCCTTGATGGCGTTGGAGGAGTACCCGCCGGCCAGACCGCGGTCGCTCGTGATGAGCAGAACAGCGGCCCTGGCCGGGTTCTCGGCCTCCGTGGTGAGCGCGTGCTTGGCGTTGGAGCCGGTCGCCACCGCGGTCACCGCACGGGTGAGCTCGGTCGCGTACGGCATCGATGCCGTCACCTTGCGCTGCGCCTTGACGATGCGCGAGGCGGCGATCATCTCCATCGCCTTGGTGATCTTCTTGGTCGCGGTGACGGATCGGATGCGACGCTTGTAGACCCGGAGCTGGGCTCCCATGAGTCAGGTCCCTTCCGTCGTCACTTGGAGACGCTGACGGCCGGCGCGTCCTCGCCGAGGAGCTTGCCGTCCGAGGTCTCGAACTGCCGCTTGAACTCGGCGACGGCGTCACCGATCGCGGTCACGGTGTCGTCCGACATCTTGGCGCCCTCGCGGATGGAGGTGAGGAGCTCCTTGCGCTCGCGGCGCAGGTGGTCCAGCAGCTCTTCCTCGAAGCGGCGGATGTCCTCGACCGGTACGTCGTCCATCTTGCCGGTGGTGCCGGACCAGACGGAGACGACCTGCTCCTCGACCGGCATCGGCTGGTACTGGCCCTGCTTCAGCAGCTCGACCATGCGCTTACCGCGCTCCAGCGAGGCCTTGGAGGCCGCGTCCAGGTCGGAACCGAAGGCGGCGAACGCCTCCAGCTCGCGGTACTGGGCGAGGTCCACGCGGAGCCGGCCGGACACCTGGCGCATGGCCTTGTGCTGGGCGGAGCCACCGACACGGGAGACCGAGATACCGACGTTCAGCGCGGGCCGCTGGCCGGCGTTGAACAGGTCGGACTCCAGGAAGCACTGACCGTCGGTGATGGAGATGACGTTGGTCGGGATGAACGCCGACACGTCGTTCGCCTTGGTCTCGACGATCGGCAGACCGGTCATCGAACCGGCACCCATCTCGTCGGAGAGCTTCGCGCAGCGCTCCAGCAGACGGGAGTGCAGGTAGAAGACGTCGCCCGGGTAGGCCTCACGGCCCGGCGGGCGGCGCAGCAGCAGGGAAACGGCACGGTAGGCGTCGGCCTGCTTCGAGAGGTCGTCGAAGATGATCAGGACGTGCTTGCCGGCGTACATCCAGTGCTGACCGATGGCCGAGCCGGTGTACGGCGCCAGGTACTTGAAGCCGGCCGGGTCGGAGGCCGGAGCGGCGACGATCGTCGTGTACTCCAGGGCGCCCGCCTCTTCCAGCGCACCGCGTACGGACGCGATGGTCGAGCCCTTCTGGCCGATGGCGACGTAGATGCAGCGGACCTGCTTCTTCTCGTCGCCCGAGCGCCAGTTGTCGCGCTGGTTGATGATCGTGTCGACGGCCAGGGCGGTCTTGCCGGTCTGGCGGTCGCCGATGATCAGCTGACGCTGGCCACGGCCGATCGGCACCATCGAGTCGACGGCCTTGTAGCCGGTCTGCATCGGCTCGTGCACCGACTTACGCACCATGACGCCCGGAGCCTGCAGCTCCAGCGCACGGCGGCCGTCCGTTGCGATCTCGCCGAGGCCGTCGATCGGGTTGCCGAGCGGGTCGACAACGCGGCCGAGGTAGCCCTCGCCGACACCGACCGAGAGCACCTCACCGGTGCGCTGCACCGGCTGGCCCTCCTCGATACCGCTGAACTCACCGAGCACAACAGCACCGATCTCGCGCTCTTCCAGGTTCAGCGCAAGACCGAGCGTGCCGTCCTCGAACTTCAGCAGCTCGTTCGCCATGGCCGAGGGAAGACCCTCGATCTTGGCGATACCGTCGCCGGCCACGCTGACCGTACCGACCTCCTCGCGCGAGGCCGCGTCCGGCTTGTACGACTGGACAAAGTTCTCCAGCGCGTCCCGGATCTCCTCCGGCCGGATCGTGAGCTCCGCCATCTGGGTTCCCTGCTCTCCTTGTTGGGCCCGAAGTCTTTGGGGGTCTGGGGCTGTTTCCCTGAGCGGCTGTGCCGCGGGCCCCCAGCAATCTTCTGCAATTTCTGCACGGCCCAACCGGGCCGCTGTTCTTCTCTGCTTTGTTCTGCGTACGGCTTGTGCCGCGTGCGGCCGTCAGCCGGCCAGTCGCCGGGACGCCTCGTCGAGACGCTCGGCGATCGTGCCGTTGATGACCTCTTCGCCGACCCGCACCGAGATCCCGCCGAGGACCTCGGGGTCCACGTCCAGGTTCAGGTGCATCTGGCGGCCGTACAGCTTGGCCAGCGCGGCGCCGAGGCGCTGCTTCTGCCCGTCGGTGAGCGGCACCGCCGATGTCACTACGGCGACGACACGGTCCCGGCGCGCGGCAGCGAGCCTGGACAGGGTCTGCAGACCCGCTTCCAGGCTACGTCCCCTGGGGTGTGTCACAAGACGCACGACCAGACGCTCGGTGACCGCGTTGGCCCGGCCGCCGAGCAGGCTGCGCAGCAGCTCCCGCTTGGCGGTGACGGTGGCCGCACGGTCGGTGAGCGCGGAGCGCAGCGCGGTGCTGGACTCGACGATCCGGCCGAACCGGAAGAGCTCGTCCTCGACGTCGTCGAGTGCACCGGCCTGCTGTACCGCGGTCAGATCGGCGGTGGCTGCGAGCTCCTCCACCGAGTCGACCAGGTCGCGCGAATTCGACCAGCGGGAGCGGACCATGCCGGCGACCAGATCGACGGCGGGGCCGTCAACCTGTCCGGCCAGCAGCCGTCCCACCAGCTCGGCCTTGGCCTCGCCCTCGCGCGCCGGCTCGGTGAGGACCCGGCGCAGGGTCACCTCGCGGTCGAGCAGCGCGGTGACCTCGGCCAGCTGGTCCGCGAGCTGCGTGGCGTCGACCGACGGAGAGTCGGTCAGCGCCTCAAGACGCCCGCGTGCGGCGGCCAGCGCCTCGCGGCTCGCTCCGTTCATCGCGTGGCCTCGGCCTTCGAAGCGCTGTCCTCGAGGTCGTCGAGGAAGCGGTCGACCGTACGGCTCTGCCGGGCGTGGTCCTCGAGGGACTCGCCGACGAGCTTTCCGGCCAGCTCGGTGGCGAGCTTGCCCACGTCCTGACGGAGCGCGGCGGCCGTGGCCTTGCGGTCCGTCTCGATCTGGGCGTGACCGGCGGCGACGATCTCCTCGCGCTGCCGCTGACCTTCCGCGCGCATCTCCTCGATGATCGCGGCACCCTGCTCGGTCGCGTCCTGGCGGAGGCGCGCGGCCTCGTGCCTGGCCTCGGCGAGCTGGGCCTTGTACTGCTCGAGCGTCTGGGTCGCCTCGGCCTGAGCCTCGGCCGCCCGCTCCAGACCGCCCTCGATCGCGTCCTGCCGCTCGTTCAGAGTCTTCTGGATGTTCGGCAGAAGCTTCTTTCCGAGGAAGCCGAAGACGATGAAGAAGCAGAGCAGGCCGACAATCAGTTCCGCCGTCTCGGGGATGAGCGGGTTCTCGGAGCCCCCCTCCGCCAGGAAGAGCATCATGTCTGAACCTTTCGTCGAATGTGGCTACCGGTCGGCTTCAGATCACTTGCTGAAGACAAAGGGAACGACCAGACCGAGCAGCGCCAGCACCTCACAGAGGGCGAAGCCCAGGAACATGTTGGTGCGGATGATCGGCATGGCCTCGGGCTGGCGGGCCATGGCCTCGATGGAGTGGCCGAAGACGACGCCGATGCCGATGCCGGGGCCGATCGCGGCGAGACCATAGGCGATGGCGCCCATGCGGCCGGGGACGGTGGAAGCGGCGAGGTTAACAAGGTCGGCAGACATTTTCCGGTCTTCCTATGTGATGCGGTCCGTTGGGGGGATTCCCAGCGGAAGGGCAGTGGGACGGGCAGGCGGGTCAGTGACCCTCTTCGAGTGCTCCGCCGATGTAGATGGAGGCAAGCAGCGTGAAGATGTAGGCCTGGAGGAACTGGATCAGTACTTCCAGGGCAGTCATGAGGAGCGCCAGCACGAACGAGCTGCCGGCGACGAGGGACATGAGCGAGGGGGTCAGCAGGTACCAGCTGGCCACGCTGAACATGACGATCAGCATGTGTCCCGCGAACATGTTGGCCCACAGCCGGACCGCGAGAGTGAACGGCCGCAGAATGACGTTCTGCAGGAACTCCAGGAGCACGACGAGCGGCGCCACGGGCTTGGGAATCCCGTCGAGCCACACCAGGTTCTTGACGCCGCCGGCGAAGCCGTGCTTCTTGAACGTCAGGAACATGTAGGTGACCCACACCAGGAGGGCCAGGACCACCGGGTAGGCGAACCGCGCCGTGGAGGGGAACTGTGCCACCGGGATGATGGACATCAGGTTCATGATCCACACGAAGAAGAAGATCGACGTGAGGAAGGGGACGTACTTGTCGCCCTTCTTGCCGATCACTTCCCGCGCGATGCTGCGGGCCACGAAGGTGTAGCCGATCTCGCCGACGAGCTGAAGCTTCCCGGGGACCAGCTTCGGCTTGTTGAACGCGGCCCAGAAGAAGCCGACCACGAGCAACATGCAGATGATCGCGAGGAGCATCGGCTTGGTGAAGTCGAAGCTGCCGATACTGAAGATCGGCTTGAAGTCGAACGAGTGGAGGCCCGGCGCCGGGAAGCCACAGTCCGCATTGATGTGGCACCCGCTTTCAGCGAGCAGCGTTTGGGCACTCACCCGTGACTCCTTCGTCGTGACGCATAAGTAACGGCAACCTTGTGTGTCAGCGCGGCTGGTGGGGCCGCTTGTCGGCACTGGGGACGTGGTGGTGTGGCGGTGCCGCCGCGGTCCACTGGAAGCATCCGCCGAGGACCGGGCATCCCGGTTTCCGCGCCGTGTGCACAGCTGCCGGGCCGAGTACGCCGCCGGTCGTGAGGGCTGCGCCCTCCTCCACCCGTCGGGCGGGAGGGGCCCCCACCGGAAGCGATTCCGGACGATAGCAGATCGGGACGAACCCCCTTTAGGCGCCCCCTACACCGTCCCCCCTGGCACCACATGATCAGGACTCCGACTTCGCCAGGCCCGCTGCTCCCTCGGCGGGGACGGAGGGCTCAGGGTCCACATAGAGCATGCGGCTCGTGAGGCTGTGGCGAATCTGACCTCCCACCCAGGCGAGCGCGGTGACCAGCAAAGTAAGGGCGAAGGCCCGGCCGTTGAACAGGGTCGTGTGACCGAAGACGATGACGAAGACACCGATGAGCAGGATCTGCACGGCGTAGACCAGCAGTCCGGCCGTCATCGCCACCTGGGGCTTGTCCCGGGTGAGACGCATCAGGGCGGCGAACCCGGCCACGAAGAAGACACCGACGACGGCCAGCGCAACCAGCCCGCCGATCAGGCCCTTCTCGCCGGCGACGAGTGCGCTGACAACGGTGGCCACGATGCCGATGGGGGCGGCGATGATCGTCGAGCCCCGGAGAATCCGGGCGTCGTTGGACGGCATGCGAACAGCTCCAGCAGGAGTTGGGGGGTGGATATGCATGTAGTGACTGACGGTGACTCGTCGATGGTCTTACGTCGATCAAGAGAGTAGCGCCGGGAGATGCGCCGGGAGACATCTGCACCTCGGTCCGAAAGACCGTCCTACCAAGGTCTTTCGGTGCTTCAACCGGTGGTAGTGAACGCTATCACAAACTATTTGATGAGGTCTTTACCATGGAAGTGTGCCGCCCGTCACACATGAGAGTTAATGCGCGCGTCTGTGCACGAAACCGGGCCGGTTTGCCTGCTATTGGCGGCCGTTGAGCGAAATGCTCACCGGGTGGTTCCGGCCTTGCGTCGCTCCGGGGCATGTGAACGGCGGCCAATTGCGGTCGCTCCGTTGACGCCAGCCGGAATGGGAGCTTTACCTGCCTCGTCGGCAGATGTGGCAGAAGTAACAGATGACGAAGTTGCGCGACTTGAATGGCCTTCGTCGGAATTATCCGAATTGCCGGATTCGGTATCGCTATGCCGACCCGTGTGCTTTTCCGGTTCGTTCCCGTCAGCAGCGCGGTGCCGCAGCCGCCGGTAGCGAGGCGGTACGAAAGCCTCCGCCCAGCGCGGAGTACGCGGGGTGAAGCGCGGCAGCAGCAACAGCGCCAGACCCACCGCACTCAGCCCGACGACCGCCAGCACGATCCAGGTGGACGCCGAACGCACCGAGTACGCGAGGGTGCCGAAGGCGAAGAGGGCCGACCAGAAGTACATGATCAGCACCGCCCTGCTGTGCGAGTGGCCGATCTCCAGGAGCCGGTGGTGCAGGTGCCCCCGGTCGGCGGCGAAGGGTGACTGCCCCTGCCAGGTGCGCCGGACGATCGCGAGCACCAGGTCGGCGAACGGGATCGCGATGATCGTCAGCGGCATCAGCAGGGGGATGAAGACGGGGAGCATCGCATGCGTGGCATCACGCACACCGCCGAAGTTCAGCTTCATCGCGTCGGGATCGACCTGCCCGGTCACCGAGATCGCACCGGCGGCGAGCACCAGGCCGATCATCATCGAGCCGGAGTCCCCCATGAAGATCCGGGCCGGATGCATGTTGTGCGGCAGGAAACCCAGGCACATGCCCATCAGCACGGCCGCGAACAGGGTCGCCGGGGCGGCGGCCTCGATGCCGTAGCCGTACCAGATCCGGTACGCGTACATGAAGAACGCGGCGGCCGCGATGCAGACCATGCCGGCCGCGAGACCGTCGAGACCGTCCACGAAGTTGACCGCGTTGATGGTGATCACCACGAGGGCGACGGTCAGCAGCGTGCCCTGCCAGGGGGTCAGGGAGACGGTGCCGATGCCGGGGATGGGCAGCCACAGAATCGTCAGGCCCTGCATCACCATCACGCCCGCGGCGATCATCTGGCCGCCGAGTTTGATCAGGGCGTCGATCTCGAACTTGTCGTCCAGCACGCCGATGACCCAGATCAGGCCGGCGCCGGAGAGCAGCGCGCGCGGTTCGTTGGACATCGTGAAGACACTGCCGACGTTCGTCAGGTGATCAGCGACCAGCAGACCCGCGCACAGACCGCCGAACATGGCGATACCACCGAGCCGCGGTGTCGGTTCCCGGTGCACGTCGCGTGCCCGGATCTCCGGCATCGCCCCGACCACGATGGCGAACTTGCGCACCGGCCCGGTCAGTAGATACGTCACCGCGGCCGTGACGCAGAGCGTCAGCAAGTATTCACGCACGGGCTGCCCCACAGATATAGCCGACCATCTCAGCCCCACACCTTAGACGGTCCGGCAGACGGGGAGCCGAGTCGCAGTGCATACGGTGAAGGACACAGGGGTAGGCAGGACGGTTGCACAGGTAGCCGTCTAACCCGAATTCGGCGGGAATCTCCTGGCGAGATTCCGCACTTCTTCACGGGTTCCCGGCTTCTCGCGCAGCGCCGCCGTACACAGCGAGGCGATCTCGGTCATCTGCGCCGTTGCCATGCCCTGGGTGGTCACAGCGGCCGTACCGAGCCGCAGGCCGCGCTCGTCACCGTACGGAAGCGGGCAGGTGTCCAGCACGATTCCGGCGGCGGCCAGCCGGGCCCGGGCCGCCGGGCCGTCGATGCCCAGCGCGGCCGGGTCCGCGGCGATCAGATGGGTGTCGGTGCCGCCGGTGGTGATGACGAACCCCTCATCGGCCAGCGCCCCGGCGAGCGCCCGGGCGTTGTCGACCACCTGATGGGCGTACGCCGCGAAGTCCGGCCGTGCCGCCTCACCGAAGGCGACGGCCTTCGCCGCGACCGTGTGCATCTGGGCGCCGCCCTGGGTGAAGGGGAACACTGCCCGGTCGATACGGTCGGCGAGCTCCGCCCCGCAGAGGATCAGCCCGCCGCGCGGCCCGCGCAGCACCTTGTGTGTGGTGGCGCAGACGACGTCGGCGTACGGCACCGGGCTGGGGGCGGCGCCTCCCGCGATCAGGCCCATGGGGTGGGCGGCGTCCGCGATCAGATAGGCGCCGGTCTCGTCGGCGATGGCCCGGAACCGCGCGTAGTCCGGATGGCGCGGATAGGAGATCGACCCGCAGACGATCGCCCGGGGCCGGTGTTTGCGGGCGAGGGCCCGCACCTGGTCGTAGTCGATGAGCCCGCTCTCGGCGTCCACCCCGTACCCCACGAAGTCGAACCACCGCCCCGAGAAGTTGGCCGGCGAACCGTGGGTGAGATGCCCGCCGTGCGCGAGATCCATCGCCAGTACCACGTCGCCCGGCCGCAGAAGGGCCGCGTACGCCGCCAGGACGGCCGAAGATCCCGAGTGGGCCTGCACATTCGCGTGCTCGGCTCCGAAGAGCCCTGTGGCCCGCTCACAGGCGATCCGCTCGGCGACATCCACCAGCTCGCAACCGCCGTGGTAGCGGGCGCCCGGATAGCCCTCGGCGTACTTGTTGGCCAGCGGCGACCCGAGCGCCGCGAGCACGGCCGGCGAGGTGAAGTTCTCGGCGGCGATCAGCTGCAGCGAGGTCGCCTGCCGCTCCCCCTCACCGAGGATGACATCGGCCATCTCCGGATCCTGCCTGCGCAGGTCATCGAGGCCGGGCGGGTGGGGTGAGGTGGTGGTGACCGGCATCATGGGCTCCTCGGCGTCGGAACCAATGTATGACCGGGGGGCGGAATCCGCCTGCTGTCCACTGGCCCCCTTCGGGCCCTTCGGTCATCACCGCCGGGCACATATCAGCCCTAGCCCGAGTCACCTCCCTGCCGCCACCCCCGTGAGCGCCGTCACCACCGGATCCAGCGCCTGATTGATCTCGTCGCCGATCGAGCGGAAGAAGGTGATCGGCGCCCCGTACGGATCGTTCACCTCGTCCGCCTCGACGGTGGGCGCCAGCAACCACCCCCGCAGCGCCGCGGCAGCCCGCACCAGTGCCCGGGCCCGCTCCACGACGCCGTCGTCCAGCGGGTCCGGCAGGGTCGCGGGGTCTATGGCGCGCACCAGCCGGGTGAACTCCTTGAGCGTGAACGTCCGCAGGCCCGCGGAGTGCCCCATCGAGATGACCTGGGCCCGGTGGTCCCGGGTCGCGGTCAGCACCAGGTCCGCCCGGATCACGTGGTCGTCGAGCAGCTCGCGGCCGAGGAAGCCGCCGGCATCCGCCCCGTAGTCCGCCAGCACGGTCGCCGCGTTGGCCTCCATGGGCGCGCCCTCGTGTCCCCAGGTTCCCGCGCTCTCCACGATCAGGCCGCCGGTCAACCGGGTGCCGAGGCGGTCGTCGAGGGCATGGCGGGTCAGCCGCTCGGTGATCGGCGAGCGGCAGACGTTGCCGGTGCTGACGTGGAGGATCCTGAACGTGCCGCCGGAAGCGGTCGTACGTGTGCCACGCCCCTCAGGGGCTGTCAATTGGCCACCTCGAGGTCGGGTACCACCTTGCGCAGCTCCTCGGCCGAGAGCGCACCCGCCCGCAGGAGGACCGGGACGGTGCCGGTGACGTCGACGATCGAGGACGGCACGATGCCCGGGGTCGGGCCGCCGTCCAGATACACCGAGACGGAGTCCCCGAGCATTTCCTGGGCGGCGTCGCAGTCCTCCGGCGCCGGGTGGCCCGTCAGGTTGGCGCTGGAGACGGCCATCGGTCCGACCTCGGTGAGCAGCTCGATGGCGACCGGGTGCAGCGGCATCCGTACGGCGACCGTGCCCCGGGTGTCCCCCAGGTCCCACTGCAGGGACGGCTGGTGCTTGGCGACCAGGGTGAGCGCGCCGGGCCAGAAGGCGTCGACGAGCTCCCAGGCCTGCTCGGAGAAGTCGGTGACCAGGCCGTGCAGGGTGTTCGGCGAGCCGATGAGGACAGGGGTGGGCATATTGCGGCCGCGCCCCTTGGCGTCCAGCAGGTCGACGACGCCTTCGGTGCTGAAGGCGTCGGCCCCGATGCCGTACACAGTGTCCGTCGGGAGCACGACAAGCTCGCCGCGGCGGACAGCGGAGGCGGCTTCACGCAGACCGGTGGTGCGGTCGGTCGCGTCGTTGGTGTCGTATCGCCGTGCCATTTAGCGAGCCTCCTCGAGAACAAAATCCTGCTGTGGAACCACTACTGCGTCCGTCACGGCATCGCCTTGCGGGCGGTCGCGAAACGGGGCCGGTTGTTGAGATCGGGGTGGTCGGCCGCGTCGGCCCAGCCACGCTCCTCGGTGAAGATCCATGGCACCTGACCGCCCTGGGTGTCCGCGTGCTCGATGACGACGACGCCACCGGGCACCAGCAGACGGTGCGCGGTCCGTTCGATGCCGCGGATCGTGTCGAGGCCGTCCTCGCCGGAGAAGAGAGCCATCTCCGGGTCGTGGTCACGGGCCTCGGGGGCGACGTACTCCCACTCGGTGAGCGGGATGTACGGCGGGTTAGAGATGACCAGGTCCACCTGGCCGTCGAGTTCGGGGAGGGCGCTGAGCGCGTCGCCCTGGTGGACGGTGACCCTGGATCCCTCGGCGTTCTTACGGGTCCAGCGCAGCGCGTCGTCGGAGAGCTCCACCGCGTGCACCCGGGAGCGCGGCACCTCCTGGGCCATGGCCAGCGCGATGGCGCCGGAGCCCGTGCAGAGGTCGACGATCAGCGGCTCGACCACGTCCATCGCACGCACCGCGTCTATCGCCCAGCCGACCACCGACTCGGTCTCCGGGCGGGGCACGAAGACGCCGGGGCCGACCTGGAGCTCCAGGTAGCGGAAGAAGGCACGCCCGGTGATGTGCTGGAGCGGCTCGCGGGCCTCCCGGCGGGCGATGGCCTCCCAGTAACGGGCGTCGAAGTCGGCGTCCTTGACGTGGTGCAGCTCGCCCCGCTTGACGCCGTGCACGAAAGCGGCGAGCTCCTCCGCGTCGAAGCGCGGCGAGGGCACGCCGGCGTCGGCCAGCCGCTGGGTGGCCTGAGCCACCTCGGCAAGCAGCAGGTTCATGCGGATCTCCAGTACGGGCCGGCTACTACTGGGCGGCGGCGAGCTTGGCCGCGGAGTCCGCGTCCACACACGCCTGGATCACTGCGTCCAGGTCGCCGTCGAGCACCTGGTCCAAGTTGTACGCCTTGAAGCCGACCCGGTGGTCCGAGATGCGGTTTTCCGGGAAGTTGTACGTCCGGATCTTCTCGGACCGGTCGACGGTGCGGACCTGGCTGCGGCGCACGTCGGAGGCTTCCTGCTCGGCCGCTTCCTGCGCGGCGGCGAGCAGCCGGGAGCGCAGGATCCGCATGGCCTGCTCCTTGTTCTGGAGCTGGCTCTTCTCGTTCTGGCAGGAGGCGACCACACCGGTCGGCAGGTGCGTGATGCGGACCGCGGAGTCAGTGGTGTTGACGGACTGGCCGCCGGGGCCCGACGAACGGTAGACGTCGATACGGAGATCATTGGCATGGATCTCGACGTCGACCTCCTCCGCCTCGGGCGTCACCAGCACGCCGGCCGCCGAGGTGTGGATGCGTCCCTGCGACTCGGTGGACGGCACCCGCTGCACCCGGTGCACCCCGCCCTCGTACTTCAGCCGCGCCCAGACGCCCTGGCCCGGTTCGGTGGCGCCGTTGCCGCCCTTGGTCTTCACCGCGACCTGGACGTCCTTGTAGCCGCCCAGTTCGGACTCGGTGGCATCGATGATCTCGGTCTTCCAGCCGACCCGCTCGGCATACCGCAGGTACATCCGCAGCAGGTCACCGGCGAACAGCGCCGATTCGTCGCCGCCCGCGCCCGCCTTGACCTCGAGCAGCACGTCCTTGTCGTCGCTGGGATCGCGCGGGACGAGCAGCAGCCGCAGCTTCTCGGTGAGTTCCTCGCGCTGCTTCTCCAGCACCTTCACCTCGGCGGCGAAGTCCGGATCGTCGGCGGAGAGTTCGCGGGCCGTCTCGATGTCGTCGCCGGTCTGCTTCCAGGAACGGAAGGTGGAGACGATCGGGGTGAGCTCGGCGTAGCGCTTGTTGAGCTTGCGCGCGTTGGCCTGGTCGGCGTGCACCGACGGGTCTGCGAGCTGCTTCTCGAGATCGGCGTGCTCGCCGATCAGGTCCTCGACCGCCTCGAACATCGGGGGCTCCTGGGGTGGGGTCTCCCCTGCTCAGTGAGAGCTTGGGAAAGTACGTCAAAGGGCTGCTGGACGGCAAAGCGCCGGTCCGGTCGCTCCGGGAAGGAGCGACCGAGGACCGGCGCAGTGGCTCGCTACTTGGCGGCGGAGCCTGCAGCCTTCTTGCCGAAGCGGGCCTCGAAGCGGGCCACCCGGCCACCGGTGTCGAGGATCTTCTGCTTGCCGGTGTAGAACGGGTGGCACTCGGAGCAGACCTCGGCGCGGATGGCGCCTTCGGGGAGAGTGCTGTGCGTGGTGAACGAGGCACCGCAGGTGCAGCTGACCTGGGTCTCGAAGTACTCGGGGTGGATCTCGCGCTTCAAGGTGTCTCCTAGTTTCGGGAGGGCGCCGGGTCGTGCGGACGGAGTTGTCGACACGTGAACCGGGGCCGACGGACCAGTCTGCCAGGACCGGGCCGTGCTTCAAAATTCCAGCCGCTCTCCAGAACCGTGACCGGGCCCGGTCTATTCCGGGCCGGCCTGCCTGCTTCACCGGCGGCTTCCCCGAGGGCTTCCCGAGAGCTTCCCCGAGGGCTTCGCGCACCGGCTACAGCGGGCTACGTCCTGTCACGAACTGGTGACCACCTTGCCTGCTTCGCCCTGGTCGCCCGCCGAACCCTTGGTCGCGGAGGCCGGGATCGGCTTGTCCTGCTTGAGCGCGGTCCACACCTGCCGGGCCTTCGCCTCCAGCGGGATCACCCGGTTGAGGTCGGCCGGGTCGTACTCCACCGGCATCGTCACCATCTTGGTGGAGCCCGCCCCGATGCCCTTCAGCCCGTTCGCGAAGCTCATCAGGCTGTTGACCGAGTTGATGCCGGAGTCCGTGGTGACCGTCTTCGTCGCGGTGTCGGCGAGGTTGTACAGCTTCTTGGGACTGGTGAAAACGCCCACGTGCTTGACCCGGTTGATCAGCGCCTTGATGAAGGCCTGCTGGAGCTGGATGCGTCCGAGGTCGCTGCCGTCGCCGACGCCGTGCCTGGTCCGTACGAGTCCGAGCGCCTGCGTGCCGTTGAGCGTATGGCTGCCGGCAGCGAGGTTCAGGTGGCTCTTGTCGTCGTTGATCGCCTTGCTGGTGGTGACCGGTACGCCGCCCAGATCGTCGATGAGCTTCTGGAACCCGGAGAAGTCGACCTCGAGGTAGTGGTCCATGCGGATCCCGGACATCTGCTCGACGGTCTTCACCGCGCAGGCCGGACCACCACTCTCGTACGCCGTGTTGAACATGGCCTGCTGCGCACCGGGGACCGTGCCGCCCTTGGAATCGGTGCAGTCGGGGCGGTTGATCAGGGTGTCGCGCGGTATGGAGACGACGCTGGCCTTCTTGTGGCCCCGGTAAACGTGGACGACCATCGCGGTGTCCGAGCGGGCACCGCCCTCGTCCTTGCCGTACTTGGAGTTGGCGCCGGCCCGGGAGTCGGAGCCGAGGACCAGGATGTCCATGGAGCCGTTGTCGACGTTGCGGGGGCGATCCTTGCCCAGCTGCGCGTTGATGTCGACGCTCTTGAGGTTGCCGTCGAGCTTGAAGTAGAGGAATCCGAGCCCGCCGCCACCCAGGACGACGACCCCTGCTGCCGCCCATGCGGTGATGGCCAGCGTCTTGCGGCGTGCGGAGGCCTTTCGGCGGCGCTTGCCGCTGCCCCGTATTCGGCTGCCCTTCTGCGGCTCGCCCATGTGTCCTCCAGCTTCTCGTGGTCCCGACTGCCCCCTGCCGTGAAGTTGAGGCACGGTGATGCAGGCCGTCACTTGGGTGACGACGCAATTCCGAAAAGCGTTGCACAGGGTCAGGTGGATCCGGTCGGGAGCCGGGTCGCCGGATACCGCCGTCGCCTTCGCCGGAACGCGGCTCCGACCTGCTGTTTTATCCAGAGACGCAGGGACGGCACCGACCGGTTCCGGAGAAACGGGTGTGGCAAAGATCTCGGTCTGCCCCGCACGTGCCCGCGCACAGCAGACCGGCCCGCCCCCTCACTTCCGTGACGGGGCGGGCCGGTCCGCTACCGCTACTGCTTCTGTTTCTACTGCGGACGGTCAGTCGTTGCCGTTGCCCGGCGAAGGCGTGGTCTTCGCGATCTGCATCAGGAACTCGGCGTTCGACTTGGTCTTCTTCATCTTGTCCAGCAGCAGCTCGATCGCCTGCTGCGAGTCGAGCGCGTGCAGCACCCGGCGCAGCTTCCAAACGATGGCCAGCTCCTCGGAGTTGAGGAGGATCTCTTCCTTACGGGTACCGGACGGGTCGACGTCCACCGAGGGGAAGATGCGCTTGTCGGCGAGCTTGCGGTCGAGCTTGAGCTCCATGTTGCCGGTGCCCTTGAACTCCTCGAAGATCACCTCGTCCATGCGCGAACCGGTCTCGACCAGCGCGGTGGCGAGGATGGTCAGCGAGCCGCCGTCCTCGATGTTGCGCGCGGCACCGAAGAAGCGCTTCGGCGGGTAGAGGGCGGTCGAGTCGACACCACCGGAGAGGATGCGCCCGGAGGCCGGGGCCGCCAGGTTGTACGCACGGCCCAGGCGGGTGATCGAGTCGAGCAGCACGACCACGTCGTGACCCAGCTCGACGAGACGCTTGGCGCGCTCGATGGCCAGCTCGGCGACGGTCGTGTGGTCCTCGGCGGGGCGGTCGAAGGTCGAGGAGATGACCTCGCCCTTCACCGACCGCTGCATGTCGGTGACTTCCTCCGGACGCTCGTCCACGAGGACGACCATCAGGTGGCATTCGGGGTTGTTGACCGTGATCGCGTTGGCGATGGCCTGCATGATCATGGTCTTACCGGTCTTCGGCGGGGCCACGATCAGACCACGCTGGCCCTTGCCGATCGGCGCGACCAGATCGATGATCCGCGTCGTCAGTACGCCCGGGTCGGTCTCCAGGCGAAGCCGGTCCTGCGGGTAGAGCGGGGTCAGCTTCTGGAACTCGGGGCGGCCACGGCCGGATTCGGCCGCCATACCGTTCGCCGAGTCGAGGCGGACCAGCGCGTTGAACTTCTCGCGGCGCTCGCCGTCCTTGGGCTGCCGGACGGCGCCGGTGACGTGGTCGCCCTTGCGCAGGCCGTTCTTACGGACCTGGGCGAGCGAGACGTAGACGTCGTTCGGGCCCGGCAGGTAACCGGAGGTCCGGATGAAGGCGTAGTTGTCCAGGATGTCGAGGATGCCCGCGACCGGGATCAGCACATCGTCGTCCGCCACCTGCGGCGCCTCGCCGAACTCGTCACGGCCACGACGGCCACGACGGTCGCGGTAACGGCCGCGGCGACCGCGGCGACCGCCGTCGAAGTCGTCGTCGTTCTCGTCGGCGCGCGGGCCGCTGCCCTGGCGCTGCTGGCGCTGGCCGCCGCCCTGCTGGTCGTCGCCGCCCTTGCCGCCGCGGTCACGACGGTTGCCGCGCTCGCCGCGCTCCTGGCGGTCGCCGCGGTCGCTGCGGTCCTGGCGGTCACCGCGCTCCTGGCGGTCGCCGCGGTCCTGGCGGTCTCCGCGGTCCTGGCGGTCTCCGCGGTCACGGCGCTGGCCGCGGTCCTGGCGGTCACCGCGACGGCCCTCGGCCGTGTCGGCGGCGGTCTCGGCCTTGGCCTCGGCGGGGGCCTCGGTCTTCACCTCGGTGGCGGTGGCGGCGGGGCTCTCCGCCCTGGCCTCGGCCTTGGCGGCTTCAGCCGCGGGTGCGGTCTCGGGGCTGCCCGCCTGCGCGGTGGCCCGACGGCGACGGCGCTCGCCGGCCGGCTGGTCGTCACTCGCCGGCTGACCGGGAATGTCGATCTGCTGCTGCGCTGAGGTGGTCTCCGCAGCTGCGGGCGCATCGCCCGTACGGGCCTTGGAGGTGGCGCGGCGCTTCGGCTTGGCCTCTGCGGTCTCGGCGGCCGGGGCGCTCTTGGGCGCGGAAGAACCGGCCTGCGCCTCCTTGATGACCTCGATCAGCTGGCTCTTGCGCATACGCGCGGTGCCCCTGATGCCGAGGCCGGACGCGACCTGCTGCAGCTCGGCCAGGACCATGCCGTCGAGGCCGGTGCCGGAGCGGCGGCGCCGTGCGGTACTGCCGGTGGCAGCACCGGCGGCGGACGTGGCGTCGACAGTGTTGTCGGCAGTCACGCCCATCAGATCGGTGGTGTCGCTCACGAAGGGTCCTTCCCTGGAGCGGACGTCGGCCTGTCTGGCGCGGCGACCGGTTGTGCTGTCCGGCTGTGGTTCGTGGTCCTTCGGATCTCGAACCGTGTCCGGGGCGGTGGTCCGCCGGGTACGGCGGAAGGCAAAACGTGCTGGGGGTCCGGCAGAGGCCGGTTCCGGAGCGTGCTCGAAACTGCTCAGGCAGGCTGCTCAGGCAGTCGGGGAGGCTCCCGGAAGAAAATGCGGTCCCTGATGGGGACACGAAGCACCGCGTCGCAAGGACGTCGAGTGCTGACTTGAGGTTAACACTACCGGATCCAACAAATATTCCCCCTCTCGTTCACCGGCAATCGGGCGCTCCCTAGGTGCCCAGTGGCAGAACGCTCGCTCCCGAGGCGTCGAGCGGCAGCCGGTTGGCCGCCCACCCTTCGCCGGCCAGCCGTGCGACCTTGTCGGCCGCACCGTTCTCGACCAGCGCGAGCACCGTGGGGCCCGCGCCGGAGATGACCGCGGGCACGCCGTCCGCCCGCAGTCGGTTGACCAGGGTCACGCTCTCCGGCATCGCCGGTGCACGGTACTCCTGGTGGATTCGGTCCTCGGTGGCGGCGAACAGCAGCTCGGGGCGCCTGGTGAGGGCCTCGACGAGCAGCGCCGCACGGCCCGCGTTGACCGCGGCGTCCACATGCGGCACGGTCCGCGGCAGCAGTCCCCGCGCGGTCTCGGTGAGTACCGGCCGGCTGGGGACGAAAACCACCGGAACGATGGAATCGGCGGGTTCCATCCTGATGGCCCGGGCCGCTCCGCCGTCGGTCCAGGCGAGGGTGAATCCCCCGAGCAGACAGGCAGCGACGTTGTCCGGGTGCCCCTCGATCTCGGTGGCAAGTTCGAGAAGGGCCGCGTCATCCAGTTTGTCGGCCCCGCCTATGGTCACCGCGCGAGCGGCGACGATACCGGCGCAGATCGCGGCGGACGAGGAACCGAGGCCGCGGCCGTGCGGGATGCGGTTGGCGCAGACGACCTCGAGGCCGCGCGGCTGCCCGCCGAGCAGGTCGAAGGCGGTGCGCAGGGACCGTACGAGGAGATGGCTCTCGCCCCGCGGGAGCGTCTCTCCGCCTTCACCTGCGATGTCGACATGCAGACCGGAGTCGGCGACCCGGACGACGACGTCGTCGTACAGCCCCAGCGACAGGCCGAAGGCATCGAAGCCCGGACCGAGGTTGGCGCTGGAGGCAGGCGTGCGCACCCGGACGGCGGCGGCACGGAAAGCGGGACCGGCCATCGCTCTGACGACTCTCCTTGTGAGACTGCAAGTCCTGTTTCGACTGCGAAATTTATGGCTGCGAAATGTGTGGCTGCGGAAATGTGTGGCTGCGGGATTCTGTGACTGCGGATGGCGTGGCTGTGTGCCCCCCGGGGCCCGGGCCGGACCACCCTACGAGCTTAGGGGGTCGTCACGACAACAACACCGCAGCCAGTTCGGCGGGGTGGGTTGAGTACAGCTTATCGAAGGAAGGTTCTCCTGCGACATAGGGCGCACAGGAGGCGCACGATGCGTGTCGCGCGCCACCTGTGCTTCTTTCAACCAAATCGGGCTAGACCAGCCCGAGGCGTTCCGCCGCAGCGACCGCGTCCACCGGTACGGTGACCGGCTGGGGGGCGCCCGCGACGGCCCAGTCCGGGTCCTTGAGGCCGTTGCCGGTGACCGTGCACACGATCTTCTGGCCGGGGTCGACCTTGCCCTCTTCGGCGGCCTTCAGCAGACCGGCGACGGAAGCCGCCGAGGCCGGCTCCACGAAGACGCCCTCCTGCGAGGCCAACAGGCGATAGGCGCGCAGGATCTGACGGTCGGTCACCTCGTCGATGAAGCCATCCGATTCATCCCGGGCGGCCAGCGCGTACTGCCAGGAGGCCGGGTTGCCGATCCGGATCGCCGTCGCGATGGTCGACGGGTCCTTGACGATCTCACCGCGTACGATCGGAGCCGAACCGGAGGCCTGGAAGCCCCACATCCGCGGCGTACGGGTGGACATGTGGTCCGCCGCGTACTCCTTGTAACCCTTCCAGTACGCGGTGATGTTGCCCGCGTTGCCGACCGGCAGCACATGAATGTCCGGAGCGTCGCCGAGCGCGTCGACGATCTCGAAGGCTCCCGTCTTCTGACCCTCGATACGGGACGGATTGACCGAATTGACCAGTGCCACCGGGTAGTTGTCCGAGAGCGAGCGGGCCAGCGTCAGGCAGTCGTCGAAGTTTCCGTCGACCTGGAGGATCTTGGCGCCGTGCACCAGCGCCTGGCCCATCTTGCCCAGGGCGATCTTGCCCTGCGGCACCAGGACGGCACAGACCATTCCGGCGCGCACCGCGTAGGCGGCGGCCGAAGCGGAGGTGTTTCCGGTGGAGGCGCAGATGACGGCCTGTGCGCCCGCCTCCTTCGCATGGCTGATCGCCATGGTCATGCCGCGGTCCTTGAACGACCCGGTGGGGTTGGCGCCCTCGACCTTGAGGTGCACCTCGCAGCCCGTGCGCTCGGAAAGGACCTGCGCGGGGACGAGCGGCGTACCGCCCTCCCGGAGGGTGACGACCGGCGTGGCGTCCGTGACCGGAAGGCGGTGCCGGTACTCCTCGATGATGCCGCGCCACTGGTGGGTGCCCTGGCTGGACATGGGGCTGGTCATGGGTCCTTACTCCCCTTCAACACGCATGATGCTGGCGACACCGCGCACGGTGTCGAGCTTGCGCAGCGCCTCGACGGTCCCGGAAAGGGCGGCGTCGGGCGCGCGGTGGGTGACGACGACGAGGGAGGCCTCGCCGTCTCCGTCCTGTCGGCTCTGCTGGCGCACCGTGTCGATGGATACGCCCTGCTCGGCGAAGACCGTAGCGACCTGGGCGAGAACACCCGGTTTGTCGGCCACGTCGAGACTGATGTGGTACCGCGTGATGACCTCGCCCATCGGGCTGACGGGCAGGCGGGTGTACGCGGATTCGCCGGGGCCGGTGGCCCCGCCCAGCTTGTTGCGGCAGACCGCGACCAGGTCACCGAGGACCGCGGACGCGGTCGGCGAACCGCCGGCGCCGGGCCCGTAGAACATCAGCTGTCCGGCGGCCTCGGCCTCGACGAAGACCGCGTTGTACGCCTCGCGGACGGACGCCAGCGGATGGCTCAGCGGGATCATCGCGGGGTGCACGCGGGCGGTGACGGACCTGCCGTCGGCGGCGCGCTCGCAGATGGCCAGCAGCTTGACGGTGCAGCCCATGCGCTTCGCGGAGGCGATGTCGGCCGCGGTGACCTCGGTGAGGCCCTCGCGGTGCACGTCGTCGAGTCGCACCCGGGTGTGGAAGGCGATTCCGGCCAGGATCGCGGCCTTGGCGGCCGCGTCGAAGCCTTCGACGTCGGCGGTCGGGTCGGCCTCCGCGTAGCCGAGTGCGGTGGCCTCGTCGAGCGCCTCGGAGTATCCGGCGCCGGTGCTGTCCATCTTGTCGAGGATGAAGTTGGTCGTGCCGTTGACGATGCCCAGGATGCGGTTCACCTTGTCGCCGGCGAGCGACTCGCGCAGCGGGCGCACCAGCGGGATCGCACCGGCGACGGCGGCCTCGTAGTAGAGGTCCATGCCGTGCTCCTCGGCCACACCGTGCAGGGCCGTGCCGTCCTTGGCGAGCAGCGCCTTGTTGGCGGAGACCACGCCGGCGCCGTGTTCGAAGGCGGTGGTGATCAGCGCCCTGGCGGGCTCGATCCCGCCGATGACCTCGATCACCACGTCGATGTCGCCGCGTTTGACCAGGGCCATCGCGTCGGTGGTGATGAGCGAGGGGTCGATGCCCTCCCGGACCTTGGAAGGGCGGCGGACGGCCACACCGGCGAGCTCGACGGGGGCCCCGATGCGGGCCGCGAGGTCGTCGGCGTGCGTCGTCATGATGCGCGCCACCTCGGAGCCGACCACTCCACAGCCCAGCAGCGCCACCTTCAGCGGACGCGTACGCATCATCCGACCTCACTTCTCGTACTTCTATCGTGTGGACCAGTCTCACTCACCGGACGGGAGTTTCTATCCCCTGTCCGGATCGTGAGACGACTATTTCATTAACCGACATCGAGACGCAGGAGATCTTCCTCCGTCTCACGCCGGACGATCATCCGCGCCGCACCGTCCCTGACGGCGACAACCGGCGGGCGCAGCGCGTGGTTGTAGTTGCTGGCCATGGCGCGGCAGTAGGCGCCGGTGGCCGGAACGGCGAGCAGATCACCCGGGGCGAGGTCCGTGGGCAGGAACGCGTCCTTCACCACGATGTCGCCACTCTCACAGTGCTTGCCCACCACCCGGACCAGCATCGGCTCGGCGGTCGAGATGCGCGACACCAGCGCCACGCTGTACTCGGCGTCGTAGAGGGCGGTACGGATGTTGTCCGACATCCCGCCGTCGACACTGACGTAGGTCCGCAGCCCCTCGAGCGGCTTGATGGTGCCGACCTCGTACAGCGTGAAGGCGGTGGGTCCGACGATGGCGCGCCCCGGTTCGACGGAGATGCGCGGGGTGGTCAGGCCGGCCGACTCACACTCGCGGGTGACGATCTCGCCGAGCGCCTTGGCGATCTCGTGCGGCTCCCGGGGGTCGTCATCCGACGTGTACGCGATGCCGAGACCGCCGCCGAGGTCGATCTCGGGGAGCTCGACTCCGTGTTCGTCGCGGATCTCGGCGAGCAGTTGCACCACCCGCCGCGCGGAGACCTCGAAGCCGGCCATGTCGAAGATCTGCGACCCGATGTGCGAGTGGATCCCGATGAGTTCGAGCCCGTCGAGCTTGAGCGCCCTGCGCACGGCCTCGGCCGCCTGGCCATCGGCCAGCTGGATGCCGAACTTCTGGTCCTCGTGCGCGGTGGCGATGAACTCGTGGGTGTGCGCCTCGACTCCGACCGTCACGCGGATCTGCACCCGCTGGCGCCTGCCCCGGCTCTGCGCGATGTGGGCGACCCGGACGATCTCCTGGAACGAGTCGAGCACGATCCGCCCGACACCCGCCTCGACGGCCCGCTCGATCTCCTCGATGGTCTTGTTGTTGCCGTGAAAGGCGATCCGCTCGGGAGGCATGCCGGCGTCCAGCGCGGTGGACAGTTCGCCACCGGAGCAGACATCCAGGTTGAGCCCCTCCTCCTGGAGCCACTTCACAACGGCCCGCGAGAGGAAGGCCTTTCCGGCGTAGAACACATCGGCGTCCCGCCCGAAGGCGTCGGCCCAGGCCCGGCAGCGTGCACGGAAGTCGGTCTCGTCGAGGAAGAACGCCGGGGTGCCGAACTCCTCGGCCAGCCGGGTGACTTCGATCCCGCCGACGGTGACGACCCCGTCCTCGTTACGGCCGACCGTACGGGCCCAGACCTTCTCGTCCAGGGAGTTGAGGTCCTCGGGCGGGGCGGCGTAGTGGCCCTCGGTGTAGACATCGGCGTGCCGGGGCCCGGCGGGGTGTGCGGAACGGCTCATCTCTTCGCTCTCTCAGACGTCTCAGATGTGTTCGGGTGCGCTGATGCCGAGGAGGGCCAGGCCGCCTGCGAGCACCGTCCCGGCGGCTTCGGCGAGAGCGAGCCGGGAACGGTGGGCGGCCGAGGGTTTCTCCTCGCCGACGGGCAGCACGGTGACGTGGAACTCCAGGAACGCGTCAGCGACCGCGACCAGGTGCCGGGCGAGGCGCCGGGCCGCTCCCGAATCGGTCCGGGCGGCTTCGACCGCTTCGGCTTCGACGGCTTCGACGAACGCCGGGTGGTCGGCGAGCGCGGCGACCAGCGCGGGCACCGCCGCCTCCTGCTCGACGCCGTGCTCATAGGCCGCCCGGAAGCCGAGGTCGTCCGCGTTGCGCAGCAATGCGCGACTGCGGGCGTACGCGTACTGGACCCGGAAGAGCGGGTTGCCCTCCCGGCGCACCAGCAACCGCTCGCCGCCGCCGAGCAGCGCGTCCCAACGCGCGGCGTCCGCACCGAGTCGCGCGACCTGCGCGGGGGCGGGCACGTACGCCGGCCGGGCCGCGCCGCCGGTTCCGGTACCGCGCCCGTACCGCGCGCTCTGCTCGAGCACCTCACGCACGACGGCGCCGGCACCCTCCGGAACGAGCGTGAAGTTCAGAAAGCCCGGCCCGGTGATCTCGACCCGCTCGATCCCGCGCGTACCGGCGATCCGCTGCCGCAGCGCCTCGGCGACCGCCCGGGGCGGCATCCCGGCAGGCCCGGCGAGCCGAAGGGCGGCATTGGTGGCGTAATCCCCGTGCCCACCCGGCCGGGGCCGCTCGACCGTGACCCGCTCGGGAACAGCCACTCGGAGGGCACCCTCATCCACCGCGCGGCGCACGGCGCGCGCGACGGTACAGGAGAGCTCTGCGGGGGTCACGGGACCAGCGTATGGGAGAAGGGGGGCATCTCCGCGAACCGGTTTCGCCATACGGGCACCGCTCCGGCCGCCGCTACGGTCACCACCCGGTGCGCAACCCCGTCAGCCGAGCGCACTCTCCGCCCGCCCGGCGGACCGGCACTCGCCCGGGTTCCGACAGGCCCGCGCAGCCGCGGACGAGCTCTTCAGCCGCACCAGCCGCCGCACCAGGAGCACCAGCTCGGCCGGCTCGAACGGCTTGGCGAGAAAGTCGTCGACCCCGGAAGCCAGGCCACTCTCCACCTCCTGCTGCGTACACGCGCTGACGATCGCCAGCGGCACCCGGCAAGTCCGCGGATCGGAACGCAGCCGTGCCGCGGTCCGCAGCCCGTCCAGGCGGGGCATCACCACGTCGAGAGTGATCACATCCGGTGACACCTGGTGCACGACGTCCAGACACTCGGCACCGTCAGCGGCGGTCACGACCTCGAAGCCCTCCAGCTCGAGATTGACCCTGATCAGCTGCCGGATGACCTTGTTGTCATCGACAACAAGCACCCGACCGAACGCGCCCGGCACACCCACGAGCGTAGAACCGCCGCCCCCACCGCGTCCCGGTTTTGCCCACTTCCGCCCCCACACCCCGACAACGGACGCCCACCCTCCGGAAATACCTGTTCCTGGCCACCCCGTCTGAGCTGGTAGGGTTTCACCCATCGGCGCTCACCCGCCGAAACGCCCCCGTAGCTCAGGGGATAGAGCAACGGCCTCCGGAGCCGTGTGCGCAGGTTCGAATCCTGCCGGGGGCACCCTTATGAGGTGCCCAAAGACCCCGTCACCAGCGGAGACGCTGAGGCCGGGGTCTTCGCGTATGTGCAGCCGCATGTCACCCGAAGCGGCCGTATGTCGAGGTCTGTGGACGAGGTGTGGACGGGATCTTGGAGCATCGCCGCAGGTGATGCCGTTTGGTGGTCGAGCTACCAATGGGCGCTCGGCGCGTCGCTGTCGGGACAACCGGGAACACCGAGGCCCCTGGACAGCTTGGGTTCTAAACTCGATCTTTCGCTGGAGCCCGTCAGCAAGCTGACGGGCTCCCTTTCGTTTGCTGTGGCGGGTGTTACGGCGTGTAGGCACGCTGGTGGCCCGGCTGTCGCGTCGGGTGGGCGCCGGGTTCCACGTCTCCGGCGGGGGGTTGCAAGCTCGTCAGGGCGGGTGAATGCTGGTCAGCCGGGGTTCGGGAGGGTGGCGAGTCGCTCGATCGCGGCCGTGATGACGTCGGCCCAGGGCCAGTGGCGTGCGAATCTCAGGTGTCGGCGGCGGGCGGTCGGGACGAGTTGGGCGGCAACAGAAAAGAGGCGCAGCCTCAGACGGCTCTACCGTCTTGATCGGGTTGATCGAGCCATTCGTAGGGTTGGGTCACCCAGGGGTGCTGGGTGTGGCTATCAGGCGGCTGCCGTCTCGTG